>NZ_CP152390.1:3085000-3348672 GCF_042604605.1 Pseudoalteromonas sp. M58
TAGTTTTGATGATTTCATGTTTCACCAAAGAACCTGCCATATTGCTGAACATCGCTTTACGATGGCTACTGTTACGGTTTAATTGACGACCACTCTTACGATGGCGCATGACCCTATCCTTCTAACTAAACTAATATAGTGATTTAGATTATTCAGCTAGGCTTGCAGGCGGCCAATTTTCTAGGCGCATACCTAGAGAAAGACCACGTGAAGCTAGCACGTCTTTTATTTCAGTTAGAGACTTCTTACCTAAATTAGGCGTTTTAAGAAGCTCAACTTCAGTGCGCTGAACTAAATCACCGATATATTGAATTTGCTCGGCTTTCAAACAGTTTGCTGAACGTACTGTTAGTTCAAGATCATCAACTGGACGAAGTAGAATAGGATCGAATTCTGGCTTCTCTTCTTTCTCTTCTGGCTCAGTTACATCGCGTAAATCTACGAATGCATCTAGTTGCTCAGCTAAGATAGTAGACGCACGGCGGATCGCTTCTTCAGGATCTAAAGTGCCGTTTGTTTCCATATCAATGATTAACTTGTCTAAGTCTGTACGTTGCTCAACACGGGCTGATTCAACCGAGTACGCAATACGTTCAACTGGGCTGAATGATGCATCAAGCAGCAATCGACCAATTGGACGCTCATCGTCATCAGAGGATAAACGACTAGATGCCGGCACATAACCACGACCACGCTCAACACGAATACGCATGCTGATCTCGCTGTTATTTGTAGTTAAATTACAAATAACATGATCTGGGTTAGCAATTGTTACATCGCCATCGTGCTGAATATCTGCCGCAGTCACAGGGCCTACACCAGATTTAGTCAGGGTCAGAAAAACTTCATCTTTGCCTTCTAACGTTACCGCTAGACCTTTAAGGTTTAGTAGTATTTCAATGATGTCTTCTTGTACGCCTTCTTTCGCGCTGTACTCATGCAATACACCGTCGATTTCAACTTCAGTTACTGCACATCCAGGCATAGATGATAACAGTATACGGCGTAAGGCATTACCCAAAGTGTGACCAAAGCCACGCTCGAGTGGTTCTAAAACTACTTTAGAACGCGTTGGGTTTATAGCGTCGATATCGACTAACCTTGGTTTTAGAAATTCTGTAACAGAACCCTGCATTTTATCCTCTCTTAACTCTTAACTTTACTTAGAGTAAAGTTCGACGATTAGTTGTTCATTAATGTCCGCAGACAGATCTGAACGCTCAGGTAGGCGCTTGAAGCTACCTTCCAATTTCTTACCGTCAACTTCAACCCAAGTCGGCTTTTCACGTTGCTCAGCCAACTCTAGAGCAGCGATGATACGTGCTTGTGTCTTAGACTTCTCACGGATTACAACAGTATCTTCTGGAGTAATTACGTATGAAGGAATGTTCACAACACGACCATTAACTAGAATCGCTTTGTGGCTTACTAACTGACGTGCTTCAGCGCGTGTGCTAGCAAAACCCATGCGATATACAACATTGTCTAAACGTTGCTCTAAAAGCTGTAACAAGTTTTCACCTGTATTACCTTTAAGGCGAGCAGCTTCTTTGTAGTAGTTACGGAATTGCTTTTCTAATACACCGTAGATACGACGTACTTTTTGCTTTTCACGTAATTGTAAACCGTAATCAGATAAGCGTCCTTTACGAGCGCCGTGCTGACCAGGTGCAGTCTCAAGTTTACACTTAGAGTCGATAGCTCTTACGCCGCTCTTAAGGAACAGGTCAGTACCTTCACGACGACTCAGCTTGAGCTTAGGGCCCAAATATCTTGCCATGTTATTTCTCCTAACCTATTGTTAAACGCGACGTTTCTTCGGTGGACGACAACCATTGTGTGGTATTGGCGTCACGTCAGTAATGTTGGTGATACGGTAACCAGCAGCATTCAAAGCACGTACAGCAGATTCACGACCTGGACCTGGACCTTTGATGAAAACTTCTAGATTTTTTAAACCGTATTCTTGAGCAGCAGTACCTGCACGCTCTGCAGCAACCTGAGCAGCAAATGGAGTAGATTTACGTGAACCACGGAAACCTGAACCACCGGCAGTAGCCCATGATAGTGCATTACCTTGACGGTCGGTAATTGTTACAATAGTGTTGTTGAAAGACGCATGAACATGAGCCATACCATCAGCAACTTGCTTTTTAACCTTTTTACGACGAATTGGTGTCTTAGCCATTTTACTATCCCCTTATCGCTTAATAGGCTTACGAGGACCCTTACGGGTACGCGCGTTAGTCTTTGTTCTTTGACCACGAAGTGGTAAAGAGCGACGGTGACGTAGGCCACGGAAACAACCAAGGTCCATAAGGCGCTTGATATTCAAAGTAACTTCACGACGAAGGTCACCTTCTACAGTGTACTTGCCAACTGCTTCACGCAATACGTCAAGTGTTTCGTCTGAAAGTTCACCGATTTTTGTGGTCTCGGCGATACCAGTCGCTTCTAAGATAGCCTTAGAGCGAGTCTTACCTATGCCATAAATAGCTGTTAAACCAATAACTGCATGTTTATGATCAGGGACGTTAATGCCAGCGATACGGGCCACTAACACATCTCCTATATTTGAATTTGGTAATCATCTGTTTGAAAAGCCCGTAAGGATACTCAAACGAAGACCAAATCACAACTAAAAACACAGGCCGAGAAACCTCAGCCTGCACGACTGTTTACTTAGCCTTGCCTTTGCTTATGCTTAGGCTCACTGCAAATTACGCGTACTACACCAGCACGTTTAATAACTTTACAGTTACGGCATATTTTCTTAACGGAAGCACGTACTTTCATTGCTCAACTCCGTAAACTGACCTTATCGACCGTAGCCTTTAAGGTTCGCTTTTTTCAGCACAGAATCATACTGATGTGACATCAGATGCGTCTGTACTTGTGCCATAAAGTCCATGATTACTACAACGATAATCAAAATTGATGTACCGCCGAAATAGAATGGCGTTTGCCATGCCATAGTCATGAATTCGGGCACCAGACAGATAAAGGTTATATACAAAGCACCTGCCAATGTCAGGCGTGTCATCACTTTATCAATGTATTTAGATGTCTGCTCACCTGGACGAATACCTGGGATAAATGCGCCAGATTTTTTCAGGTTGTCTGCCGTTTCACGCGGGTTAAAAACCAACGCTGTGTAGAAAAAGCAGAAGAAGATGATAGCCGCAGCTAAAACCATTGCATACAAAGGCTGACCTGGAGTCAACGTTGTAGCAATTGCTTGTAGCACATCAGCAACCGGACCTTCACCCTGGCCGAACCAGCTTGCAATTGTACCAGGGAACAGAATTATACTGCTAGCGAAGATTGGTGGAATAACACCCGCCATATTTACTTTCAGAGGTAAATGCGTGCTTTGAGCAGCAAATACTTGACGACCTTGTTGACGTTTGGCGTAGTTAACAACGATACGTCGTTGTCCACGTTCAAAGAATACAACAAGATAAGTAACAGCGAATACTATAACCGCAACCATCAACAGTACAAAAACATTCAAATCACCTTGGCGCGCCATTTCGGCTGTCGAACCAATAGCAGACGGCAGGTTAGCTACAATACCAACAAATATTAGAACTGAGATACCGTTACCGATACCACGTTCTGTTATCTGTTCGCCCAACCACATAAGGAACATAGTACCGGTTACTAAACTCACCACTGCGGTGAAATAGAATCCCATACCTGGGTTAACAACTAACCCGTTCATCATGCCCGGTAAGCTTGTGGCAATACCGATTGATTGGATAGTAGCAAGCACAAGCGTGCCGTAGCGTGTGTACTGGCTTATCTTTTTACGCCCTTGCTCACCTTCTTTCTTAAGCTCTATAAACGGCGGATACATATGCGTTAATAGTTGCGTAATAATCGAAGCCGAGATATACGGCATGATACCCAGTGCTAACACTGAAGCTCGCTCAAGCGCACCACCGCTAAACATGTTGAACATTTCAACAATGGTGCCCTTTTGTTGCTCGAAGAAATCGGCAAGTACAGCGGCGTCAATCCCAGGGATCGGCACAAATGAACCTAGACGGTAAATTATGATAGCACCCAATACGAAGAGTAATCGGCGCTTCAATTCCGAAAGTCCACCTTGTGCACTTTGTGTATCTTGACCTGGTTTAGCCATTAGTACTTCCTTAGTCTTCTACCTTGCCTCCGGCAGCTTCGATAGCTTCGCGTGCACCTTTAGTAGCCTTAAGGCCTTTAACGGTAACAGCGCGTGAAACTTCGCCAGATTTAACAACTTTAACGAACTGAACGTTCTTTTTAACTAGACCAGCTGCTTGTAACGCGCTTAGGTCTACCACATCGCCTTCAACTTTAGCGATTTCGTATAGGTTAATTTCTGCAGATACTAATGATTTGCGAGAAGTGAAACCGAACTTAGGTAGACGACGTTGCATAGGCATTTGACCGCCTTCGAAACCAACGCGTACTTTACCGCCAGAACGTGATTTTTGACCTTTGTGACCACGGCCACCAGTCTTACCAAGACCAGAACCGATACCACGACCAACACGTTTTGGAGCAGTTTTTGAACCTGCAGCAGGTGAAAGTGTATTCAAATGCATCGAATTACCCCTCTACCTTAACCATGTAATAAACCTGGTTAATCATACCACGTACACATGCTGTGTCTTCTAACTCAACAGTGTGATTGATACGACGTAAACCAAGACCGCGTAATGTAGCTTTATGCTTCGGTAAACGACCGATAGAGCTTTTTACTTGTGTTACTTTTACAGTTTTATTAGCCATGGTTTACCCCAAAATCTCATCTACTCGAAGACCACGTTTTGCAGCGATCGACTGAGGAGAATTCATGTTCTCAAGAGCTGAGATCGTTGCACGTACAACGTTGATCGGGTTAGTAGAACCGTAACATTTAGAAAGTACGTTCTGCACACCAGTCACTTCAAGTACTGCACGCATAGCACCACCTGCAATGATACCAGTACCTTCAGATGCTGGTTTCATAAACACTTGTGAGCCAGCATGACGTCCTTTAACAGGATGCTGTAATGTGTTGCCATTTAGGTCTACGTTGATCATGTTACGACGTGCTTTTTCCATTGCTTTTTGAATAGCAGCTGGAACTTCACGTGCTTTACCATAACCGAAACCTACTTTACCTGCGCCATCACCAACTACAGTTAGTGCAGTAAAGCTAAAGATACGACCACCTTTAACTACTTTAGACACACGGTTCACCGCGATTAGCTTTTCAGCTAAATCAGGCTGTTGTTGCTTTGCTTCTACGTTAGCCATTGTCTACTCCTAGAATTGCAAACCGGCTTCACGCGCAGCATCAGCTAGCGCCTTCACACGGCCGTGATATTTAAAGCCACTGCGATCAAAAGCAATCTTTTCGATGCCTTTGTCAGCCGCACGTTCAGCAACCGCTTTACCAACTGCTTGTGCAGCTGCAACGTTGCCTGTGCCTTTAACTGTTTCGCTAATAGCTTTCTCAACAGTAGAAGCAGCAGCCAGTACATTACCCTCAGCGTTTACAACTTGAGCGTAAATGTGACGTGGCGTGCGGTGGATAACAAGACGCGTTGTGCCTTGTTCAATATAATTTCTACGAGTGCGTTTAGCACGACGTAGACGAGCTGTTTTTTTATCCATCGTCTTACCTTACTTCTTCTTAGCCTCTTTACGGCGTACATTCTCATCTGAATAACGAACACCTTTACCTTTATAAGGCTCAGGTTTACGGTATGCACGAATGTTAGCAGCTGTTTGACCAACTAACTGCTTATCTACGCCCTTAACTAGAACTTCTGTTTGGCTTGGAGTTTCAATCGTAATTCCTTCAGGAACTGCGAAATTAACTGGGTGCGAGAAACCAAGAGTTAAGTCTAAAACTTTGCCCTTAGCTGCAGCACGGTAACCAACACCTACTAACTGAAGTTTCTTCTCGTAACCTTCATGCGTACCAACAACCATGTTGTTGATTAGAGCGCGAGCAGTACCTGCTTGTGCCCATGCATTGGCTACGCCTTCACGAGGTAAAGTTGTAATAACGTTGTCGTTAACTTGTACTTCAACTGCATCGTTGATAGTACGAGTAAGTTCACCGTTTTTGCCTTTAACTGTGATTTCCTGGCCTTTTAATGTAACTTCTACACCGGCAGGAACGTTTATTGGTGCCTTTGCTATGCGAGACATAGTTCCCCTCCGATTAAGCTACAAAACCAATGATTTCACCACCAACGCCTGCACTACGTGCTGCGCGGTCTGTCATTAGGCCTTTAGAAGTTGATACGATAGCGATACCTAAACCACCCATTACCTTTGGTAATTCGTCACGTCTCTTATAGATACGTAGACCAGGGCGACTTACACGCTGGATATTTTCAATAACAGCTTTGCCTTCGAAGTACTTTAACTCGATAGAAAGCTCAGGTTTTACATCACCACTTACTGAGAAGTCTGCGATGTAACCTTCATTTTTTAATACATTAGCTACTGCTACTTTCAGTTTCGAATTAGGCATCGTTACAGATACTTTCTTCGCTGACTGACCGTTACGGATTCGTGTAAATAAATCCGCGATAGGATCTTGCAAGCTCATAGTCTTACTCCCATGATTCTATTACCAGCTAGCCTTTTTAAGGCCAGGAATTTCACCGCGCATAGCTGCTTCGCGAACTTTAATACGGCTCATGCCGAATTTGCGAAGGAAACCATGTGGGCGGCCCGTAATGTTACAACGATTACGTTGACGTGCAGGGCTAGAATCACGAGGTAAAGCTTGTAGCTTAAGTACCGCGTCCCAACGATCATCTTCAGATGTATTAACATCACTGATGATAGCTTTTAGTGCTGCACGCTTTTCAGCGTACTGAGCAACTAGTTTAGTGCGCTTTGCTTCGCGCGCTTTCATAGAATTCTTTGCCATAACCCTACCCTTATTTCTTGAATGGGAAGTTAAACGCTTCTAACAACGCACGGCCTTCCTCATCTGATTTCGCAGATGTAGTGATTGTGATATCCATACCGCGTACACGGTCTACTTTATCATAATCAATTTCTGGGAAGATGATTTGTTCACGTACGCCCATGCTGTAGTTACCGCGTCCATCAAAAGACTTAGCACTCACACCACGGAAGTCACGGATACGTGGGATAGCGATTGAAACCAAACGCTCAAAAAAGTCCCACATACGCTCGCCGCGTAGGGTTACTTTACAACCAATCGGGTAACCTTCACGCACTTTGAAGCCAGCAACAGATTTGCGTGCTTTAGTGATTAAAGGTTTCTGACCAGAGATAGCTTCTAGATCCGCAACAGCGTTATCTAAAATCTTCTTGTCAGCTAAGGCTTCGCCCACACCCATGTTTAATGTGATCTTTTCGATCTGAGGGACTTGCATGACAGAGCTGAAACCAAACTTCTCTTGAAGTTCAGCAACTACTTTGTCTTTATATACTTCATGCAGTTTCGCCATCATTCTACTCCAACTATTAGATAGTTTTACCAGTAGATTTAAAGATACGTAATTTCTTACCATCTTCAACCTTGAAACCTACACGATCTGCTTTGCTCGTTTCCGAGTTGTAGATCGCAACGTTTGATACGTCGATAGACGCTTCTTTCTCAACAATACCGCCAGCTTGGTTCAACTGTGGAACCGGCTTTTGGTGTTTCTTGATTAAGTTAATGCCTTCGACAAATACTCGACCAGACTCGGTTACAACTGAAAGCACTTTGCCGCGCTTACCTTTGTCTTTACCTGCTAGTACGATTACTTCGTCATCACGACGGATTTTTGCTGCCATGATAGACTCCTTACAGTACTTCTGGGGCTAGTGAAACGATTTTCATGAACTTTTCATTACGAAGTTCGCGAGTCACAGGGCCGAAAATACGAGTACCAATAGGCTGCAAGTTATCATTTAAGATAACAGCCGCATTGCTGTCGAAACGGATCAATGAACCGTCTGGACGACGAACGCCTTTTTTGGTACGCACAACTACCGCGTTTTTAACATCACCTTTCTTCACTTTACCGCGAGGAATCGCTTCTTTTACAGAAACTTTAATGATATCGCCAATCGCTGCATAGCGACGGTGTGAACCACCAAGGACTTTTATACACTGCACTTTGCGAGCGCCGCTGTTATCAGCAACTTCCAGCTGAGTTTGCATTTGGATCATGTTAATGACCTCCGGTGTAGTAATTACAACTTGTCTTAAATTTGTTTAAAATCAAGACATTTCGATTGAATTCCACTCAAAAAACATACTAGATGTCTCTTAAGGGCGGGCAATTGTATCAGCATTGAGGGGGGAGTGGTAGGTTATTTTTTAATTAATTTAATAGGGATGCTAAATTAAAACGAGGTTTTCTATGCTATTTATCTAATTTACAGGTGGTTATAAAACAAACAAGGCATCTTGTTGATGCCTTGTTTTATATCAGTAATTAAAATTAGCCAAACAAACCTTTTAATTTGTCTTTAATTTTATCTTTAGCTTTGTCTTTTGCATCATCAAGCTTTTGCTTAGCTTCATCTTTTAAAGCATTACTTACATCAAGCTTTATATTTACGTCATGAAACGGGCCTTTTATGCGTAAAGGAACTTTAAAGCCAGTACTGTCATCGGTTGTACCTTGACCTTCAATAGAGTCCACGACGCCTGTTACTAGGCGGTAATTAACCAGAGTTTGCGGTAAATCAACGTCTCCTTCACCTGAAATGCGTATTAAAGGGCTGATCAACGATAAATCAGTATTTTTGCCTACGCCATTGGTAAAGTTAAAACTACCAGAAAGTGCAGAGAAATCGGTTTTCTCAGATTCTTCAAACCCTGTATCTAATCCCTCAGACACGGTATTAAAGTTGCCTTTAACTAGCTCTTTACCCTTACGCACCATTTCCGCTACGTTTGCTCCCTTAACGGCACCATCCGCGAACTTGAACCCTAGCTTACCATTAAGCGCGTTAATGAATGTTTTTTGGCTTTGCCCTGCCGTGGTTAGATTCCAACTTAAAGAGCCCTTGCCCATTAGCTTATCAAAGCCTGCAGCATCAGTAAGTAAGGGCTGTGCCTCTATTTTATCTAAATCGAAGTTGGTTGCTATTTTATAAGGGGTATTTTGGGCATTGATAGTAACCACCCCTTTACCTGTTCCTTCATAAGCGACAAAGCTATCTAAGCTTAATTTAGCAATGCTATTTTTAAGTGCCATAGTAAACTGATTAGCGCCTAGTTTAATGTCGTTAGCTTTTAAACCACTTGAACGAACAATCACATTTGCATCTAATGCACCTAAGCCACTTAAATCAATTTTAGTATCATCCCATACAATCGGTTCTGCAGGCTTAGACTCGTCTTTTACTGGGGCTTCTTTTTTAGCTACGGTTTCTGGTAAGTAAGGATTTAAATCAAGCATCCCTAGGTCAATATCAGCATTAACCGCTAAACGGCTGCCTAGATTCACCTTACTTTTACCTTTAATCTCGAGTGCATCGAGCGTTGCAACTAATTCTGTTAGGTTAAACTCCTCACTGAGCAAGTGCATTTGGGTATTGATACTAAAGGCATTAAACGCATTGTCTTTAGCGTTTAAGTCAACCCCTTGCCAGTTAGCAATATTTTTAACTGAATCACCGTTAAGTGCTAATAATCCTTTAATATCTTGGCCTTGTTTGGCTATGCTGCCATCAAACGTTAAATCGACTAAACGTGAGTTAAGCGTTTGCTTTACATTAAATGTGGCGCCTTCAATCGCTTTTGCTGGGGTATCAAGTTTTACATCAAGCTCAAATCGCTCTTGCATATAAGTAATAGCCCCTTTGACTTCGAGCTGTTTGCGCAGTGAAGGCAGTAATATAGCCAGTTCTAAATCGCTAATTTGTTGTTTAGCACCCGTTTGACCATCTAAATATGTAAACGACCCGCCATAAATAGCGACTTCACCTAATTGAATATCAAAGTTTTCAGGTAGTTTGACTGCCTCACCCGATTGAGTTTGCTGCTCAGGTTGCTTGGCCACTGCATCAAATAACTGCCAGTTAGCTTTACCGCTTTTATCGGTTTCTAGCAAAATATCAGGCTCATTAATGACAAACTTTTCTAGCTTTAACTCGCCACCGAGTAATGAAAGCCAAGGAATATGAACGGCAAGTTGCTGCATACTTGCCATATCAGCGCGAGAACCGCTAGGCATATTGGCAAAATGCACATCATTAAGCTCTAATTTTAATGCAGGGAATACACTGAGGGTTTTATCGCCCTTTATGGTTAATGTGCGCCCAGTTGTTTTTTCAACCTGCTCAGACACTTTATTAAAAATGGTATCAGTAGGAATTAAAAAAGGTGCAGCAACAATTAACGCTATGCATAGCAATAATATGACACCAATAATTTTAAATAAGGTCTTCATGATCATCCTTTCAAACGTGCAAATAATGTTCTTATCATAGCGGGAGTTAACACTAAAAGCATTGTTAAATAAATAAAAAACATATCAATTAGGGCATCCCTTTTTAAAATCAGGTTTTCAAAACTCATTTTAATAAATTTAAAGATTCATGCCCCTGATTACATTGCTGCAATTGTTCGGTATGATGCGCGCCCCTGTTGTATTTAGCCTAAATAAGCTAAAATGTAGCGACTAAAAAATATATCTAACCGGAGAGTCTACAAGGCATGAAGAAACTGCTAATTTCACCGTCAAAAATGGCATTAGGCGAACAAGAAAGTCAAATTTATCAAAACATTCTGAAGCAATCTTCAGAGCTAAGCCTAAACCTGATGGCCGTGAAAGTGGAAAACCATCCAGAAGATTTTTTAGGTTGGTGTTACGAGCTATTAAGTGCAAGCCGCGACCGCATTAATTACGACTTACTCGAAACCTCACAATTACCATTATTAAAAAAACTGCACGACCAACTTATTTCAGCGATTAGCTTTTTACAGTTAAAAACATTACGGGTAGCGCCTTGGCCAGTAGTGAGTATGTTTGTAGAGCAACATAAAGAACTTGTGGCACTTGATGAGCAGCTACGTTTAACTACTTATATTGCAGGCCTGCGTGAAAAGCCGTTAAAAGATATGATCCCTGAAGACTTACTCGCTTTTAGCGGTAAGCACATGGCGTCACTCGACCCGAGTACTTATAACTTTGATGTAGAATGGTTTGCCTCTACAAAAAGTGCTAAAGGCTTTCACCAGATGCTGGCTGACTTGCCAGGTGCATTTGACGATGCCCTGAGCAATATCCCACTTGAGGGTGATGTAGCGCAAAGTAATTACCAACAATTTGTAATTGCTTACTTGAGTGCATTTAATGGCAGTGATGAAAAACCAACACTAGCGCCTGCAACCCGTTTATTAGCAATGCGCCGCCCTGATGTATTTACACCGATTAGCAATAGTCGCCTAGATGCATTGTGCTCCGCTTTAGGTATCACCAAACTAAATAACCGCGACTTTGAGCGTTACTGGCAAGATGTAGTACAAAGCATTCACGCCATGTCATGGTTTAAAATGGCCAATGCAGGTAATGAACTAGAAACTCAGTTAGTGGATATAAAAGCGCTAATACCTTGCTTTTTTTATTATGCAGATACGAATACTGCAGATAACTCTAACTACATTAAGCTACTTAATAAACCTACACGTAGTACTTCGAGCAGCAGTAAAGCGCCACGCCGAGAAAAAGAATCGGCTGAAATATTAGTAGACCGCGCACTTGCTGCTGATGATATCCCAGAGCATATTCGTGCTAAGCGTGATTCTATTATTAACGAAGTACAAAAAGGCCGTGGTGTAAACGAAACAATTACACTTATGCGTACCATTTTTGGATAAGACGTATATCAAACGCAATTAGCTTTAACAGACCCTAATATAGGTAGCCTGGTAGCGCTCTAATGGTGCAGCCAGGCTTTTTTTTGCACCAGCAGTGTGTTCTTTCCTTACATACTTTTCACAAAGCGTCTTTGCGCATAATTTCAACACTTTGTTTTATAATATAAAATTTATTTTTTATTAAATAAATGGAAGCTGGCACATACAGTGCATTTCCCCCTGCAGTAACCTAATAATACGCCGCGATTCAAAAGGTTGTAGTCGTTTATAATAAAAACCTTGGCGTGCAAAATCATACAATGGGAAATGAAACATGCTAAAACTACAAAAAACAATACTCATCAGTGCATTGGCATTAACAGGAATGGCATCAACAACGGCCTTTGCCGAAGTAACAGCCAATGCAGCAGCTACTTCTAACTACTTATGGCGCGGACAAGAGCAAACTGGGGGCGATGCAGCTGTATCTGGTGGTATTGATTACGCTAATGAATCTGGCTTTTATGCGGGTACCTGGGCGTCAAATGCGTCTTGGGCCGATGAAATGACCTACGAACTAGATTTATACGCCGGTTTTGGCGGCGCTATTAATGAAAACGTAAGTTATGACGTAGGTTATATTTATTACGCTTACCCAGATGCGGCATCAGGTGCAGATGCTGATTTTTCAGAAGTTTACGGTAGCATTAGTGTGCAAGGTTTTACATTTGGTGCAGCCGTACTTGCAACATCTGCTGCCAGTGGTGATGGTACTGATTTTGGTGATTCACTGTATTTAAACGCCGATTACAGCTTCGCTGTTGGTAGCAATGGCACTGAAATGGCGCTACACATAGGGCATTACTCAGGCGATTTCATCGGTGATGACAATATTATTGATTATGGTGTATCAGTGTCTAAAGATGGTTTTACCTTTGGCCTATCTGATAACGACATGGACGGCTCAGATGTTAAAGCTTATGTAGCCTACGCTGTCGACTTTAGCCTATAAAAAGAATGTGTTACTTGCTGCAACACTAAGGGCCGAAAGGCCCTTTTCTCGTTTTAAATAACTTAACTAGATCTAATCACGCCACACCTTGTTAACAAACCGTTACAATTAATAAATCAACTTACCTCGCTTTTACCTTAGTATATGACTGATAACTATATAGTTCACTATTGAGAAAATCATAAAGGAATAATCATGAAGTCATCTAACGCGCTATCTGCTTGTATCGACATTTTTATCAGCCCAAGCAAGGCTTTTAATGGGCTAAAAGAAGCTAAAGGCTGGTCTTGGCTTGCTTTTGCACTTCTCGCTCTAACCCTTGCAGCCTCTGCTTATACATTTTATACCACTGCAGACTCACAATTTATTTTAGACCAGCAGGTTGCTGCAGCGAGTGTGGATGCCACAATCGGCGAGAAAAAAATGATCCGTCAAAGTATGGAGCAAAGCCTCGATAACCAAGTGTGGTTTGCAATTGGCGGGGGTATTTTCGGCCTTCTTTTTATAAATGCACTCCTATCTGGGTATTACATGTTGATATCTAAGCAAGACCCTGATGCTAATTATAGCTATGGTGCGTGGTATGGTTTTGGTGTTTGGAGCATGATGCCCATGGTTATTTCAAGTTTAGGTGTTGTTGCGCTAGTTCTTACAGCCAGTAACAATGAATTACCTATTAGTTTATTCAATTACGCCTCTATAAATCAGTTATTTCTGGGATTAGAGCTTGGAGATAGCTTCTATAATATGATGGAGAGTTTAAGTATTTTTAGTCTTTGGAGCATAGCTTTGGTTGCTATTGGGTTAAAGTGTTGGACTAATTTCAGCTTTAATAAAGCACTTCTTTTTGCTGCGCTACCGACCATTATCATTTACAGCATCTGGACAATTATTATTGTTGCTTAAAGGAATGTAGGCAAACTTTTCTGCCTACTCATAAATACGGAAATAAAAATGAAAAAAGCGATTATCATTACCCTTGCAATTGCAGCTTTTATTGCTCTTGTTGTATCAAAGCAAATTACTGGCGATGAAAAAGCACCAGAGGTAAATGTTGCACAGGTTGAGCAAGGTAGTATTGCAGACTCCATTATGGCCTCTGGCAATTTAGTCTTTAATACTCAAGTGCAGTTACGTTCAGAGGTAACCGGACGAGTCGACAAGGTGTTTGTTGAAGAAGGGCAAAGTGTAAAACAAGGCGACATTTTAATGCGCTTAGATACCACTGCTTTTGAGTCAGAAGTAACACGTAATAAAGCGGTATTGCGAGCTAGCGAAATAGAAATAAAACATAGTAAAACACGCCTTTTGAACTTTGAACGTCAGCTTAAACGTCAAAAAGAGCTTTATGACGTAGGCCTAGCAGGGCAAGAAGTATACGAGAACTTACAAAATGCACGCGACCTTGCCAAAATAGATATTGAAGCCAGAGTAGAGTCTTATAATCAAGCCAAAGCCTCTCTTTCAATCGCTGAAGATAGACTTAGCAAAAGTGTATTTCGTGCTCCAATGAGTGGTTTGCTCGCCTCAGTAAATATTAAAGAAGGCGAAACCGTTATTGCCGGCACCACTAATATTATTGGCTCAGATTTAATGCTGGTTGCCGACCCAAGCGCTATTTTAGCTGAGCTCAGAGTTGATGAAACTGATATTGCTGGCATTAAATTGGACCAGCATGCAGATATTTATGCTGCTGCGTACCCCAATCAACCCTTCACTGGCAAGGTCATTAACATTGGAACCTCAGCAAAAAACCAAGCAGGTTCACAAGGTTTATCATTTCGAGTGAAAGTGTTACTTGATAATACCGATAGGCAACTATATGCAGGTATGAGCTGCCGTGCAGAAATCGCAACAAGCCTTGCTGTGAATGGCTTAAAGCTCCCTATCGAAGCCGTACAAAAAGAAGATGACAAAACGTTTGTATGGCGTTTAAACGACGATAACACTGTAAGCAAAGCCTATGTAGAAGTAGGTATTTCTTCAGATATAGAGCAAGCAATTACCCAAGGTTTAAATAAAGGGGAGCGAATTGTTATTGGCCCTGCACGTCCTATCAGTAAACTAAAAGAAAATGATACGGTAAAAGTTAAGCAAACAACTGCCAAGGATGCGCAATAATGTCGGCGGTAATCAAGCTTGAGCATATTAACAAGCAATACAAAATGGGTGAGCAAATATTTAAGGCCCTAGATGATGTAAACGTGGTCATTAATGAAAACGAGTATGTCGCTATAATCGGTCCTTCAGGTTCAGGTAAGTCAACTTTAATGAACTTATTGGGTTGCTTAGATACTCCAACTACTGGGGATTACTTTTTAAAAGATAAACTTGTAAAAAGTATGACAGAAACCGAGCTCGCTCATCAGCGTAACGAAAGTGTTGGCTTTATTTTTCAGAGCTTTAACTTACTTCCGCGTGCGTCGGCACTTGAAAATGTGATGCAGCCTTTGGTTTATAGGTTTATACCCGCAAAACAACGTAAACAAAAAGCCCTCGATGCACTCAAACGTGTAGGACTCGGTGATAAAGTGGATCATCTATCAAGCCAGTTGTCTGGTGGGCAACGCCAGCGTGTTGCCATTGCACGAGCGCTAGTGACTAAACCGCATATTTTACTCGGTGACGAACCAACCGGGAATCTAGACAGCAAAACTACCACTGAAATTATGGCGCTATTTGATGAGCTACATAATGAAGGCCACACCATTATTTTGGTAACTCACGAACAAGAAATTGCAGATCATTGCCAGCGAGTTATTCGCTTAGTTGATGGCAAGGTAGTGAGCGATGTGCGTAAAGGTGAAGGAGACAAACAGCATGTTTAAATCTGCTATTGCAATTATGGAAGGAACAAAAGCAGCACTAATGGCCATTAAAGCCAATGCCATGCGAAGCGCACTCACTTGTTTAGGGATTATAATTGGGGTTGCCGCGGTTATTACAGTGGTAGCCGTTATGCAAGGCTTTACTAAGCAAATTAACGATCAACTCGCAGATATGGCACCTGATGTAACCACAATTAAACCCTTTACCAGCATTGAACAAGAAATGGTGGGCAAAAATGCTAAACTCACTTACAACGATTTTTTAGTCTTAAAAGCCCGAGTAAAAGAGGCTGAAACACTCACTGCACTGATGTTTACTTGGCGTTTTTCTGGTGGCGCTGAATATGGAAATAAAAGCCACTCATCACGAGTAATGGGTACAGAGCAAGATTACCAAAAAGCGTATAGAACCTTTCCAGAACTTGGGCGCTTTATTCGCGCAGAGGATGATGAAAAGCGCCGTCGAGTTGCTTTTATTGGTCCATCCATTATTGAAAAGCTAAACCTGCCAAAAAACCCTGTAGGCGAATATATTAAACTTGGCGGCGAGTGGTTTAGAATTATTGGCGTGGCTGAAAAACAAGGTAGTTTATTGGGGTTCGATCAAGACGATTATATTAATATTCCCATCAGTACCATGAGCGCATTAGAGGGTCCAAGTAGCAGCAGCAATGTACAAATTATGTTTAGACTCAAAGAAGACAGTGATGAAGAATTGGTACTTGCTAAAATCACTCGCATTTTACGCCAATTACATAAACTAAAAGACAATCAAGAAAACGACTTTGAATTTGAAACAGCTGAAAAAGCACGCGCTAACGTTGATAAATTTACAGGTAGCGCTACAGCAATTACCGCAGGGATTGTAGGTATCAGTCTTGTTGTTGGCGGTATTGGTGTAATGAACATTATGCTTGTATCTGTCACCGAACGCACCCGTGTGATAGGCACATTAAAAGCACTGGGGGCGACTCCTGGTTTTATCATGCTGCAATTTTTAGTTGAAGCCGTGGTGTTATCACTCTTTGGCGGGTTAATTGGTCTGGCTATTGGCTATGGCGCCGCTGCGCTTATTTCACTCTCTGTGCCGAGCATGCCTGATGCGTATATACCTGGTTGGGCAATTATGCTGTCGTTTGGGTTTACATCGTTAATTGGGATAGTATTTGGATTAGCCCCCGCTATAAAAGCAGCAAGGCTAAATCCTATTGATGCACTGCGTTACGAGTAATTATTGCACCTTGTAAGGTACCTTGGCGCAGTCGACTTCGACAGTTTTAGGGTACCAAACAGGGCCTACTTCATTAACGGCCATTTCAGCTAAACCATTTACAAATGATTTATACGTATGAACACTCTGCCACTGACCATCCGCACACGTTTGCGATAAATTAATCGCATCGGAGCCTTCGTATAACCCGAGTCCAAAATTGTGATGCCACTGTTTTGTTTTATTCGCAGTCTCTGACGTTGTGTATTCGCCATTGTCAAAATGAATATTGGTACACCCAGTCGCACTGAGTATCACTAAACTTGCTGCTAATACCGTTAATTTTTTCATAATACCTCCCCTGCCACTCGCTGCTCATCACACCATACTTTTACTGTGTGAGGCGCATAAATTCCTAATGTGACCAACCCTAAAGCCCCATCTGTCACTGTTTGTTGCGACTGCATTTGCACTACAGCTTGATCGCCGCATACTTTTTTCACATCCACACGCTCTTCACCAACGAGCCCCCACATAAAAAAGGGGCGGCTATCTTGATATGTTGGTTTATCGCTTAACTTGGCAATTTTTTGTGGTTGAATCGTCACCGAAGAACATGCACTCAGCATCAGTACTATTGAACATGTGATTAATGCCTTCATCAGGTTTGTCCTTTTATGTATTTAAGAGTTGTAATTGTATACATAGGTTTTCTATCAAATGGTAAGAAACGGTTATAGCTTTGTAGGCAAATCGTAGAACTGGCAACACTTTTTAACAGTGTACTTATACCCAAACCACCTCAAGATGCAGAATTCAGCGTTTCACAGGGGCTAAATATCAAGGCGTTACTTTGCAACAATGGCAGTCCCTTTTAAGAAGTAACAACACTGAGAGTAAGTGCCTGTGAAACGCCCAAAGGGTTGGTTTAAAAGCGATTTATACTGCGTTATTGATTTTAACAATAGAGCCACTATTACTTACAATCAATGCCTGGCCTAAATCGCTTTTAATTCCAACTGAAACGTGCACCTTGAGGTGGCTTGGGTATATAAGGCAATGGTTATCTTAAAGTGGACGCTACGTTAACTAAAATAAGACTACTCAATGTTCAAAAATATGAATTACCCACATCGACTTAACATTTCACCACTCGTGTTATTTAGCTAATCAAGTCACGCAAGCGAAATCGGTAAAGAGGTTAAGCATCTTCATCAAGTTTATTGCACAAAGTATTACTTTATTTATTCGAAATGGTGATAAGCACACAAGCAATGAAGCCTTAGAACACTTATTCATGAAGTAGGAAAAGGGTAAGCGTTATAAAAAACAGCGGGTGACTTTATAGGAAATTTAGCGAATAAGGAAAAGGCCCCGTAAGAGGCCTTTTGTAATTATAGTGCTTTGATATTATCTCCGCTTTTCTTATCTATTAATTTGATAAATGGGTCAACACCAGCAAATTTAGGTAACTCAGTTACCTTTAATGTAATGGTATTTTCACCTGTTTTAATCTCATGTTTTTGCATATAGATAACAGTATTTGTGTCATGTATCTCGTTAGGGTCTGCGCTAAACAAAGCGACATCTATCATTTGAGCTAATGGCACATCTTCTTCATTCCCTTCCCCATCTGCATGTTTTTTTGCTGCAGAAATAGTTAGCGTAACAGTATGCTCGCCATCAACAGATTCAGCCTCTTGAACATCAATATCATTGAGCTTTAACTCATATAATGTAATGGCATTAAACTGATCTTCAATGAATGCTTGCTCTTGCTCACTCGCTCCTTGCTTTAGGTAGGCAATAAAGTCTAACGTGGTAGGATAACGATCTTGTGCATATTGGTAATCTTGCAAAAAAGCTCGTAAAACGGCATTTAAACGTTGCTCACCTAACAGATCATGAATGGCCATCATAACCACAGACCCTTTGTTATAATGGATGTATTGCTGCCTTACTGTACGTGCAAGAGTCCTCTCCTCATAAGGCTCAGTCGTTCGTCCGAACAAATAACGATCTAGCTCATACTTTAAGAATTTACGAAGATTGTTTTCACCGTATCTCTCTTTCATCACCATGATTGCTGCATATTGCGAGAGCATTTCAGATAAAATATTAGAGCCCTCAACGTTCGCACCAATCACCTGATGTGCCCACCACTGGTGTGCTAGTTCATGGGCGGTAACGTAGTAAGGAAGGTTAATGTTATCAGGTTCACGCGTATCGGTAATAAATCCCAAATTTTCAGAGAATGGGACTGTATTAGCAAAACTCTGCGCAAAACCACGATAGCGAGGATACTCTATAATACGCATTTGCTTATGCTGATAGGGGCTAAATTCTTTGGAAAAGTAATCTAAAGAATCTTTAGTAGATTGAATCATCGAATCTACGTTCCAAGCATGATCTTTGTGATGATACACCTCAATATTTACACCATTGTGCTGCTCTTTTTTCACCTCAAGCTCCATAGACAGCAAGGTGTAAAAATGTAACATAGGTGCATCCATTTCGTATACAAACGTAGTACGGCCGTCTTTAGTAGTTTGTGATTGCAAGTAACCCGGAACCATCGCAATTTGCGACTCATCGGTGGTAATAGTGGCAGCAAAACTGACGTAATTATCCGCAAATAAAGGTTGGTTATGATATTGCGTTTCTTCAATTTTATTACCGCGCTTTAACTCTGGCAAACCTCTTTGACGACGCTCATTTTTATCTTGCAATTGTTTACCAAAGGAATAACCAAAGGTTGGAAACAGTGCAGTGTTATCTATGAATGTACCGTTATATAAAAGTTGTTCATCACTGCCTCTATCTACGAAACCTTTACTATAGCGCTCTACGCTCATCACAATTTCGCGGCTTTCATTTGGTTGCATTGGCTCTGTAAACTCTAACCATGCATGACGATACTGCTCATTTAACTCGCCCAGTTGCGCACCATCTACCTCAACACTCCAGTTGTGAGTATGATTAGGCTTATTCACCAGTACTCGTGTAATCGATTGCTGCGACTTATTTTCTACTTGCATAACTACGCTTGCATTAATACGTCGCTCTTGAGGGTAAATATCAGCAGTAACAACAACATCTGTTGGTATAGGCACAGCCGCATCGGCAAATTGACCAAACTCACGTTCATATTGCTCTTTCAAGTCTTCACGCTGATCACTAGTAATAAATGGGTTAAGCACTGTTGTGTTGTAGTAAATATAACTGCCTGCGCCTACAAAAATAAGTGCACCGCATACTACAATCACTTTACCTGAGTTACCTAGCTGATAACCAATTAGCTTAACGCGCGTTTTTATACCTTGCCCTGCACCACGAGGCCAAAGCGCATAGCTGAGTGCAGCAATGATCACACTAAAGCCTAGCCAGTATAAATTATACCAATGCACCGCAGTTAAAAAGTGGCCGTAACCATTAATGTCTGAATAAGGAGCACTTGGCGTGCTACCTATTTTAAGCATTTTATGCTCAAAGCCATAATTACTCGCCACCGAAGTAACGATAAAATACAGCACATACAAACCCATTCCAACGTATTTATTGGGGCTCATTACCTGTAATAAAAAAGCAAAGCCGCCTTGAAAAATAAGCATAAGTACAAATAAATAACCAAGCCTGATTACATATTGTGCAATATCAAAGTTCTCCATGCCCATAATCATTTGGTAAAACAATGTCACCAAAGAGCCAAATGCACATAACAATAATAAAACAGCACTTAGCGCTACATATTTAGAACCCCAGAACACCCAATTTGCAACAGGGTAAGCATCAACTATGTCTGCCATACGTGATTCACGATCATGCCATACAAGTTCACCACAATAATAAACCAGTACAATAATCATCAATACGCTAAAGCTTTCTTGAATTAGCTCAACCATTCTAAAAGTAACTGGCCAAACATCAGTTCCGTATGCTCCCATTGAACCTACCAACGCAGGAATTAATGTCGCTAAAGATAAAATAAGCAAAATACCAAACGAATAGCTTTTTATAACGTGTTTGACTTCAAAAACAGTCCGCGTTAAAAACTGCGACCACGCATTACTTCCTGTCGCCTTTGCCTTTATATTAAAACCAAGAGCAGTTGCGGAATTAGTATTGGTACCTTTATTGGCCTTGCCTTTCACTTTTTGCTTTTGCATTAAGTGATGGGATGTATTGAGCGCTGTGGTTACTAATGCCACCAAAGCAACACCGACCCAAATTAGCCTATTGTGTAATAGTTGATCAGTTAACGTAATTTCCATCACGTTGCGATCAGCTATTGTCCAATATTCCATTTGTATTCCCACGGCTGACAGAGCAAACATATCTAGGTAGGCTGAGATTTCGCGATATTGAATGTCAGAAAATATATTTGAACTAACCAAGTAGCTTATAAGTAACGCAACTGCAACCAAGTAGAGTGCCACCATACTGCGAAAACGCATTGCGACAACATTAATTAGCGATGAGACAACAAATAAAGAAGGGGCTGCAATATAAAAGAATGGTACCAAATAGTAACTGAGTTTATTCTCTCCCAACATTTCACTGTCTAACCAGCCAATTAGGCTACCAAAACCACTGCCAATCCACACTCCCAACATAGTAGTTGAAAACACCAATAGCGTGACTAAATAAGCCCCGATGAATCTGCCCGCCCTATATTGGGCGATATTTAGTGGCTTACTCAAAACTAATTCATTGAGTTTACTCACGTCATCACGAATAGCTGAACTGCCGACAAAATTGACCACTAAGAAAATAGCAAACACCGACATAATCGCAATAACTTGCAAAATTGCGTAAGGAGAATTTACATTCACATTGCTGCTTCCTCCTATTTGCACCGTGTCAGACACCGACGCCATAAAAGTGAGAAAGAACAAAATAAGTGACGTGATATAGAAAGAGGGCTGACGCATAAAATAGCGCAGCTCAAATTGCATCATTTTAAACAACATAATCTGTATCCTTATGCTGCTTTATTGCGATGTTTATGCAATGTTGAAAAATAAACATCTTCTAAATCAGCAGGCTTTGCCTCAAAGCCTTGCGGGGCGTCGTCAGCAAATACGCTGAGTAATGTTTTTCCGGCAAACAAACGCTTCGCGATCACAGGTAATGACTGTTCTAGTTCGACAGCTTCAGCCTGACTCATCGCCTTGTGCCATATTTTGCCCTGCAGCGTATTAGTCAGCTCGATTGGATTACCTTCCAGCAAAATTTGTCCACTTGCTAATACAGCCATATTTGGGCAAAGCTCAGATACATCTTCAACTATATGGGTTGATAAAATCACCACTTTACTTTCGCCTAAACCAACCAATAAATTATGAAAACGATTGCGCTCTTCAGGATCCAGTCCTGCCGTAGGTTCATCAACAATGAGTAAATCAGGATCGCCTAATAAAGCTTGTGCAATACCAAAACGCTGACGCATCCCCCCCGAAAAACCACTCACTGCATTTTTTCTGTGGTCGTATAAATTAGTTTGCGCGAGTAACCCTTCAACGGCCTCTTTACGCTCAGCTTTATTGTTTAAGCCTTTTAAAATAGCCATATGATCAAGTAAGTCATAAGCACTTACGCGTTGATATACACCAAAATCTTGCGGTAAATAGCCTAAACGCTCACGTAAACTTTTGGGTTGTGCTAAAACATCAATCCCATCAAACTTTATGCTGCCGCTATCTGCTGATTGTAACGTTGCAATTGTACGCATCAATGAAGATTTACCAGCCCCATTAGGACCGAGTAATCCAAACATACCTTTAGGAATATTTAAGTCGACACCTTGTAGAGCATGTACGCCGTTGTCGTAGGTTTTTGATAACCCTGTTATTGATAGCATTTTTACTTCCTTGAATTGTAAGTATTATTTTTGTACTGCTTTATACCATATTAAAAACGGGAACATAAGTTAGCAAGAAGTTAACTTTGTAACAATAAATAAACAGAAATTCATTCTAATAACACTTGCTTAGAAATGAGCCTCTCGGTATAAAAACCAAACACTCTAAAAATAAGAAGCGAACAGCCATGCAAAATCATAAAAGCCAACTATTAGCCGATTTTATAGAATACCCGCCAGAGGAAATGCTTGAGCGTGCGAATGAGTTTTTACAAACGAGTCAACGCCGTCATAGTATTCGCAGCTTTAGTAACCGCCCAGTGCCAAAAGAAATCATCGAAACCTGTATAAAAGCGGCAGGTACAGCGCCTAGTGGCGCAAACCACCAGCCTTGGCATTTTGTAGCAATTAATAATAGTGATGTTAAAAAGAAAATTCGTGAAGCAGCCGAGAAATTAGAACGCTCTTTTTATGAAGGCAGAGCGGGTGAAGAATGGTTAGATGCACTAAAACCCTTAGGCACCGATGCTAACAAACTCTATTTAGAGCACGCGCCATGGTTAATCGCGGTGTTTAGTCAAAAAAAGGGGGGTGTAAATACGGACGATAAAAACACCAATTACTATGTACATGAATCGGTAGGCCTTGCCACTGGCTTTTTAATTCAAGCCTTGCACCGCGCAGGCCTTGCAACACTTACCCACACACCAAAACCGATGAGTTTTCTAACCGATATTTGTGGGCGTGATAAAGACAACGAACGCCCTTATATGTTACTTATTACTGGTTACCCAGATGAGCATGCAACAGTGCCGCTGCACGCCCTAGATAAAAAGTCGATTGATGAAATTGCGAGTTTTATTTAATCGCTTTGACTTGGCATGTAATCAACAGCAAGTACATCCCCCTCTTTTAGGCCTGCTATTACGTGTTGCTGGTTATTTATAATACTGCCTAAACGCACGAAACGTTTAACCAGCGTTTCGTTTTCAAGTACATACACCATATTGAGCTGACCAAACTCATGCACCCAACGTGGATCAATTAATACACCTTGGGTACTTTTTATTGGTAACTGTAGTTGAGCATAAAGGCCTGGCATTAAACCAAGTTGCGCATCGGCTTCTAAACGAATAAGCAAGCTGCGCGCCGCGTTATCTGCCACTGGTACAATTTCGCTCACCGTTGCGGGTGTTGTTATATCTAGAGAAGGTAATACCACATTTAAACTGTCCCCTACTCTTAATTTTACTGCTTGTTGTTCACGTACATTAAATTCAAGCTGTAACTGTAATGGGTTATACAAAGTAATCAGCGGTTTACCGGGTGTTGCAGTATCACCAGGTTCAGTTAGGCGCTCAACGACCACGCCCGAAATAGGGGCAGTAATACGCGTATAATTAAGCGATACCTGAGCTTGCGTTTGCTGTTGCTTAGCAACCGCTAAATTAGCGGTTAAGTTTTCAAACTTTGCTTTGGCGTCATCTAATTCACTAACAGATACTAATCCTTGCGCATTTAAATCAATCATTCTGGCTAGTTGCTTTTTAGCTTGCGTTAACGACGCTTGCACCGCATTAATATTTGCGCTGCTTTGCGCTAACGCCGCTTTAAAATCATCTTGCTTGAGCATAATAAGTAAATCGCCCTTAGCGACTTTATCGCCAGCACGTACTTTTAACTGCTCAACCTGTGCCATAACATGCGATGAAATTTGCGTATTTTGTTTTGCTATTACACTACCTGGTACCTGCTCAGTGCCTGCAATACTTTGCAGCGTTACCGTTACTCGCTCACCTTGATAGTTCGTTATTTGTGATTCTTTTAAGCCTGCAGTTTGCTTGTCAGAAAAGCTGCCCGCCATATAAAGCACAGCCATAATAATGACAAATAACGCGGCCAATGTGCCTATAAATTTTGATTTACCCTGCATGCGCTTTATCCTCTGTGCTTGCAAACACTAAATAATAAACAAGCGGTACTACAAATAATGAAAATAATGTAGACGCCACAATGCCAAAAATAATCGCAATCGCGAGCCCGCTAAATACCGGATCGAGTGTGATCACTAAGTTACCTAATAAAGTGGTACCTGCGGTTAGGAGCACAGGGCGCATTCGCACCGTACCCGCTGCAACAAGCGCCTCTTTAATTGCCATGCCTTGGCCGCGAGCTTGATTAATAAACTCAACCAAAATAAGTGAGTTACGCACCACGATACCTGCAAGGGCAATCATGCCTATCATCGCTGTGGCAGTAAATAATACCGGCTCTGGGGCTCCAGCTATAGAGCGCTCACCAAACTGATTTAACAGCCAAAAACCTGGCATTATGCCTATCACTGTTAACGGAATAGCTGACATGATAATCAGCGATAAACTCGCCGACTGTGTTTGTACCCGTAAAATTATAAATATAGCACTGAGCGCAAACGCAAAGGCAATGCCCATATCTCTAAATACATCAATGGTTATGCGCCATTCCCCCTCGCCGCTAAAGCTGACATGGGTTCCTTGTGGTAGTTGCCATGGGGCTGTTCCGCCATTATTAAAAAAGTGACGACCTACCCACGATGTTTTAACAAACTCATCGTTTGATACATTTAAATCAGCATTCACATCAGCAATCACTTCCGCTGGTGTGCGCCCATTAAGCTCAGCCATAACATAAATCACGTCACGCTGATCTTTACGAACAATCGTTTTAGCAACATGATGTTGTGTAAATTCACCGAGTTCTGAAAGCGATACTAACGGCCTTGGCGCACTGCTTAAACCAAACTCGTTACTGGTTTTAGCTAAATCTCTATCGCCCCTTACCTGAAGTGCAAGTAATTGCGAAAGCTGATTTCGCTCGCTGTACGGTAGCTGTAATTTAATATCAACGGGCTCTGTTTCATTGCTCACATAAAGTACACCCACGCTTTCACCTTGAGAGGCAATACTGAGTGTTTGTGCAATATTTTGAGTTGAAACCGCACTGAGTGCGGCCTTGGTTTTATTGGTAACAAAGCGCTGTAATGGCGAGGGTGCCACCATTGAGGTATCGACTTCAACTACATGAGGCTCTTGTTTTAAACGCGCAGCTAACTGCTGGGCAGCGTGAGAATGTGTTTGCTCATCAACAAAAGCATCTCGGTAAACCTCAGCAACTAAGGTACTCAGTACCGGCGGCCCTGGTGGTACTTCAACCACTTTTATTACAATGCCATCGGTTGCTAGCATCGCGAGCTGTTCGCGAAGGCGCATAACCACCCCATGGGATTGATGATCGCGCTCAGACTTATCCACTAACAATACCCTCAGCTCGGCGAGATTCGCTGCCTCACGGCGATAATAACCGCGCACCATACCATTAAAATCCATACTTGAAGGTTGACCAACATAGGCCGCTATTTCACTTACTTCGTTTAATTGCCATGTGAGTGTTTGGATTTGTTTAGTAAATGCAGCTGTGCGCTCCAGATTAGTCCCCTCTGGCATATCTATCAGTACTTGCAGCTCATTTTTATTATCAAAAGGGAGTAGCTTTAAAGGCACCAAACGCATCACGGGTAACATGGCGCTAATAATAAATAATGCTAGGGTTAGCCACAAAACAAGTTTTGCTCGCCCCTTAGAAACCAATAATGGGCTTAATATTCTTTGATATGTACCAACTTTAGGAGCAAGCTCGGAGGGTTGTTCGTTATCAGGCTTGAGTAACTTCATCGCAAGCCAAGGGGTTACAAAAAATGCAACAATGGTAGAAACCATCACGCTAACCGGCACATTAAATGCCATAGGTGCCATGTACGGCCCCATCATTCCGGTGATAAACGCCAGTGGAATAAACGCCACCATAATAGTGAGCGTAGACATAAGTAAGGCACTTCGAATTTCGCTCATTGCGCCAACAATCTGCTGTTTTTTATCGCCTTTTTTATTCAAAAAGCGGCTAATATTATCAATACCTGTGATTGGGTCATCTACCAGTAAACCCAAAGATAAAATAAGCGCAAATAAGGTCACTCGGTTAATGGTATAGCCAAATGCAAAATCCAGAGCCAGTGTAATGCCATAACAAATAGGCACAGCCAGCCCTACCACAACCGCCGGACGCCAACCTAAAAACACCCCCACAAATATCACCACAGTAAAGACCGCAAAGACTAAACTTGAAGTGAGGTTATTTACTTTTTCATCGGCAGTTTGGCCATAATCTCTTAATACCGCATAGCTCACCTCAGTGGGTAATAGCGTGCGTGTTAGCTGCGTCATCATTTGATGAACATCGTTGGCAACTGCAACAGCGTTCGTGCCGGTTTGTTTTGCAACGCTTAGTGTTACCATTGGTAAATGCTGCTGGTTTGCCGATTGAGCAAGCCATTGGTAATGCTTAGCTTCACTTGGGCCATCAATAACGTTTGCAACATCAAGCAAGTAAACACTTTTGCCATTAACAACATTCACTACCAGCTGCTCTACAGCAGATTGACTTCGTAGAACATCACCTGCTTGCAATTCAATTTGCTGCTGACCATCAACCACACTGCCTACTTGCGTTAGTTGATTAGACACGCTTAATGCATAAAAAACGTCATTTACGGTTGTTTGGTGGGCAGCCAATGCGCTGGCATTTAAATTAATGGTGAGGGTTCGTTTACGACCAGCAATGACTTTTACTTCACTGGTGTGTTCAATACGCTGTAAACTGTTGGCTATTTCGTTAGCAAAGCGGGTTAACTCGTAATCACCATAAAGTTGTGGGTCTTTACTGTATAGCCCCAGCATAACAATAGGTACATCATCCACTTCAACGGGCCGTATTTGCCAACTTTTGATAACAGAAGCCATAGTATGTTGATAACTATTTAGTTTTGCATAGGTATCTAAAATTGCTTGTTCGCGGTCATGGCCAACCTCAAAGCGAAGTGTAACCACTGCGGCATTCGTTTGTGTAGTGGAATAAATATGTTCCACACCGCCAAGTTGGGCAAGTAGCTTTTCAAGTGGCTGGGTAACCAATCTGGCTACCTCTGGAGCTTCTACGTTGGGCGCCGATACGTATATATCGAGCATAGGCACCACTATTTGTGGTTCTTCTTCTCGCGCTGTTTGTTGTAAAGCAAATAAGCCAAACAAAATCGACAACACAAAAATAATAACCGGAATACGGCCACTTAAGCTGCTTTTTACTGCGTTATCAATCATGCTCATAACTTTTAGCCCTTGCAAAACAGTCCATATAATGTGCCTAACAAATGCACGGCATTTTGATCAATCACGCGGTAATAAATAGTTTGGCTTTCGCGGCGAGTAGCCACTACATTGGCTTTGCGCAGTGCCGCTAGGTGCTGTGATAACGCAGACTGCGCTAGCGGTACGGCTTCGTTAAGCTGCGACACACTCATTTCGGTATCTTGTAATGAGCATAAAATCATTAGTCGATTTTTATTCGCTAATATTTTTAATAGCTGCTCAGCTTGATCCACATTAGTCGCCATCGCTGTAAAGTCAATTTTCATACTATGCTCTTATTCTAAAATATGCACTTAGTATAAATTGCTAGATAAGAAATGTCTAATATTAGAATTTACTAATTTAATAATATCTAATATAGTAGCTCTGTACTCAATCAAATAAGTGACCTACTATTATGAAACTCAATAACGCACTTCGTCTTATCGCTGGCATCATGATTGTTGTATCAATCCTTTTGCAAACGTATCACGATCCGAAGTGGATATACTTTACCGCTTTTATCGCTGTAAACTTAATCCAATCAGCTTTTACTAGCTGGTGCCCAATGATCACTCTATTACGCAAACTTGGCTTTAAGGAATAATCACCATGCTTACATCTATCCCCGATTTACTAAAAATTATTACGCCTAATCAACGTCGTATCGACGCCGAACAAGCTAAACAGGAGATCAGTGAAAACAAAGGATTACTCATTGATGTGCGTGAACCGGCTGAACATGCAACCAAAGCCGCTACCGGCGCAATTAATATTCCGCGCGGCTTACTTGAAATGAAGTTAATGGAAATAGAAAAAGACGCAGCACGCCCTATTTACTTACATTGCGCTAGTGGTGCGCGTGCAACATTAAGTGCTGAAGCACTGACACGCGTAGGTTATGAAAACGTCACAGTTATTACCTGTAAAGCAGAAGCTGTTTGTCAGGCATTTTAAAGGCCAAAAATTAAATCACTCGGCGATCAACCGATCGCCGAAAATTAATGTATACCTGCGCCTTACTTCCTCTCATCCAACAAGTTGACTAGCATTTGCTCGATATTTTTTACGCTATAGGTAAGCGAGCGGATGAGCTCTACTTGGCTTTGTGGTTCATCGTTATTAGATTGGGCTGGCTGATCTGAAGTGAGGTTATCTTTTTGAGTTAAAATGGCTTCACGAAATTCACTGGCATTAACTACCCCAAGTAACGATACTAATGCACCGTGACCAGACTGCCCTGCAGTTTCAAAGCTTAAGCGGTATAAACCAAATAGTCGCATTAATGGCCCCTGACTTAATCCCACATCAGTGATTTTTTCAAGCGGAATCGATTTTTCTTCTTTAAACAAAATACCACGTTTAACCACTAGCTTGCGCTCTAGTAAATCGGCCGACATAGCTGCTAATACTCGCCCTGCGACTAGCCACACCAAAAGCAATACAACGGGTAAAAACACAATAGTTACAACTGGAAAAAGGCTAAATATTGCAGCTAAACACATCCAGTACTGTTTGACTTTGTTATCAAAAGTGGCACTTTTTAAAGTTATATTAGACATCGGTTTATCACTTTTAAATTATAGTTATTTTAAGTTACATTAATTACCAACTGTACGCAATTCAATCACTTTGATAGTTAAAATCCTATTACCACTTTGATCGCAAGCGCAATAAATACCATACCTAATAGTCTATCTAACCACACATTTTGCTTGGTAAAGCCAAAGCGCTTTTTAGACACATCAGTGAGTAAAGCCACCAATAAATACCACCCAGTATCTATTACAAAAACGGTTAAGCACATAATAATACCGATGTTTAATGTAAGGTTTTCTGGATCGATAAACTGCGAAAATAGCGCCAAAAAGAAAATTGCCAACTTAGGGTTTAAAAATGCAATCGCAAAACCATCTTGTAACGCCTTAGAACTGCTCACTGCACTTTTTTGAACTTGCAGCTCGCTGTCGTTAGGTTTTGAAAATAGTATTTTCAAACCTAAATACGCTAAATAGGCTGCCCCTAAGTACACTAAAAATTGATACACAGTAGGAAACTGCAACATCAATGCGCCTAATCCTAATAATGAGGCCGCTGCATATAAACCAACCCCAAAACCATGGCTTAACGCTGCCAGCATGCCATTTTTCATCCCGCCATTTAAGCTATGCTTTAATACCACAGCTAAACTAGGCCCTGGCGACATTGCGCCCATCATGCATACCAGTGCTAAGCTAAACCATAATGATAATGCCATTAGTAACCCTTATATTTCTTCATTTTCAATAAGTAATGCATAACCATGCACTTGCCCATAAAAGCCTGTCAATGGCACTGCGTTTATTACTTTCCAGCCGTCTTGGTTTAATTCCTGTATGCGATCATTTAGTGCGACTATATCTACCCCACCCAAAAAACGGGCCTTTCTGAATTCGATTACTTTTTGCATTTTAATCCTTATTGAACTTATAACATGTATTCAAAATCGTAATGGTGAATCCCTTGCTCAATCCGTATTTTCATACTGCCTGTTAATCCTGCTAGCTCATCAGTGCCTGAGTCGGGTACCACTTTTAAAATCAAGCTATCTTGGCCTTTATCCATGGTGCCAAAATGCTGCATTACAAAACCACCTTGCAAACCATCAAGTTCGCCTATTACTTGTTCAATAGCCACATAACCGGCACTGCCTTGGGTGGGGGTCATGGCGCTGAGCATTTCACCTTGGCTAGTTGCGGTTAGGCCACCAGTAAATTGTTTATCAATCGACATACGACCTAAGTTAACGCCTTGCTGCCCGTGTGCATACCCCTCTATAGGCGCTAATGTAACGGTAAACTCGCCTGTTACCTGTTTAGTTGTCATAACTTTTCCTTATTGATGATTTTTAATACTATTGATTTTTAATCTATTGATGCCATATCTATACCTTAATCATCAATAAGAATCTACTATGCCTACAGACAAGCCTGCTTCAGATAAAGCCGCCTTTAGCGCTTTATTCCCTATATTCAATTTTATTAAGCCTTATAAATGGGTAGTTTTAGGGGCTTTAGTGGCGTTACTTGCCACCGCAGGAGTTAACTTATCGCTAGGGCAAGGCGTTAAATTTGTGATTGATCATGGCTTTATTGCCGGCTCGCAAGCGCAATTACAACAAGCTGTGTTGGTATTAATTGGTTTGATCAGTTTATTGGCAGTGGGTACATTCAGCCGATTTTATTTAATGTCGTGGATTGGCGAACGAGTCAGTAACGACATTCGAAAAGCCGTGTTTAATCGTATTGTTACCTTGCACCCGAGTTACTTTGAAGAAAATCGTAGCGGCGAGCTGATGTCGCGTTTAACCACCGACACCACATTATTACAATCTATTATTGGCTCGTCATTTTCTATGGCACTGCGAAGCTCGCTAATGTTAGTCGGTGGTTTAATTATGCTGCTTGTTACTAATTTAAAGCTTACCTTGGTCGTTGTGGCCTGCGTCCCTTTAGTACTGGTGCCTATGATAGTGTTTGGTAAAAAGGTGCGCAAACTCGCCAGTTCTAGCCAAGATGCTATTGCCGATATAAGCACCTACGCGGGTGAGATCATTCAAAACATAAAAGTGGTACAAAGTTATAGCCACGAACAACTAGAACAATCTGCTTTTGCGCTTGAAACCGAAAAGGCCTTTAATGTGGCTAAAAGCCGAATTAAACAACGTTCGTTTTTAATTGCAGCTGTTATTTTTCTTACCTTTAGTGCTATTAGTGCCATGCTCTGGGTAGGCGGTAGTGATGTGTTAGCAGGCACTATGACGGGCGGTGAACTCGGTGCTTTTGTGTTTTATGCCATTATGGTGGCCATGTCGGTAGCGACCGTTGCAGAGGTTTATGGTGAACTACAGCGCGCCGCAGGAGCCGCAGCAAGATTGCTCGAACTGCTCGCCGTTGAAAGTAAAATACAAAACCCCGAAATTCCACAAGATGATGAGTTACATGCAACAACCAGCAACAGTGCAATTTCACTTGAAGGTATTAGTTTTAATTACCCTTCTCGCCCAGATGTAAGCGCATTAAATAATATCAGCTTAAATATTGAAACAGGTAAAACTGTGGCTATTGTTGGCCCTTCCGGTGCGGGTAAAACTACCTTATTTGAACTATTGCAGCGCTTTTACGATCCAGCCAGCGGAGCGATTAAGTTTCATAATATAGATATTAAACAGTTGTCGTTAAACACCTTACGCAACAAAATGGGCATGGTGGCACAAAACCCAATTTTATTTAGCTCTGATGTCATGCATAACATTCGCTATGGCAACCCAAGCGCCAGTGACGAGCAAGTTTATGCGGCCGCCAAACATGCACATGCTGATGAATTTATAAAACAGTTACCACAAGGCTATAACAGCTTTTTAGGTGAGCAAGGTGTTAGGCTTTCGGGTGGGCAAAAGCAGCGTATTGTACTTGCCCGCGCCATTTTAAAAGATCCCGAAATACTGCTACTCGATGAAGCTACCAGCGCACTTGATGCGCAAAGTGAGCATCATGTTCAGGCCGCACTTGAGCACTTAATGCAAAATAGAACAACGCTGATTATTGCCCATAGACTAGCCACGGTAAAACACGCCGATATGATTGTGGTAATGGAAAATGGCGAAATAAAAGCCACAGGCACTCATCAGCAATTAATGGCAAGCAACCCTTTGTATCAAAAGCTATGTGAATTACAGTTTAACCTAGATTGATTGCAATTTAGTCGCTACTTTTTATCAAGCCATTTATTCATTGCGGTATCGTAAGCCTCAGTTAGCTTGGTTTTATCGCACTTTGCACCAACAATATAACTATCTGGCAAGTCATTTTTTGGCATAACTCCAGCACCAACGGATACCTTTTTAAAACAGCTATCACCTCGTCGGTAAGTGGTAAATTGCATATTTTGCTGCTCTATTTTTAATAGCGGCTTCACCTTCCCTGCATGCTCTTTTGGGACGGTAATGCGCTTTTTCTGAGGGTCATTCTTTGCAGTATCAGAATAGCCAGTTTGTTGCTGTAAAATACTATTGAGCCCTTTTTTCAGGTCGATCTTTTTATAAGACGTTGCGGTTACAGGGTGGGTGTTTATGGAGGTGGTACTTACCGGCTCAGTCGTCTCCTTTGTTTTTTTATTAGTCGCATTTAGTGGTTTTGATTGGGTTGCATTAACAGGCTTGGTTGGGGTTATTTCTGTATTAACATTTTTATTAGCGCTTTGCTGAGTGGCTTGTTGCGTTACTTTAGTTTTGGCAGGCACATTCACCATATACGCTTTAATTGGCGTTAATTGCGGCTGTTTAATTTTAGGGGCTTTTAAGGTAGTTAAAAAAAACAAAACTAACCCATGTAAAAATACCGATAAAATAATTGCTGTACGCCAATTTGTCATAAACATGTCCCTATGAAGAACTCCTTATGACAACTAACTTATTTAAAAGTGCCCTTTAAATAAGTACACAAACCGCGCGCAAACGCGGTTTGTAACTACAAAAGCTAACCTTGAGTGTTTGGTACAATTTGAATTTCTACTCGGCGATTTTGCGCACGACCATTCGCTGTGTCGTTAGTCGCTATTGGGCGTGATTCGCCATAGCCACTCGTGCTTACTCGTGCCGCCATAATTTGCTGGTTCACTAAGTAGTTTTTTACACTTTGTGCACGCTGCTCTGAAAGAGTCATGTTGTAACTGTCTTTGCCCGTACTGTCGGTGTGACCTTCAACACTTAAGTAGGTTTTTTCGTATTTATTCATTATACTTGCTATCGCATTTAGAGTGTCATGAAAGCCCGATGAAATATAAGATTGATCAGTCGCAAACGTAATATTAGAGGGCATCACTAAGCGTAAGTTATCGCCTTCACGAACCACTTCAACTCCCGAACCCGCTAACTCATCACGAAAAGCAGCTTCTTGTTTATCCATGTAATCACCTACAGCAGCACCCGCTAGCGCACCAATAGCTGCACCAATAAAAATACGCTTATCTTTATGATTACCTGTAGCTTTACCTAAAATACCACCCGCGGCTGCACCAATAGCGGCACCTTTACCTGTGTTATTCATTTCACAGCCAGAAAGTAATACAGCAACGACAGTGACACTTAAAAGTGATTTAGTTAACATCATGGTAATTTCCTATTCATTTAGAATTTATTATTGCGATTATGCAAATATATGTATGAACCAACAATGAAGAATAATGTATAAGCGTTGATATTGCCTATCAAATAAGGAAGTAGTGATAGCGTTTCATAATAATGTCATACTTGTTTGTGACAATTTTATGATTTATCAAAAGGCGATGGACACTATGTTAATTGCGATTTTTAGACAGTTCTTTTTGCTTGGCTGCATGAGCTTTGGCGGCCCTGCCGCGCATTTAGGTTACTTTAAGCACCACTTTGTTGATTCGCTTCGCTGGTTAAGTACAGCGCGTTACGCGCAGCTAATTAGCTTAAGTCAAGCTCTGCCAGGCCCTGGTTCAAGTCAGGTTAGCTTTGCTATTGGCGTAGAACGTGCTGGTGTACTCGGTGGTATCGCTGCGTTTATAGGCTTTACCCTGCCTTCGTTTTTGATCATGGTGCTAATTGCAATAAGTGCACATCAGTTTGATGCTGTTTATTTTGCTATTATTGCAGGTTTGAAACTATTTGCCGTGGTTATTGTTGCTGATGCGACCCTTAGTATGGCGAAAAGCTTTTGCACCAGTGCGGTACTTAAACTTCTGGCAATAATGAGTACTTTAGCACTGATTTTATTTCCTATGTTGGGCACTCAAATCGCCATTTTAGTAACCGCTGCCATTATCGGTGCTTTATGGCCTTTACTTAACTTAGCTAAATCTACAGAAAATGTTAGCAGAGAAAAAACCAACATCAATTGGATTGCTCTTGGCTTATTTGCACTACTACTTGCCATCAGCTTTATCCCACTTGGCGAAAACGCTGCGTTATTCGCGCCTTTTTACCAAGCAGGTGCCATGGTATTTGGTGGTGGACACGTTGTATTACCTGTTTTGCAAGCGGGAGTTCCAACGCTGAGTAATGATCAATTCTTAACTGCGTACGCCAGTGCCCAAGCCGTTCCTGGCCCAATGTTTACTATAGCCACCTACTTGGGGGCACAATTGAACTCTGCACAACCATTAGTGGGTGCGCTAATCGCAACATTATTGATATTTTCACCCGGTTTTTTACTGATGCTGGCGTTTCAAAAAAGCTGGATAAACTTGGCCAGTAATCCTCGCTTTGCCAGCTCAATTGCAGCGCTTAATGCTGCTGTAGTTGGCTTTTTGGCAGCTGCATTATATTCGCCCATTTGGACTTCTGCCGTAAGCAATATTTGGCAAATTGCATTAGTGATTGCTGCGTTTGCATGGTTACGTATTAAAAAGCCACCTATTTGGTGGCTATTGTTATTGTTTATTGGTGTTGGCCTTGGACAGCATTATTGGGCACTTTAATGCTGGGTTTACCTGCCATATTGGCTCCGTCAGCTGGGCTTAATTGCCCACTGACACTTTGATAAGCGCGCAGCCCAAACACAGGTAATACGGCCAGTAAATGGTCCATAATTTCAGCTTGTAAGTGCTCGTACGATATCCAACGTTTGTCTTCACTGAAGCAGTAAAACTCAATCGGTAAGCCATGATTAAGCGGTTGTAGTTCACGCACCATAAGTGTGAGCGAGGTATTGATTTTACTGTGTTGTTTTAAGTAACCCTCTGCATAGCGACGAAATAGCCCTAAGTTCGACACCGGATCGGGAAGTGTGCCTAGTCGAATATATTCTTGCAGTGGTATAGCCGCTTCTATTTGCGCTTTAAAATCGTCATCAACTAAAAAGATGCTGTTCATATCAATGTTTAAAGAACGCTTGATGCGTCGCCCACCAGATTCTTGCATACCGCGCCAATTTTTAAATGAACCGGCCACCAGCATATAAGTAGGGATGGTCGTTATGGTGTTATCCCAGTTACGCACTTTTACAGTATTAAGTCCTAAATCAATTACTTCGCCATCGGCGCCGTAGTTATCTACTTGGATCCAATCTCCATAGGTCACCAAACGATTAGCGGCAATTTGAATGCTGGCGACAAAACCTAATATGGTGTCTTTAAATACTAATAAAGTAACAGCGGCAATAGCACCAAAACCAGAGAGAATATAAGTCGGCGATTTTTCAAGCACAATACTAACAATTAATATTGAACACACAATAAAGGTGATCAGCTTAACCACTTGAATTAAGCCTTGAATAGGTACTTCGCGAGCAAAATCTAATTGGTTATAAATAGCGCCAGCAATGCTCACTATGCTGCTAATAATAAAACCAATATAAATAATTAATAATGCTTGGCCAATGGTTTTAAGGATCTCTTGAGCAATTGCATTAACCGGATAAACACTATCAAATGTGGCTAAAAAAAGTACACAACATAACAAGCAAGCAATTCGTTTATTCAGCTTAGTTAACATAGGTGACAATGAACCAATACGCTCAGGAGAGAGTTTAGTCACCACCTTTTGAATACCCGGTAACATCAAGCGACGAGTAAATAAGTAAACAAATAATAATGAAAGAATGCCAATTGATGAGGCGGTGATTGCGCTGAGAAAAAAAGCATCGGGGACTTTTTCAAACCAAGGAGTAATTAGCTCCTGTAGGTGTGTTTTGCTCATGGTATTTCAATTTCCTTACTGGGTGTTAATTCAGTACTAGCTTGCTGAATATGAATAGCGCTTAATTGCTTATCTTTTACTGTCCATAAGTTATTTAAGTATTGCTGAAACTGGGCCCTGAATGCCTTATCGGTTTGGTAACTGCCAATCATCTGTGTATTTATTGGCATAACCTCAATAGTAATATGAATAGACTCCAACTCGCCTTTTAAAATATTACGACACACATGATCTGACTGACCGCTATACACTAAACTGGTGTTAAGCATAGCGTCAAACTGCTCGTTTAAAACCTCTAAGGCAAAAGCAGTTCCACCAGCCTTAGGTTTTAATAAATGCTGAAAAGGACTTTGTTGATGCTGGTGCTTTTGCGCAGTAAAACGCGTACCTTCTACAAAGTTAACTATGGTTGTAGGATGATGACGAAAGTTACGGCAACTGCGCTTAGTACGCTCGACATCTAAGCCTTTTAAATTCGGATTTTTAGCCAATTGCGCTTTGGTCACTCGTTTCATAAAGGGCATACCCATCGCCCACGCACCAGTGCCAATAAATGGCACGTATTTAAGCTCATCTTTTAAAAAAAACTTAGGGGCTGGCAATGCATCCAACGAGCTCAATACCGCAATATCAAGCCAGCTAATATGATTACTGATTAGCAAATACCAACTGTTGGCGTTTACCTCCCCACTAATATTAACTTTAATATTATTACAGCCTAACCACAGCCCTAAGCGGTTACCTTTGCACCACCCTTTATACGCACTGTGTAATAATTTACTCACTACAGGTATGGGCAGCACTAATTTAACTAACCCTAGGGTAAGCACTAATGCGCCAAATATTATTAAATTAGCAAATAAAACACAGCCAACAATTAAGCCATTTAACCAATTAGGTAACCATTTTTTTAGCATAACTGTCAGCTCATTTTGTTATTTTTGTTTGAGATTAACCAACGTCTGGTTTTTTTCTTCCCACACGCGATTTAATTCACTTTGAAAGCGTACTCTAAAGTCAGGATCATTAGTGTAATCACCAATTAAGTCGTCACTAACGCCTTTTACTTCAACATGTACATCAATGTGTTTTACTTTACCGGCTGCAAAATCCATAAAGGTAGGAATGCCCTCAGGGTAATGAATAGTGACATTTACCACTTTAGAAATTTGCTCACCCATGGCTTGCATTACAAACGCCACACCACCCGCTTTCGGTTTAAGTAAGTGAGGAAACGGGCTATTTTGACGCGCATGCTTTTGCGCTGTAAAACGCGTCCCTTCAACAAAGTTAACCACACTGACTGGCATTTCTTTAAATTTTTCACAGGCTTTACGGGTGGTTTCTAAATCTTTACCACGCAATTTAGGATTCTTTTTTAATTGGCTTTTACTGGTACGGGTCATAAAAGGAAAGTCGAGTGCCCACCAACACAAACCTAAAACAGGTACGTAAATAAGCTCTTTTTTCAAAAAGAAGTTCAAAAAAGGTATTTTTCGGTTAAACACCCGCTGTAACACTAAAATATCTACCCAGCTTTGGTGGTTAGCAATGACTAGGTACCAATCTTTTAATTTAAGCTCTTCAAGGCCAATAACATTAAGTTTAGTTGGCGTTAATAACGTCTGATTTAACGTGTTGAAGGTCACCCAAATAGAGGCACATTGCTTGGCCGTCCAGCTCATTAATTTTTGTAGTGGTTTGATTGGGATTAACTTAACGATGCCACAAATAAAAATAGGCACAAACCAAAAAAGAGTGTTTATTGTATAAAAGAAAATACTAAATACACTGCGAATAACTGACATTACTTCTATTCCTTTAAACATCGCGCAGCCACTAAGACCGCGCTTAACTATGCAACTAAATTAATCTTCAAAATAGGTGTAGCCCTCAAGCCCTGCATTGAGCTCGGCTAGGTACCCTTCTTTACAGTGTTCTGATACATCAAGTTTATTAATTTGAGTGGCAAAGTTATCAGCTAATAACTCGCTATCATAATCAACAAATTTTAATACATCCTTAACGCTGTCACCTTTGATGGCATTGGTTAATACATATCCTTGCTCATTAAGCTCAACATGGACTGAGTCGGTATCACCAAATAGGTTATGTAAGTCACCTAAAATCTCTTGGTATGCCCCCACCATAAACATGGCAATATGATACTGCTGACCTTGTGTATATTCAGGGATAGGTAAACTAGTTTCAATACCTGCACCTTCAACGTACTCACGTATTTGCCCGTCAGAATCACAAGTAATGTCTTGGATAATCGCGCGCTGAGTAAGCGGCTGCGTTAGGTTTTCGATGGGCATGACCGGAAATAACTGCTGAATACCCCATACATCAGGTAATGACTGAAACAATGAAAAATTCACAAACAGTTTATCGGCTAGCTTTTCGTTTAAATCATCCAGCACTTCGCGATGAGCACGTGCGTTAACGCTTAACGATGCACGAACTCGGTGTAAAATCGTAAAGTAAAGCTGCTCTATTTTCGCCCACTCTAGCATGCTCACTAAACCATGCACGTATTGATCGTGTGCTTCGCTAAATAAGTGCATAGCATCATGATATATTTCAAGTGCCATACGTGGGTTCAAACGTTGTAAGCATTGCCACATTTCATCTAGCACTAATGCGCTGTTTTCCAATGGCGGTTCTGGGTTTAAATGATTCGGTGCTTTTTCTACATCAATGACATCGGTGATCAACACTGCATGATGAGCCGTTAATGCACGGCCAGATTCGGTAATAATCGCAGGGTGCGTTAAGTTATGCTGATCGCACACATCGGCAAATGCATTCACTACATTACGCGCGTACTCTTCGACTGTGTAGTTCATTGAGCAGGCACTGCGTGAGCCTGAGCCTTCGTAGTCAACGCCAAGCCCGCCACCCACATCAACCGTATTTAGCGGTACACCGTATTGAGTTAATTCAGCAAAATGGCGAGCACATTCGCGCAAGGCACGATGGATATCACGAATATTGGCGATTTGAGAACCAATATGAAAATGCACCATTTGCATTAAATGCAACTTGCTATGTTGCTTAAGTACTTCCACTGCACTGAGTACTTGTCCTGCGGTTAAACCAAACTTACCTTTTTCACCACCGGTATTTTGCCATTTACCTTTGCCAACCGAATTTAAGCGAATACGAATTCCAATAGCCGGTTCAATGCCTAAATTATCAATTTCTTCAAGCAATGTGGTTAGCTCTGAGAGTTTTTCAACCACAATTTTAACGCTGTGTCCCATTGCTTGACCAATACAGGCTAAACGTAAAAACTCGCTGTCTTTGTAGCCGTTACATACAATAGTAATAGGCTCTTTCGCCACCCCTAAAATGGCCATTAGTTCAGGCTTAGAACCAGCTTCAAGTCCCACTAGGCCACTTGGGTGAGCTAATAACTTACTCACAACAGAGCGCTGTTGGTTTACTTTGATAGGATAAACACAGGTGTATTTGCCGTTATATTCGCGGTTAGTGCGCGCTTGAGTAAAGGCATTGGTGAGCGTATCTACACGATTTTTTAAAATATCAGTAAAGCGCACCAGTACGGGCAATGTTAACCCTTGCTGCTTAAATTGCTCAGTAAGCTGACTTAAAGAAATGGCAGGTTTTGTTTGGTCGCCATCCGGATAGGCTATCAACTCACCTTGTGCGTTAATATCAAAATAACCATCGCTCCAATGAGCAACATTGTATGTAGCACGTGCTGTTTCTAAACCCCAAGTCATGGCAACTCTTCTTTATTAAATTAGGTGTAAAGGGGCATTTTAATACGTCACTATCTGCTAAGCTAACAAAAATTGAACTTTCCCCTCTTTATAACTAACTTTATTCGCTAAAGAGAGTAAAATTTGATTGAGCAATAGGCCAAGCACTGGCAGAATTGCCTCCTTTTTTTCATACTCAACCAAAAGTGTAACAACAACTATGGCAAATTTAGATCAAAGTAAGTGGTTTACTGAAATTAGCGACCGCGATGGCAGCGCATTTTCATTACGTATTAACAAAAAGTTAGATGAAAAACAGTCTCCTTTTCAAAAAGTAGAAATGTTTGAAACCACAGACTTTGGTAATTTAATGATCATTGATGGTTGTACTATGGTAAGTAGCCGTGAAAACTTTTTTTACCACGAAATGATCAGCCACCCAGCATTACTGGCGCATCCAAACCCAAAAAACGTAGTTATTATTGGTGGCGGCGATTGCGGTACATTACGTGAAGTGCTCAAGCATCCAAGTGTAGAAACTGTTACACAAATCGATATTGACGAAGTGGTTACCCAAATGTCGTTAAAGTACTTTCCAGAGTTATGTGAATCAAATAACGACCCACGTGCTACTGTGATGTTTGACGATGGCATTAAATACATGCGCGAAGCAGCTGGTGAGTCTATTGATGTAGTGATTGTTGATGGTACTGATCCGGTAGGCCCAGGTGAAGGTTTATTTAACCATGCGTTTTATACTAGCTGTTTAAACGCACTTCGCCCTGGTGGAATACTGGTACAACAAAGTGAATCGCCATTAATGCATCTGCCACTGTTGGTTGAAATGCGCGAAGCTATGCTAAGTGTTGGTTTTAACGATTTACAAACACTCCCATTCCCACAACCTATTTACCCAAGTGGGTTATGGTCAGTGACGCTAGCTCGCAAATCTGAGGCATTTAATGGCTTTAGAGAAGACGGCGCAGCAATAATTGCACAGTATAGTGAATACTACAATGGCGGCATTCATCACGGTGCACTCGCAACACCTAATTACATGAAACGCGCTTTTGATAAAAAATAATAAGTTATAAATACAAAACAGGGCTCGCTAGAGCCCTTTTTTATGTGTTTAATTACATTGAATACGTTTGCAGTCATCTCGTAATAACCCCACCTTCACTTTATGCTCATAGTCTACAATTTGACATAAAGGACACACAATGAGATTACCTTTACTGCTAGTTGCTTTACTTTCAAGCAGCGCTTTTGCAAAAGAAGCCATGCTGGAATCGCCTGATCAAAAAATTAAAATCACCATATCTGATCAATCTTCATCTCCTTACTATTCTATTAGCTTTAATGGTAAACCTGTTATTGCGCAGTCACATTTAGGTTTTAGATTTAAAAGCCAAGCGCCATTTGATGAAGGTTTTGTTATTAGTGAAGTAACCCACTCACAAACAGATAGCCAATGGCAACAGCCTTGGGGTGAGCGTCAAACCGTTGTCGACAAGCACAATGAAATTGCCGTTACCTTTAATAAACCCGCACCCCACGGTGGCACATACACAGTGCGATTTAAAGCCTTTGATAGCGGTGTGGGATTTCGCTATGAAGTCCCTAAACAAGCCGGTTTTGAAAAAACAGAAATTACTAAAGAGCTGACCGAGTTTGCCATCGCCGGTGCCGATAAAGCCACTGCATGGTGGATACCTGCTCGCGGTTGGAATCGTTACGAATATGTCTACAACACCACAGCCTTACAAGATGCTGCACTCGCTCACACCCCTTTTACTTTTAAAAATGGCAACGGCGTGCATGTCAGTATTCATGAAGCAGCCCTAGTCGATTATGCGGGCATGGTGCTTAACCAACGTCGCCCAGGCACTTTTAGCGCCGATTTAACGCCATGGTCAGATGGTATAGCAGTCAAAAAGCACGGTGCATTTAATACGCCTTGGCGCACCATTCAAATTGGCGAACATGCGGTAGACTTAGTTAATTCAGATATTATTTTAAATCTAAATGAGCCAAATAAGCTCGGTGATGTGTCCTGGGTTAAACCAGGCAAATACGTAGGTATTTGGTGGGGCATGCACATCAATGAGAATACTTGGGGTAGTGGCGAAAAACACGGTGCTACCACAAAAAATACTAAATACTACATGGACTTTGCCGCAAAATACGGCTTTGATGGTGTATTAGTGGAAGGTTGGAACACCGGTTGGGATGGCGACTGGTTTTTTAATGGCGATGTATTTAGCTTTACCCAAGCATATGATGACTTTGATATTGAGGAGCTTACCCGCTACGGTAAGCAAAAAGGGGTGCAGTTAATTGGCCACCATGAAACCTCAGGTAACGTAACAAATTATCGTAATCAAATGGAAGACGCTTTTGCGCTTTACGAGCAATCAAATGTAAGCCAAATTAAAACCGGTTATGTGGCCGATGGTGGCAATATTAAACGCATTGATGAAAACGGCATTGCCCGTTTTGAGTGGCATGACGGCCAATTTATGGTTAATGAGTACTTATACAACGTTAAGCTAGCTGCAAAACATAAAATAAGTATTAATACTCATGAGCCAATAAAAGACACCGGCCTTCGCCGAACTTACCCTAATTGGATTGCTCGTGAAGGCGCTCGCGGCCAAGAATTTAACGCATGGGGCACGCCACCCAACCCACCAGAGCACATTCCAATGCTTGCTTTTACGCGTATGCTTGCAGGCCCAATGGACTTTACACCGGGTATTTTTGACATGAGTTTTAATGGCTTAGGTGGCGATACAAACCGTCCGCAAACAACACTTGCAAAGCAATTAGCACTTTATGTTGTAATGTACAGCCCAATTCAAATGGCGGCTGATTTACCTAAAAATTATTTAGCTAAGCCCGATGCTTTTCAATTTATTCAAGACGTACCGACCGATTGGCAACAAAGTATTGCGCTTGATGGAGAAGTAGGCGACTTTATTGTATTTGCACGTAAAGAACGTAAACGCGATCAGTACACTGGTAATGACTGGTACTTAGGCGCTGTAACTGATGAAAACGCCCGCACTATTGAGGTTAAACTCGACTTCTTAGATAAAGATAAACAGTTTGAAGCGCAAATCTACAAAGATGGTGATAAGGCAGAGTGGAAGAACAACCCTTACGATTTAAAAATCGAAAAACGCACTGTTACCGCAAATGATAAACTCACACTAAAATTGGCCACCAGTGGTGGTACAGCCATTCGTTTTAAAGCACTATAAAATGGTTAAAGCTATCCGCATATAACGGCGGATAGCTTTACTTAGTTTTGATTAACCACTTTAACTGGCAAATATATTTGCGCACTTAAACCACCTTCAGGGCGATTAGAGAGCACAACCTTGCCATTATGCATGTCTATAATGCGTTTAATAATAGCTAAGCCTAAACCACTGCCTTCACTGCCTCGTGCAGCGTCACCTTGCTTAAATGGTTCGAACACTGATTCTAATTCACTCTCAGGAATACCTGGGCCATTATCGTTAACCGCAATAATGACGTACTTTTTATTGCTATTAAAATAACTTTGCACCTCAATATCCCCTTGCGAGTAACGCAGTGCATTTTCGATCATATTCGTCACTACTCGCTTAATAGCCACTGAGCTGATGGGAATATTACCTAGGTTAGGATTGCTTTCAAACGTGATAACACGTTGATGCTTTAATTCACTTTGTACGACTTCGGCTACCAACGCATTGATATCTTCATAGCTTTGTTCTTCACGTTTATGATGGCGTAAATATTCAATAAACTGATCAATAATGCCATTCATATCTTCAATGTCGTAAATAATACCTTCGCGTAAATAATCATCTTCATCAACCATCATTTCTGTGGCTAAGCGTATACGGGTAAGCGGTGTGCGTAAGTCGTGAGAGACACCGGCCATGAGTAATCGACGATCATTTTCAAGGGCTGCAATACCTCGCGACATTTGGTTAAAAGCCCGCGTTACCTCAATAACTTCACTTGAGCCTTGTTCTTGTAACTTAGTACTAAAATCACCAACGCCTACTTTTATTGCCGCTTGTTGCAGTGCTTTTAATGGTCGGTTCAAATGTCTTGCAAATAGCCACCCGCCTAATACACTTAAAAAGCCTATACTGGATAAGTAAAAAGTTAAAAATTCAAGATTACTTTCTTTAAATCCGGTTAAGGGAACTTTAACCCAATAGCCCGGTGCTTGCGGGGCTTCCACCCAATAAATAAGTGGATCGGTTTGACTAATGCGTACCCGAGAAAACCCATTCAACTGCTCTGACATACTTCGCGATAGCCCTGAATACTCACGACTTTGCCCTAAGCCATTGCGCATCGCTTCACGCTGAGTCATCACCTCAATACCGGTTATTTCAAAAAACTTTTCTGAAACTTCATCGGTTACTTCAACCCCATCTTCCCAGTCAATAAATACAGTTTTAATTTGCTTAGCGAGCATCAAATTAACTTGCTCAATGGTGGGTTTAACAACATATAAACTTACTGTGACGTAGGATACAATTTGGTTAATCAGCAACAAAGCTGCCACTAAAAAAACAGTTTGCCCAAACGCACTACGTGGAAACATCCCCATAATTATTACTTTTCACCATCAGGAACAAACACATAACCTAATCCCCATACAGTTTGAATATAACGCGGGTTAGCCGCATCCACTTCAATCATACGGCGAAGGCGTGACACTTGCACATCAATACTACGCTCTAGCGCACTGTAATCACGACCTCTTGCCAAGTTCATTAATTTATCACGACTTAACGGCTCTCGAGGGTGAGATACCAACGCTTTTAATACGGCAAATTCACCACTTGTGAGTGATACGGTATTATCCCCTTCGCTCATTTCTCGTGTGGCTAAATTTAAGGTAAATTTACCAAACTTGATTAAATTCTCTTCTGCTGAGGGCGCCCCTGGCACTTCTTTTGATTGGCGACGTAAAATTGCTTTTATGCGGGCAAGTAACTCACGTGGATTAAACGGTTTAGGAATATAATCGTCAGCACCGAGCTCCAAACCAATAATGCGGTCTACTTCATCACCTTTAGCGGTCAACATCACAATTGGGATTTGGTTTTCCTTTTGACGTAACCGTCTGCAAATAGAGAGCCCGTCTTCTCCAGGCAGCATTAAATCAAGCACCATTAAGTGAAAGTTTTCACGCTCAATAAGCCTATCCATTTGCTGTGAATCGGCGGCTGTTCTAACAATAAATCCTTGCTCTACTAAATAGCGCTCAAGCAAACTGCGCAAACGTTTATCGTCATCAACCACTAATACTTTTACTGTCTCTTGTCCCATAATCTGTTGCTTATTTTTATAATTTATTAATAGTTAATATAAATGAAAAACTTAATAATAAAAAACTAATTAAGTGCTTAGATTGTTACTGAACATTTCAAACCAATTGGTGGCTATTTTATCTCGACAAGCTGCCTTTATTTTAATACCGTGCCACACATGAAAATTAAACAAGAACACGGCGTGAAAACAAACTTAATTACTCGCGAAGGTTATTTACAACTTCAGCAAGAACATGACCATCTTTGGAATGTAAAACGCCCAGAAGTCACTAAAATTGTGAGTTGGGCTGCAAGCCTTGGTGATCGCTCTGAAAATGCAGACTATCAGTATAACAAGCGTCTATTACGCCAAATAGACCGCCGAGTGCGCTATCTACGTAAGCGCATCCCCGATTTAAAAATTGTTGATTACTCACCCGTGCAAGACGGCAAAGTTTTTTTTGGTGCTTGGGTTGAAATAGAAAACGAGGCTGGGGAGTGTAAGAAGTTTAGAATTGTCGGTCCCGATGAAATTTATGATCGCAACGATTACATTTCTATTGACTCACCGATGGCGCGAGCATTATTAAAAAAACAAGTAGACGATGATTTTGAGGTCATGACCCCTCAAGGTGCTAAGCAATGGTATGTAAATAATATTTCCTACCAAAAATAAAACTGCTTAGTTTTGATTCAGATCATATTAACTTTTTATTGTTTATATTATCTGAGTAAGCTATAACTAAAATAACTCAAGTTATGATGTATTAATTTGAGAGTAGTTAATTAAGGTCGTCACTATGTCAAACATTACAGCGCGCATATTACAACATGCCCTATTGTTTACACTCTTCATGAGTGTAAGTTTGACATTGCATGCAATACCCAAAAATACGCAAATTGATGCTGGTTTTACACCTGCTGAATTTATTGTTTGCGATTCTCCTGACCAAGCAAACCTCGACACCGATATAGACTCTCATGTCGGTGTTATTGCGCTTAGAGAAATTCAACCACTTCCTTTAGCGTTTTACTTTCATTATGAAAGCAGCCTTTTAGTCACACCTTACAGCCATGCACACCCGCGAGCGCCACCCGTTATTTAGTTTAATAACTTGCTTTTAAACATTATTAAATTTTATAACTAATTAGGTGGATATTATGTCTAACTTTAAAGAACTCCGTACCCAAGATATTTCGCATGGCACTATTGCGAATACATTTACTAATGAAGCTGTCATTGATTTAACTTCACCTGCTACACAAGTGGTGACTAGTTTTACTGATACAAGCCCGATGCGTGCATCGTTTGATACAACAATTGAACAAGCGTCAAAACAGTTAACGACTCAACGCTCTGATTTTATTTTGGTAACTGATGAGCAGCAAAAGCTAGTAGGTATAGTGGCGAGTGCTGATTTACAAAGCTCAAAAATCATGATTTTAGCACAGCGTTTAGGCTTGCCTCGTAGTGAAATTAGCTTGCGCTATTTAATGACACCGCTAAGTAATTTAATGGGTGTAAGTATGAAAAGCTTAAGCTACTCATGCATTGGTGATGCACTGCAAACTATGGAACATCATGGCGCTATGTTTTTATTAGTCACTGCGGCTAATAATGAAATAAGTGGTTTAATTTCAGCACGCGATATAGCACGTAAGCTGCAAATTCCTGTTCATATTAGTCCAATAGCGCACACATTTAGTGAAGTACTCGAAAGTATAGAGCACCCTCACTAAATCAGCTTTTTATTAGTATAGTTCCAACCTCAGTAATGGCATCTTAAAGCAAGTAAAATAGCTTGCTTTAAGAGCTTTTTATTACCTTCCCCTGTGATATTATTCAAGACATTGACGCATCAGTTAACTTCTTAGCTGGTCTTATTTTTTGTATTAAAAGGTTTTTGCATGAGCGATATCTCTGCACGTTTAGCAACTGAGCTAAATGCACAGCAGCAACAAGTGGTTGCAGCAACAAAGTTACTTGATGAAGGCGCAACCGTCCCCTTTATTGCCCGTTACAGAAAAGAAGTGACCGGTGGATTAGATGACACCCAACTACGCCTTCTAGAACAACGTTTATCTTATTTACGTGAACTTGAAGAGCGTCGTGGCTTTATTCTATCGACGATAGAATCTCAAAATAAGCTTACCGGGGAATTAGCAGCTGATATAAAAGCAGCGCAAAGTAAAACCGAGCTTGAAGATTTATACTTGCCTTATAAGGCAAAGCGTCGCACTAAAGGTCAAATCGCTATTGAGGCCGGTTTAGAACCTCTTGCTAATGCGTTATTTAACGACCCAATGCTCGACCCAGAAGCTGAAGCTGCTCACTATATTAATGCCGATAAAGCCATTATTGATACAAAATCAGCCCTTGATGGTGCCAAATTTATTCTAATGGAGCGTTTTGCTGAAGACGCTAAATTACTCGCTAAGTTTAGAAGCCATATTAGTCAAAATGGGGCGATTGAGAGTAAGTTAATTGACGGGCAAGAACAAGCAGGTGCTAAATACAGAGACTACTTTGAACATCAAGAGCCGTTAAAAAAAGTGCCCTCGCACCGTGCATTAGCCATGCTAAGAGCACGTAATGAAGGCATTTTACAGTTAACGATTAACCCTGAGCCAAGTGCTGAAAATCCAGCCCAGTTATGTGCCCAAATGATCAGTGATCATTACCGCCTAGATATTAAAAACAAACCTGCTAGTGCATGGTTATTAACTGTGGTGCAGTGGGCATGGAAAATTAAGCTTGGGCTACACTTAGAAAACGAGTTTTTAGCCGCAATGCGTGAAAAAGCCGAAACCGGTGCCATTGACGTATTTGCTAAAAATTTAAAAGATTTATTAATGGCAGCGCCTGCAGGCCCTCGCACAACACTTGGTTTAGATCCTGGCTTGCGTACTGGTTGTAAAATTGCGGTAGTCGATAGCACAGGAAAACTGCTCGCTACACAAACAATCTTCCCACATGCACCGCAAAATCATTGGGATAAATCACTGCGTACGCTCGAGCAATTATGCCGCCAACATAAAGTTGAGCTTATTGCGATTGGTAACGGCACTGCTTCTCGCGAATCAGATAAACTGGTTGGCGAACTTATCAAAGCCAATGCCGAGCTTAAACTGAATAAAATTATGGTCAGTGAAGCCGGCGCTTCGGTGTATTCTGCGTCTGAATTTGCCGCTAATGAGTTCCCAGATTTAGATGTATCTTTACGCGGTGCAGTATCTATTGCACGTCGCCTCCAAGATCCATTAGCTGAACTAGTTAAAATAGAGCCTAAGTCTATCGGTGTAGGCCAATATCAACACGATGTATCACAAAGCCAACTTGGGCAAAGCCTAATTTCTGTAGTAGAAGACTGTGTAAACAGTGTTGGGGTTGATTTAAATATGGCCTCAGTGCCTTTGCTTGCACGTGTTTCTGGCTTAAACAAAACGTTGGCTCAAAACATTGTAAACTACCGTGACACGAATGGGTCATTTACAAAACGTAGTCAATTGAAAAAAGTAGAACGCTTAGGGCCAAAAGCATTCGAACAAGCGGCCGGGTTTTTACGCATTAATAATGGCAGCGATCCGCTAGATAACTCATCAGTTCACCCTGAAGCATACCCAATCGTTAAGCGTATTTGTGAACATAATCAGGTAGACGTAAATAACTTAATTGGTAACAGTGAATTTTTAAGTAAACTCGCTGCAAACGACTATATTGACGATAAATTTGGCTTACCAACCGTGACTGACATTATTAGCGAGCTTGATAAACCAGGTCGCGATCCACGTCCTGAATTCAAAACCGCGGAGTTTAAAGCCGGTGTTGAAAAAATTAGTGACCTTAAGCCTGGTATGATTTTAGAAGGTGTGGTTTCTAACGTTGCTAATTTTGGTGCATTTGTTGATGTGGGTGTTCATCAAGATGGACTCGTACATATTTCAGCTATTACTAACAAGTTTATTTCAGACCCACGCGAAGTGGTTAAAGCAGGTGACATTGTTAAAGTAAAAGTGGTTGAAGTCGATGCTGCCCGTAAACGCATTAGTTTTACTATGCGCCTAGATGACGACATAGACACCAGCAATAAAGCAGCTGCTGCGGCACAGCAAAAGCCTCGCAGCAATAATACCAACCAAGCACGAGCGCCTAAGCCTAAACGCGATACAGGCAATGCGATGATGGGGAATGCCTTTGCTGACGCCTTTGCTAACGCAAAAGTGAAAAAGTAATTTAAACGATATATTTAAAAATAAAAAAAACCGCCTAGGCGGTTTTTTTTATGCATTTTAAATAAGCTAAATTTGCGCTGAAAATTCGCTCTGAATCGCGGGTGATGTCGCCAGTTGATAAAAGCTAGCAATGCGTCCTGCACGCGCTTCAACTTCAATATCACGCGATTGTTCTTCGCTTTTAGCGGTTTTTACTTCTGAACTTTCACTATTAGAAAACGACGCACTGACTCTACTTTTATCTTCGCTGCTGTCTTCGTCATCAGCTGAAGCTAACTCAGCTTGTGCGGCAGCCATTTTCTGTGTGGCGTCTGCCGCAATCGCTCTGTCGGCACCTGAGGGTTCTGCTGGTGCTAGTGCAGCAGCACGTACCGTTTGCATTTTATCGATGGTTGCTTGCGGATCGCCATTGATAACCCCAACATCAATCGGTACTTCACCACCTACGGCATAATTAGTGCCATCGGGGCCTCTTTGGTATTCGTAACTGGGTGAACCGGCATATTGTCCACCAACAGCCGCATGCGCTTGCTCGTGGGTTCGCACTTCGGTATCGCGAGCTTTGAGCTCTTTAATTTGTTGCTGTTCTTGCTCAAGTTGAAGCTCTTCTTGCTCACTAACTTCTTCGGCAGCTTGCTGTTTTTCTTGCTCGGCATCATCTTGATCACTATCAGCATTGCCTTCGCGTTGTTCAATAATTTTGTTGTCTGCAATTTTGCCGCTTGCAGTATAAGTTGAACTATCGCTGTTACCAGGTAGTTTGGCTTTTTCTGCATCACTTTGAGCTTTGTTTTCAGTACTACCGGCGGTGTTTGCAGCGGCTGGGGGAATGACTTCACGTAACTGATTGTCACGCCGAGCAGTCTCCGTATAAACATTTGCAGTGTTTATATTGATAGACGGAAACGGCGTGACGATATTCATGAGGAATTACACTTTAATATCAACTAAAGTGCCTAGTACATCATCTGCAGTTTGAATTGATTGCGTGTTAGCCTTGGCATTAAACTCTTCAACTTTTAAGTTTACTAATGCATCATCAATTCGTGCAGGTTGGGATACCGGCGCGGTTACGGCTTCTTCAGGGCGAGCAGCCGTTAATTGACGTTGCTGCGCTAATTGAGAATCATCTTGCTGCTCTATGCTGGCACGGTTAATCTCAGCGCTGGCCTTTTCAATACCTTGGCTGGCTCTATTAAACCCTTCAACACCGCTATTAAATACAGATCCAATCGGCATAATAATAAACCTCCAGCAAATAAATATTGTTTAATTATCGCTCAAAAATCACGCAAAATAAAGCTTTAAACCGCTGTATTCATGGCTTTGCTTCAAAGCATTGATTTAACGGCAGATAAAAATTCGTTTTTATGAGAAATAAATGGCGCATGTGATGCTTTGTCTATTACTTCGTACTCAAAGTCAGAATTAAGTGCGACCATTTTTTCAATTGCTCGATAAGGAACGAGAGAGTCTAAACGCCCAAAAATTCCACTAATCGCGACGGGACAGTGAGAAAATAATTCACGTAAGTCTTCACTTTGCAGTATATCTAACCCCACACTTAATGCTTGATTACTCGGCGGCGGTGACTGACTCAATAGTTGTTTTAGCTGTTTTACATCATCTCGCGCCGACTCACTGCCCATCGCTTGAATCGCCAAAAAGCGCTCTATCGTTTTTGAACGCTCTTGCAATAGCTGTTCTTTAAACTGTGTGAGCACTTTAGGTTTAATACCTTCCCAGGGCAATTGCTCTACAAAAAAAGGAGTGGAGGCAACTAAAATAACTTTTGACACTTTTTCTGGCCAATGTTTGGCAATATAAATGGCAAACAAACCGCCTAAAGACCATCCCATCAAAACAGATTTTGGTTTTAATTGCTGACTCACCAGCTGAGCTGCATCATGTAAAGTATACGGATCCAAAGAGACATCATGATCACCGTAACCAGGTAAGTCTAAACAACGTACCTTACCAGAATATAAAAATTCTAATTCTGGTTTTATTAACTGCCACACGCCTTGGTTCATTCCCCAACCATGCAACAACACACATTCATTTTGCATATTTGCCTAACCTTAACCAAACTTAAATCTATGATAGCGTTTTAGGGGGAGTTTGTAATGAGGAGAATCAGCGAATGAAACTTAACCTAACTGATTGGCTGTTTCCCTCGTATTGCGTGTTGTGTCAGAATCAGGTACACAACTCGCTGGGACTATGTCAGTTTTGTTTAGATGACCTGCCTTTGCTAGATTTGGCTGAGTATGACAATTTATTTTACCGCCCAGATATTGTAGAAATGTTTCCTAACTGCAGCTTTGAGAAACTATTTGCCTGCGCTTTTTATCAACCCCCTTTTGATTTATGGCTAAAACAACTCAAATTTAATAATCAAATTCATTACAAAAAAGCACTGCAGCAAGTCATCAAAAAACAACTTACTATTTTTACTAATAAACAGCATTTAGCTGCTGCTGTATTTATTATTTTACCTTTGCACAAGTCGCGTTTTTTTAGTCGAGGATTTAATCAGGTTACCCAAGTATGGCAGCCTTGTTTGTCATCCTTTAAGGTCTTGAATAATGTTTTAATACGCAATAAAAACACCTCGGCACAGTCACAACTGAGCAAAACAAAGCGGATAAAAAATTTACAGCAGGCTTTTTCATGTACTGCCAATTTAGAGGGTAAAACGGTGGTCATTATTGATGATATTATGACCACAGGTGCAACACTCAATGCAGCCACCTTGTCGCTAAAAGAAGCGGGCGCTAAACAAGTCTGGGCATTTACGACCTGTTTAACGCCACTTTAGATTTAGTTACCACTGACACGAAAGGTATGACCGAAAAATAAAGCGTTACTTAATAATCGGCTGGTGCCATACCAGTAACCTCTAAATACAGGGTTGTCTGTCATCGCAATCACACTACCTCGACCATAAGAGTGAGCCATTAGCGCAGCACCGCCGGCCACTTGCTCTACATTAACTGCATCAGTAAAACCAGCAAGTAACGGCTGTTGTGTATAGGTGAGTATATTTACAAACGGCGCTTGCGAGGCTTCAAGTAACCAGGTACTGTTTTTAAATACTGGCAGAGTGTCACGCTTAAATGAAAACGTCAGTGGGTGCGTAGTATCTACATCAGTATTAAATATAGCGCCTGCAATACGCTGGCGACCCGCTAGATGGTCTTTGTCTGCATATTTTAAACCTTGAGTATCAAATGCGCTGGCAACATCTTTACGTGATAAGTAGTTTGCTTTTAATAACTGCTGATCAGCTAAGAACTTTGCTCCGCCTTTGTGTCCCCAAATAACACCACCTTTTCTTACCCAGCTTTTTATAGCAACTTTATCGGAATCAGATAAAGTAGAATAATTACCATGTGGCAACACAATATGGCTGTAATTACTGAGCTCTAAAGACGCTAAACGGTTCATTTCAACAATGGTAGGCGCTACGCCTACAAAGCGATCTAGGTAATACCACACTTCACCTGCTTCATATTGGCTAACCCCTTTACCGCCAACTAATAACACCTTAGGCGCAGAAACAACCGCCATAGAGCGCGAGCCTAAGTCGGCACCTTTACTGGTTAAGCCTGTGGTAATTGGCTTAATTTCAATATCAAATTGGCTTTGTGCTTGATTTAGCTTTGCCACCCAATCAGTCTCTGTTTGCAGTCCTGCAGGGATAATAATACTGCCAGCATCAAAATTTATCTCATTACTCGTTGATGTTGCGGTTAATGGTTTTAATGCAACACGTGCTTTAATACCTTGCTGTAACAGACTATTGAGCATTTTTGGGGCAAGCATGTCGTCCCAAGCAAATCCGTAGGCATAGTTTTTAGTTAGCGGCGTTAAAACAGGCTGTTTTGCTTTTTGCCAAGCCGTAGTATCAACCTCTAATCCCCAGCGGCTGTTTACTTTAGCAAATGGTAAATTAAACGCATGCGCTAATGTCCAACCTGATACATCGTAAAAAGTGTTATCGGCAAAGTTTTGCTGTTCACTAAAAATAGCTTTAACTAATCGGTATTGTGGTTGCGCAAGCGGCACAAAATAGCTATTAACGGTAAAGTTTTTACCTTCAGCTTTTAGTCCCTCTTTAACTGGATAAGCATTAATTTGGTGCTGTTTAAGTATGCTTAAAAAGTCGTTAGTACGTGTTTTATCTTCCCCACCTTGAACAATATAGCCTTGATAGTCTTCATCTTTTGCTAATGTAACTGCTTTGTTATAAAAGTTAGCTTGGTACTCTAGCAAAGCTTGGCGGTTATCAATCGCCGCTTTAAACGTTGATAAGCTCGTTAAAAGTTGGTTTTTAATCGTAAACGAAAAAGTTAGCGGGCCATTGATCGTTTCTTGAATATGACCGCGAGAACTTGCTTGTTCAAATAAAATACCGACACCGCCATTTACATCAGGGTAAGTTGAACCTTTGCCATAATAAAAGTCATCAAAGCTTTCTTCTGTAAAATACAGTGCGTTGTTTTCATCTAAAGTTTTTGCATGATAATTTGCAATTGCTTTGGTTAAGCTCACATTTTCTTCAGGGGTAATGGGGTGTTTACGACTTGGGATCCCTGGTTGAAAAAAGTAGCTACTGTTTGGTCCCATTTCATGAAAGTCAGTTAAAATATTAGGTTTCCAATAATGAAACTTGGCTATACGCGCTCGCGACTCAGGGTGCTGCAGTAAAAGCCAATCACGATTTAAATCAAACCAGTAATGATTGGTACGGCTACTTGGCCAGCTCTCTACATGCTCACGCGTTTGCGGATCTGACGATAAGTTCATCCCACGATTACTATTAGCCCAATTAGCAAAACGTGCTAAGCCGTCTGGGTTAAGCGACGGGTCGAGTAAAATCACCGTGTTGTTAAGTAGCTCATTTATTTCATCACCTTGCGCGGCTGCTAAATAATAAGCCACTAGCAAGGCAGCATTACTCCCTGACGATTCGTTACCATGAACGCTATAACCCATCCACACAACGCTTGGCTGCTCTGCTAATTTATTGTTTGAGTTATTTAGGCGAGCTAAGTGTGCTTGGCGAGTTTGTTCTATATTTTTTAGTTTGTTAGCTGCGGTAATAGTGAGCATAACTAGTGGGCGCTGCTCGTGGGTACGACCTATTACTTCAAAATTAACTCGATCGCTTTTTTGAGCCAAAATTTCCATATAGCGTACAAGCTGATCATGCCTTACATGCCATTCACCCACTTGATAACCAAGTACTTTTTCAGGTGTTGGAATGCTGGGATCAAATTCAACCTGTTGCTCAAAATAATACGACAGGGGCTTTGCCACACTTGAAAAACTGGCTAGTATCACCATTACTGTTAATATAAACCGCATATAAATCACTCTAAAAATGTTTGTTAATTGCACGCTACCATTGCTTAAAATAGATGCCAACTTTTTACGTTCAACACTAGCCGCAACACGATGAGCGGAGTATGATATGCAGTATCCGAGTAATTTAGTCAAGTATAGACGGTTTTATGATTTCAATTTCCGAAACAGCGCAAGCGCATTTTGCTAAGCTATTAGCAGATCAATCTCAACAAACGAATATTCGTGTGTTTGTTGTTAATCCTGGTACATCACAAGCTGAATGTGGTGTTTCTTATTGTCCAGAAGACGCGGTAGAAGAGAGCGATATTCGCCTAAACTTTAACGGTTTTGACGCTGTTGTTGATGCCGAAAGCGCGCCTTTTTTAGCCGAAGCTGAAATTGATTTTGTTACTGACAAAATGGGCACGCAGCTAACTCTAAAAGCGCCTAATGCTAAAGCACGTAAGCTAGGTGAAGACGCAAGCCTAAATGAACGCGTTCAACACATGTTAGAAACAGAAGTTAACCCACAACTTGCAAATCATGGCGGCCAAGTAAGCTTAGTAGAGATCACTGCTGCTGGTATTGCTGTGCTTCAATTTGGTGGTGGTTGTAATGGTTGCTCTATGATTGATGTCACACTAAAAGAAGGCATTGAAAAAGAAATGATTGCTAAGTTTGATGAGATCACCGGTGTGGCTGACATAACCGATCACGAAGCTGGCGAGCACTCTTATTACTAAGTATTAATCCACTATGCTAAAGCCACTCATTTACCGCTTAGGGAGCGACCCTAAGTTGAGTCTAAAGCGCTTTTTTCGCGGCCTAGCACTGTTTGTGCTGGCCGTGATATTTATCACTTTGGGTTATTACAGTCATTATAGTTTACAAGTCATTGGCATAGTAATTTTAGCGCCGGCATTGTTTTTTGCATTCTGGGGCTACGCGGGTATTTTTGCCAATCGTTTTTCGCAAGTATTGAAAAACATCCCTGCCAAAAATAACGACCCCGATCTGTGGAAATAACGGTTTAATCAAGTAATTGATTATTAGTTTTTAGCTGCTGATATTTAATTATAAGTGTTACACCCCGCATTAGCATAAAGCAACTCATTGCCAACCATAAGCCATTATTTTGCCATTCCTTAAATAGCCAAAACACCCCAAAAAAACCTATTGTCGCCGATAACAGCATACTATTTCGCATTGCTTTAGCACGTGTTAAACCAACGAATATACCATCAAACAAAAAACAACTCATCGCTAAAATTGGCAGCACAATTACCCACGGTAAGTAATATGTAGCCTCTTCAATAACCTCAGGTACATTAGTCAACAGCTTTATAATGGAGCTGCCAAATAATATAAAAAATACACTATACAAAATGCCAAACAACATGCCCCAAAATACGCTTATTTTTACCCATAGCCTTATCTTTTCAACACTTTGTTGACCTTTCGCTTGGCCTACTTTTGCCTCGCTTGCATAGGCAATTCCATCAAGCGCAAAGCTGACCAACATTAAAAAGTTGAGTAGTACCGCATTGGCTGCCAATGTAGTTTCACCTATACGTGCAGCATAAAAGGTCATAAAGCTAAAACATAACTGCAATACTAAAGAGCGAATAAAAATATCGCGATTTAAACTTAATAATCCTGCCATTTTTTCTATGCTAAACCAATTTGCAACCGCTAAACTTATGCCCTGTTTTTTAGCTAGCTGAACCACTAACAGCAAAGCAAAAATTAAAGCCGTGTAATCCGCTATTAATGATGCCCAAGCCGCCCCTGCAACCGCCCAATCAAGATAAACTACAAAATAAATGTCGAGTACAATATTGGTAATATTAGTGACTAACAATAAATAAAATGGCCCTCGCCCATAATGAACGCCGAGCATCCAGCCTAATAATACTAAGTTACATAGCGCTGCTGGGGCGCTAAAAATACGAATACTAAAATACCGATAGGCCTCATTGAGCACATCACTATTGGCAGCAGATAAATACGCAATGGCATGTTTTATAAGGGGGGATAATAAAATCAGAATTAGAGCTACGCTGCTGGCCAATAACAAACTGCGCTTAAGTAAAGCTGCAAGCTGAGTTAAATCATTTTTACCGTAAGCCTGTGCCACCAGCCCAGTGGTGCTCATTCTTAAAAAACCAGCAAGCCAAAATAAAATGGAGATCACGGTAGAACCTAAGGCAATTCCCGCTAAATAATGCGCACTCCCCAGGTGACCAATCACTGCCGTATCAACAATTCCTAACAACGGCACAGTAATATTTGATAATATCATTGGACCGGCTAACAACAACAAGCTTTTATGGTGTGCTTTATTATGTATAAGAAATTGTTTCATTTAGTATTATTGTTCCTGATTTGTGGTTCTTTACGTGCGCAAGCAGCTGTTATTCTACAGTATCATCACGTCAGTGAAACCCTTCCCGCGGTGACCAGTGTAAGCGCCAACACTTTTACTAAACACTTAAATTATTTAAAAGAGCATAACTTTAACGTTATTCCACTAAATGAGCTGATTAGCGCATTAAAACAAGGTAAGGCTTTAGACGATAAAACGCTCGCGATTACTTTTGATGATGGATACAACAATAACTACGAACAAGCTGCGCCTATTCTTGAGAAATTTGGCTATCCGTACACTATTTTTGTAAACCCAAAACTCATTGATGAACAAGCGGGTTATGTGATGGGATGGGATAAGCTCAGAGAGCTGGCAAAAAAAGGCGCCCTTATTGCCAACCATAGTGCCGAGCATAACTATCTGCATAAAAAGCGCGAAAATGAAACACAAAGCCAATGGCGTGAACGCACTAAAAACGACATTCTTAGTTCACAGCAGCGTATTAAAGAAGAAATAGGCCACGATTATAAATACCTTGCCTATCCATACGGAGAGTTTAACAATCAGCTACAAGCTCTCGTTACTGAACTAGGCTTTATTGGCATTGGTCAGCACTCTGGTGCAGTTAATCCACATTCTAATTTTAGCCGTTTACCACGTTTTCCCGCATCTGGTTTTTATAGCAAATTAGATACGTTAATTACCAAGCTCAATTCAACTGCTTTTACTATTAATAAACTAACCTATAAAGATAGTGTAACCACACAAAATCCACCGTCGTTAACTATAAATCTAGAGACTGATGACTTTCATAAAAGCCAATTTGCCTGTTATGTATCAAGCATTGGGCAAGCTAATTTAAATTGGTTAAACGATAATACGGTTGAGGTGACGTCGCCAAAGCAGCTTAATAAAGGCCGCTCTCGCTTTAACTGCACCGCCCCATCAATAAAAAAAGCAGGCAGTTATTATTGGTTTTCACAGCCTTGGGTGATCAATTAAATTCTATTTTTTAATCACTTGATTTAATAACCGCTGGGTCATTTTATCCAGCGGTACGACCTCATTTGCAGCCCCGATATCAATAGCAGCCTTGGGCATTCCCCATACCACAGACGAAAACTCATCTTGTGCCAATGTATAAGCCCCTTGTTGTTTTAACGCCAGTAAACCTTTCGCGCCATCACTTCCCATACCGGTTAATAGTGTGGCAACAATATACTTAGCACCAATTTCAAGTAATGAGTTAAACAGTACATCTACTGCGGGCTTATGCCTATTTACAGGTTCACCATCATCAAGCTGACAATATAATGCACTACCTTGTTTGCTAATGCGTAAATGTAGCCCGCCGGGGGCTATATAAGCGCATCCTGCTACCAGCTTATCGCCTTGTTGTGCCTCTTTTACGTTAATGGTACAGGTGCGCTGCATTCGCTCTGCAAATGAGGTACTAAATACAGGAGGAATATGCTGCGTTATTACAATGGGTGGGCAGTTTTTTGGCATGCGTATAAGTACTTCTTTTATCGCTTCCGTGCCTCCGGTTGACGCACCAATCGCAATCACTTTATTTACTAAAAATTCGGCATTAGTGGGGATAGGTTCTGCTACAGCACTATTTTTTTTATAGCCTCGAACCCGTGCACTGGCTGCCACTCTGACTTTTTGCTGAACAATATCAGCATATTGACTCATTTGCTCCTTAACGTTAACTGTTGGCTTAGCAATAAAGTCAACTGCACCAATCTCAAGCGCTTCAAGCGTAATGGGTGAACCTTTTTGTGTGAGTGTAGAAATCATCACAACCGGCATAGGACGTAAGCGCATCAGGTTTTTTAAAAAACTAATGCCGTCCATTTTTGGCATTTCAACATCCAACGTTAGTACATCCGGATTATATTTTTTGATCATCTCTCGGGCTTCGTATGGGTCCTGTGCACCCCCTACTACCACAATATCTTTTGCCTGTTGCAGTATCTCTGTCAGCAATTGTCTGATCAGTGCCGAGTCATCAATTATTAATACTTTAATCATAGCCATCCTTAAAACAGCTCTATATCAGTGGCTTTTGTTTGTTGTTCAAGATTATGTAAGTAACGCACTTCACGTTTTTCAATCGTATTATTGTGTAAGTTACGTAGCTTTTTAACTTGTACTTTTCCATTATGAGGATTAAAAAATATTTTTCGTGGCCAAGGCCCGCCCATATCATGCGCCACTAAATTTAGCGCTTCTTCTGCTATATATGCATTGGCAAAACTGATATTGCCAATACCAATATCTGTCATGGCGCTAATTATTTTGCCTCCCCCAAACAGTTTTACTTTTAAGTTTGCCCGGGATGCGCCATTTTTAAGCACTTCATTAATTAAATATTCCATAGCCCAATTACCGTAACGGCAACTTAAACTATGCGCTTGCTCAATTCGCTCACCTTTTTGAATTGGTAGCATAAAGTGGTTAATCCCGCCTATGCCTAGCTTATCGTCGTAAACACAGGCAGCAATACACGATCCTAGGACGGTGGTGATTAGCTCATCATTTTTAGAAACATAAAACTCACCTGGTAATACCTTAGCGACCACACGATCTCGCGAGGCGTCCCAATAGCGTTTAATATGCTCAAAACCCGCTAATACTGGCTTAAATTGCGTGTGCATGGGCTACTTTTTGATACATGGTTTTCCCTAAGTTTTTAAATAAAACATGCTCTTTACCCATGGTTTCTGAATGCCCTAAAAATAAATAACCTTGGTCATTAAGAATATCGGCATAACGGTTAAAAAGCTGATCCTTTGTCTCTTTATCAAAGTAAATCACTACATTTCGGCACAAAATCAGGTCAAACGGCCCTTTCATTGGCCAGTCTTGTAATAAGTTTAAACGCTTAAATGAAATACATTGCTGCAGCTTAGGTTTAACCTTATAACTTTGCCCATCTTTACTGGTTAAAAACCAGCGTTTTAGTAAAGCATCATCAAGACCATTTACGTTCGCTGCGGTATAAATACCACTTTGCGCCTTCGCCAGTACATTAGAGTCAAGATCAGTGGCTAATATCTTCACATCCCAATCATTTGGAAAAGCTCCTTGCAGCGTCATTGCTAAACTATAGGGCTCTTCACCGGTAGAGCAGCCTGCAGACCAAATTCGAACGCGCTTAGTCTGTTTATTTGTCTTTAACAGGGTTGGTATTAACTGATCTTTTATAAACTCAAAGTGATGCATTTCACGAAAAAAAGAGGTTAGATTAGTGGTAATGGCATTGATAAATGCATCAAACTCCTGATCTTTATGATTTTTTAAGTAATCGAGGTAGCTTGAAAAGTTTGTTAATTTTCGCTCACGAATTCGTCTTGCCAAGCGTGAGTAGACCATCTCTCGCTTATGCTCTCCTAGTACAATACCGCAGGCGTTATAAACTAAATGAGCCACTTCCTTAAAATCACTATCCGTTAATAAAAACTCTTTCATTATTTGCTCTCATTTAAAAATAAAGCGAGGTTCACGCATACATTGCAGGTGAACCTAACTAAAGTGAGTTTAAAACTCCTCCCACTCTTCAGCCGAGTCTACAAAATTTTCACCTTTGCTTTTATTACTAACGAAGCTATTTTGTTGCTGATGAGATATTTCAGGTGTACGAATAACAGGCGATACCACTGCCATATCTTGCTGGCCTAATGAGAAAAAGTGCAGTAAACGGCGCATTTCATTGGCTTGTTCCGCCATTGATTCACCTGCAGCCGATGCTTGTTCAACTAATGCCGCATTTTGCTGGGTCATTTCATCCATTTGCGATACTGCTTTATTTACTTGCTCAATACCTGCACTTTGCTCTTCAGAGGCTTGGGTAATATCGGCTATCATTTGTGTTACGCGTTTCACCGATACCACAATCTCTTGTAACGTCACACCTGACTCATTCACAAGCGCGCTACCGTCAGCAACTTTGCCAACACTGTCTCTAATTAGCTCTTTAATTTCTTTCGCTGCCCCTGCCGAGCGCTGCGCTAAGTTGCGTACTTCACCTGCAACAACCGCAAAACCTCGGCCTTGCTCACCGGCTCTAGCAGCCTCTACGGCAGCATTAAGTGCAAGCAAATTGGTTTGGAATGCTATTTCGTCTATCACTCCAATGATGTCGGCAATTTTCTTACTCGATTCATTAATCGCAGACATGCTGGTTACCGCTTTATTAACCACTTCTCCACCCTGAATCGCCTTATCACAGGTTTCTTCAGCTAAGTCATTTGCCACTTTAGCATTATCGGCGTTTTGGCGAACCGTACTGGTCATTTCTTCCATGCTAGAGGCTGTTTCCTCTAACGATGACGCTTGCTCTTCTGTGCGCTGGCTTAAATCAGCATTGCCTTGTGAAATTTCTTCAGCCCCACTGGCCACCAAAGTGGCTGATGTATTAATTCGGTTAATAACCTCAGTTAGTTTATCTGCTGTCGCATTTGCATCTGTTTTAAGTTTTTCAAACGAGCCTTGGTATTCTTTTTCAATCCGTTTAGATAAATTACCAGTGGCCATGGCATCGAGCATATTGCCAGTATCAGTTACCGCATCGTCAACCACTTTAACTAAACTATTAAGACCCTGAGCTAAACGTAAGAAAAAGCCATTTTTACCTTGCTCAGCTACTCGTGCATTTAAATCACCTTTGCTTGCTGCGCCGACTAATTGAGCAATTTCTTTTTCAATAGCAACTTCTGCGGTTCTGTCTTCCCACTCAACTACCGTCCCAATACGCTCATTGTCTGTGGTGATTATAGGGTTTGCCACTAAACCAAAGGTTCTGCCGCCCACTTTAATTTCGGTGCTGTAGGTATCCGTTAACTTAGCCAACATATTTTGCTGATGGGCTGGATTTTTATGAAATATATCAATACTTTGATTAAGTAAGTTTTTGCTATCAAAGTTAGGTAAGTCAGTGCGTATATCATTTTGCGCAACACTCATCATATTTCTCACTGCGCTATTCATATACACAATGACATTCGAGGCATCAGCAATCATGGTATTGGTTGCCACGGTATCTAATGCTTGGCGAACACGTAAGTTTTCTTGCGCTCTAGCACGTTCAGCATCCGCTTTAGACACCTCATCAGTAATATCTTGCCATTCAACAATAGTACCTAAGCACTTGCCATCTTGATTTGTCCAAGGAGAAGCAATGATGTCAAAAATAAGACCAGCCAAATTCAACGTAGTTTTATAAGGAGCATCTAAGTTTTTTAGTCGCTCTTGCTGATTAGCTAGTTCCTGATGAAACTCATCAACACGGATATCCATTAACCCAGCGACTGAAAAACTAGGTAAAACAGTTTGCAACTCTTTTTCACGTGCTTTAAACATTTGCTTGATGCAGTCATTCACAAAAATAATGTTTAAATTTTTATCAGCAATCATCACACTTGCTTGGCATACTTTTAATGCGTTAGCCAAGTCGGCCGCTTTTTTAGAGGTTTTTTCTAGCTCTTTTTGCGCTGTGATATCGGTGGCGTACTTAATCACTTTAAATGGCTTACCATTCATATCGTAAATAGGATTATAAGAGGCATATATCCAAATTTCCTCGCCTTGTTTACCTATTCTTAAATACTCACCACTGTCATACTCGCCACGCCCAAGTTTATCCCAAAACGCTTGATATTCTTGGCTGTTTGCATATTCAGAAGTAACAAACAATCTATGATGCTGCCCTTGTATTTCATTTGCCTGATAACCAAATGTTTTTAAAAAATTATCATTAGCGCCAATAATGGTTCCATCTAAATTAAACTCAATAACCGCTTGTGACTTACTGATTGCGGTAATTTGGCCTGTAGCTTCAACCGCTTTTAACTTTTGCTCAGTAATGTCTGTTGCAAATTTAACGACTTTAAGTACTTGCCCTTGCGAGTCTATAACAGGATTGTATGTTGCTTGGATCCAGACTTCTTTGCCATTTTTTCCAATACGCTTAAATTCATCTGAAATAAATTCACCCGCGTTCAAACGCTGCCAAAATTGACGATATTCATCACTTTGCGTTTCGCTAGGGCTTACAAATAAAGAATGGTGCTGGCCTTGAATCTCAGCGAGTGAGTAGCCCATTACACGAAGAAAATTAACATTGGCAGTAATGATTCTTCCATTAGGCTCAAATTCAATTATTGCTAATGATTTATGCAATGCATTTATGATCAAATCATTGCTTGATTTAGACTGTTTTGAATTACTAAACCATCCCATGCTTATCACCACCTTTAAGTTATTTGCTTTATTTAGTTACTATTACCGCTAAATATTCATGGTTGCCTGCAAGTTAATTAGCGCGACCATTTTATCGCCCACATTCACTAGCCCTGCGACATATTCACTTTCATTTGTTTGGGTTAAACTCGGCACTGCTTTAGCGTCTTGCTCAGCAATACTGTAAACATCCGCTACGGCGTCTACCGTGATCCCCATCACTTTACTTTCTTGCTCAAACTCAACTTTTACAATAATGACTACCGTTAACGGTCCATACTCAATGGTGGGTAAACCAAAGCGCAATCGTAAATCAATAATTGGCACAATGGTGCCGCGTAAATTAATCACGCCTTTTACGTACTCAGGGGCATTTGGCAGTGCGGTTATATCTTCCCAGCTACGAATTTCTTGCACCGTTAATATATCTACTCCGTACTCTTCTTCAGCCATAATAAAGGTGAGAAACTGCTTAATGCCCTCTTTGCGCTGTAGTTCAATATTGCTATTTAATGCTATTGATTCAGAGAACATGAATCCTCCAAGATGGTCGATGGCTCAATACTCAATGCTTGGCTACCTGGCTTTTTTAACCCTGAAAGCTTTATCAAGCCGCTAATATCTAAAATTAACGAAACACGCCCATCACCTAAAATCGTTGCCCCCGACACACCATCCACTTTGTGGTAATTAGCCTCTAAGCTTTTTATAACCACCTGCTGTTGTGAAAGTAAATCGTCGACAAGTAACCCTACTTTTTGATTATCGTTTTCCACGACAACTAGTAAGGTTTTATCTAACGATTCAATGGCATTTTGGTGATTAAAAATGTCGTATAAACGTAAAATAGGAATGTATTCATCACGTAATCTGAGTACATCTAGGTCTTTACCAACACGGCTTACTTTTGCAATATCAATTTGCAACGATTCTACAATCGAGATCAGTGGAATAATGTAAGTATGCTTGGCTACTTTGACTAATTGCCCATCTAAAATAGCTAAAGTGAGCGGTAGCCGAATAGTAAAAGTAGAACCAATTCCAGCAGCAGATGTCACTTCTACCGAGCCATTTAATGATTGAATATTACGCTTAACCACATCCATACCCACCCCACGGCCAGATAAGTCACTTACCTCATCAGCGGTAGAAAATCCTGGCATAAAAATGAGTTCGTTAATTTCATCATCTGTTAGCTCACTGTCAGCGGCGATCACTTCATTGGTAATCGCTTTTTCTTTGATCTTTTGAGTGTTAAGACCTTGGCCATCATCCATAATTTCAATGACGATATTGCCGCCCTGATGAAAGGCATTTAATGTAACCTTACCCACAGGATCTTTTCCTGCTGCAATACGTTTTTCTACCGTTTCAATACCATGATCCAATGAGTTTCTTACTAAATGCACCATAGGATCGGATATTTTTTCCATAACGGTTTTATCTAATTCTGTTTGTTCTCCTATCAGCTTTAACTCCACCTCTTTATTAAGCTTTTGAGCAATATCACGTACTAAACGTGGAAAACGACTGAACACAAAGTTAATTGGCAGCATGCGAATACGCATCACGTTTTCTTGTAAGTCGCGGGTGTTATGCGCTAATTGCGCAAGCCCCTCTTGAAGCGAGGTCACCGTGGTAGGCGTCATTTCTTGTTCGCTAAGCTGATTTAGCATCGCTTGGGTAATGACCAACTCTCCAACCATATTAATCAGTGAGTCGACCTTATCAATGCCAACACGAATGGAAGTTGACTCAGGCGCTGCTTTTGCACTGGTTGGTGCTTTTGGTTTATTGGTTTTGGGTTCAACAACCGTTTTTGGTGTTTCAATAACAGGTTCGTTGACCACTGCAGCTTCTGCTGCTTTACCATCATTAAATAAGCCACCACAAAGCTCAATTTTAATATCGGCATCGTCCTCAACCCACTCAAAAATTTCTCTAATTGCTTGATCGTCACGGTCAGTGTTTAAGAAAAATCGCCAATATAAAAAGCATTCATCGGTCGTTAAATCTTTAATATCAGGTATGACATCAGTAAACGCTTGTACTTCCAATTCACCAAGTTCAGCTAATTCACTAATCATAAACAGCGGTTCGTTACCCGTTTTAAACAAATGAAAATGCGGTTTAAAATCAATTTGATAAGTATTAATAATGACCTGTTCAACACTGGCTTCTGCCACTACGGTTTCACTTTCAGGCATGCCAAGTAATCTTTCAAACTGCTCTCGTAATGAGTCAGCTTGGCTTAAATCAGGCTCTTCCTGTACTTTAAGCGAATGCAACAAGGCTCTTAAACAATCTACTGATTTAAGTAATAAGTTAATATGTTCACTGCTTATATTTCGCTGACCTTCACGTATTTGATCCAGTAATGTTTCTAGAACATGAGTGAAGTTTGCGATTGAATTAAACCCAAAGGTAGCACTGCCTCCTTTAATAGAATGGGCAGCCCTAAAAATAGTATTAATGGTTTCTAAGTCTTCTTCGCCCGGCACTAAGTTGAGTAATTCAGTCTCCATAACATCGAGGCCTTCAAAACTCTCTTCAAAGAACACTTCAAAAAACTGGCTTAAATCAATACTCACAGTGCACTCCTAGGTTAGCGGATTACTTTTTTTAGCACGGCTAATAGTTGATCTGGATTGAAGGGCTTTACAATCCACCCTGTTGCCCCAGCAGCTTTCCCTTCTACCTTTTTATCCATGCCCGATTCTGTGGTTAACATAAGTAGCGGTGTAAACTTGTAATTCGGAAGCCCTCTTAACTCTCTGATAAGCGTGATCCCATCCATAACAGGCATATTTACATCAGAAATAACTGCATCAAAACCTTGCTGCTTGGCAATCGCTAATGCCTCACTACCGTCTTTGGCTTCGGTAACATCAAACCCTGCTGTTTTTAACGTAAAACTCACCATTTGACGCATTGATGCAGAATCATCTACAGCTAATATTCTTTTCATATAGACCTCTAATTAGTACTTTCTGGTGCTAAGTATTCACTTAAACCGAGTTGATCAATGGCATTGGTTAATGCATCACTACTGCCAACCCAGGCAATTTTTTGATTAATAGTAAGGAGATGTTTTTGTAGGGCACATAAAAGTTGAACCGAGGCCGTATCAGCAGACATTACATCGCTAATATCTAAGCAAATATCTCGGCTATTATTAAGTTCGCTTAATAAATCTTGATGTAAAACTTCAACATGAACAATTGAAAGTTCGTTTGGTAGTTTAAGCATTTTTTAAGCTTTTCCTTATCAACTCAATCCATAACAAAAGCTTAGACCGAGATAATGAAAACGCCATAAAAACGACTAAAAAAATAACTAATTAATTAAAAACCGTTAATAAAAAACGCGAAAAGGGGCATAAAGCCCCTTTAAAATCGTAAAACCTTTAAAAGCTAGTTTTTGTAGTATTCGGCTATTTCAATAAATTCTGCGGTTAATTTTGTAGTATTAACCAAAGGCACATCTCCTTGTTTAAATTCAGGCTTAAAAATAGCTCTTAGTGCGCCACTGCCATCAACAAGGGCAACAGATGCACTATGATCCACCGCATAGTCGGATTCATTACTATCACTAATTGCGTAAATTAATCCAAGCTCGCGGACAAATGGAAATAAGTCTTTATGTTCACCTGATACAGCTAAAAAATCTGGATTAAAGTAATCTATGTACTCTTTACGTTTTTGAGCAATATCACGTTTAGGATCAACAGATATAAACCATACTTGTAGTGGATACTCAGCCTGCAAATTTTTATAGGCATTGTTGAGCTTAGCTAGCGTCATCGGGCAAATATCAGGGCAACTTGTGTAACCTAAAAACACTAAATTCCATTGGCCTAAAAACTGCTGTTTGGTTACTAACTTCCCTTGTTGATCACTCAACGAAAAGTCAGATAACGGTTTTGCGGTTTCATAAACTAACGCATCAAGATCTTGTAAATTTTTTTTATCACTACAGGCCGATAAAAAGAGTACTGAAAAAACAACTAAACCACACCATAACTGCTTCATATAACTAGCCATTTATCTATAAATAAGATGATAAATAGTATCATCAAATGAATAATCGAAAAACGAAATAAATCCATCGCAGTGTATTCTTTGGCGGCAAACTTTAAGTTAATTGCTTTGTATATAAATACAATATTGAGAAGACATGCCCCGCTTAGATAAATAAGCCCTGACATGCCAATCAAATAAGGAAACACACATACAATGGCGAGTAATACCGAATATGCAAGCACGCATGTTTTACAAAAATCGATACCATGGGTGACCGGTAACATGGGGATTTTAGCCCGCTCATAATCACTTTTACGCGCGATGGCGAGCGCCCAAAAATGAGGTGGGGTCCAGGTAAATATAATCATCACCAGCAACCAAGGGGCTGCCGCCATTTGATTTGTTTCAGACACCCAACCGAGTAATGGAGGCATTGCACCGGCTAATCCCCCTATAACTATATTTTGTGGTGTGGCACGTTTTAAAAATGACGTATAAATAAACGCATAACCAACAAGTGCAAATAAGGTCAGTATGGCTGTGAGCGTATTTGCCCACAACATCAGCATAATAAAGCCCGCAACGCCAATCACAGCAGCAAAGCTCAGTGCATGTAATTTACTTAAACGCCCTTTAGCAACAGGGCGATGGCGGGTGCGTGCCATTTTGCTATCAATTTCGCTATCAACCACATGATTAATGACTGCGGCGGCCGCAGAGAGTAATCCAATCCCTAATAAACTGATGAACTGAACCCCAACACCTCTGCCAACATCAGGGGCTAGCGCTAAGCCAACCCATGCTGTTAACACTAGCATAGCCACTACTTTAAATTTACTTATTGCCAAATAATCTTGGATTAAGTGGTAACTTTTAGTCAATAACGATGCGCTGTAAACGGGCTGCATTGCTTTTTTATTAATTGTAAGTGCCATAATCATTCCCCTCTAAGTACGTACTTTTAGGTAATAACATAACCTAACCATAGTTAATAACAGTATGGCAGCCATTAAGTTATGCGCCAGTGCCACGCCTAACGGAAAATGAAAATGCACCACGGCTAACCCTAAAGCTATCTGGCAGAATAACGCCACTAACACACTCACCGTACAGCTTTTAATTTTTTGCGAATAGGCATGACTGTATATACGCCACATCACCAAGGCTAAAACAATGCAAGTAACTAAGGCCCATATTCGATGCAGTAAATGAATAGACATACGCGCCTGTTGCGACAACACACCAAATTCATAATTACTGTGCTCAAGGGGGAGCTGAAAGACACTACTGAATGAAAAAGGCTGAGCGTAACTACACAGCGGTAAGCCATTACAATGTGGAGCCGCATAATTAGCCGCTAACCAACCACCAAGGGCGATTTGTAAAATCAGTACCGTTAATGCCACGAGGCTTAATTTAAAGTGAGGTTTTGCGCCCGCATCACCACCCGTAATAGGTTGGCTGGTCAGACGCAAATACAATAGCGTTAATAACGCTAAAATACTAAATCCTCCGAGCAAATGCCCCATAACTATAAGCGGCTGTAGGTTCATAGTAACCGTCCACATACCTAATGCGGCCTGAAAAATAACAAGCAGCAGCAATATCATAGGCAACCTTACAGGCGTGGTTGGGTACTGACGCTTTAGAAAAGCTAAAATAAACAACACTAAAATTAATACCCCAAGCGTGCCTGCAAAGTAGCGATGGATCATTTCTTTCCATGCTTTTGCTTTTTCAAATATCATATCGGGATAACTTTGAATCGCTTGTGCAATCTCTGCTTCGTGTTTAGGCACGGTTAAAAAGCCATAACAACCAGGCCAATCGGGACAACCAAGCCCTGCGTCACTTAAACGCGTGTATGCGCCCAGAGCCACCACAATTAATGCGAATAAACTCGTTGCTAATACCAAATTTTTATAGTTTTTATACATAGCATCCTCTACTTAGCTCGAACGAGAGTAATTGAGTAATTTTTTTAGATCTTTTAATAACCCTTTTTGGATCAAACGGTTTTCTTGTGGTTGAGAACTAAATGGATACTCCAGTACAATTAGCCCCATATGATCGATTAAATACAAACTGGCAGGTTTTAACTGCTGTTGCTCATCAATAACATGCCAACGCGTTGTAACTAGCTCAGGCTGTCCCATAATAGCCATATCAACTTTGTGTTGGTTTTTGCCAAGGGCAACATATAAATTGTCTAAAGCGGCTAATTGCTCTGTGCAAGACGCTTTGCATTGTGCTGAATAATTTAAAGCGATGGTCCATTGCTTAGGATTATGCTGCGCCCAATTGTCTAGCTTAATTTCACGCTCTAAAAATTCACCATGGTTAGTAATTGCTGTAGGTAGCCAATCAAGTTTTAACGCGCTGTAAGCCAGCACTAAGGGAATAGCGCAGCACACAGCAAAGAGTAACAGGGGTTTATTTTTCATTATCTATCCTCTTCCTGCTTGCAAAAATAGCGACCACCACACAGGCAACCGCAATTAAAAACCACTGTACTGAGTAGGCATAATGTTTTTCTGGACTCATAACAACGGCTTCATAATGAGGGGCAGCAATTTCATCAGCTTGACCTTGGCGGTAAGCCATAAAATTCACTAAAGGGCGATTAGATTGGCTACTCAATGCTTGTAAATCAATGATTTGAATTCGTTTGGCTAAATCCGACTGAGTATTGTTATTGGCTAAGGTAAAGCCACTTAAATTATCTTCTTTAATTTGTGCCGTTAACGTAAATTTACCACTAGGTATTGTTACGTTTGGTAGGATTTCTCTTGAACGTTCTGCTTTTACCCAGCCTAAGTTCACTAACAAAAAGCGTGATTCATCAGACAGTTTTAATAATGCCAGTAAGTCGTAACCAACCTGACCATTATAGATTTGATTATCAAGCAACCAATAATTATTAGTGTCAAAATAACCATTTAACGAAACCAATACACCGGTTTTGTTCCACTCTTTTGGCAGCTGTTGTAACTCTGCCCAGCTCATTACGCCATGTTGTTGTATATTTTCAATGGCACTAAGCTGCTGTTGCTTTTGTTCTGCTCGCTGTAATTGCCAAAACCCTAGTCGCACACAAACCAATACCACAATAACAACCAAGCAAATTGTTATTATTGAGCTAAGCTTTTGTTTGTTAAATACAACTAACTGCATAAGGGTATAATCCAGTGATTATTAAAATTATTATTGTTCTACTGTTATTATTTATATTATTTAATTTATTTCGTGCTTTATTAATTATGGTGTCAGGGAAAACCAATGGACGCCCTATGTCTCACTTTTTAGGGCGTCGGGTGTTATTTTCTGTTGTGGTATTAGTGATGGTGATTGCCGCACTAAAACTTGGTTTTATTAAGGCAAATCAGTCTCCCTTAATCACTAAAGCACATACACAAATACAAACAAACACAGCCAAACAACATCAACAAAATGCCAGTACCAAGCTGCAGCTTGAAAGGCAAAGTGCTTATCTTTAGTGAAATGTCCTTTCATAATGCGTAAAAACACCACCAATAAAATAATTGTTCCTAAGGTGACGTGCATGCCGTGAAAGCCGGTTAACAAAAAGAAGGTATTGCCATAAATGCCCGCATCAAGGGTTAAGTTAAGATCGTTATAAGCATATATATACTCTTCTACCTGCAGCCCTAAAAAGCACACTCCGAGTAAAATGGTCGCTCCCAAGCATACTTTGAGTGGGGTACGTTTATTATTTTCCATCGCCACATGGGCAAAATGTAAAGTTACCGACGAGGCCAGCAAAATAAGGGTGTTGATAAGCGGCAACCCTTGCCAGCCCATCGCTTGGGTCGAAGTGCCTCCTGGGGTATTTAGCAATGGCCACATGGCTTCAAACGTCGGCCACAATACTTCATTTGTCATGGCGTTGTTATCCGCACCTCCAAGCCAAGGCACAGAAAACATGCGAGCATAAAAAAGCGCCCCAAAAAATGCCATGAAGAACATCACTTCTGAAAAAATAAACCAGCTCATACCTTGCCTAAAAGAACGGTCCATTTGTGCAGAATAAAGCCCTTGATCAGACTCGTGTATGACATTTTTAAACCAGCTAAACAGCATGTAAAGGAGTACAGCTATACCTACGTATAACAAGTAAACGCCATTACCACCCTCTTTGCCCATATCCATTACGGTTAAGGCTGCGCCTACCGCAATAAAAAATAACGCAACTGCCCCAACTATTGGCCATGGACTTTGCTCTGGTACATAATAATGTTCATATTTTTGATTCATTTTATTTGCTCCTAGTTTTTCACTAGTTTTATAAGCTAGTTATTACTGGCTACTAGCCGCTCGCTAATATCAAATACGGTATAAGACAGGGTTAACTCTTCTACATCACTGGGTAATTCAGTATCTACATAAAACAATAATGTAAACTCCAGCTCTTCACCTGCCTTTAACGGTTGCTGATCAAAGCAAAAACACGCTATTTTGTGTAAATACTTGGCCGCTTTTCCTGGTGCTACCGACGGTATAGCCTGCATTACTTTATCTTCATTACTGTTATTTTTAGCGCTAAACTTAACTTCACGCATAGCCCCAGGCTTTACATCTACACTGTACTCTTTAGATTTAACTTCAAAAGGCGCACCACTTTGCGCATGCGTAGTGAAACTAACGCTGACTTCTCTATTTTCAGTGACCAAGGTACTTTGCTGTGCCTGCTCTAACGAGGGCTTACCATTAAGCCCCGTTATATCGCAAAACACGTCATACAAAGGGACCATGGCAAATGCAAATGCAAACATTGCAATGCAAATCACCACCAGCTTTTTTAATAACGGCAAGTGAGTCATTATTTAATGTCCGGCGGCGTTGAGAACGTATGATAAGGCGCAGGTGAATCAACTTCCCATTCAAGCCCCTCAGCTCCATCCCAAACTTTTGCAGGCACTTTGTCGCCCCCTTTTGCACATTTATACACAACCACCACAAATAATAATTGCGATAAACCAAAGGCAAACCCACCTATACTAATAATGGCGTTAAAATCAGCAAACTGTAGCGCATAATCTGGAATACGGCGTGGCATACCGGCTAACCCCACAAAATGCATTGGGAAAAACAGCACATTTACACTTATTAACGACAACCAAAAATGCCATTTTGCTAAGGTAATATTGAACATGTTTCCGGTCCATTTTGGCAGCCAATAATAAGCCCCCGCCATAATAGAAAACACCGCGCCCGTTACGAGTACATAATGAAAGTGTGCAACCACAAAATAGGTATCATGATATTGGAAATCGGCAGGTGTAATCGCTAGCATCAACCCCGAAAAACCACCTAAAGTAAACAACACAATAAATGCGATACTAAACAGCATTGGCACTTCAAAGCTAATAGACCCGCGCCACATAGTCGCTACCCAGTTAAATACTTTTACGCCGGTAGGTACCGATATCAGCATAGTCGCGTACATAAAAAACAACTCACCCGCCACGGGCATACCAGTGGTAAACATATGATGCGCCCACACAATAAAGCTCAACAAGGCAATGGAGGAGGTGGCATACACCATAGAGGCATAACCAAATAGTTTTTTACGTGAAAAGGTGGGAACAATCGTAGAAATAATGCCAAAGGCAGGCAAAATCATAATATAAACTTCAGGGTGACCAAAAAACCAAAAAATATGTTGGAACATCACCGGATCGCCACCACCAGCGGCATCAAAGAAACTGGTCGCGAAGTATTTATCGGTGAGCACCATAGTAACTGCACCAGCAAGTACCGGCATAACTGCAATAAGTAAAAACGCCGTGATCAACCATGTCCACACAAATAACGGCAGCTTCATCCACGTCATACCCGGAGCACGCATATTTACTATGGTGACCACCACATTAATGGCCCCCATAATCGAACTAATACCCATAATATGCACAGCAAATACAAACATTGCTGTGTTGTCGTTACTATAAGTGGTGGAAAGCGGCGCGTAAAAGGTCCAACCAAATGCAGGGCCACCACCAGGCATAAATAATGAAGCTAATAGGATTAAAAACGCAAACGGTAAAATCCAAAAGCTCCAGTTATTCATTCTCGGTAAGGCCATATCTGGCGCACCAATCATTAGCGGGATCATCCAGTTTGCCAAGCCGGTAAAGGCTGGCATAACCGCACCAAACACCATTATTAAACCATGCACTGTGGTCATTTGATTAAAAAAGTGAGGATCAACCAGTTGTAGGCCCGGCTGAAATAACTCAGCTCGAATAACCATCGCCATTGCCCCACCAATTAAAAACATGGTGAGTGAAAAAATTAAATATAAGCTACCTATATCTTTATGGTTGGTTGTAAATAACCAGCGCTTAAAGCCTGTGGCAGGTTGATGGGCATGATGAGCCTCATTGGTATTAGGTTGTTCTGCAATGCTACTCATTATTTAGCCTCCCCATCAGCATCCAGTGCCGCTTGTATCTCGCTCGGTTGAATTACATCACCAGTGTCATTACCCCACGCGTTGCGTTTATAGGTAATAACAGCTGCTATTTGCTTGATTGATAATTGCTTTGCGAAAGACTGCATAGCCGTACCTGGTTTACCGTGGAGCAAAATATCTATATGCCCTTTGATATCACCTATGACTATTGGGCTGCCTTTAAGAGCCGGAAAAACACCCGGCAAGCCTAATCCTGTTGGCTGATGGCACGCCGCGCAGCTCGCCATATAAACCTGCTCACCAAGCGCCATCAGCTCTTCTTTTGGTACAACTTGGTCTAATAACGCAGCGTCTGCTGCAGCTGCTTTTTGCTTGGCTTGTTTAGCCTCTGCTAACCACGTTTTGAAGTCTTCTTCTGTTTTAGCTTCTACCACAACAGGCATAAAACCATGATCTTTACCGCAAAGCTCTGCACACTGCCCACGGTAAGTACCAACCTCATTAATATTGGTCCATGTTTCATTAATAAACCCAGGGTTTGCATCTTTTTTAACGGCAAAGTCAGGCACCCACCATGAGTGAATAACATCATCTGAAGTCATTAAAAAACGTACTTTTTGATTAATTGGTAGTACCAGCGGTTTATCGACCTCGAGTAAATAATTCGGGTTTTTATCAGCAAGGTTGGTTATTTCATTTTGAGGTGTAGCTAGCATGGAATAAAACTCAACGTCCTCCCCCATATACTCGTAATGCCACTTCCACTGTGAGCCTGTAATTTTAATGGTGAGATCAGCTTTGCTGGCATCCTCCATGGCAATTAAGGTTTTAGTCGCAGGAATGGCCATAACAATTAATATGACAAAAGGGATCGCAGTCCACAGTATTTCTACTTTGGTGCTTTCATGGAATTGGGCAGGGACAGCCCCTTTAGATTTGCGATGATGAATGAGTGCCCAAAACATAATGGCAAACACGATCACCCCAATCACACAACATATTAAAAAAATAGTCATGTGCAGTTGGTATACATTATTACTTATATCGGTTACGCCTTTACGCATATTATATTGGCTATTAGCAAGCACATTCTGCGAAAAAACAAACAATATAAGCCACAAGGAAGAACTCAGCTTACCCATGTGACGGCTCCTTTGATGCTATTGCTGACGCAAAGCGAAGAGGCATACGGCTTAAACGCCTATTCGTTATTTTTATTTTTTATAAGGGTGCTGGATTTAGTAAATGTGTGTTCTCAAAACGACTAAGCTGTGAGTTATTTTTATTCCAGCTCTTTAATAACTAGTTAAAAAATAAACAATAAGCAAGGTGAGTATGAAAAATAAACAAGGTGTATTTTTTAAAATGCGCAGCTAAAAAAATAGCAACTAGTCAGGCAATTAATCTAAGAGTCAGGTTTAGTAAGGGGTGTATTGAAATTACAGGATAGAAATATAAAAAATTGTTAACTTAAAAAAGCAGAGTAAATTTGTTTATTTATAAAGTATTTAGTGATTTTATTTATGATAGGAGAAGCACTTGACAACATATAGTCATACATTTGATAAGTTAGACATTGTGCTGCTAACAAACCCAGCGCCTAATCACTATTAAGCGCTAAATTATGCTTTAATACTACATCCAGTCAGCGTTACGAATAACACCTACCGCTAAGCCTTCAATATTGAACGACTCATTTTCTAAATCGACCTCAATAGCTGAAAACTCATCATTTTCAGCATGTAAGAGTACTTTTCTGCCCGCTTTTTCTAAACGCTTCACGGTTACATCGTCGTCAACACGGGCAACAATAACTTGTCCATTTTCGGCAACTTGGGTTTTATGCACAGCAAGTAAATCACCATCCATAATACCAATGTCTTTCATACTCATACCGTTAACACGCAATAAAAAATCGGCCGCAGGTTTAAACATTAAAGGGTCAATTTTACAGTGGCTTTCTACATGCTGTTGCGCCAATATAGGCTCACCGGCAGCCACCCTGCCAATTAAAGGTAAGCCTAACTGCTCTGGCTCCTCTTCTTCAACAAGCTGAATGCCCCGACTCGCGCCTGGCTTCATTTTAATCACACCTTTTTTGGCCAGTGCTTTTAAGTGTTCTTCTGCAGCATTCGCACTTTTAAAACCCAGTGTTTGTGCAATTTCGGCACGTGTAGGAGGCATACCAGTGTCTTTAATAAACACTTTAATGAGTTCGAGTATTTGCGCTTGGCGTTTCGTTAATGGTCGCATACAACTGGTTTTCCATACAGTACAATTAACTGTGAGTATATACAGTTATTTAAAAATCGCAAATATAAATTAATGCCTTATATGCCGTTATCATCAAACAATAACCTACTTTAAAAGCAGGGTGATAAATGTAATTATTAGCAACGCATTATCATATTAATAAATTTTAATTCTCAATTACTTATCCAAGGAGCTAGCATGAGTATTTGGCATCAACCGATTACATTAGAGTTTTGTAAGCAATTAGATCAAGGTATTACAGGCCAAGGGACACTCATGAAAACCATGGGAATAGAGATCAGTGAAATTGGTGATGACTACTTAGTGGCAACTATGCCGGCAATTCCAGAGCATCATAACCCTATGGGTATCGTTCATGGTGGTGCAAATGTGGTGCTTGCTGAAACAGTAGCAAGTTATGCCGCTAATTTTGTAGTTGATTTCAATCGGTTTTATTGTGTTGGCCAAGAGATCAGTGCAAGTCATTTAAAGGCATCACGCAATGGCACATTAACGGCCACAGCGAGAGCTTATCATATCGGCAAACGCAGCTCGGTTTGGGATATTAAAATAACCAATAGCCGCAATGAGCTTTGCTGCGTATCACGGATGACCGCAGCCGTAGTTGAGCGAAAAGGCTAGTAAGTCAATTAACCAAGGTTGAAATTAAATTACTTTTCGAGAGGGTAAATAGTAATTTCTACGCCTGCACCAATTGCAGATATACGTAACAAGGTATCTGCATGTAAGGCTTGGTTAAAGCATTTTGGCGAAGTGCCAGACTCAAACCCCATATCGAAGGTTCTGCGTGAGCAACTCAACCATTGCTTTAATGCATTGCGTGAACACGACTCGATTAACTCACACAAGTGATTAATCGCTTTATCTGGCGTGGTTATTTCACCTGCAACCTCTATGCGAGCAAGTTGACGGTATTCGTCTTTATCATAATGTAAAATAGTTGCGACCTTTTTTAAATCAGCAACTAATACGCTAATATCTTGCTTTGACTCAAGCTCTAGATCTACATTTAAAAATTGAATTTCCGACATTATCTCGTTTTTACCCTCTATTAATTTCATTGCAAACTTTAACGCAGTTTTACCGTTATACCAAATCAACAACGCAGGAATCACCTCATTAACGCATTTTTAGCGTTAGCCTCTGAATATTGCCCACTATTTACTCCTCAAAAACGCCCTCTACAAAATACGCAAATTAAAATTAAAGCATGCCGGTGGCAGTTTACTTTTTTATTCTAGGCCTTAAACTAGCCGCTCCTGTAGTTCACGTATGTGATGGATATGATTCGGTTTATTTTAGCTTTGTTGGCTTGCTGTGCTTGTTTTTCAGCAATGGGCGAACAATTTACGCGGTTTTCGAGTGCCAAAAAGCACTTAATTAATACCCTTCCCGAAAACGCTAAAAGTATTTATTGTGGTTGCGATATAAAAAAACAAGGCAAAAAGTTAGTACCCGATCCTACCCATTGTGGCTACGTGCCTCGCAACACACTAACCCGCTCAGGCAAAGTAAATCAACGTGCATTGCGAATTGAATGGGAACATATTGTCCCTGCATGGGAATTTGGTCACCAGTTACAATGTTGGCAAGATGGTGGGCGTAAAAACTGCCGCAAAGTTAGCGCTAAGTTTCGCATGATGGAAGCCGATATAAACAATTTAGCCCCTGCAATTGGTGAAATTAACGCCGATCGCTCAAACTATCGCTTTGGTATGTTAGCCCAAAACGCGACGCAATATGGTCGCTGTGAGGTTAAAGTTAATTTTAAACAACGTGTTGTTGAACCGCCTGTTCATGCACGTAAACGCATTGCCGATGCGTACGCTTACATGCAAAAAACGTATGGTTTAAAAATTTCAGCTAAACAACAAAAGCTATTTAATGCTTGGCAACAACAAGCTTATGCTGCTAACACAAATAGTAAAAAGCTGTAAGTTTAAATTAAAAGCGTGTAACACACGCTTTTAATTAACCTATAACGCTTGGTGTGGTCCAAATATTTCGTAGTGAATGTTTGAGCTTTGCACACCTAAATCAAGTAGCTGGCCTTTTACGTTAGCCATAAATGATGCTGGTCCACACAAATAAAATGCCCCTTCGCTAATAGGTAATGATGCCTCAAGCACCGTTAAATCCATTAGCCCAGTGAAATCACACTCCTCGCCACCTTGATTAAACCAAGTAAATGTTTTTAGCTGTGGATGCATTGCCGTTTGCTGCGCTAAATACCCTTTAAATGAAAATTCGCGGCTATTTTCACACGCGTGCAAATAACTAATCGCTTGATTTTTATCACCACTAAGTAGCGTTTGCAGCATTGCCATCATCGGGGTTTGGCCAACACCTGCTGAAATAAGTACCACTGGAGTTGTCTCATTTTTTAAAATAAAATCTCCCGCTGGCGGGTATAACTCTACTCGTGCGCCTTGCTCTAGTGAGTGTAAATAATTAGACACCACGCCAGGCTTTGGTAGGCACTCTTTTTTAACGCTAATACGATAGTTTTTAGCATTGCTCTTTTGCGAAATAGAATACTGGCGGATCTCTTCATATTCTGCGCCCTCAGGCTTAACTTTAATGCCAATGTACTGTCCTGGCTTGTAGGTAATAACTGCTTTACCATCCACAGGTGTCAGCGTAAAACTAGTTACGAATTCAGATTCAACATGTTTATCAGTAATTTCAAACTGGCGCGTGCCTGCCCAGCCACCATGGTTGTTTTTACTGTGCGCATACAATGCCGCTTCTTCGGTAATACAAATATCAGCAAGTACACCGTAGGCTTCGCGCCACGCATATTCAACATCGGCAGTAAACTGCTCAGGAATAAGCTCTTTTAACGTACCAATTAAATGTGCGCCCACAATAGGATAATGCTCAGGTAAAATATTTAAGCTGGTATGCTTATGATTAATTCGCGCTAGCGCCTCTTTTAACACGGCTAAATTATCAATATTTTGCGCGTACGCAGCCAACGCATTAAATAATGCAAATTGCTGACGACCCGTTTCTTGATTAGTCATATTAAAAATATGTTTAAGTTCGGGGTTATGACTAAACATGCGCTTGTAAAAATGATCGGTTACGACCGTACCTGCCTCTGCAAGCAATGGCACCGTGCTTTTAACTATTTGTATGGTTTTATCGGATAACATGTTTATTTCCTATGTACTAACTAACTGCTTGCATTTAGCATTACACAGAGCGTGCCAACTAATTAAACCTATAATATTCAAAAGGTTAAATTAACTCACTTTACAAGATGAGTCTTTATGACCTACTATAAAACCTGTAAAAATACACTAACAGGTCATTTTGACATGAACCAACAATTCAACCTGACGCAAGTTGCATTAGAACTTGCGCAAAGTACGTTACATGCTCACAGTTTTGAGCAACTTTTAGCCACGGTTGAACGTGTTATTCCCAGCGATGCCAGTGCATTATTAATTCGCCAAGGTGAGCAATTAAAACCCTTAGCCATTAAAGGTCTTATGCCCGATAGCCTAGGACGACGTTTTGATATTGCGGAGCATCCTCGCCTTAAAGCCATCTGCAGTAGTCGTTTGGCTCTGCAATTTGCACATGACTGTCCACTACCTGATCCATACGACGGGCTACTACTGGCTAAAACCGGTGATATTCCAGTGCATGCCTGCTTAGGGTTACCCCTTTATGATAAAAACGCACTACTTGGCATTCTGACCTTTGATAGCCTTAACGCCAATGCGTTTTACGGTATTACCACTGATACACTCAACACCTTACAAACCTTGTGCAGTGCGCACTTTAAAACAGCCCTAGAGCTTGCCCATTACAAACAACATGCGCAGCACTCTAGTGAATTAGTACAAGCGTTAAACCGTGAGGCGCTCAAACGTGATGGTGGTGAAATTATTGGCCAAAGCTCTACAATACAAACGCTTAAAAATGAGATAAAACTGGTTGCGGCATCAAACTTTAGTGTCCTTATTTTAGGTGATACTGGGGTCGGCAAAGAGTTGGTGGCACGTAATATTCACTTACACTCCGCACGTAAAGATCAGCCATTAATTCATTTAAATTGTGCATCACTGCCTGAAAACCTCGCAGAAAGTGAATTTTTTGGCCATGCAAAAGGCGCTTTTACCGGCGCCCAAAATGCCCGCCAAGGTAAATTTCAGTTAGCCGATGGCGGCACCTTATTTTTAGATGAAATCGGCGAGCTGCCTCTGGCTATGCAAAGTAAATTATTACGCGTACTGCAAAGTGGCGAAGTACAAACCGTTGGCGAAGATGAACTTAAATATGTCGATGTTAGAGTGATTGCAGCAACCAATCGCGACCTAAAACACGAAGTAACACAAGGACGGTTTCGCGCCGATTTGTACCATCGATTAAGTGTTTATCCACTCACAGTCGCTCCATTGAAAGCCCGTGATGAAGATGTTATTTTATTAGCCGGTTATTTTGCAGAAAAAACAGCCCGCAAGCTCGCTATTAAACAGCTAAAACTCAGTATTGAAACGCAACTGCTGCTTAAAAAATATGACTGGCCAGGCAATGTGAGGGAGCTTGAGCATGTGATTAATCGGGCTGCATTAAAGGCTAAGCAACATCAGTGGCAGCAACCAATTATTACTATTGAACCTGCGCATTGTGAGCTAAATTTAAGCGCTGTTAACACCTTAGCTCTTGAACACTCAAACCAGCTTGTAATCCCACCTTTAGCAAACAACATTTCGTTAAAGCAAGCCATAGATACCTATACTCAGCAACTTATAATACAGCAACTTAAACAACATAATTATAACTGGGCAAGCACAGCGCGTAGTTTACAGGTGGACCGCGCTAACTTAACGCGGCTAGCCAAGCGCTTAGGTGTTTCAATAAAAAAATCGTTGTAGCCTTTTTAACTTAACTTTCGCTGCCTAAAATAATTTTTTAATAGCTGACTAAACGCTTGAACTTTTGCCGTTCGATGCACTAAATGATGCGTAACCAGCCACAAATCGGTTGGCCAACTCAATTCATTAGGCAGTACAGGGACTAAATCAGAGTATTGCGCTGCAACATCATGCTGTAATCCGCCAATACCGAGTCCTTTAACTATGGCGCGGGTCGCTTCTGAGGTTTCTGACACTCTTAGCTTAACTTGCGACGGGGGAATATTTTCATCAACCCATGCAAAGTAAGGCACTTTGGCATTATACCCTGCTACACCTGACACAAAGCTATGCAGCGATAGTTGCGCTAATGTTTGTGGCAACCCATAACGGCTAATGTAATGCTTTGATGCATAAAATCCTGACGAGAGCGCCGCTAAATGCTGAGCAATATAATCACCCTCATCCGGTCTGGGTCCAGCTCTTACTGCGATATGTGCTTGGCCATGATCTAAACGTAAGCGTTTTTGATCCATAATCACTTGTAATTGCACTTGCGGATGCAAGGTTTGAAACTGCTCACACACCTCACTTAATACATCAATAAAGCCACTAACTGTGGTGAGTAACAAGCTACCTTGCAAGGTGCTATCTGCAGCAATAATGTCATTATGTAGGCGCTCTAGTTCACCATTAATCGCTTGTGCTGTGGTAAATAACTTAGCGCCAATTTCTGTGACTTTGTAGCCGCGAGCATGGCGATGAAATAGTCGCGCATTTAAGCTTTTTTCTAAGTTATTTATTCGCCTGAGCACCGTACTATGGTGAACATCTAACACTTCGGCCGCGGCAGTTAAAGTACCTAAGCGCGCTACCTCGTAAGCAACCTTCAGGTCTTGCCAATCATTAAATTGAATTGCCATGATAACTACTCTTTAATCTGTGCATATACGCACACAAGTTTTGCGTTTATTTGGCTTTTCTGCAAGTGATTATTTGTTAAAGTCACATTATACAAACTCATTATCAGGAGCAGCTCATGACAACACCAAAAATTATTGCCCTAGCAGGTAGCTTACGTAAAGATAGCTTTCATCAAAAACTCATTAACGAAGCGGCACGCTTTGCTTTAGAAAGTGGCGCTGAAGTAGAAGTGATTAAACTCGCAGACTTAGCCATTCCTATGTTTGATGAAGATCTCGAGGCACAAGGCACACCAGCCGGTGTACAACAACTTAAAGACAAACTTCGCGCAGCCGATGGCATTTTGCTGGCCAGCCCAGAATATAATGGCTCTATTACCGCCGTGTTAAAAAATGCTATTGATTGGGTATCGCGCACCGAACAAGGCGCAGAGCCTGCATTTGCAAATAAAGTAACCGCGTTATATGCAGCCTCACCAGGTGGGTTGGGCGGTTTACGGGGCTTAAATCATGTGCGTGATATATTATCAGGCATTGGCAGCTTAGTATTAGCGAACCAACTGGCAGTACCGGCTATTCATACTTTATTAGATGACAACGGTCGAATTAGCGACCCCGCTACCGCTGAAAAAGTGGCTGGTCTTGCACAGCAGTTAGTTAGCGTAGCAAGTAAGCTTAAATAAGCAGCCACTATAACTTTGTTGCTGCAAGCTTTGCAGCAATAAAGTCTTCATGGGTAACATACAATAAATTAGCAACACGACGAATAACGTATTCTTCTTGTGGATCAAGTTCTCCATCGGAGTACGCTAAACGCCAAAGTAATTCAACTATATCAATGCGTTGCTGTGCACTACATTGATTGTTAATTTGCTTAGAAAATTGAAAATAATCAATGGCGTCATCTAAGCTTGCACTTGCTTGCTCGGTTAACTCATCTACTGCTTCATCCGTTAAATCAAAATATTTTTTTAATGTTAGACTTAGCGTATGTTGCTCATCAGCCTGTAAATCGTTATCCGCTCGCATTACCTCAATTAATAATGCGGCAACCGCTGTTTTTAAATCATGTTGTTCAATATCATAATCTTGCTGATCAATACTCGAAAAAAGCTGTTTAATTTGCTTGAACATCACATTTCCCCTTTTTGGGTGTTAGACTTATATTATAACGGGTTTAATAGATATGCTGATCACACTACCCAAAATCAAGATGGAGTTAAAGGTTTATGAGTATAAAAGCCAATCATTACATACATGGAATCATTAGCTGCTGTTTATTAACGGGGTGTTTGAGTGTGTCGGCAGAGCAAAGTGAAATGCAGCGACTTTATGATTTTGATGAAAAGGTGCATTATAAGCAAACTCAAATAGACACTAACAATTACCACTTAGAAATACAGTCTGACGACTACCCACATTTTAGAAACCAAAGTGTGTTTTTGTTGCGCCACGCAAATCGTTTATGTCACGATAATCCTTTTATGTTAAAAGTGACCGAGGGCGTACAGGAGTACCAACGCTTTCCAACTAAACCGCGTGCTTATCAGCCACCGCTCAGTGTATTTGTGCAGTGTGAAATGCCTGCAGAAAAAACCTCAAAAAAATAACACCTCGTTATTTTCAGTAAAACCACTGAGTATTAAAATAGCCTGTGGTTTTACTGTAGTTAACCTGAACTAAGTTAGTTAACGCCATATCCCCACGGCGCAGCCGGTGGTGTGATAGGTTTAGTTAAATCAAAATCAACACGGAATTCGCGACCTTGGCGAATAAGTCGATAAGTGAACTGTTCAGGGTAAATATACATTTGCCATGTATTGCCTACCGATTGCGGTATGCCTTGGCTAACAAATAACTCTTTTGAATACTGATCTGCAGGGAATGACTGCATATTAGCAAAACCCGCATCCACAGTATGACCGCCATACATAGTAGACACATCATCGCTGCCATCTTTATGGCGATGATCGTGCTTTAGGCTCAAACCACTACCTGTTTTAGTAATGATCCACGTACGTGAAGCATCATCACCGACATGAAACGGCACCTGTAACTCACGGTCATTACACTTACGCACATGCATAATTAACTTTTTATCGGCAAATGAACTCGGCCCTGTTGCATTATCAACCGTTACTTTACCCTCGAAAGCTTTACCGCAGTGAGCAGCAATACTATTGAAAAAGCTATCATGACTTGGAATTGATACTAAAGGTGCTGGGCGAGCTAATGCAGCGGTTGATGCCAGCATAAACGCTGCAGCTGTTAATAATTTCATAATGTGTCCCTAAACATGTAAAAAATCAGCTTAGCGTTTAAGCAAACACAAAGAAAATAATCACGATGAACAGCAATAAAAATTAACAGAACAATGGAGCTTTGCTTTAATTAATTGGTAAAAAAATATCGCTTGAAAGAAAATGAGAAATTAAATATCGTTGTTTGATAAAGGAGAAATAACTAATACCAACTCGCTTAATTAAGCGGTCTATTTTGAGGCAGGAAAAACGGGTTGATAGCTAGGCAAGAAATTCGCTATTTAGTTGTTCTAAATGAGAATTTTTTAACACAGATAGCGACACGTTTAGCCCCGCAAAATGATTGAGTATTATTGCGGATTGGTATAAACGTAAAGCCAGTTTTAGCGCGGAGCACATATTTAAATGGAAAAATATATCGGCTTAATAATCATCGTATTACTATTAATTATTCAAAATCGCTACACTCTGCACATATATCAACACCTTGCTGAGCAGCACCCAGAACAATGGAAAAAATTATCACAAAATTCATTAGATGGGACACCCTATGCCAATCTTGCTGAGTCATTTAAAGATGGTTTTTTTTCGACTATCAACGACCCAAAGGTAGTCCGCTACCAGAAATTTAAAACTCTCAATTTATTACTAATGGCAATGATTACATTAGCAAGCTTATTGCGTGGTTTTTTAATATAAGCGATTAAAAAAGCGCAACCTAAGTTGCGCTCCAGTTTCATATGTAAAAGGTTACTGCCACGGTCTTTCTGCGGCTAACTGCTTTTCAAACGCATCAATTTGCGGATTGAGGGTTTCGGTTACACCAATAAAATCTAAGCCACTTAATAAACGCTCTTTTACGTCTTTGCGAATATCAAAGCGAATTGGCGCAAACTTATTGCTGGTAAGCACTTGGTTTTCAAGATCCACATCAATGTGAATATCGTCGTGCTGCTCACTTAACACAAATAACTCTTCCAGCGTTTGCGCTGGCAATGCAATAGCAAGCATTTGATTGTTACCACAGTTATTAAAGAAAATATCAGCAAAGCTTTCAGCTAAAATCACTTCAAACCCATATTGCTTTAATGCCCATGGTGCGTGCTCGCGTGATGAGCCACAGCCAAAATTATCGCGGGTTAATAATATTTGCGCGCCTTGGTAACAAGGACGGTTTAAAATAAATTCAGGGTTTGGCTCGCCATTATCTAAATAACGCCAATCGTAAAACAGTGCTGCATCAAAACCATCACGGCTTGTTGAGGTTAAAAACTGCTTAGGAATAATTTGGTCGGTATCGACGTTGTTTTTATCAAGTGGGGCCATTAAGCCGCTAAAATAGATGCTCATTAAGCTTCTCCTCTAATATCAACAAAGTGACCATGTATTGCAGCTGCTGCCGCCATTGCAGGGCTCACTAAGTGTGTACGCCCGCCGCGACCTTGGCGACCTTCAAAATTACGATTCGAGGTGGAAGCACAGCGTTTACCAGCTCCTAAACGGTCATCGTTCATAGCTAAACACATCGAACAACCCGGCTCGCGCCACTCAAACCCTGCAGCTTTAAAAATATCGGCTAAGCCTTCATCTTCAGCTTGCTGCTTAACTAAGCCTGAGCCTGGAACAATCAGCGCTTCAATACCAGCTAAAACCTGTTTACCTTCAACAATTTTTGCTGCAGCGCGTAAATCTTCAATGCGGCTGTTGGTGCATGAGCCAATAAATACCGTGTCTACTTTGGCGCTTGATAGTTTATCGCCCGCTTTTAAGCCCATGTATTTAAGCGCACTGCGAATTGCATCGGCTTTAATTAAATCGGTTTCTTTATCTGGATCTGGAATACATTCATCAACGCCAATCACTTGCTCTGGATTAGTCCCCCAAGTAACTTGCGGTTGAATACTGCCTGCATCTAACTCTACTTCTAAATCAAAATGAGCACCATCATCCGTTTTTAAAGTTTCCCAGTAGGCAACAGCGGCATCAAAATCAGCACCTTTGGGTGCAAACGGGCGGCCTTTTAAGTACTCGTAAGTGATTTTATCTGGGGCAATTAAACCTGCCTTGGCACCCATTTCAATGCTCATGTTACACAATGTCATACGGGCTTCCATTGATAGAGCTTCTATGCCTTCACCACAAAATTCAGCCACATAGCCAGTGCCACCAGCAGTGCCTAGCTTACCAATAACCGCCATAATTAAATCTTTAGCTGTTACTGTAGGGCGTAATACACCGTTAATTTGAATTTTTAACGACTTCGCCTTTTTTTGCTGTAGTGTTTGCGTAGCTAATACATGCTCAACCTCTGAGGTACCAATACCATGTGCCAAGGCACCAAACGCACCATGCGTTGAAGTATGACTATCGCCGCAGACTATAGTGGTACCTGGTAAAGTAATCCCCTGCTCAGGGCCAATAACATGCACTATGCCTTGGTTTACTGAATTTAAGTCGTACAGCAAAATGCCAAATTCTTTACAGTTTGCATCCAGTGCCATTAATTGATTTTTAGAGACTTCGCTGGCTGCATCCAGTGAACGACTTTTAGTTGAAACATTATGATCCATGGTGGCAATGGTTTTTTCTGGACAACGCACTTTACGATTTTTTTCACGTAAGCCGGCAAATGCTTGTGGTGACGTCACTTCGTGTACTAAATGACGGTCAATATAAAGTAAATCGGTTTGCTCATTAATGCTGGCAACGGTGTGTGCTTGCCAAATTTTATTGTATAAGGTTTGGGCCACTTGCTAACTCCCTGATCTGATTGAGCCACAGCCTGACGGTGTTGTGGCTTTAATAATTAAATGCGTGAAACGATGGCCGCTGCTACATCGGTGGTGGTATAGCCGCCCTGCGGATAAATATCCGGCGTTCCCACACCAGCTTCAACCGCCTCTGCGACTGCTTTTTCAATCGTACGAGCCGCTTCGTCTTGGCCTAATGAGTAACGTAGCATTAAGGCGGCACTTAAAATTTGTGCGATTGGGTTTGCCACCCCTTTTCCGGCGATATCAGGCGCTGAACCACCCGCGGGTTCATACAAGCCAAAGCCTGATTGATTCAAACTTGCCGACGGTAATAGACCCATCGAACCAGTGATCATGGCGCACTCGTCCGATAAAATATCACCAAATAAATTATCGCAAAGTAATACATCAAATTGGCTAGGTTGCTTAACCAGCTGCATTGCTGCGTTATCTACATAAATGTAATCTAAGCTCACTTCTGGAAAGTCTTTACTCACTTCGGTTACCACTTCGCGCCATAAAACGCTTGATGCTAAAACATTGGCTTTATCAACCGAGGTCACATGATTGCTGCGCAACTTAGCGGCCTCAAAAGCAAAACGTGCAATACGCTCTATCTCTTTACGTGAATAAGTTTGCGTATCAAATGCAGTTTCTTCTGCCCCTTCGCCACTGCGGCCTTTCTCACCAAAATAAATACCACCCGTTAGCTCGCGCACACATAAAATATCAAAGCCTTTTTCGCTAATATCAGCACGTAGTGGTGATGCAGCGCTTAATGCGGGTAACAACTGAGCAGGGCGTAAGTTACAAAACAAACCAAAGTGCTTACGCAGTGGTAACAATGACGCGCGCTCCGGTTGGTCATTAGGTGGTAAATGTTCCCACTTAGGACCACCCACGGAGCCAAATAAAATAGCATCGGCGTTTTCACATGCTTTTAAAGTGGTATCAGGAAGGGCTTTGCCAAACTCATCAATCGCTGCTCCGCCAATCGCGTGGTGTTCACGGTTCAGAGTAAAACCAAACTTATCACTTACTGCATCAAGCACTTGCTCTGCAGCTGCCATAACTTCTGGGCCAATACCGTCGCCCGCTAATACGGCAACGCTGTAATGTGTTTTACTCATCCTGCTTTCCTTTGTTGTTTTAAATCAGACACTTTTTGTGCTCGATAAATTAAGTTATAAACCCGAACCATAGCGCGTACTGAGGCTTCGACCACATCGGCCGCAATACCGGCACCGTGATAAGGACGGCCATCATATTTAGCAATAATATTCACTTGTCCTAATGAGCTTGCACCTTGGCCCGTGGCCTCTAAATTGTATTCAATCATTTCAACGCTCATACCAGTTAAGCGCTCAATGGCTGCAAATGAGGCTTCTACCGGGCCGTTACCTGTGGCCGCTTCTTGTTTTGCTTCGCCATCAATCAACAAACCTATCGTTGAGCTGGCTACCGATTGAGAGTTCGACGTAGAGTGAACAAACTCTAATTGATATTTTTCATCTTTGTCACTGATTTGATTAAAGTAAATCATTGCTTCTAGGTCGTAGTCATATACTGTGCCTTTTTGGTCAGCTAACGCAACGAAACTTTGGTATAAGCTATCCATGTCGTAATCAGATTTTTGATAACCTAACTCTTCTAAGCGATGCTCTATAACATGACGCCCTGAACGCGAGGTCATATTTAATTGATTACTTGGCACACCCACACTTTCAGGTAACATAATTTCATAGGTATTTTGCGCTTTTAATACACCATCTTGGTGAATACCTGAACTGTGGGCAAACGCATTTTCGCCAACAATCGCTTTATTTGGCTGTACCGGCATATTACAAATTTTGGCTACTTGGCGAGAGGCGCGGTAAATTTCTTCGCTTTTTATATCGGTATATACGTTTAAATGGTCTTTGCGCATTTTCATGATCATCGCCACTTCTTCAAGTGAACAATTACCCGCGCGCTCCCCTATACCATTAATGGTGCATTCGATTTGGCGCGCACCGGCTTGAACGGCAGCAACAGAGTTAGCAACGGCTAAGCCTAAGTCGTTATGGCAATGCACACTTAAACGGGCTTTATCAATATTTGGCACGTTGTTCATTAAATGACGGATCATTGCTGCGTATTCATCTGGCGTTACAAAACCGACGGTATCTGGCAAGTTAATCGTGGATGCACCGGCATTAATAGCTTGCTCAACTATTTTGCATAAATCCCAATGTGGTGTACGTCCTGCGTCTTCACATGAAAATTCCACATCATCAGTGTAATTACGGGCAAGCTTGATTGATTTAACCGCCATCGCGGTTGCATCATCTAAGCTCATACGTAGTTTATGCTCAAGGTGTAAAGGGCTGGTTGCAATAAAAGTATGAATACGGCTTTGCTGTGCACTGCGAAGCGCCTCGCCACAGGCTTCAATATCTTTGGCAACCGAGCGTGCTAAGCCACAAATAATAGGGCCTTTTACTTCAGTGGCAATTCGCTGCACTGAGCGAAAGTCAGCGGGGCTCGAAACCGGAAAGCCCACTTCCATGACATCCACATTTAAGCGGCTAATGGTATGCGCTAGTTGAATTTTATCATCTTCAGTCAGGCTTGCTTTAAGTGCCTGTTCGCCATCACGTAAGGTGGTATCAAAAATCCATACTTTATCTTGCTCTTGCATAACTGCCTCTCATTCCTGTGTTACCCAAATTTCGATTTATCCCTGCAGCGAGATAAAAAAAACCCCGCAATTGCGGGGTTTTGTTGTTTAGCTCAATGCAAACACACTAATCCCCGCTCACTTGCCACAGCAGTAAGAGGTTTAGTTTTAGTGTAATTAAACGATTAGTTTGCATTTGTTTTCTTGTGTGTGTGTCCAATGAGGCTTATTTTTATCATTGCAGCGCAGTAGGTGCAAGCATAAAAATGCCATAAAAATAATTACACAAGACTTTTAAGGGATTTTAAATTCAATAAATAGATAAAAAAGAGATAAAGAATTCAACCTTGGAGGGCGTGGCGTTTAAATTAACAAGCACCGTAAAGTACAGTGCTTATTTTAACTTTTTTTAATATTTACTCTTTCTTTTCTGCGCGTACGTAATTTGACGCACCACGAGTAATATAGCGTAACTGCCAAATAACTCGCTCAATTAATTCATCGCGTTGCTGACCTTCAATATCTAGCGCTTCGGCGCCAGCATTAAATACCAACGTAACCATAGCCTCTGCCTGAATATACGCATGAATCGCATCACAGGGCGTTTCACTTTCTAAATAATGAGCAAGCTCTAAAATAAAGTGTTTCACTTCACGTGCTACTGCCGCTCTAAATGCTTTTGAGGTACCTGAGCGTTCACGCAGCAATAATCTAAATTGATTACTAGAGTTATCAATAAACTCCATAAAAGTAACCACAGACGTATTTATTACACTGCCGCCACTGGCTATTCGCCTACGAGCTTGACGCATCAGCTGACGCAGCGTTAAACCCGCTTCATCAACCATGGTTAAACCTAGCTCGTTCATATCTTTAAAGTGACGGTAAAAAGAGGTGGGCGCAATACCGGCTTCGCGCGCTACTTCACGCAAGCTCAAATTTGAAAAGCTATGATCAGCACTAAGCTGATTAAAAGCAGCTTCAATTAATGCTTGTCGTGTTTTTTGTTTCTGTTGTGCTCTAACGCCCGACATCAACAGCTCCCTGAATGAATTTGTAATAAATTTTTAATTAAAAAAATAGCTAATAGTACAGTCTAATACTTGACGGCAGCAGATTGAAATATTATTTTAGCGTACAGTTGTACGCTGAGAAATGAGAAAGATGAAAAAACCACCACTTATATGGACCAACGTCCTTTTCTTTAGCCTGACGTTTTTGGCTGCTGTTACACTTGTACCTTGGTATGGGTTTAACTATGGCTTTACAGGCACACAATGGGCTGCTTTTGTAGCTTGCATGTTTTTCGCGGGATTATCGATCACTGCGGGTTACCATCGTTTATGGGCGCACAAAACCTACAACGCACACCCGGTCGTTGAATTTATTTTTGCCTTAGGCGGCGCGTTTGCTTTGCAAAACAGTGCGCTGCATTGGAGCAGCGATCATCGTATTCACCACGGTCAAGTTGATGACCCTGTAAAAGACCCTTATGCCGCTACCAACGGCTTTTGGTATAGTCACATAGGCTGGATGCTGCGCGACTACCAAGGCGATAGCTACGGTGATTACAGCAATTGCCGCGACCTACAACGCAATAAAATAGTGATGTGGCAACATAAACATTACTTAAAGCTGGTAGTTGCCATGAATGTTGGTTTACCACTGGTATTAGGTTTAATGTTAGGTGATGTGTGGGGCATGTTATTACTAACGGGACTACTTCGTTTAGTACTGAGCCAGCATTTTACCTTTTTTATTAACTCTGTTGCGCACATTTGGGGTTCTCGCCCTTACACAGAAAAAAATACCGCACGCGATAACGGCTTTTTAGCCTTATTTACTTATGGCGAGGGTTATCATAACTTTCATCATATTTTTGCTAGCGATTACCGCAACGGCATTAAGTGGTTTCATTACGACCCAACTAAATGGATGATCCGCTCGTTAGCTGCACTTGGTTTAGCGAGTAAATTAAAGCGCACACCGGTTGAGCGCATAGAAAAAGCTAAAGCAGAAACCTTGATGAGCAAAACACAAGGTCGCCTCGCAAAATTGCCTTTAGCGCAAGATAAGCTTACATTATTACAACAAGAGTACGATTTGTTGCTTAAAAAACTGCAAAATTATTGCTCATTACAAAAACAAGTGTTGGAAGCTAAAAAAAATAATATGGCAAAGCAGTGTGAAAAGTCGGCATTAATGGCACAATATCACGAGCTTGAGGCCGCCTGGGAAACACAAAAACAGGCATGGCTAGCACTTAATGCGAGGTTATTAAAAGCCTCTTTTAGTTAAAATAGGAGTGGCTGTGGCCAAACAACCAGAAAAGAAAAAAGTACCCGTGACATACCAATATGATGCAATCATTATTGGCACGGGTCCTGGCGGTGAAGGGACCGCTATGAACCTCTCTAAAAGTAACAAAAAAGTAGCGGTTATTGAACGCCAAACAGCCGTGGGTGGTGGCTGTGTACATTGGGGTACCATTCCTTCAAAGGCACTTCGTCATTCTGTTAGTCGCTACATTGAATACAAAGCAAATCCTTTATTTAACGTAGGCGAGCGTCCGGTAAGACTTACCTTTCCTGATATTTTACGCCATGCCAGTTCGGTAATTTCAAAGCAGTCAAACTTACGCAGCAGTTTTTACGATCGTAACCGCATTCATATGTTTCAAGGCGACGCTAGCTTTGTTGATAAGCACACTATTGAAATTAGACGTAATGACGGTTCTACTGAGCGCCTTACTGCACAAACGATTGTTATTGCTACCGGCTCACGACCTTATCGCCCACCAGGGGTGGATTTCACCCACTCACGAATTTACGAAAGTGACACTATTTTAGGCCTTGAACACGACCCGCATCGCGTACTTATATACGGCGCGGGTGTAATTGGTTGTGAATATGCGTCTATCTTTAAAGGGCTAGGTGCCAAAGTCGACTTAGTGAATACTCGCGATCGCTTATTGGCGTTCATGGATGCTGAAATATCTGATGCATTAAGCTATCACTTTTGGAATAGCGGTATTGTAATTCGTCATAACGAAGAGTTTGATCGCATTGAAACCCGTGATGACTGCGTTGTTATGCATTTAAAATCGGGCAAACGTGTTAAAGCTGACTGTATTTTATTTGCCAATGGCCGAACAGGTAACACTGATACCCTTAATTTAGAAGCCATTGGCTTAAAAGCAGATAGCCGCGGACAGATAAAAGTAAACGAAACCTACCAAACAGAAGTAGACAATGTATACGCGGTAGGTGATGTTATTGGCTATCCAAGCCTTGCGAGTGCTGCCTTTGATCAAGGTCGAATTGCCGCAGATGCCATCGCGTGTGGTAATTGTGATGAAAAGCTGATTATTGATATTCCAGCCGGTATTTATACTATCCCTGAAATGAGTTCTGTCGGTAAAACAGAGCAACAATTAACTGCTGCAAAAGTACCGTATGAAGTGGGACGTGCGCAATTTAAACATTTAGCCCGCGCGCAAATTGCAGGCACCGATGTGGGCAGTTTAAAAATATTATTTCACACTGAAACCAAAGAAGTACTCGGCGTGCACTGCTTTGGTGAGCGTGCCTCTGAAATTGTGCATATTGGCCAAGCTATTATGGAACAAAAAAATGGTGGCAACACCATCGACTACTTTGTAAATACCACGTTTAACTACCCAACGATGGCAGAAGCCTACCGAGTTGCGGCGTTAAATGGTTTAAATCGCTTGTTTAAGTAATATCAAGCACTAGGTAACAAAAAGCCCGCTTGAATCAAGCGGGCTTTTTTAATAACTCATCGTTATTTAGAAACTATTTATGATATTGCGCACTTAATTCATGCACGGCGTTAATGAATACACCGGCATTTTCTGGGTCAACATCTGGTGTAATACCGTGGCCTAAATTAAATACATGGCCATTGCCAGTACCAAAGTCTTCTAAAATAGTACCAACCTCTTGGCGAATACGATCAGGCGTACCATGAAGCATTGATGGGTCCATATTACCTTGCAGTGCAACTTTATCGCCAACACGACGTTTAGCATCACCAATGTTAATAGTCCAATCTAAACCTACTGCGTCACAGCCCGTTGCGGCAATCGCTTCAATCCACTGACCACCATTTTTGGTAAATAAAGTAACCGGTACTTTACGGCCATCGTATTCACGAATTAAGCCATCAACAATTTTATGCATGTATTGCAATGAAAACTCATTGTAATCACGCGGGCTTAGTACACCGCCCCATGAGTCAAATACCATTAGCGATTGCGCACCCGCTTTAACTTGCGCGTTTAAGTAATCTATCACCGAATCAGCTAGTTTATCGAGTAATAAATGCAGTGTTTGCGGCTCAGCAAACGCCATTTTTTTGATTTTACCAAATACTTTACTGCTACCACCTTCAACCATGTAAGTTGCAAGTGTCCAAGGCGAACCAGAAAAACCAATTAATGGCACTTCGCCTTTAAGTTCACGACGAATAGTGCTCACTGCGTTCATTACATAGCCAAGCTCATCGGTAGGATCAAGTTTAGGAATTTTTTTAACATCAGCTAGTGACGAAATTGGGCGTTCAAACTTAGGGCCTTCGCCTGTTTCGAAGTACAAGCCTAATCCCATTGCATCGGGAATAGTTAAAATATCACTAAACAAAATAGCTGCATCTAATGGGTAACGGCGCAAAGGCTGTAATGTTACTTCACAGGCTAACTCAGCATTTCTACACAGGCTCATAAAATCGCCCGCTTGTGCACGTGTAGCACGGTATTCAGGTAAATAACGTCCTGCTTGACGCATCATCCATACCGGCGTGACATCAACAGGTTGCTTGGCAAGGGCACGTAAATAACGGTCGTTTTTTAATTCGCTCATAGCGTATAGAGTCCTAGGGCTTTTAGAAATTGTGCAAGATTGTACCACCATATTCACGCCCCCTCTATCGCTAAGCGATTAAATCGCTACAGAGTAGCGCTAGATCAAGTAATTTTTAATTTTCATGTTACTTTGTACATAAAACAACCAAACAAACGTTAATAATAAAAACTTTTCATTAAACTATTTGCAACATCTAAAAAAGCTTGATATTGTATCTCCCGCGTTAACAAAACAATAACAAAAATTGTTAATATAAAAATAATAAAAATCTCTAATAAAAATAAGAATGCTTGTTTAAACAAGTCTAATAAAGAAATTAAACCACCGTAATAGGTGGTTTTTTCTTGCCTGGAATAAATTACTTACAACTTATACCCTTAAACAAAATTCCCTCTGGTATTACATCTATTTTACTTGTTGATATACACGCCAATTAAATATATCTTGGATAACATAAGTTTTATTTTTAATTTAAAAAATCCAACCCAGCTTAGGAGAAGAATTATGCTGAAGCGTGTAGAAAAAGCTCAACAAAAGTGGGGGGGTAGCCATACGGTCATCGATAATTGGTTAAACGAACGCCAAGAGTTGATTGTGCTTTACTGTAAAATTGCAGGCTTTTCACCTTATGAGAAAAAAGATCAGTCTTTGCCTGAACCATCACAAATTCAGGCATTTTGCCAAATTTTAATGGATTATTTATCTGCCGGCCACTTTGAAGTGTACGACGATATTGCTAAAGCCTGCGAAAAGAAAGGCCTAGAAAGCCAGCAACTCGCTAATACGATATACCCACGTATTTCAGATACCACTGACATCGCTCTGGATTTCAACGATAAGTACGCTGAGGTAGACGCTGAAGATTTACTAGAAGGCTTTGATAACGATCTTTCAGTAATGGGTGAAGCACTCGAAGCGCGCTTTGCACTTGAAGATGAGCTGATTGATAACTTATTTTCTAATCACACTGACTAATTAGTTATTCAACGTAATAAAAAAGGGACCTAAGGTCCCTTTTTTATTATCTATAACGCTTATTCTGCAGCGGCAGCTGCTGCATCATTTTGAATTTCTAATAATTCAACTTCAAAAATGAGTGTTGAATTAGCAGGAATTTTACCTAAGTCACGATCGCCGTAAGCAAGGTCTGAAGGAATAGTAAATTTGTACTTAGACCCTACAGGCATAAGTTGTAAACCTTCAGTCCAACCAGGAATTACACGGTTTAGTGGGAACGTTGTCGGCTCGTTACGTGAGTAAGAGCTATCGAACTCAGTACCGTCTAACAATGTGCCTTTATAATGTACTTTAACCACATCAGTTGCTACTGGTTTTGCGCCTTCGCCTTCGCTCATTACTTCGTACTGTAAACCAGACTCAGTAACCATCACGCCTTCTTTTTTAGCGTTATCAGCTAGGTATTTTTCACCTTCAGCTTTGCTTTTTTCAGACTCTACTTTTGCTTTTTCTTCTTGTTTAGTACGCACTGATTCGTCTAATGCTGTTAGTACTTCACGAATTTTCTCTTCGTCAATTTTTGCATTACCCGCAAGTGCATCTTCAAAGCCTCGCATTAATAAAGCTTGGTCTAATTCAATACCAATTTCTTTTTTATCCGCTAGGTCTTTATTTAAAAAGTTACCCACAGATGCACCAATACCGTACGCTTGTTGCTGTGCTACAGTATCTAGCTTAACGTCTGCTTGCTCTTTTTTTGCTTCTTGATTACAAGCTGTAAGCGCTAAAACTGACGCTGCAATCAATGACAATTTAATCGTCTTTCTCATTTTAAATCTCCGACACACTTTGCAGTTGCCATTTATTGTAATATTACTAGTTAAAGATTAACGGCCTACATGGTAGGCTGCTTGTTTAATAGCTAAACTAAAAACATATCCAGTGATTAGACAAACAACCTAGGCGTTTAACGAGACCTAGTCTAACCTCTCAGTCACTAAGAGTTAAGAGGAAATACCTGTAATATGTCGTTATTTCGTACTTTTTTAGTCGCCACTTGCTGTTTATTAACAATTGCATGTAGTGATGAAAAACAACAAGCAGTGGCCAGTTTTGAGCACACTGCACAGGGCGCCTTTTCATCTGCGTTATCGCACGATGGTCAATACAGCTTAGTGTCTTCTATCCATCATGGGGTCGCCCTTTGGGATAATCAACAGCAAGCGCTTAAATACCAATGGTTTCAACAGCAGGCTGAAGATAGCTTAGTTTATGCCGTAGCCATTGCTTTTGATAATAGCGTGGCTGTTACCGCCGAAAAAACCACCTTTGCGGTCTGGGATATTGCCACCGGCAAAAATAAAGGCTTTTATAAAATACAAAAAGCCAGCATTCGCGATATTGCCATTAGCAACCAAGGCCAAAGTGTTGTTTACGGGCGCAGCGATGGCGTTGTGGTATTTATAAACCTTAACACAGGTAGGCGCATTGAATTTTTAGGCCATCAAGAAAAAGTAAATACCGTTGACCTATCACCCAACGGGCGCTATGCCCTAAGCGGCTCTAACGATTATGTTGCCTACTTATGGGATACTCAAAGTGGGCAAGTAGTTCATCGCTTTAATCACCCAACCCGAGTAACGCAGGTCGCTTTAGATCCTCAAGGGCGCTATGCTTTTACCGCCGACAGTATGGCACAAGCAAATGTATGGAAGCTGACTACAGGTGACCTTGTTAGTAAACTAAAGTATATTGCGCGTCAGAAAATTTTTACCGCAGTGCGCTTTAACGATCAAGGCACTTTATTAGCAACCGGTTCACCCAATAAACGGGTTGATTTATGGCAGCTAACCAACGGTGAAAAAATTCAAACATGGCAAGTCACTCCGCGAGAAGGCAGTAAGCCCAAATCGGCAGTGGTACTTGATGTGGCATTTACAGATAACGGTAAATCATTGTTAACTGAAAGCTCGAGCGGAATCGCTGAGCGCTTTATTATACGAGAACCAAATGAACACAATTGAACATCGGCTAATGGAACTTGAGGCTAAAGTGGCTTTTCAAGACGAAACAATTGAAATTTTGAATGATGAAATAAAAGTTCACCAGCAACAGTTGGCAAAAATAAAGCGCCAAACCGAGTTGCTGGCTGAAAAACTTAAAGAGTCGCAAGCATCGCAACCTATGATGTCGAATATGCCGGAGCCTCCGCCACCGCATTACTAAACTGTTTAGGTTTAGTCGCCTGGATTAAACACGCCAATGATCTGTTCAAATTGGCGTGTTGATGCCTGCACAGCCTGCTCTGGTTGAGCCATTTTATGACCACACTGCATACATTCAACTTTTTCTACGTCATGCTCTTTGTAGAGCATTAACATATCCATGGTTTTACACTCAGGACACGTTGCTCCAGCAATAAATCGTTTTTTATGTTTCACTTCGTTTTTCCTACCATTTTGACTGACGTTATTTTATCGCAATATTTGCCTACTTGATACGATTGATATAGCTAATAAGATCCGTGTTATAATGGCCGCAATTCAATCAAGGCACAGTAAAGTAACGTATTTATGATCCAAATCTCAGAAATAGAACTGCTTCGCGGTGGCAAAGCTTTATTAAAAAATGCATCGGCTACATTATTTCCAGAGCACAAAGTAGGCCTTGTTGGTGCTAATGGCTGTGGTAAGTCAACGCTATTTAGTTTATTAAAGTCTGAGCTTTCGTTAGATGGCGGTAATTGCAGTATTCCTAAAGATTGGTCACTGGCCTCAGTAAAACAAGAAACCCCCGCCCTTGAAATAAGCGCTATAGATTACGTACTGCAAGGCCACCCTGAATATTATGCGCTACGAATTGCTTTACGTGAAGCTGAGCAAACCAATGATGGCGACACTCAAGCTAAAGTGCATATTCAGCTTGAAAATATTAAAGGCTATAGCATAGAAGCCAAGGCAGGAGAGCTATTACATGGCTTAGGGTTTGCTAATAACCAAATAGAAAACCCAGTAAGTGCATTTTCGGGTGGTTGGCGTATGCGTTTAAACTTAGCCCAAGCGCTTATTCGCGATGCCGACTTGCTGTTACTGGATGAGCCTACAAACCACCTTGATTTAGATGCTGTGTATTGGCTTGAGCGTTTTTTACGTGCCTACACTGGTACATTGGTACTGATATCTCATGACCGAGAGTTTTTAGATGCGGTAGTTGATCAAATTTGGCATATAGATAAACAACTTATCAATGTATATAAAGGCAATTACTCGCAGTTTGAACGCCAAAAAGCTGAGCGTTTATTACAGCAGCAAGCCATGTTTGAAAAACAACAAGATCAAATTGCCCACTTAGAGCAATTTATTACTCGTTTTAAAGCTAAAGCCAGTAAAGCCAAACAGGCACAAAGCCGCGTTAAAGCGCTAGAACGCATGGAAAAACTTGCCCCTGCACATGCTGACTCGCCATTTGATTTTGAATTTGCCGAGCCAACCGCTCTGCCTAACCCGCTAATGACACTCGACAAAGCTAAAGCCGGTTATGGTGATGTCACCATTTTAAACAGTATTAAGCTGAACTTAGTGCCAGGTAGCCGTATCGCGCTGCTTGGTAGAAATGGCGCAGGTAAATCAACACTTATTAAGCTGCTCTCTGGTGACTTACAACCTCAAGCAGGTGAAGTGTTTCAGCATCAGGGGTTAAACATTGGCTACTTTGCGCAGCATCAATTGGAATCACTTGATTTAAAAGCCAGTGCCGTCACTCATCTGCAACGTTTAAACCCTAAAGCCAGCGAACAATCACTGCGTGACTTTTTAGGCGGCTTTGCCTTTGTAGGCGATAAAGCACTCGACCCAGTTGCCCCCTTTTCAGGCGGCGAAAAAGCCCGTTTAGTGCTGGCTATGTTGGTTTATCAAAAACCAAATTTATTACTACTCGATGAGCCAACTAACCACCTTGATTTAGAAATGCGCCACGCGTTGGTTATGGCATTACAAGGCTTTGAAGGTGCCATGGTCACGGTATCGCATGATCGCCACATGCTTAAAAACACCGCTGATGAATTTTACTTAGTTGATAACGGCGAAGTTACTCAGTTTGGTTACGACCTAGACGCGTATTATCAGTGGCTGCTTAATGCTAATAAAGAAGCCGCTAAAAGCGACACCGATGACGAGCCAAAAGCCCACTCACAAGTAAACCGAAAAGAGCAAAAGCGCTTAGAGGCCGAGTTTAGAAAAGCGATTCAACCGCTTAAAAAGCAAATTGAAAAGCTTGAAAAGCAATTGGATAAATTTGCTGCAGAATTAGCTGACGTTGAAGAGGCGCTCGGCGATAACACACTTTATAACGATGAAAATAAAGCTAAGCTCAAAGAGCTAATTACCAAGCAAGCCACACTTACGCCTAAGCTTAATAATGTTGAAGAAGAGTTATTAATGGCCCTTGAAGAGATGGAACAAAAAGAACAGGCATTCGCCGATGAACTTGCTTAACAGCAACGATTTTTGGCAGTTTGCATGCCAGCTCTATAGCGAAGATGGCATGCAAGCGCGCCTGTTAGATTACCAAAACCTGCAAGGTAAAAACGTCAACCTATGCTTGTTGCTGTATTACTTAGATTCTCTCAATCTAGCTATTAACCAAACACAGCTGAGCAAGCTTGAACAATCTATTAGTGAATTTGAGCAGCAGGTATTAAAGCCTCTACGTACTACCCGCGCCTATTTAAAAACAATTCAAACCGAGATTACCGATTACGCCGCAATTCGAAAAGCACTTCTCGGCGCCGAGTTGAAGTTAGAAAAGCAGCAACAAATAATATTGATTGATGTAGTTAATAGTATGGATTTAACAGCCTGTTCAACGCCCAATAACAGCGATAAATATTTGGCATAATTTATCACCATTATTTTCATCAGATCACTTATATTATGAATATTAGCTCGTTATATACGTGGTTACTTTAGTTTGTTTTATAAACCAAGCTGCATATCTTTGGCTTTGTATTGAAACACCTCTTCTAATGGCAAGTTAAAAACTATAGAAATTTTAAAAGCCACTTCTAGAGAGGGTGAATATTTATTTGCCTCAATTGCCATTACCGTTTGCCGAGTTACACCAATAGCATCTGCTAATTGCTTTTGCGTCATTTCATCGCGTAAAAAGCGTAATGTTCGAATAGAGTTAGTTATTACATACTCACTCATAAATATTACCCGTTCTACCTTTATAAAGCTGCGCTATATAGTTGACTATTTCGGCAATCAAAAAAGCACCTACCATGACGTGCATTGGTAAGTATGGAATATTATATTCGATAGCTGGGCCCCAGTTATTAGCTTCAATTTGATATTGAACAATAGCAACACAAATTCCCGTCTGTAATATTATGGCCTTGTATTTATAACCCACTAAATTTATTTGCTTTTCTCTCACATCAGGTGGCTGATTTAATTCATTATCACTGATAAATGAAAGTAATAAATAGCTCAATACTATAAGTATCACAGAATAAATTAACACCTGTAGCAATAAACCAGATAACCAAGAAACAGAACTAAGCTGCTGCGTACTCGCATTCATTAGGCTGTTTACATAAAAGTAAGATATGTACACGCTTACTAGTAAATCGATACTCAGCGTCAGTTCTCTAAAACTTATGCTTTGTAAAAGTTCTTTAAAGTGCTCTGAACGAGTCATATAAAGCTAACCCCAAGTAAAATATTTTTGACTTTAAAACTATAAGTTCACTCTTTAGCCATGTCAAATATATTTAACACCAGGTTTATTGTATTTAACTTAAAACAAAGCAACGGTTATTCAAAGCTGAACTTTGCTGACCATCTTTATTATAAAAGTGATTAAAAAATCGCAGATAATTTACTAAAAAGTGCAAAATCGACTTAACTTTATTGATCAAAATCAACATCTGCATTGCCCATTTTATAATCTGTTAAGTAGCTTGATCTGGATCATATCAAGCCCTGCCAAGCCAGCCTATGATTAACCCATAGACATCAGGAGGCCATTATGGACGTATTCTTTAGAGATTTTTTTAGCGACCCAGTACTATTTTTATCATTTGGATTTTTAGGCGTCGTTATTAGTTTATGCCTCTTCTTTGTGTATTTTTTCATGAAAAAAGTACACGATGCAGATATTAAAGAACAGCATTAAGCACGACGCACAAAGCGCCTTATTAGTTTACTGATTAGGCGCTTTTTATTTTTAAATATAAAAAATTTGCTACACTAGCGCTTCGTTTATTGCAAAGTGCGTAGTACAGACATGATCCCTAAGTTCAAACCCGCATGGTGGATGACCAACCGACACGTTCAAACCATAATGCCGCGTTTTTTTCGTCCTTTTCACCATACTCGCTACGAACTTGCGCAACTTGATACACCCGATGGTGACTTTATTGAGCTTGCTTGGTCACTCCCGCATAACGAAACGGCGCCGCTCGCAGTGGTACTTCATGGACTTGAAGGCAACATAAATAGTTTTTATGCCAAAGGCATGATGAAAGCATTAAAAAAGCAAGGGTTTGCAGTGGTGCTAATGCACTTTAGAAACTGCTCAACCGAAGTCAATCGCCTGCCAAGAGCCTACCATAGTGGCGACACTGCCGATTTAGCTTTTTTTATAAACCATTTAAAACAGCAATTTCCAAAGCGCCCGATTGTGGCGGTTGGCTTTTCATTGGGTGGTAATGTGCTGGCTAAATATTTAGGGGAAGAACACATTCACTGCCCGCTTAGTGCAGCCGCCGTGATATCTGCGCCCTATGATTTATCATCATCTAGTGATGTTATTCGTAAAAGCTTAGGTAAAATTTATCAAAAATATTTGCTCGATCGGATGAAAAAGTCGATGCAACGCAAACTGCCACAAATTAAACAGCAAATACCGATCACCACCGATCAGTTAATGGAAATTGACGATTTATTAGAATTTGATAATCAACTCACTGCGCCGCTACATGGCTTTGAAAATGCGCACGACTACTACAAAAAAGCCAGTGCCATGCCGTATTTAAAAGATATTGCGACACCCACACTAATTATTCATGCCAAAGACGACCCTATGCTGTCGATTAAAGCAGTTCCAAGTAGTCAGGATGTAAGTGAGCATGTTACGCTGCGCATCTCAGAGAAGGGCGGCCACGTAGGTTTTATTAGCGGTAACAACCCATTTAAACCCGTGTTTTGGTTAGAGCAAGTGGTGCCTGATTATTTTAAGCAATGTGTATTTAATAACACCGATAAAGAGTGGCTATGATTATTCCTTTTGAACAACTTGATAAAGACACACTGTACAACCTAATTGAAAGCTACGTTTTGCGCGAAGGCACTGACTATGGCGAGCAAGAGTTCAGTATTGAAAGTAAAGTAGCGCAAGTAAATCAGCAATTAAAAAGCGGCGAAGCTATGGTATTTTTCTCTGAGCTACATGAGTCGGTCACCATAATTTCTAAAAGTGAATTCAAAGCACTACAGAGTGAAGCGCAATTCGACGAGTAAACTTGTCAGACACGGCGTAAAAATAGACAATGGCTTTTTTAACTTAAAGAGCCATTATAAATGACAAAACTAAGCTCAATAGTTATTGCAATGTCGATTGCATTAACAGGTGCAGTACACGCAGAAATTACTCCCTCGGATAAAGCAATTAAGCTTGCACACGATACCATTTTAATCGATACCCACATTGATGTACCTTACCGTATTCACGCAAAATGGGCTGATGTAACTAAAGCTACTGATGGCGGCGATTTTGATTACCCTCGTGCAGTAAAAGGCGGTTTAAACGCGCCATTTATGTCGATTTATATTCCTGCTCATTTAGAGTTTGAAGGCAAAGGCAAAAGCTTTCAATTAGCGAATCAACTTATTGATGGTATGGAAGCAATTGCACAACGTGCACCTGACAAGTTTGCCGTTGCCAGCTCAACAAGCGATATCGAAGCACAATTTAAGCAAGGTAAAATGTCGATTGCTATGGGCATGGAAAACGGCTCACCCATTGAAGGCGATTTAAACAACCTACAGCATTTTTTTGACCGTGGTGTGCGCTATATCACCCTTGCTCACTCGCAAAGCAACCATATTTCTGACTCATCATACGATATTCGTCGCAAGTGGAAAGGCCTAAGCCCATTTGGTAAAGAACTAGTAAAAGAGATGAATAATATCGGCATGCTGATTGATGTGTCTCATATCTCGGACGATGCATTTTATCAAGTGATGGAACTGTCTAACACTCCTGTGATTGCATCACACTCATCACTACGTAAATACACACCAGGTTTTGAGCGTAATATGAATGACGACATGTTATTAGCTCTTAAAAAGAACGGTGGTGTTATTCAAATTAACTTTGGTTCAAGCTTTGTTACTGCTAAAGCAGGTACGTGGGGCAAACAGTTAAAAAGTAAAAAAGAAGCGGTAAAAAAAGATGGTACTAAGTTAAGTAAAGATTTTGATGCGATGTACCGCGCTAAAAACCCTTACCCATTTGCAAGCTTAGAGCAAGTGCTTGATCATATTGATCACGTTGTGAAGTTAATTGGTATAGAGCATGTTGGTATTGGCTCTGATTACGACGGCGTAGGTGACTCACTGCCTATCGGTTTAAAAGATGTGTCTAGCTACCCCAACCTAGTTCAAGGTTTAATGGACAGAGACTACAGCGATAGCGATATTAAAAAGATTTTAAGCGGCAATACGCTAAGAGTGTGGAAGCAAGCTGAGCAATACGCAAAATCTCATTAAGCTTTACGCGCTAGGCTTAGGTCTAGCGCTTATAGCCACTTTAAACAACGTATTTCGCCACTCACGCCCCGCATTCTTAATTAACCCGTATATTTAACCCTCATTTAACACACTTTTTAACAGACTTATATTTCGAAAACAGATAAATTACCCATTTTAGAGGCTGATTATTTTATGACTATAAACAAAGGAACTATTGCGATTGCTATAGCAACACTTGCCTTGGTAATTTCATGCTACGGAACATTTTTTAAAGATCAGGCCAGTTCGCTTAATAAACCCAACCAGCAACAGCTAAGCTCCACAGTTTCTATTAGTACTCCTGTAGAATACCAGCAATCAAATGAAGCCCTAATTGACGAACTAAGCAAGAAAGTAAGTTCGCTACAACGCAAAATAGCAAACTTAAAACTGCACGCTAATGACTCTTATCAAGAACAAGATACCGACGAATTTAAGGAGCTTGTTCTTGACGTACTAGAGGAAAAACAGCAGCAAGAAGATGAAAAACGACGTGAGCAAAATCCTCTTTATAGCTTTTATGCAGATTTACCAGAAGACTATGATTTAAGGATCAAATCAGAACCTGATTATGCTAAACAAATAAACTCTCAATTAAGAGAGCAAACTTTAGATCCAAGCATCTCTGATTTAAATAGGTTAGCTGCACTGAGCCAACTGCAAATGAATATGTATATTCTAAATAAATCTACTATGCCTGAGTATGACTATGAAGTAGTGGGTAACATTTTAAATTTAGCGAACAACAGTAGTGACGAAAAATTTAAAATTCAAGCTGTTGAGTTATCAACTCAAACACCGGTACTTGATTACCGCCTTGCAGAGCAGTTTACAAACTTGTTAGAGCAAGACTCGAATGATTATATCCGTCGCTTAGCTGCACAAGGGTTGATGGCGCAATACTACCAAGCTCAAAATAAACAAGGTGGTTATACGAAGCAAATGGCGCAACATCTACTTTCAGTTTATGACAATACCTCTGACAATGCAGTCAGGGCAACGCTTGACGAAATGATGGGTAACCAAGATATGCTTGATGAATTACGTAAGAATGCTAGTTACTAACTAATTAAGTCCATACTCCTACTTTGTTACAGCGATAACATTAATAATTACACTTTACCTCAGGCATAAAAAAACCGAGACTGAGCTCGGGTTTTATTAATGCTTAATGCATTACAACTAATGATTACTCTACGATAGTTGCTACAAAGCACCGATGCCTAAGTAAGTGCGCCACCTTCATGCTTTATCCTCTGAGTTCGATAAAACTCAACCCATGCTACGATGATCAAATTAATACCGCTTTGCTCTGCCTGAAGCCTCGCACCTAATACCTGAAACCTGTATTTTTCTTGAGACATTAAAAAGCCCGACGCTAAGCTCGGTTTTTTTCGTATTAATTAGCTAGGCTAATTATTACTCGTTGAACGTTGCTACAAAGCACCTACCCCTAAGGTAACTGCACCACCTTCACATGAAGTAAATTGCAGACATTAAAAAACCCGAGGCTAAGCTCGGGTTTTTTCGTATTAATTAGCTATGCTAATTATTACTCTACGATAGTTGCTACAAAGCACCTACGCCTAAGGTAACTGCGCCACCTTCACATGATGTAAATCGCAGCCATTAAAAAAGGCCACCTAAGTGACCTTTTTCTAACAATTAACTTAAACGTTAATTATTACTCTACGATAGTTGCTACAACACCAGCACCTACAGTACGGCCACCTTCACGGATAGCGAAACGAAGACCTTCGTCCATCGCGATTGGCGCGATTAGCGTTACTGTCATCTTAACGTTATCACCAGGCATTACCATTTCTACGCCTTCTGGTAACTGTACGTCACCTGTTACGTCAGTTGTACGGAAGTAGAACTGTGGACGGTAACCTTTGAAGAATGGAGTGTGACGACCACCTTCATCTTTCGAAAGTACGTATACTTACTTCTGAAGTGAATGTAGTGTGTGGCTTGATTGAACCAGGCTTAGCTAGTACTTGACCACGTTCAACGTCTTCACGCTTAGTACCACGTAAAAGTGCACCAATGTTCTCACCAGCACGACCTTCGTCAAGAAGCTTACGGAACATCTCAACACCAGTACAAGTAGACTTAGTCGTCTCTTTGATACCAACGATTTCAACTTCGTCGTTCACGTTGATGATACCAGCTTCAACACGGCCAGTTACAACAGTACCACGACCTTGGATTGAGAAAACGTCTTCGATAGGCATGATGAATGGCTTATCGATGTCACGCTCTGGCTCTGGAATGTAAGTATCTAGTGCTTCTGCAAGCTCTACGATTTTAGCTTCCCATTGCTCTTCGCCTTCAAGTGCTTTAAGTGCAGAACCTTGAATTAGTGGTAAGTCATCACCTGGGAAGTCGTATTCAGAAAGAAGTTCACGAACTTCCATTTCTACTAGCTCAAGTAGCTCTTCATCATCAACCATGTCACATTTGTTCATGAATACAACGATGTAAGGAACGCCAACTTGGCGAGAAAGTAGGATGTGCTCACGAGTTTGTGGCATAGGACCGTCAGTCGCAGCAACTACTAAGATAGCGCCGTCCATTTGAGCAGCACCAGTGATCATGTTTTTAACATAATCGGCGTGACCAGGACAATCTACGTGTGCGTAGTGACGAGTAGGAGTATCGTACTCAACGTGTGAAGTTGAGATTGTGATACCACGCTCGCGCTCTTCTGGAGCGTTATCGATTGATGCGAAATCTTTAGCAACACCGCCGTATACTTTTGCAAGTACGTTAGTGATTGCTGCAGTTAGTGTAGTTTTACCGTGGTCAACGTGGCCGATTGTACCAACGTTTACGTGCGGTTTTACGCGTTCAAACTTTTCTTTTGCCATGACGGAACCTATCAGTTTTGTGTATCTAGATTACATATGAAAATAATCCACCATAGGTAGATTAAGTTAATTTTTTCAAATTTCAAATAGTTTTTTCTGACAGATAAAGGAAGTGTTTAAGGCGATTCGATTGACTGGTGCTGATAGGCAGATTTGAACTGCCGACCTCACCCTTACCAAGGGTGCGCTCTACCAACTGAGCTATATCAGCATCATCAAATTGGAGCGGGCAGCGGGAATCGAACCCGCATCATCAGCTTGGAAGGCTGAGGTAATAGCCATTATACGATGCCCGCTTTAAGGAACCTGTTCTTAAACTACCTCTAACCGTCTAGAATAAAGTGGTGGAGGGAGCTGGATTCGAACCAGCGAAGGCTGAGCCGTCAGATTTACAGTCTGATCCCTTTGGCCGCTCGGGAACCCCTCCACGATAATTCTTTACTAAGCACTTCCGGTAAAAGGAAAGTGGTGCCGACTAACCGAGTCGAACGGTTGACCTACTGATTACAAGTCAGTTGCTCTACCAGCTGAGCTAAGTCGGCACTGCTTTAGTACGGGGCGAGATTCTAGAGTAAGGTTTATTGGGATGCAACCAAAAAATTAAAAAAAATGTGATTTAATGCTTCAAACGCTCACTATTCGCGCAAAAAGCTGTTTTTTTGTTGTTTTTAACTCTTTTTAGCTAACTCATACCAGTAATTTAAGCCTTTCATTACTAGCATTGGGTCGAAAATACTCAGTGAAAAATGCCCTTGTAACAGCTGACCATAACCACCCGCAAAAATTAAGAGGCTATTTTTTGTCTTTAAATGCAATCTTGCTTGTTCAATGGCACCCATAGTTGCCACTAAGGCTCCGTTTTTTAACCCATTAGGGGTGTTTTTTCCAAGCTCATTAGCAAATGGCGTGTTTGCATCATCAAATACCCGCTGAGTATTTTGAGTGAGTGATGAAGTCATTAAATCAAGCCCAGGTAATATCCAGCCTCCTAGATGCTGCCCATCATTATTGAGAACGTCTATGGTGGTAGCCGTGCCAGCATCAACAACAATAGCAGCCATATTAGGGTAAAGCGTATAACCGCTAATAAGCGCCAACCATCTATCTATACCCAAATTACCTACTTGCTGATACGCGCAGCGTAACCCACCGAGCTCACTACTAACCGTAGCCTCAAAACAATCAATATTATGCGTTTTGGCTTGCGCTAATAATTGTTTAAGTAACTCGCTACGACCAACACAAGCGTAAATAACAACCGTAATTTGCTGCCATGAAATATTATTAATATCACATGGCTGTATTTGCCCGTTTTCCCACAATACGGCTTTGAGTGAAGTATTACCTACATCAATTAACAATCTCATGCTTGCGCCTTTCTTAATGAAATCTCGCCGCCATAATAACTTTTTACTTCGCCGTCTTGGCGAATACGTACACCACCGTGCGCATCTATACCTTCACAAATGCCACACCAACTACGATGCCCGGTATTAAGCTCTACCTGCTCGCCTGCAAACGCATTTAATGCATTCCATTGTTGATACATAGTTTGTAAGCCATTCTCACGATATTGCGCTAAGCGTTGCTCTAGCCAATAAGTTAATGAAGCTACTAGTTGATTTTTATCTAGCTGCTGGGTGTGCTGACTTAAATCTGTCCATGCTTGGTCAATGTGCTGACTGGCACTTTGTGGCATATTTAAATTAATACCAATTCCTATCACCAACTGACACGGCCCTTGTGGTTGCCCGTCTAATTCAACTAATACGCCAGCGAGCTTTTGTTTATTTATGTAAATGTCGTTTGGCCACTTTAACTCTACACCAATACCATAAAGTGCTTTTATCGCATCATACACCGCTAAACCAACAGCAATCGATACACCCATAGCGGCTTGTAAACCATCATCTAATCGCCAAAAATAGCTGTAGTATAAGTTGGCACCAAATGGCGATTGCCATACACGCCCTCGACGCCCCCGACCTGCTTGCTGCATTTCGGCAACGATTACCGTGCCCGACTGAAGTGGTGTTTTAGCCTGAATGCGGCGCATTAGTTCGCTGTTGGTTGAATCAATGAGCGGCTGCACTTCAATATTAGCGATATTTTGCCCTAACTCAGCATAAAGCTGTTGTATTTTTTCCTGATTAAGTAACCCTACTTGGTTATTTAAGCAATAGCCTTTACCTGTAACTTTAAATACATCTAAGCCCATAGCTTGTAGGCTTTGAATGTGTTTACTAACAGCGGCACGACTAATTCCTAATTCCTCTCCTAAAGCTTGCCCAGAGACAAACCCGCCTTTATTAAGCGCATTTAAAATAGCCAGCTTGTTTCCATCAGGTGCTTTCATGCTGATTGCTCCAAAGAGATATGGCATTCATTGTGTTGATCAATTAACCGCACTTCGTGTTCTAAGTTTATGTTATAGCCCGCTAAAACGGTGTTTTGAATATGGGTGATCATGCTGATCAAATCATCCCCTGTACTGTGACCATGGTTAACGAGCACCAAAGCTTGCTGCTGATGCACTTCAATACCGGCAATCTTATATCCCTTTAACCCCGCTTGTTCTATTAACCACCCCGCTGCGACTTTATGATGACCGGCTCCGTGTGGGTAATGAGGTAACTCAGGAAACTGCGCAAGTAACGGCACTAACGCAGCATTCGTAATAATTGGGTTTTTAAAAAAACTCCCAGCATTAGCTAGTTTATAAGGGTCTGGGAGTTTGCTATTGCGTGTTTGTATCACCTGCTCACATACTTGCTGTGGCGTCGGATTTTTTAGTTGTTGTAGCGGCCCATAGCTAAGTACTGGCTGCCATATTTTTGGCAGTTTAAAGTGCACTTGGGTGATCACCGCTTTATTTTTTAACGCGTGTTTAAAAACCGATTCACGATAAGCAAAGTGGCATTGCTGATTAGTTAAAGATTTGAAGCAGTTGCTATTAATATCAAAATAGTCAACAGCTTCTACAAATTGTGCTATTTCTACACCGTAGGCACCAATATTTTGCACTGGCGCGGCACCGACTGTGCCTGGTATGAGTGCTAAGTTTTCAAACCCTGCTATGCCTTGCTCAAGCAAGTCAGTCACTAATTGATGCCAATTTTCACCGGCAGCCGCACTGACTAAAAAATCATTTTCCCGTTCAGTAATATTAATTCCTTGGGTCGCCATTTTAATAACCGTGCCAGCATAATCATTTAAAAAAATGGTATTACTGCCCTCCCCTAACAGACAAAAAGGCGCGTTAAAGCTCTGAGTTTGAAGCTGCGCTGAGTCGGTGATCTCAATAAAATTTTGGCATTGGCTACTTAATGCAAATGTATGTAGGGGTTGTAATGAGTGCGCCACAAGGGTCCTAAAGGTACCAGTAATTAATCGCTCTAGTTTAACTCATCGTCGCAAATTGCGCATCAGCTTGTAAAAATTGTTCAACCCACTGTGGCAATCATGTTATAAAACGGGTACTTTTTTATTTGTACTCAAGGTAATTATGAAAATCAAACCTCTTTTTTTAAGCCTCGCTATGGCCGGTATGTGCTCGCAAGCAATGGCTAGCGCTATTGATCAAAATTCCTACGCCAACCTTGATGATGTTATCACCACGCATTTAAACCTTGATTTAGACATCGACTTTGCCGACAAGCAATTAGAAGGTTTTGTTGAGCATACGCTACAATGGCAAAACGCGAAAAGCACAAGGCTAGTACTTGATACTCGCGATCTTGATATTGATAAAGTGATGTATCAAACAGCCAATGGCAATTGGCATAAAGCCAGTTTTAACCTTGCTAATCGCGACGATGTTAAAGGCTCAAAACTAACCATTACATTTAAAAGCCAAGCTGAAAAAGTCCGTATTTACTACAACAGTCGCCCAGAAGCGTCGGGCTTACAGTGGTTAACGCCAGAGCAAACAGCCAGTAAAACGCACCCGTTTATGTATAGTCAATCGCAAGCGATACATGCACGTAGTTGGATCCCTGTGCAAGATACACCGGCAATGCGTGTGACTTATTCTGCACGTATTCATACCCCTGAAGATGTGCGTGCGGTAATGAGTGCCGATAATAAAGATGCCCTTTATAAAGACGGTGATTACCACTTCAATATGCCACAAGCAATTTCGCCTTACTTAATTGCGATTGGTGCTGGTAACTTAGAATTTAAAGCGATGTCTAAACAAACCGGTATTTTTGCTGAACCGACTATTTTGGATGCCTCAGTTGCTGAATTTAATGACACCCAAGCGATGATCGACAAAACCAATGCGATGTATGGTGAATATGCTTGGGGTCGCTATGACTTACTTATGCTACCGCCTAGCTTCCCATTTGGTGGCATGGAAAACCCGCGTCTATCATTTATTACCCCAACCGTTGTTGCTGGCGATAAAAGCCTCGTTAACCTGATTGCACATGAGCTTGCTCACTCTTGGTCTGGTAACTTAGTAACCAATGCCACATGGGAAGACTTATGGTTAAACGAAGGATTTACCTCTTACGTTGAAAACCGCATTATGGAAGAAGTATTTGGTCGCGACCGTGCAGTAATGGAGCAAGCGCTTGATGCTGCTGGTCTGCGTGCGCAACTTAAAACCATTGATGCACCAGACACTCGCCTTAATTTAAAACTTAATGGCCGCGATCCGGATGATGCGTTTAGCTCAGTGCCTTACACAAAGGGTCAGCTATTTTTAATCTACCTAGAAGAAAAATATGGCCGTGATAAGTTTGATGACTTTGTTAAAACTTACTTTAATGAATTTGCGTTTAAGTCACTAACCACTGCGCAATTTGTGACTTACATCAAAGCTAACTTAATTGAAAAGTACCCTGGTGTAGTGAGCATGGATAAAGTGAACGAGTGGATTTTTGAGCCTGGTTTACCAAGTGATGCACCTAACCCTACCTCTGATGCGTTCGATAAAGTAGATGCTGCAACACAAGCATGGTTAAAGGGGGATACAACTGCCGCACAATTACCTACTGCAAATTGGACAGTGCATGAGTGGCTGCACTTTTTAAATAACCTACCGCGCGATTTAAGCATTGAAAAAATGACTGAATTAGACGGCGAGTTTAACTTAACCCAATCAACTAACGCAGAACGCGCATTTGCATGGTACATGCTAGCAGTGGGTAACGGTTACCAACCGATTTACCCTGCGCTTGATAAACACTTATCGGGTATTGGTCGTCGTAAGCTAATAGTGCCACTTTACAAAGCACTTATTACACATGGTAAAAAAGACTGGGCACAAAGCGTGTACTTAAAAGCACGTCCGGGTTATCACCCACTTGCACAAGGTACCATTGACGCGTTATTTGAATAAATAATAGCGTTACCAATAAACTAAAAAGGGCCAATTTGGCCCTTTTTTAATGCTTAATTATTTTGTTACTTTATCTAAAAAAGCCTGCCTTTCAGCGAGCGTTGCTTGTTGCCACCAAAAGTCGAGCATATTTGCCGCACTTGGCATGCCTTTTCCATTAATTGGCGTAATCGGTTTAATGGGAGGACTCGGTTTTTGCGGGCCCGCTGGGGTTGCTGTTGTTTGCTGGTTAAACTGTGCGCTTTGAACTTGTCGTTCGGCAATAATATTTAATGGCTTAGCTAAGGTGCTGCCTTTTGCTTTTAAACTCACTTGCGGTGCCTCAGCAAATACTTTTGCCGCTACCGCATTTTCAGCACGATTAAATACTAAGGTGTAATCTTTACCCGCTTCAATGGTTACATTCACCCAAAAAGGTTCTGACTCAATCACTTCATGATCGTCATAACCTAAGTCATATAAATCTGTGTATTTAAGTTTTAGCTGATAAGTACCCGGTGCTAATTCAACATCATCAACACGACTAAAAAGCGAACTTTCAATTATTCGTTCACCCACTTGCAAAGGAACAAATTCCTCAGGAAAGTGAATATTTTCTGCCAAACTCGATGCACTCACTAAGAGCGCCGCTACACTGCCTAATAATATTGATTTACGCATAATTACTCCTTTAGTTGATTTCAGTTTGACACTGCTAGCAAAATTTGTCATTAGTGACACATATATTAATCAAATAAATTAGAGTCATCATTATGAGCCAAGAGACTATTTTTACTAAAATTATTAATCGCGAAATTCCAGCAGATATTATTTACGAAGACGATGACACGCTAGCGTTTAAAGACATTAATCCTCAAGCGCCATTTCATGTATTAATTATTCCCAAGCAACCAATTGCCACTATAAATGATATAAATAATGAAAACTCACATTTAGTTGGTAATTTATACACGGTCGCCGCAAAACTGGCCAAGCAACACAACTTTAGCGATGACGGCTACCGCGTTGTGATGAACTGTAATGAACATGGTGGCCAAACTGTGTATCACATACATTTACATATGCTCGCAGGTAAAGAAATGGGCTGGCCTCCATACCAAGAAACTAAAAAAACGGCGCTATAGTGCTTAGTTAAATCTTAGATTAGTTTAAAAAAATCAAAAATACGGCGTTTTTCTTACTACACGAAAAAAAACAATTACTTATTTGCAACATTTTATGTTTAAATAATCGGAAATCGCACCTTTTCTCCAGTGAAATAATGATTTTCTAATACAAAAGGTGTGTAGGGATTGTGGTAAAATTAATTAGCCAGCTTTATAAAAGAGTAAAAAAACATGAGCAGTTCAGCCTTTTTGTTGTTAGATGAAGAACCAATTAACACTATTGGTATTAACGTTTTAGAGCCATTGTTAAAAACGCAAGGCCTTGACGTAACTACGGGTACAAATATTTTAGATGTTCCGGTAGGTACTCGCTTATTGTTCATTGAAACATCAAGTAAAGACGCATGGACAAAGCTAAAAGAGCAACTAGTTAATTTACGCATCAAGTGCGATATTGTGTTGTTCAATTTAGATGAAAACCCAGAGCTTGCTAATCGCGCATTACTTAGCGGTATTCGTGGTGTATTTTACACCACAGATAATGCCGATGTACTCATGAAAGGGATTCGTTTATTACTCGAAGATCAGCTTTGGTATCGTCGTGACATTATGTGTAATGCGCTTAACCGCATGCTGCAATTTAATAAAGATGCCCTGCATAAGCTAACTGATGGTGATATTGAACCAATAAAGCTAACGAAGCGTGAAAAAGCAATTATCTCGTTAATGAGTAATGGTTCTAAAAATAAAGAAATTGCTGAAGAGTTAAGTATTAGCCCGCATACGGTTAAAACTCATTTATACAGTGCATTTAGAAAAACTAAATGTCGTAACCGTATTGAATTACTTTCTTGGGCACAACAAAACATTCCTGACGAAATTCGTTAACGTTTGTTTGAATAAATACCATACAGGCACTTTAAGTGCCTGTTTTTATATCTTCTTTAAAAAACGCTGTTGGGGTCTTAATGCTCGACTCATTTACGCTTTATTTTGCCAGTATCGCCGTTATGACAGTGATGACGCTACTGAACTTTTTAACCTGGCGTACCAATAAGCATGTTCCCGGCACGTTACTTTATATTTTCTATCCTTTACTGCTATTAGCTGCCATTGTTAGTTTTGCGCTAATAGGCAAAATTCCTGATCAGATTGCCATTACCCTTGCTAATAACATGATGTTTTTAGCCTCTATTGTGCATTGTTTGTCACTGAGTCAATTTTTAAATTATCATGGTCGTGGCCTTAAGTTTGTTTGCCTATTTACAGCGCTCAGCGCTTTGCTGCTTGTTTATTTCACATTTTTACAGCCCTCAATGCGCTCACGGGTATATATTTCTGATTTGCAGCATATTGTAGAGGCCACTTTTTTATTATTTATATTTATAAAATATGCGCGAAAACCCTACCCTAACGCCAGTATTGTTTACATAATTATTTTAACTTTAGTTGCAGCAAGTTTTATTACCCGAAGCCTATTTATGGATGACATTGCACAACAGGATGCCATTTTAAATTCATGGTTTAACTCACTGTTATTTTTAAATAGTGTTATTGCCCCCATGTTCTATGCTGCAGGTATGGCGTTGTTATGTAATGAGCGCAGGGAATTACGACTTAATAAACTCACCGAAAAAGCTCATAAAGATTTAGAAATTCGCGGACTGTTTTTATCCACCATCAGCCATGAAATACGCACACCACTAAACGGCATATTAGGCAGTGCACAACTGGTATTAAATCAAACCAGCGACAGCCGTAACAAAGCCTATTGTGAGGCCATTATCAACTCAGCTGAGTCACTCAACTTACTGGTAGATAAAGTGCTGGAATATGCAAGCTTAGATCAGCACGACGAAGCCCTGTACGAAGAAGACATAGAGTTTAAAACGTGGCTGCAAAACTTATGTTTGCTGTTAAGCCCTCTGGCCGAACAAAAACAACTTAAATTTGAGCTCGCCTGTAATATCCCCGACAAAGCCTGTTACTACTGCGACCAACAAAAACTCAGACAAATTATTATTAACCTTGTCGGTAATGCGATTAAATTTACCGATACGGGGATGGTAAAAGTACAAATAGACTTAATTAATGAAACCCAGCTAGATCATACCCTTAAAGTAAGCGTACTCGATTCAGGCCCTGGTATTGAAAAAGATGAAATTGATTATTTAACTGAGCCCTACATTCAAAGCAGTGCCGGTAAAGAAAAAGGCGGAACAGGTCTAGGACTAGCTATAACCAGTCGCCTTCTCGATAAAATTAATAGCCAGCTAGAAATTACCAGTGAGCTGGGAGTAGGCAGTGTATTTAGCTTTAACATGACGTTAGCTATTGGTGAGCTTAGTCTCGTAGAGCAACGCCATCAAAGTAAGGACTATTTAACCGGACTCGATGTATTACTTGTTGAAGATTTAGATCTGAACCAAAAAATTGCCGTTGAATTTATGGCTGACGACGAGCATAAAATTAAGCTCGCTAAAGATGGCAAAAGTGCGATTGAGTTGATGAAAAAATACCACTTTGATGTGGTGCTACTTGATATGAACTTACCCGATTTAACAGGGCAACAGGTACTAAAAACTCTCAAACGGGTGGAGCATAAAAATCAGCGAACGCCGGTGCTGGCCTTTACTGCCAGTTTGAGCCCTGATGAAATAAAAGAATACTTAGCACTGGGTATTAAAGACATTGTTGGCAAGCCATTAAAGCAAGAGAAACTACGCCAAGCATTGAGTGATTCACAGTCAACACAAACAGCTAATATTGCTGTCGAGCTGATTGATACGTTATACGATGAAACCGCAACAGACACCCTGACAAGCTCTTTTAGTATTGATGAAGTATCTTCTATCTATAATGAATTTATTCTTTCTGCTCGTAATAAGCTGAGCCGTTGCCAAGCTTTATTAGAGCAAGACACCGAGCAATGCATTAAGTTATTACATCGCCAAGCTAGCACCGCTATGCAACTTGGTTTTAATAGCTATGGACTAGCTCTAAAAAAAATTGAGCGACGCTTACTAGATAAAAAACCATTAAATAACTCGTTAAATGAAGCCAGCACACTGTGGCAACACAGTTTAGAGGCGTATTTAAAGTATGTACGGCAAGGACTAGGGTAAAAACGGGCTACGGGCTACGGGCTACGGGCTACGGGCTACGGGCTACGGGCTACGGGCTACGGGCTACGGGCTACGGGCTACGGGCTACGGGCTACGGGCTACCAAGTTTTACTGCAGTGACAAATAATCAAGCATTTTCACTATTTATACTGTTATTTTCTGCCGTATATATCGTCAAATCGCTCTATATCGCTTTCATCTAAAATGGCACCCGTTTGCACTTCAATAACAACTAAGCGCTCGGGCTGATTATTCGCTAAACTGTGCAGCTGTTTTGCAGCAATATAACAAGACTGGTCATGGGTCAGCGTTAAGCTTTGCTGGTCAATACATATATCTGCAGTGCCCGACACCACAACCCAATGCTCAGCGCGATGCTGATGACGCTGCGTTGAGAGCCTAGCCCCACTATTAACGGTTATTTTTTTTACTTTAAAACCGATACTTTCTACCAGCGTACGATAATTTCCCCAAGGGCGGTAAACCACCTGATGGTGTGTCAGTTTGTTATTATGTGTTGTTGTCAATTGCTTGAGTAATAACGGGAGGGCATCAAGCGCATTTTGATCAGCAATTAAAGTGGCGTCGTGGGTATGAATAACCGCTAAATCGCTTACCCCTAACGTCGCTATTGTGTGTCCATCTTCGCTAATAACTAAGTTGTTACTACTGTTTTGGGCGATATGTTCTTGGTGTGGGCTATTACCCTGTGGCTCTTTTTTACTTAGCGCTGCCAGCGCAGAAAAACTACCCACATCGCTCCAATTTAATGCAACGGGCATTACCACCACATTATTACTACGCTCTAAAATAGCATAATCAATCGAGTCACTTGGGCAAGATTCAAGTGCATGAGTATTTGCTCTTGTAAACGCTAAGTCTTGTTTAAAATCAGTGGCACTAGCAACACTTTTAGCTATTTTTGGCGCAAAGCGTTCCAGCTCTTTTAGATATGCAGCGGGAGTAAATAAAAACATTCCACTGTTCCAACTATAACCGCCCTCAGTTAAATAGGTTGATGCAGTTGCTAAATCAGGTTTTTCTTTAAACTGGTCTACCTCAAAGCAAGCAGTACCTATAATTGCTGTGCCCTGTTTGATATAGCCATAACCGGTATGCGGCTCTGTTGGCGTAATTGAAAATGTAACTAATTTACCTTGCTCAGCCAGTGTCACCGCATCAGATAACTGAGCAGTTAATGGCGTAAAATCTTCAATATAATGATCGGCAGGCATCACCAACAAAGGACCTGTAATATTATTTTTTAATGCATAGTGCGCGGCAAGGGCAATGGCTGGTGCGGTATTTTTGCCTTCTGGCTCAAGTACTATGGCATGGGGCTTTGCAAATGCTGCCTGCTGCGCGGCAATAAATCGATGCTGCTCATTACAGACCAAAATAGCGGGATTAAAGTCCTCAGTTGCAACACGCACTAACGTGCTTTGCAATAACGACTGCTGGTTTTTATTATCAAGCAAAGATAAAAACTGCTTTGGCATTGCTTGGCGCGACAGCGGCCAAAGCCGTGTGCCAATGCCGCCAGCTAAAATTACCGGTGTAATAAGGGTTGTATTCATAAAGCCGCCAATAAAAATATCAGCGGCTATTTTAGCACTTTATCGGCTGGGCGCTAATTTATACCAATGTAAAAGCATCAGCATCTAAATGTGCCGGAAATTTAGCTCTAAACTCATCAAGCGGCGCTTTATTTAACATGATTGTTAGTAGTGCTTGCTGGTCGTCATTCGCTTTAATCAGTGGCTCACCTTTAAAGTCATACACTGCAGTTCCACCACTGTGGTCAATACCATTGCCATCTTCACCAACCCGGTTTACGCCAACCACGTAGCATAGGTTTTCCATTGCTCGTGCCATTAATAAAGTGTCCCATACATTGCGCCTTGCTGCTGGCCAATTGGCAATATTTATCATCACGTCGTAGTCATTGTTATTGCGCTGAAACACCGGAAACCGTAAGTCGTAGCATACTTGTGGCAATATTTTAAACCCATTGAGTTCAAACACTTCACGCGTTTGTCCTGCCACTACAAACTCGCCTTCGTTACCTAAACAAAATAAGTGCCGTTTATCGTAATAGCTCACTTCTCCATTTGGTTGTACCCAGTAAAACCGATTCGCTTTTTTACTTCCTTGGGTTACCAATACCGAGCCTGCAATTACCGCATTATAGTGCTTCGCCTGTGCCTTGAGCCAACTCAGTACTGAGCCATTTTCAGCTTCGCCACAGTCAAGGTTAACCGCAAATCCAGTGGCAAAGGTTTCAGGAAGTACAATTAAATCAGGTTGATTGGTGATATTAGCAAGCTGTTTTTCAAACATAGCTAAATTGGCTTTTTTATCGAGCCAATGCAGCGAGCTTTGTAATAATGCGAAGGTTAAAGTTGACATAAAATATGTGCCGCCTCTATTAAGGTTTGATCATTTTTAGCAAAACATAAACGAATAACTTTATCATTGCTTGGTTGCTGATAAAACACGCTCAGTGGAATGGCTGCAACGCCTGCTTGTTCTGCTAACCATTGGCAAAATTCTACGTCATTTAAATCCGATACATCACTGTAATCAAGCAGTAAAAAGTAGGTGCCTTCACTTGGTAAAATGCTAAAGCGGCTATCTTGTAGAGCATTACTGAGCACATCGCGTTTTTGTTGATAAAACTCACTTAGCGCATCCACATGCTCACCTTGCTGTTCTAACATATCGGCGAGTGCATGTTGCGCAGGCGTGAAGCTTGAAAAAGTCACATATTGGTGAATTTTACGAAACTCGACCGCAAGTGTAGCGGGTGCGATGCAGTAACCCATTTTCCAACCAGTGCTATGAAAAGTCTTGCCAAAGCTTGAGATCACAAAGCTGCGAGCAAACAATTCCTCATCTCGTAACACACTTAAATGTGGTTGCTTATCAAAAGTAATATGCTCGTATACTTCATCACTTATCAGGTATAAATCATGCTCGATGACTAAGGCTTTTAGGGCATTAATATCGTGCTGTTTTAACGTTTTACCACTTGGGTTATGTGGAGTGTTGATAATAATAGCCCGCGTTTTGCTATTAATAGCCGCAGCCACCGTTTGCCAGTCAATTACATAACTCGGAGCATGCAGAGCAATATTAACTGACTTACCACCGGCCAATTCAATCGCTGGCTGGTAAGAGTCATAAGCAGGGTCAAATACAATGACTTCATCACCTTCGCGCACTAGCGCTTGAATGGCAACAAACAGCGCCTCGGTTGCCCCTGAGGTTACCGTTACTTGCTGCGCGGCATCTATTTCAACCGCATATTTTCGTTTTGCTAACTGGGCAATTTGTTGCTGCAGGCGCGGTACACCAGATGAAGGTGAATATTGATTAACTCCTTCAAGCACATAATGATTAAGCTGTTTTTTAAGTAGCTCAGGCGCATCAAACTCAGGAAAACCCTGCGATAAATTAATCGCTTCGAATTGATTTGCTAAAGCAGTCATTTGACTAAAAATACTGGTGCCTAAATTTGGCAATTTACTTTCAAACACTGGTTACCCTTAATGATGGTTTTACGCCCAAAGCGATGCTATCATTGCTTAAAACAGAAGTATAGCCGTCTAAAACAAATAGCTTTATGCTCATTAGTGAGGAATGTATGCAAAACAATACCGCTATTTCAGAACTTATTGAAGCCGGAAAATGGGTCAGTCAAAAAGGTTGGGTACCCGCAACAGGTGGAAACTTTTCAGCTCGCACCAGTACGGGCTTTGTAGTCACAGCCAGTGGCCACGACAAAGGCGCGTTAATGCCTGAGCATTTTCTACAATTAAATCATTTAGGTGAGCGTGTTGCAGGGGCAATAAAACCCTCAGCCGAAACACAACTGCATTTGAGCTTGTATCAACTTATTCCTGACGCGCAATATGTTTTGCATACTCACTCGGTAGCGGCAACTGTACTTTCAAATATTATTCAACGCCATCAGCTTGAACTAACCGGCTACGAGATGCAAAAAGCGCTCAGCGGTATTACATCGCACTTAGAATCACTGGCCATCCCTATTTTCGATAACGATCAAGATATAGACCGTTTAAGCCTACTTGTGAGCGACCATCACTTACACTCACCAATTAAGCATGCCGTATTGATCAGAGGTCATGGTTTATATGCTGTTGGCCGTAACATTGATGAAGTTCGCCGCCATTTAGAGGCATTAGAGTTTTTATTTAGTTGCGAGCTAGAACGCTTAAAAATAACAGGAACCGCACTATGATCAAAGCATTGCTAACTGATATTGAAGGCACTATTACGCGTATTTCGTTTGTAAAAGATGTGCTATTTCCTTATGCCGCACAACAACTGCCTGCATTTGTGCGCGGTCACACAGAACAGCCTGAAGTAGCAGAACAAATTAGCGCTGTAAAAGCTGAAATTAACGAGCCTAATGCCGATATCGACACCGTTATTAGCACTTTACTTACTTGGATTGAAGAAGATAAAAAAATAACGCCACTTAAACAATTACAAGGTTTAATTTGGCAAACAGGCTATGAAAACGGTGATTTTACTGGTCACTTATACCCAGATGCTTATCAATTTTTACAACAACAAAAGCAAGCTGGCCAACAGTTATACGTTTATTCGTCGGGCTCTGTGAAAGCACAGCATTTAATTTTTCAGTATTCTGACTTTGGCGATATTCGCTCACTATTTAGTGATTACTTTGATACCAAAGTAGGCGCTAAACAAGCGCCAAGCGCCTATGAAAACATAATAACGCAATTGCCTTTTAACCCAGACGAAGTATTGTTTTTAAGTGATGTAGTTGCAGAGCTTGATGCTGCAAAAACCGTTGGGCTTAAAACTTTACATTTAATTCGCGATGGGCAAGAAAGCTCATCAAAGCACAGCTACATTAACGATTTTAGCCAATTTAAAGCGGAGCATTTAGCATGAGCCAACTCACTATTTTTGCAGATTCTGACGCCAATAATGCACTGCTGACCAGTAGCGACGTTCAAAATATTGCCGCTGAACTTGCTAAGGTTAATGTGCGTTTTGAGCAATGGCAGGCAAATACCGAGATCACTGAAAGCACCAGCAATAATGATATTTTAACTGCCTACAGCGGCGATATTGAACGCTTAAAACAGCAAGGCGGCTATCAAACTGTTGACGTTATATCACTAGCTAAAGGCAACCCTGATGCTGCAGAATTGCGCAAAAAATTTTTATTTGAACACACTCACAGCGAAGACGAAGTACGCTTTTTTGTCAAAGGCCAAGGGTTATTTTGCTTACACATTGGCAGTAAAGTGTACCAAGTACTTTGTCAACAAGGCGATTTGATCTCAGTACCTAAGCTGACCCCTCATTGGTTTGATATGGGTAGCGACCCAGAATTTACCGCTATTCGTTTATTTAACAATACACAAGGTTGGGTAGCACAAAGCACGGAATCACCGATTGCAGAGCAATTTCCATTATTACCGTAATTTAATCATTCAAAACCCTGGTCCACACTAATAAACATAACGTGGACCAAACGCATCGCAAAATTACTTCAGCTTTAAAAGCACGCCACTTTCTACCTGACTTTGGTTATAAACACCGGTATCTAACACCCACCCAGTAACCAAGTTTGCGGGTGTTACGTCAAATGCGGGGTTATATACATTAGCATTCGTGGGAGCCCACAATGCCTCGCCAAAACTACCACTAACACCACGCACTTCTTGTGGATTACGTTGCTCTATTTCTATATCGCTACCTTGGGCAGTATTTACGTCAAGCGTAGTAACCGGTGCCACCACATAAAATGGAATATTATGAAAATGCGCAAGCACCGCTAAATTATAAGTACCGACTTTATTGGCAAAGTCGCCATTAGCAGCAATACGATCAGCCCCTACAACAATTTTATCTACCTTACCTGCAGCCATTAAACTGGCCGCCATATTATCGCAAATTAGCGTGTAAGGTATTTGCCAACGCTCCAATTCAAACGCGGTCAAACGCCCGCCTTGCAGTAAGGGGCGTGTTTCATCCACCCACACATGGACATTGCCATGGACTTGTTGTGCTTTATAAATAACACCCAATGCAGTACCTATGCCCGCAGTGGCTAAAGCGCCGGTATTACAGTGAGTTAATATATTGTCGCCGCTATTTATTAGCTCGGCACCACGTGTTGCCATACGCTCACATAGCTCAATGTCTTCAATAAATAACTGCTCAGCCGTTGCAACAATACTGGCAACATAATCAGTTTGTTTAAGCGCTTGGCGCAACGCCGCCATACAATGCATTAAGTTAACCGCTGTTGGGCGAGTGGCTTCTAGCTCATTTATGGCGGTTGCAAGCGCGTCTCTAGTCATACCTTGCTCAGCTAAATAAGCAATTAATAAACTGGCCCCTAAGCCTATAAGTGGCGCACCACGCACTTTTAAGCTGATGATCAGCTCTTTCATTGTCTCTACAGTGTGGCATTCATGCCACACTTGTTGATGAGGAAGCAAATATTGATCAAGTACGCTCAGCGTACTATTTTCATATTTTAAACTGCTTGCGATTAAATTTTGCATAAGGCTTAAAAGATTAGAAGTGCGTAGGGTTATTTTACACCACTTTGAAGAACTCTCAAGTTGGACTTATAGACATCTAAACATTTAAAAGTATAGAATGCTTAAATGCATCTTTATTGAGAATAAAACCATGACTAACTATGTTGCTTTTAATGCACAGCACGCTATTAATTACATCAATTCATTAATTGAATCTAATCAATACGACTTTTTTAAGCCGGGACAAGCGCTTACCGCTTATGAATTTGGTGACGGTAATCTCAACTTAGTATTTAGAATTACGGATGAGCTAAACAACAGTATTATATTAAAGCAAGCTTTACCGTATGCGCGTTGTGTAGGTGAGTCGTGGCCATTAACACTTGATAGGGCACGAATTGAGGCAGAAGTTTTACTTAATCATGGGACTATTTGCCCTGCGCATACGGTTACTGTTTTACATTACAATAAAGACTTAGCTCTGACCATTTTAGAAGATTTAGGTGATTTGCAAATTTTGCGAACAGCGCAAAATAATGCTGAACAATTTCCAAACCTTGCTCACCACGTAGCTGTGTATTTAAGCCAAACGGGCTTTTATAACTCTGACTTTTATTTATTAGCGCAAGATAAAAAAGCACGTATTAGCCAATTTACCAACCCTGAACTGTGCCAAATTACTGAAGATTTATTTTTTAGCGATCCGTACACAGAACATGAACGCAACAACTATCCGGCACAATTACAAACTGAAGTTGAGGCTATTCGTAAAAACGGGGCATTAAAACTTGAAGTAGCAAAGCTAAAAGCTAACTTTTTATCGAACCCACAAACCTTGTTGCATGGCGATATGCACAGCGGAAGTATTTTTGTTAATCAAACTACCACTAAAATGATCGACCCTGAGTTTGGCTTTTTTGGCCCTATTGGCTTTGATATTGGATCTTTTATCGGTAACTTACTACTAAATTACTGTGCTCAGCACGGTCGCATTGACGACTTTGTAGCACGTCGTAATTATCAAACCCATTTATTAAGTACATTGGTTGAATGCTACGCCACATTTGAACAACAGTGGTTTGAGCTCATAAATAAGCAAACAACTGATGAGACACTTAAAGCTTCAGGCTACGCAGAGTATTTTATGAAACATGTTTTACAAGATGCTATTGGCTACTGTGGCATAGAGCTAATTAGACGCACTATAGGCCTTGCTAATGTAATTGATATAGAAGGCATTACCGATGAGGCCGCACGGTTAAACGTACAAAAACAAACATTAGCACTGGGTGAGCAATTGATTTTAAATGCCCACACTTGCGATACTAAAGACGCGTTTTTCAGCTTGCTAATAAGCCATTTAAATTAGGGTCTGTTTGACCCTAAACTAAGTCTTTATTTTATTAAAAAAGGCGCTTTAAGCGCCTTTTAAGCTATATTTAATGATAGTGCTCGTACATTTTATCTAGTGGCTCAGAAAGACCGCTCTCTTGCACTATACGCACATGTTTGCGTTTTAATTCGCGAGCACTGGTAACGCCACAAGAATGTGCAATAAGCCCCGCACCGTAATGAATGTATTTATTATAATTTGCGACCCGCTGCGCTTTATCCTCAACATTTAAACCACGCTGTAAACGTTCATTATGCGTAGTAATTCCTGTGGGGCAGGTATCTTTATTACATTGCATAGCCTGAATGCAGCCTAGTGCAAACATATGTCCACGTGCAGACACAACAAAGTCGGCACCTAGTGCTAATGCCCACGCAACTTTTGAGGGCACAATTAATTTGCCAGAGACAATAATTTTAACTCGCTCTCTAAGGCCATGCTTTTTTAGTAACTGAATAACTAAAGGAAGACTTTCTTTTAGCGGTAACCCCACCGAATCGAGTAAAGACTGAGGCGCAGCGCCGGTACCACCATCAGCACTATCTATGGTAATGAAGTCGGGTGCAGACTCAATACCACGATGATTTATCTCGGCAAATAAACTTTCTAACCAAGCATGTTCACCAATTACCGCTTTAAAGCCTGTCGGTTTACCGGTTGTACTTCTTATCGTGGTGAGCATGTCTAAAATATCGTTTGGATTTTTTATTTCTGGGTGCCCATTTGGGCTAATTGAATCCTGCCCCTCAGGTATGCCTCTTATTTTAGCAATTTCAGCATTCACTTTTCGCCCAGGTAACATACCGCCTTTACCTGGCTTGGCACCTTGGCTCATTTTCAGCTCAAACATTTTAACTGCTGGGTGTGCAGCAACGGCTTTTAGTTTTTCTGTGCTTAAATTTCCCTGCTCGTCGCGTACACCATATTTAGCCGTACCAATTTGAAACACGATATCGGCACCACCTTCTAAGTGATACGGACTAAGTCCGCCTTCCCCCGTGTTCATCCAACAACCGGCTAATTTTGCCCCCTTTGAGAGTGCACGAACAGCAGGACTAGATAACGCGCCAAAGCTCATGCCCGATATATTAAATAACGAATTTGTGGTGTAAGGAAATTTACAATAAGGCCCAAGCGTTACGTTGCTAGGCGCTAGGGCTTCTTCATCTAAGGTAGGAAATGCGCAGTTCATAAACATTACGGTGCCTGTCGTTTCTAAGCTTTGGGTTGAACCAAAAGCAGCCGTATGATCAACATCTTTAGCAGCCCGATATACCCAACTGCGTTCGGCGCGATTAAAGGGCATTTCTTCACGGTCGAGAGCAAAAAAATACTGACGAAAAAACTCACCTTGGCGTTCAAAAAAGTAGCGAAAACGTCCAATTACTGGATAATTACGCCTAATAGCATGCTTTGTTTGGGTAACATCTCGAACATAAAAAATAGCAATTAATATAACCAGCAATCCAAATACAACAATAAATAAGCTGGCAAACACATCGATACTGAACATTATAAATTGACTCATTACTTATCCTTAAATGCTAAAAAAGCGTGATGTCATTAAATAACACCACACTTTTATAGTTTCAAAATAATGCGCTTTTAGCTATCTGTTTTTGCTAATTCTGCTTGTATATACAAACGTATTTGCTGCTCAAGCACCGACAAAGGCACTGAACCATGGCGCAATATTTGATGATGAAACTCACGAATATCAAACTGCTGACCTAATGCTTGCTCGGCCTCTGCACGCAGACGTTTAATTGTTAACTCACCAATTTTGTATGACAACGCTTGTGCAGGCCATGAAATATAACGATCGGTTTCTGTTTTTACATTGTGTAATGAAAGCGCCGTATTATCGGCCATAAAATTCATTGCACGCTCACGACTCCAGCCGTACATGTGCATACCCGTATCAACCACTAAACGTGCAGCACGCCACATTTCGTAGGTTAAACGACCAAAGTTGCTGTACGGGTCTTGATAAAAACCCGCTTCAACACCTAAGTACTCTGAATACAGTCCCCAGCCCTCACCAAACGCTGATAAATACGCATCACGGCGATAGCTAGGTAAGCTTTCAAGTTCTGCATTGAGTGATATTTGTAAATGATGACCCGGAACAGCTTCGTGCAAAGTTAATGCTTCTAAAGCGTAGAGTGGTCGTTTATCTAAAGCGTAGGTATTCACCCAATAAAAGCCGGCTTGATCATCACGGCTCGAACCCGAATAGCGCCCAGTAGTGTACTTAGGAGCAATATTGGCAGGCACCGGCGCTACGCCATAAGGTTTGCGCGGTAAGGTATGAAATAATTTAGGCAACTGCGCATCCATTTTTTTGGCAATATACGCGGCCTCTTTTAATAATTGCTCAGGCGTTGTGGCGTAAAACTGCGGATCTGTTCGTAAAAAGTGGATAAATTCTGCAAACGTGCCTTTAAAACCTACTTCTTTAATAACCGCTTCCATTTCACTACGAATGCGCGCAACCTCCGCTAAACCCAGCTCATGTATTTCTTTTGGGGTCATTTGTGTGGTGGTGTAATATTTAGCACGATTTGCATAAAAGGCCTCACCATTTGGTGTTGACGAAATACCAATATCACTACGTGCGCCTGGTAAGTATTCGTTATTAAAAAAAGTTAAGTAGTCTTTGTAGGCATTAATAACTTGGCTACTGATAATTGCTTTAGCTTGTTGTTGCAAATCTGCAAATTCACTATCACTTAAACCCGCGGTATTGTTTAAAAATGGCTTATAAAATTCAGATTGTGTGACGTCATCAACAATGTAAGCAGTAATCGAGTCTTGATAACCAATTAACACCGCTTTGGGTTGAGTTAAACCAACCTCTAATCCTTTACGCATCCATGCCATATTTTGCTCAAAAAAGCGCGGAACTTGCTGTAATCGCTTTAAATAGTGTTGATAATCTTGTGCGGTTTTATAATCAGAGCTATTAACAATAAACGATAGGCTTGAATGGAATCCATATTCTGACGTTAAAGGCATGTAGTGCGTATTAAATACATATTCATCAACACTATTTTGCACTTGCGCTCGAATAATACTGTAGTTAATTTGGTTTTCATCACTGAGCTTACTTACATCTATGGCATCTAAATCTGCTAATAACTGGGTGTTTTTTTGATATTGCTGCGCTAAAAATTCAGCTGACAAATTAGGTAATAAGTAGCCATCAACTCCTTCGGGGTTACTATACGGGCTAACATTTTGGCGATGCTGTACGATATTTTCAGCCGCTTGCGTAAATTGTTGATCCGCATTAATTGCGGTGAGCTGACACGCGCTTAGTGAGCACACTAAAGTGACACTTAATAAGGAAAGACGCATTTGTTTTGAAAGAGATAAATTCATAGTGAGTGATCTTAGTAATATTACAGATGTGATAAACCTATCGTAGCCTAGATAAATAGCAAATAGATATACGACCAACTGCGCAAAATATACGCCCGTGAGACATTGTATTAACTTAAGTTAATACAAAACTATAAATAACTTAGAGTAATTGCTCAGAAAAACAACGGTTATTGAAATTATAGTGCTATTTTAGCCAACTCCGACTCATTTTACTTTTAAATAACGGATATAATGATTATTGTATCGTTGCTTGGAAGCAAATTGCCTCATTGGACGAGTTTTATAAATCAGCATTTATGCGTATTTGGTTGGTAATTGCAAATGATGTTCCATGATTCCATGGCTTTAGCACAAGAAAAAATGACAAAAGTATGTATGTTTTTAGAGCATCATGTTTTGCCTCCCACCCCCTTAAATTTTCAAGTTGTGTATACATACATTAGTAAAATCCATTTTGCGCTTAATAATGCCATTGATGATGCCATAGATGCCCATCAAAATATTGATGAGCTGTTTATTGAACAACTCTATTTTGAATATTTAAATCAAGGGCATAAAACCGAAGTAGCAATAATTGAAAACGTCAATGGCGTGATCAATTCACTATCGCAAAATGCTCAACAGACCGAAAAAAAGCTAAATGACTTTGCAGGTCATGTTAATGACTGTATGCACTCTCTAGATGAAAATAATATTGCCAACAGCCGTATTGCTTTAGAAAGGCTTAATGAACAAACTCAGCTTTTATTAACGCAACAAGCACAATTTAAACACCAACTAAGTCAGGCCAAAAAACTACACGAAGCAACTAAAAAACAACTTAATACCTTACGCAAACAACATGTGATTGACCCACAAACTGGCTTATATAAACGCCATTATTTAACCAAACAAACACAGTTATGGTTAAAACAAGACAAATCAATCTCAGCTATTGCAATTCAAATTGATAATTTAGAGCATTTTATTAATAATTTTGGCGATGCCATTGGCGAAGTGATTTTAAATAAAGTGGCTAAGCAAGTGCAAAAATATGTTTCGCAAAGTGGCTTAGCTGGGCGCTCTGCAAAAGATCAATTCATCGTTTTACTTGCTAACATAGAGCCCGAAACCGCTAACCTTATTGCACAAAAAGTGATAAGCGGAGTTGAAAAGCTACGTTTTATTAGTTCAAAAAGCGATCTAAAACTACCCCCCATTTCTCTCTCACTAGGGATCACTGAGCAACAACAAGGCGACTTTAACCAGCTGGTTAAAAGTGCCTCAAACGCCGCTTTTAAGTCACGCTCTTCTCAATAACCCAGTACACTGTTCAAACAATAAAATTAACTGATAAATCATATTCAAATTGCACCCTTGGTGCACAATCAAGTACACTAGTCTTTATTACCACGATAGAGATTAATCATGAACGAGAACCCTGAAAAGACCACGCATTTTGGCTATAAAACTGTTGCCGAAACCGAAAAAGCTTCTATGGTTGCTGATGTATTTCATTCTGTTGCGACAAAGTACGATGTTATGAATGATCTCATGTCTTTTGGTATTCATCGTTTATGGAAACGTCAAACAATTGCCAGCTCAGGTATTCGTAAAGGTCATCATGTATTAGATTTAGCCGGTGGTACTGGCGATTTAACTGCAAAGTTTAGCCAGCTTGTTGGCGAAACCGGTCAGGTTGTTTTAGGTGATATAAACTCTTCAATGTTAAAAGTAGGCCGCGAAAAGCTGCATAACTTAGGCCTTGTAGGCAACATTGATTACGTACAAATGAATGCCGAAGCCTTGCCTTTCCCTGATAATAGCTTTGATTTAATTACGATTGCTTTTGGTTTACGTAATGTGACGGATCAAAATAAAGCGCTGCGCTCTATGTATCGTATTTTAAAGCCAGGTGGTCGTTTACTCATTCTTGAGTTTTCAAAACCAGAGCAAGAATTGTTGAGCAAAGCATATGATTTTTACTCTTTCAACATTTTACCTACTATGGGTAAGTTGGTTGCTAACGACAGTGAATCATACCAATATTTAGCTGAGTCAATTCGTATGCATCCAGATCAAGAAACGCTAAAAGCGATGATGGTCGAAGCAGGATTTGAACAAGCAACTTATCAAAACCTTACAGGCGGCATTGTTGCACTTCACCGTGGGTTTAAATACTAAGGTTAGTAATTTATGGCGCTTGAAGAAAACAATAAAGAACAATCGGCTGAAAACAGTTTTTTTATGCTACCGAGCTTTGTGCTTTCGCTTATTGAACAAGTATTAAATCAAGCGCTTAAACTCGACCCGAGCTTAGTCGATAAGCTAAAAGCGGTAGAACATCAGCGTTTATTAGTTGAAGTTAGAGATTGGCAGCAAAAAATAGCCATTACTTATGCCAATCAGCAGCTACATCTTTACACTGCATTAGCACATGCTGACGCTGACTGTATGATCAGTGCCAATATAAACACCTTGTTAGCTCTTAAAAATCCAGCCATGCTTACCCAGCTTATACGTCAAGACAAACTTGATTTGCAAGGGGATTTAAACATAGCTCAAAATTATAGTTCCGCCTTTTCAAGTTTAGACATTGATTGGCCAGAGCAACTAGCAAAGTATGTTGGGGATGCACCTGCACAACAACTTTATTTGCACTTTCAGTCGTTTAAGCAGCAAGGTAAAAAAGCAAAATCACAGCTCGATAGCACCTTGATCAGCCTGTTCCAAGATGAATTGGCAATTACAATTCACCCATTAGAGCTTGCGCAATTTAAACAACAAAATAGAGCACTAAAAAGCCAAGTTGCTGCCATTGAGCAACGCATTAACGCCCTAATTAAAGCACTTTAACGCGCTAAGGATTTTTTGTGTCAACTGCCCGACTGTATTACATAACTAAAACCCTGCTTAGCTACGGACTCGATGAGCTTATTCCAAAACACAAAGTACCTTGGTTTGCTAAACTTGCACGAGGAAGTTTGTTTTGGTTGCGCAACCAACACAAAAATAAACCCCCGGGCTTAAGACTTCGTTTAGCGCTGCAACAACTTGGCCCGGTGTGGATAAAATTTGGCCAAATGCTCTCAACCCGTCGTGACTTGTTACCCCACGATATCGCGCTAGAGTTAGCATTTTTACAAGATCAGGTAGAACCTTTTGAAGGTGAATTAGCGCAAAAGATCATCGAAAAAGCATTAGAAATAGATGATATTAGCCAGCTATTTAGCGAGTTTTCACAAACCCCCTTGGCATCGGCCTCAATTGCTCAAGTGCATACTGCCACCCTCGTTGACGCGCAGGGCGAATCGCAAGATGTTGTTATTAAAGTTATTCGCCCTAACATTGAGCAGCAAATTAATGCCGATTTAGCCTTAATGGAAAAATTAGCTAAAGTTGTTGGTAAGTTAATTAATGAAGCGAAACGCTTACGCCCTGTAGAAGTGGTTAAAGAGTATAAAAAAACATTACTCGATGAACTAGACTTAATGCGTGAGGGTGCTAACGGCATTCAATTAAAGCGTAATTTTGAAGACTCAGAATCGCTATATATTCCAACAGTATACAGTGACTACAGCCGCAATAATGTGCTGGTTATGGAGCGAATTTACGGAATTCCGGTGTCAGATACTGAAGCACTGATGGCACAAAATACCAATATGAAATTACTAGCTGAGCGCGGAGTGGAAGTGTTTTTTACCCAAGTATTCCGCGATAGTTTTTTTCATGCAGATATGCACCCTGGCAATATTTTTGTGTCGCGCGAAAACCCGCACAATCCTAAATATATTGGCATAGATTGCGGCATTGTGGGAACACTTAACAAAGAAGATAAACGTTATTTAGCTGAAAACTTTATTGCCTTTTTTAATCGTGACTACCGCCAAGTAGCTCAGCTACATGTTGATTCAGGGTGGGTGCCGCCCGATACCAGCATTGAAGAGTTTGAATTTGCTATTCGTACCGTTTGCGAGCCCATTTTTAATAAACCACTTGCTGAAATATCATTTGGCCATGTACTGGTTAATTTATTTAATACTGCACGTCGTTTTAATATGCAGGTTCAACCACAACTCGTATTATTACAAAAAACCTTGTTGTATGTTGAAGGCTTAGGTCGCCAGCTTTATCCACAACTAGATTTGTGGAAAACCGCAAAACCGTTTTTAGAAGACTGGGTAAAACAACAGGTTGGCCCGCTTTCTGTACTAAAGCAAATGTATGCAAACTTACCGTTTTGGGCAGAAAAAATGCCTGAGTTGCCTGATTTAATTTATCAAAATTTAAAACGAGCACCGCACGCACAACCTCCAACATCAACGGTTTCACATAAACCCTTGGTTTTAGGACTTTTTAGTAGTGCAGCGATGATTGTTTCAGCATTATTTTATTTACAACACAACTTAATGGCTGCTGGCGTTGTCTTAGGCTGTGCTGTAGTTGGCTTTATAGCGGCTTGGCGCCGCGCATAAACTAAGTGCTATTTACCGCTGTGGGCGTATAATCAGCATTTAATCTTAATATTAACGGCTTTAAAAGCAGGAGAAAACCATGGGGTTTGGTGGTATTAGTATTTGGCAGCTATTAATTGTACTTGCAATCATTGTACTTTTATTTGGTACCAAAAAGCTACGCGGTATCGGTGGTGATTTAGGCGGCGCAGTTAAAGGTTTTAAAAAAGCGATGTCGGATGAACAAAGCGCTGAAAAACAAGCCAGCGAAAATAAAACAGAACACATTGAAAAATCAGCAGAATCAACACCTATCGATTCAAGTACAACTAGCAAAACTAAAGACAACGACAAGGTTTAACCAGCATGGGAATGTGGGAGCTTGTTGTTGTATTTATTGTCGGTTTGGTGGTGCTTGGTCCTGAGCGCTTACCTGTCGCTATTAGAACTGTGAGCCGTTGGGTTAAAACAGCAAAAGCAATGGCCAATTCCGTAAAAGCGGAGGTGAGCGAGGAGCTTCGTGTGCATGAACTACACGAAAATCTAAAAAAAGCAGAGCAACAAGGTCTTAAAGATTTAAGTCCTGACCTACAAAACTCTGTTTCTGAGCTACAACAAGCGGCGCAATCAGTCACCCATAGCTATAAAAAAAGTCAAACGCCAGCATCAAATAGCCAACAAACAGATGACTCAAAGTGAACATAGCACTCTCTTTTTTTCATGCACTTAATACACGGTATAAAACACAATGACTGAGGAAGTAAAATCAGGGTTTGTCGCTCATTTAATTGAATTACGTGACCGGCTAATTAAATCGTTATTAAGTATTTTAGTGATTTTTATTGGCTTAATTTACTTTGCAAACGATATTTATACCTTTGTAGCCGCTCCTTTAGTTGCTCATTTACCTAGTACAGCCACTATGATTGCAACGGATGTTACTGCACCGTTTTTTGCCCCTTTTAAGCTGACGTTGTTTGTTGCTTTATTTGCTGCCATTCCTTGGATTTTGCATCAAATTTGGGGGTTTATAGCTCCGGGTTTATATCAACATGAAAAGAAAATGCTGATGCCCATATTGGCTTCCAGTATTATCTTATTTTATAGTGGCATTGCTTTTTGTTACTTTGTGGTGCTACCTATAATTTTAGGGTTTTTCACCAGTGTAGGGCCGCAAATGATGACGCTTGCGCCCGATATAAGTAGTTATTTAGGCTTTGTGCTCAAGCTTTTTTTTGCTTTTGGGATCGCATTTGAAATCCCAGTTGCAATTATGTTGCTCTGCTGGAGCGGTGCAACAACCACACAAAGTCTAAAAGAAAAGCGCCCCTATATAGTGGTTGGCGTATTTGTAGTGGCAATGTTTTTAACGCCTCCTGATGTGCTTTCACAAACCCTATTGGCACTACCTATGCTGCTTTTATTTGAGCTTGGTTTAATTTTAGCTAAATTTTATACCGCAAAACCACAACAAGAATCTAAGGAATAATATGAACAAGTATTTACTTTCTTTACTCGCTTTAGTCAGCGTACCGGTTTTAGCCGCTACTCCTATTAATGAGCAAGCTTTGCAAGCCTGTAGTTTTATTGAAAACGACTTTAATCGTTTACTCTGCTACGACAACACCATTGCCGGAAAGTCATTAACACAACCAGCACAAAGCCAGTTAAGCAAATCGGCACAAACAAATGTAAAAGCTGAGGCTCCCGCTGCAACAGCGCCTGTGGCCACTAAAGCAAAAGAGTTTGGTTTAGAGCATAAAGAAATTGCGGAAAATGGTGAAGAGTCTATTACGTCAATGATTTCATCTGTTAAAAAAGCACCTTATGGTGAGCTAATCATTACCTTAGAAAATAACCAGCAATGGCGTCAAATTGGTTCAGATAGCTTAAGATTAGACGAAGGCGATACTGTTATTATTAGCCGTGGCGTATTCAACTCTTTTTTACTTAAAAAAGCAGATCAAAACCGTTCAATTCGTGTAAAACGTACTCAGTAATGCAATACACGTTAATTGATGCTGGCGTAAATTTAACTAATCATCAATTTGATGGTCAGCATCAAGAGGTGCTCGCCAGAGCAAAAGATGCGGGCGTAAACCAGATGCTGATTATTGGCTGTGATATCAGCTCCAGTGAAGAATCATTAGCAGTTGCTGCGCACTATAATCAATATGCTACCGCTGGTATTCACCCTCATGACGCTAAAACAGCAACCCCTGAGCTTGAGCAACAACTTACTCAGCTCGCTCAAAATGAGCAGGTTATTGCCATAGGTGAATGCGGACTAGATTACAATCGCGACTTTTCCCCTAGAGATATACAACGTGCTGTTTTGCGTCGTCAGCTCGCATTAGCTGAAAAACTCAACTTGCCTGTTTATTTGCATGAACGTGATGCCAGTGAGGATATGCTCACTATTTTAAAAGAATTTACTGTTCGCGGTGTACTGCACTGCTTTACAGGTAATGCACAAGCACTCTCAGGTTACTTAAACTTAGGACTTTATATTGGTATTACCGGCTGGATATGTGACGAAAGACGTGGCGAGGAGTTACAACAACTTATACCGAGTATTCCTATTGAACGTTTATTAATAGAAACCGATTCGCCTTTTTTAATTCCTCGTACAGTTAAACCAAAGCCAAAATCAAGACGAAACGAGCCAGCACTGCTGCATTATGTGTGTGACACGCTTGCTCAGCTTTATGGCATTCCGGCATCTGAAGTGGCAAAGCATACTCGTGAAAACTTTAATCGCTTATTTGGATTAGAGAAAAAATAATGCGCATCTTTAGCACCTTGCTGGCATTCATCATGGTGTTTTTTACATCCTGTTTCCCTGCAACTGCAATTGATATAAATAGTGAATTTAGCTCAAAAAAAATAGAGTCTATTCATTATTCATTTACCCCCAACTCATTAGAAGATGCACAACAAAGCAACTTACAACAATGGCAGTCACTTAATAATAAACCGCTTAATTTAGGTCTTGAAACTCGCCCTGTGTGGATTCAATTTCAACTAAATAATTATCTTAATAAGCCAACAGAGCCAATTTTATCGTTAGATAACCCACTTCTAAACAATGTATACCTGTACCACTTTATGGGTGAGAAGCAACTAAAATCGGAACATCTTGGTGATGCTCTTCCTTTATCTGATAGAGCGATTAAAAGTGAGTCTTTGTTGGTTAAATTAACACTTCCCGCTAACAGCGAAACCACCGTTTATCTTAACGTTAATAATAATGCAGGAATCGGGCTTCGCGTCCCCCTCACATTATGGCAACAAGATACATTATTAGCCCATAAAAGTATGCTTAACTTGCACTATGGATTACTGATTGGATTTATTTTTTCTTTGGCTATCAGTAGCTTGGTTTTATTTGCTTTTTCACGTAAACATTATTTTGCCTATGCCGGTGTGATTACACTGATGCTTAGCCTATTTTTAGCATATTTAGGCGGGTTTGGGTTTCGTTATGCCCTCCCAAGCATAGCAGCCTTGCAACAGTTAATGCTGCCTATTTTGCTAATGCTGATCACGGTATTGTTTCTTCCTTTACAGCGCCATGTTTGCATACCCATTAAATCCAACTTAGTTAAAGGGCAAACAATAATTACCACTTTATATGCATTGGTTATTGTACTTATAGGGTTGCTGCCTACTCCAAGCGTGGCTTTGTTTGCTATTTTAAGCATTCCTGTCATTTTAAGTTATCATGTTGCCACAACATTATTTTACCTACGAAAAAACCCCACGAGCCCCAATAAATCTCTATTTATGGCACTCGGGTTCTTTTTAATTGTAGTCATTCATTTTTCCGTTGCGTTAACAGGCCTGTATACCGTCACTAGATCCAGCTTAATACTCACCTTCGCGGCCTCTTTAAGCTGCTCATTTTGTTTAAGCTACACCGTCATAAAATTATTTATATTACAACGCGATGAGCAAGTCACAACACAACAGGCATTGATTGCAAAAAGTGCAGCGCAAGATGCGCTCTTAAATGAGCGGATTGAATTACAAGAGCGCACTCGTCATGAACTTGAAAACCAAGTTGATGAGCGCACCTTTGAGTTACAAGTCACGCTTAGGGAACTTGAAGATAAAAACCGTGAGCTTGAACAACTCAATATGGAAGATGCTCTAACAGGGGTAAAAAACAGACGCTTCTTTGATAAAAAAATAATCATGGAAATTCGCCGTTCACGCCGTGAGCAAACACCCTTGAGCATCATTATGCTTGATATAGATAAGTTTAAAGCAATCAACGATACGTATGGCCACTTAACCGGCGATCAGGTAATTCGAGCAGTCTGTGATGTTATTAAACAACAATTAAAACGTCCTCTTGATGAAGTGGCGCGTTATGGTGGTGAAGAATTTGTCGTCCTGCTACCCAATACTAATAATCAAGGTGCGTTAGCTATTGCCGAGCAAATACGGTGCGCAATAGAAAAAAGCACTGTCAGTGTTGCAGGTACTACGATTAAATACACCATTAGTGCCGGTGTTTATACTCATATTGCCGATGATGTTCATAACCCTGAAACATTTACTGAGCGTGCCGATAAGGCACTCTATCTAGCAAAACAACATGGCCGCAATCAAGTGGTTAATTTTCCAATCTCACAGTAGGAGCGTATAACTTATGGCCCAATCTGGACTAGACCTTTTCCCATATACTCGCATGCGTAGAATGCGCCGTAATGATTTCTCTCGTCGCCTTATGGCTGAAAACCAGCTGAGTGTTAATGATCTTATTTATCCTGTTTTTGTGCTTGAAGGTAAAAATCGTCGTGAAAGCATTGAATCGATGCCCGGCATTGAACGTTTATCAATTGATTTACTGCTAGAAGAAGCTAAAGAATTAGTTGATTTAGGCGTCCCTGCGCTCGCTATTTTCCCTGTTACCCCTGCAGATAAAAAGTCTCTACTCGCTGAAGAAGCGTATAACGATGATGGCTTAGCACAAAGAACTGTTCGCGCATTAAAAGAAACCTTTCCAGAGCTTGGCGTGATCACCGATGTTGCACTTGACCCATTTACTGTGCATGGTCAAGACGGCATTATTGATGATGCAGGTTATGTAATTAATGACGTCACTACCGAAATTTTAGTTAAGCAGGCGCTATCACACGCACATGCAGGTGCTGATGTTGTTGCCCCATCAGACATGATGGATGGGCGTATTGGTGCAATTCGTGAAGCCCTTGAAGCCGATGGCTTTATTCACACTCGCATTATGGCCTATTCAGCAAAGTATGCATCAAGCTACTATGGCCCATTTAGAGATGCTGTCGGTTCAGCAGGAAACTTAAAAGGCGCTGATAAAAAAACTTACCAAATGGATCCTGCCAACTCTGATGAAGCTATTCGTGAAGTAGCTCTTGATTTGCAAGAAGGCGCCGATATGGTAATGGTTAAGCCAGGTATGCCTTATTTAGACATTGTACGCCGCGTTAAAGATGAATTTGGTGTACCAACATTTGCTTATCAGGTAAGTGGTGAGTACGCGATGCATAAAGCCGCTATTGATAACGGCTGGCTGAGTGAGGAAGCCACTATTATGGAATCTTTATTAGCATTTAAACGTGCAGGTGCTGATGGCATTCTGACTTACTTTGCAAAGCAGGCAGCCCGCTATTTAAATAAGTAATAAAAGCATATTGATATAAAAGGGCTTTATTGCCCTTTTTTTATGTTTAAGAACAACACATAGTTGGCATTTATGCAGCGTTACCCCCTATTTTTATAGATAGTAATCACACTACACAGGCTCTGTCTTACCTAAAACTAAACACACAACTGTACGTTCTACCTCAAAAAATAACAAAACTTAATATTGTTAACATTCTGTATTCTATTTGTAATCATTTTTCATTACACTAAGCGTCCCATTTGGGGAAACAAAAACACGGGAAAAAATAATAATGTTGAAAACAAAAATAACGCCATTGGCGCTTGTGTTAGCAAGCCTCAGTGCACCCGCTACCGCTAACCTCGTTATATCAGAATACGTAGAGGGCAGTAGCTATAATAAAGCAGTAGAACTATTTAATAATTCGACAACCCCACTGTCATTGGATGGCTACACCCTAAGTCTCTATTCAAATGGCAATACAGAGGCAAACAATACGCTCGATTTAACCGGTGAACTTGCTGCTAATAGCACGTATGTCATTGTTAATGGTAATGCTTCAGTTGAATTAAAAGAAAAAGCAGATCAACTCAGCGCCGTCACTAACTTTAATGGTGATGACGCACTGGTACTTACGCAAGGCTCAACCGTTATTGACAGCTTTGGTCAACGCGGTGTAGATCCAGGTTCATTTTGGTCTGAAGGTGGCGTACAAACACAAAATAAAACACTGCGTCGTAAAGAAACTCAATTAAACGGACGCACTGATGCCGATGGCGCTTTTAATCCAAGTGAGCTATGGCTGCAATTTGATCAAGATGATTTTAGTGATCTAGGTATCTTTGCAGGGAATTCGTCACCTAATCCAGATCCTGAGCCAGAACCTGAAGATCCTTTACTATGTGGCGCTGATAAAACATTAATTAGCAGTATTCAAGGTGAAGGCGCAAGCAGTCCACTGGTTAACACTGTGGTTGAATTTGAAGGCGTTGTGACGGCTGATTTCCAAGCAGATGATCAGCTCAAAGGCTTTTTTGTAAATTCACTTAATAGTGATGAAGATGCAAATCCCCTTACTTCTGAAGGTGTATTTGTTTACTTTACCAATACTGATGTTAATGTTGGCGACCATGTTCGCGTACAAGGTACTGTTGAAGAGTACTTTGATGCCACCCAAATTGGTAATGTTAGCCAAGTTGCTATTTGTGATACCGGCCTTTCAGCTTATCCGACTAAAATCACTTTACCCGTTATCGATCAAAGTGAGTTAGAAGCATTTGAAGGTATGTTGGTGACCCTAGAGCAGCCATTAGTTGTCACGAATAACTATGGTTTAGGTCGTTACGGTGAATTAGAGCTTGCCACCGAACGTTTATATCAAGGGACACAAGTTGCACTTCCTGGTGCGGCAGCAAATGCGGTTGAAGCGCAAAATCTAACTAAAAAAATACTCGTAGATGATGGCTCAACTCGTCAAAATCGCGACCCTATTGCTTACCCTGTACCTGGATTATCAGCAGAGAATACGCTGCGTACTGGCGATACAGTAAATACCGTTACTGGCGCCCTAGCGTACAGTTTTAGCACTTACCGTATTCACCCAACGGTCACACCTCAGTTTATAGCAACGAATCCGCGTACCGATGCACCAGAGTTAAACCCTGACGCTGATTTACGTGTTGCCAGCTTTAACGTACTTAACTACTTTAATGGCGACGGCCAAGGCAGCGGTTTCCCAACTAGCCGAGGCGCTGACTCAGAAGTAGAATTAATTCGTCAACAGGCCAAACTAGTTAGTGCTATCAGTGCTATGCAAGCTGATGTGATTGGCTTAATGGAAATTGAAAATGACGGCTTTGGCGAATTTAGCGCAGTTGCAAGCTTAGTAAATGCACTTAATGATGCCGACAGTCAAAATCAATATGCATTTGTGGACTTTGGCGTTGATAAAATCGGCACCGACGCTATTACTACCGCGCTTATTTATCGTGCTGATAAAGTACAGCAAGTAGGAACAGCAGCGATTACAACTGACGCGCCTTTTGACTACAGCAATCGCGCACCTATTGCGCAAAGCTTTAAGTCTTTAGAGACAGAAGAAGTCTTTACTGTTGCCGTTGCTCACTTAAAATCTAAAGGTGGTTGTGGAAGTGCAACTGGTGGAAACGCTGATCAAAATGACGGCCAAGCATGTTGGAACGAAATTCGAACTGCTGGCGCCAATGCATTTGCTGATTGGTTAAATAGCAAACCAACAGGGGTTGATGATGAAGATATCATTCTTGTTGGTGACATGAACGCCTATGCAATGGAAGATCCAATCCGTGCATTTGCTGATAAAGGCCTTAAAAATGTGGTTGCTGAGCTAGATGGCAACACTTTAGGTTACTCTTATAGCTTTTCTGGCCGAGCGGGTAGTTTAGATCACGCCCTAGTCAGTCCAAGCTTATTAAATAAAGTAGTCAGTGCAACCGATTGGCACATTAATGCCGATGAGCCTATCTCGCTTGATTATAACGTTGAGTTTAAATCTGACGCACAACAATCAACCTTATATGCTCAAGGTCCTTACAGAGCGTCAGATCATGACCCTGTTATTGTCGATATTCGCTCGACCATTATCGCGCCACCTGAGCCAGAACCTGAAGTAATTATTGGCGAAATTAATAATATTGGCGGGTGGTTTTGGTGGAAAAGCTACAGCTTTGAAATCCCACAAGGTTATGACGAGCTAACGGTTAGCCTTGAAGGTGGCTGGGGTGATGCAAACTTATTTGTACGTCATAAAAGAAACCCGACTCTTTTCAGAAAAGATTGCGCCTCAATAAGCTTCGGTAATAATGAAAGCTGTTCATTTACCAATCCTAAAGAAGGTAAGTGGCGAGTGCGTGTAAACGGCGCCATTCCTTTTGGTAATGTTAAATTAACGTACAAAGCAACAAAGTATGCTGATTAAGCTTAATTAGTCGGTTAACAATTAGGTATTGTGACCTAAAATATCTATATAGTTACTCAAAAGCCGCTTTCGCGGCTTTTTTATTTTTTATACAAATGTAATTCAGACAAGCTTCAGCAAACATTGCTTACTATCTATGCAAACCTTGATATGGCCTTTATCAAATTTCACACCTTTCATTTATTGTTTAATAAATACAAAGTGTGAAGCTGCGTTACTACACCTGCGCTAAAACGATAATTGCCCAGTCCTGCTAACCCATATAAAAACCATTGAGATAGACGTTACTCTCGCTGTAAATATATTTTTATAAAGGATTCAAAATGAAAGAACGCATTCACCTTATATCAACTTGTCAAAGGGCTTTTAAACCTTTGGTAGGGATGTTGATAGTTTTTTCACTGTGGGGAACGAACAACGCCATTGCAGCAACCTCATTAGAAGCGGCAATACCACAAGGCAGCTTATTTGATGTGATAAGTGCGCGTGCTAAAAAGCTTGCTGAGCAAGATTACATTGCACCTAAAAACATACAAATAGAAGCGCTCAATAGTATTGATTATCAAGACTACCGCTCAATCCGCTTCAAACACGATCAATCGGTATGGAAAGATGAAGGGCTTTATGAGCTGCAACTATTTCACCCAGGTTTTTTATATAAAACCCCAGTCAAAATCAATATCGTTGATCAAGATGCCAAGCTTAGCCGTCTCCCATTTAGCACAGACTTTTATCAATATGATGGAACAGCAGCACACCTAAAAGATGAAATAGCGAAAAGTGTTGAAGGTACACAGTTAGGGCATGCTGGTTTTAGATTGCACTACCCACTAAATAACGATGACTATAAAGATGAAATTATGGTGTTTCAGGGCGCTTCTTATTTTCGCCTAGTTGGACCTAATCAAGTTTATGGCTTATCAGCACGCGGATTGGCAATTGATACCGCACAAACATCTGGTGAAGAGTTTCCTTCATTCAAAGAGTTTTGGTTAGTAAAACCAACACCAGAGCAAACTAATATTACTATTTTTGCTTTACTCGATAGCCCATCGGTAGCGGGAGCCTACAAGTTTGAAATAGACCCAAACACACAGACACGAGTTAACGTCGACATGCAAATTTTTGCGCGTAAAGATGTTAAAAAGCTAGGTATAGCGCCATTAACGAGCATGTTTTATCACGGTGAAAATAGCACTAAGTTTTTTGATGATTACCGCCCTGAAGTACATGATTCAGATGGTTTGCTCACGCAGTCACAAGAGAGTAATTGGGTATGGCGTCCGCTTAATAATCCATCCCAACTCAGTGTAACCTCTTTTTCATATGAGAATCCAAAAGGCTTTGGCCTTGTGCAGCGTGACCGTGACTTTAATAACTACTTTGATATCGAAGCGCATTACCATGACCGCCCTAGCCTTTGGATAGAACCACAAGGTGAATGGGGTAATGGCCGTGTTGAGCTAGTAGAAATTCCAACAGATACTGAAACAAACGATAATATTGTAAGTTATTGGGTTCCTGAAAAGCCGTTCAAAGCAGGAGAGGCATTAAAGTTTAGCTATAAGATGACGACGTTTAATGATTATCTAAGCCAAAATAATTTGGCCAATGTAGCTAGAACGCGTATTGGTAGTGCCGCATTACCTGGTGAAGATAATCCACCGCCAAAAAGCCATCGTCAATTTACTGTTGACTTTACCGGCCCTGATATCAATCAGTTATCAGCAAAATTAGCACTTAGCGCAGATCTTCAGCTGACTACCGGTGAAGCCCGCGATATTACAGTGCAAAAATTACCAAAATCATTAGGTTGGCGTGTTGCTTTTAAAGTCGCTCCCCAAGGTAGTGATCCTGTAGATATGCGTTTATCGCTAAAGCTACGTAATAAAGAAGTGAGCGAGGTATGGAGCTATGTTTGGTATCCAAATGACATCAAGTAAACAAAGCGCAGGCACGCCGATGCCTTTTAAAACACTTCGTGTGTGGTTATTTGCTATTGCTGCTATTGGTCTTTCAGGCTATGGCATTTCAATTATGTTTGAAATTTTAAACTCAAATGGCATGACCTTGCTTGAGTATGCACTTCTTGCTTTATTTTCTATTACTTTTGCGTGGATAGTCACCGCATTTTGTAGTGGTTGTATTGGTTTTATACTGCAGCTATTTCGGATAGATCCACTCACACTTAAAAAAATAAAGCCGGTCTCTATTAACAGTGAAGCACTGTCACAGCAAAAAACGGCTGTGGTTATGCCTATATATAACGAAGATACGCACAGAGTGATTGCAGGCTTTGAAGTCAGCTTACAATCATTAAAAGCGACAGGGCAATTAAAACACTTTGATTTTTATTTACTAAGCGATACACAAGACGCAACTATTGCTAGTAATGAATTAAGTGCATGGCATGCGTTATGTGAGCGCTTAGGTGATACTGCAAAGCAGGTATTTTATCGTCGCCGTGAAGATAACAAACATCGTAAAGTGGGTAACTTAACCGACTTTTGTGAGCGCTGGGGTAGCCAATACGAGCATATGATTGTATTGGATGCCGATAGTGTGATGACGGGTCAATGCATGCTAGAGCTCACTACCAGTATGCTAAATAATCCACAAGCGGGATTGATTCAGACTATCCCTATTCCTGTGCGCCAAGATACTTTTTTTGGACGCTTTTTACAGTTCGCTTCAATTCTTTATAGTCCAATGTTAGCTACCGGCTCTGCTTTTTGGCAGACCGACAAAGCCAATTACTGGGGCCATAATGCCATTATTCGCGTCAAAGCATTTATTGATTGCTGTGGCTTGCCAACACTAAAAGGTAAAGCGCCTTTTGGTGGTGAAATTTTAAGTCATGATTTTGTGGAAGCCTCTTTATTACATAGCGCGAATTGGGACGTATTATTACTTGCCGATATTGAAGGCAGTTACGAGGAAGTTCCGAGCAACATATTAGATTATGCTGTACGCGATAGACGCTGGGTTCAAGGTAATATTCAACACCTTGGCTTATTATCATCAGCAAAATTAAAGCTAATGAGTAAGCTGCATTTTTTACTGGGTGCAACCGCGTATATATCATCACTCATTTGGTTATCTATGCTGGCGTTAAGTACCATAGATGCGATAACACGCGCTTTAAATAGCGATGTCTATTTTAATCGCGCCTATCAACTATTTCCAACTTGGCAAATAGCCAAAACAGAACTCATTGACTCATTACTTTACCTAACTATCATTATTTTATTATTGCCTAAACTCATGGGCGTGATTGTTACCTTAGTACACCGTAAGCAGCGCTTTGGTGGTGCATTAAAACTTACTTTAGGGTCTATAATTGAAACCGTATTTGCCATTATTGTGGCACCATTAATGATGGTTTTTCATGCGTACTTTGTAGTCTGTGTATTTTTAGGCAAAAAAGTAAAATGGGACGCTCAACCGCGTGAAGGCAGAATGGTGCCATGGAAAGAAGCGTTTAGTTATACATTGCTTTCTTCGCTGATTGCCATTGTATGGGGTAGCGTTGCTTATTACTTTACGCCAGTCTTTTTTTGGTGGTTATCTCCTATTTTATTAGGGCTCATACTCGCTGCACCTATTGTGCGCTATTCAAGTAGTATCAAGCTAGGCGTTAAGCTCAGACAATGGGGGATTTTTCTCTGCCCGAGTGAAGTCGATAATGATGCAACATTAGTGGCACTTAAAGTACACCTCAAAGAGATAACCGTTCCACCTGCAGGGCGTTATTCAACAGCAATACCGCTGTTACCACAAGAACATAAAGTAACCATGCCTATTCAGAGCTTTAGTAGTGAATCACATCGTAAGAAGTTTAAAGCACTCATCACAAAAACAGCTAATAAGCTAAATTAATACCAATTCGCTTAATTAAGTCAGCTATTTTGAAGATTGGTATAGTCATAATAAATAAAAAAGGAGCAACTAACTGTTGCTCCTTTTTTATGACCGCACGCTTTAATTTTCGAGCTTAATAACCTTCAGACAATAAAAAACCCGCAACAAGTGCGGGTTTTTTTAAAGAGTTAAAGTGCTAATTACTTAGCTGCTTTTTTCTCTTTTTCTGCAGCGATTACTGTGTCAGCTACGTTTTGTGGACATGGTGCGTAGTGTGAGAACTCCATAGAGAACTGACCACGACCTGATGTCATTGTACGTAGTGAACCGATGTAACCGAACATTTCTGATAACGGTACGTCTGCTTTAATGCGAACGCCAGTTAAACCAGCTTCTTGGTCGCTTAACATACCACGACGACGGTTAAGGTCACCGATTACGTCACCTACGTGATCTTCTGGCGTGAACACGTCAACTTTCATGATTGGCTCAAGAAGTTGTGCACCCGCTTTAGGGATAGACTGACGGAAAGCGCCTTTAGCTGCGATTTCGAATGCGATTGCTGATGAATCCACGGCGTGGAAGCCACCGTCGAAAAGTTCAACTTCAACGTCAAGTACTGGGAAGCCAGCTAGAACACCTTCGTTCATCATTGACTTAAAGCCTTTCTCAACTGCAGGCCAGAATTCTTTAGGTACGTTACCACCAACAACTGAAGATGTGAACGTGAAACCAGAACCCACTTCGCCAGGCTTGATACGGTAATCGATTTTACCGAATTGACCAGAACCACCAGATTGTTTCTTATGCGTGTAGCTATCTTCGATTTCACGAGTGATAGTTTCACGGTAAGCAACCTGTGGTTGACCAACGATAAGGTCTACACCGTAAGTACGCTTAAGGATATCTACTTTGATATCTAAGTGAAGCTCACCCATACCTTTAAGGATAGTTTCACCTGAATCTTCATCAGTTTCAACTTGGAAAGATGGATCTTCTGCAACCATTTTACCGATAGCAACACCCATTTTCTCATTACCGCCTTTATCTTTAGGCTGTACAGCAATCGAGATTACTGGAGTTGGGAATACCATTGGCTCAAGTGTTACTGGGTGCTTAGGATCACAAAGAGTGTGACCAGTTTGCACGTTCTTCATACCAACGATAGCGATGATATCGCCCGCTTGCGCTGAAGTAAGCTCTTTACGCTCATCTGCTTGCATCTCAACCATACGGCCAACACGCTCAGTTTTACCAGTAAATGCATTAAGGATAGTGTCACCCTTGTTAAGCACACCAGAGTAGATACGTACGAATGTTAATGCACCGAAACGGTCATCCATGATCTTAAATGCTAACGCTTTGAAAGGTTCGTCAGCAGATACGATTGCATGCTCGCCGTTTTCGTTACCTTCTTCATCCATAAGAGGTTGAGGATCAACTTCTGTAGGAGCAGGTAGGTAATCTACTACTGCGTCAAGTACAAGTTGCATACCTTTGTTTTTGAATGCAGAACCACAGAATGTAGGGAAGAACGCAAGGTCACGAGTACCTTTACGGATACAACGCTTGATGTCTTCGATTGAAGGGATTTCACCTTCCATGTACGCTTCCATTAGGTCATCGTCTTGCTCTACAGCAGTTTCGATAAGCATTTCATGGTATTCATCAGTTTTCTCTACCATGTCTGCAGGAACGTCTTCAATAGTGTAGTTTTCTGGAAGACCTGTCTCATCCCAGATGTATGCTTTTTTGTTTAAAACATCAACAACACCACAGAACTCATCTTCGATACCGATTGGTAAAGTCATGATAAGTGGAGTAGCACCAAGTACTTTTTGTACTTGCGCTGTTACACGGAAAAAATCAGCACCCATACGGTCTAATTTGTTTACGAAGATGATACGTGCAACACCTGACTCATTCGCGTAGCGCCAGTTAGTTTCTGATTGTGGCTCAACACCACCAGAACCACAGAATACACCCACACCGCCATCTAATACTTTAAGTGAACGGTAAACTTCAACGGTGAAGTCAACGTGTCCAGGAGTATCGATAACGTTAAAACGGTGATCTTTCCAGAAACAGCTTACTGCCGCAGACTGGATAGTAATACCGCGCTCAGCTTCTTGATCCATGAAATCGGTAGTCGATTCACCATCATGAACCTCACCTGTTTTGTGGATAGTACCTGTAAGCTTTAGGATACGCTCAGTAGTTGTGGTTTTACCCGCATCAACGTGCGCGAAAATACCAATGTTTCTGTACTTCGATAAATCTGCCATTAATTTTACTCTTAATAAAGTCGATAAATTATTCGGCGGGAGTATAGCATTACTTAAAGCGAACATCACCATAGAAGTCGCTTAAAATGCAATCAATTTATAAAAAACTTGCTTTAAAGATATTTTGAGGTATGAGATGGGCTTAAAAGAGGCATATTATAAACTGTATTTAAACGACTTAAGTCTTTATCAGCGTCATTGTTGAACGTCAAAAGCGCAATCGGATGATGACATGAAGCAAACACAATTATTTTGCTCCATGTAAATCGTTAGTAAAATCACTCAAAACTCATAGTTTTGACTTTGTCGCTAATAACTAAATTACCCGCAGTTTTGGCTTTGATTTCATCAATAGTCACACCGGGTGCGCATTCTAATAAATGAAAAGCGCCATCTTTTATTTCTAATAGAGCCAAATCAGTAATTACTTTATTGATACAACCAACGCCGGTTAACGGTAGGTTGCATTTATTCAGTAGCTTTGATTCACCGTGTTTATTAGCATGGGTCATAGTGCAAATAATGTTTTTTGCCCCAGCCACTAAATCCATCGCCCCGCCCATACCTTTGACCAATTTATTAGGGATCATCCAACTGGCAATGTTACCGTTTTGGTCCACTTCAAACGCACCCAGCACGGTTAAATCAACATGCCCACCGCGGATCATGGCAAAGCTCTCAGCAGAGCTAAAAATAGCGGCACCCGTAGCTGCGGTTACTGTTTCTTTTCCTGCGTTGATCATATCGGCATCTACATTTTCAGCGGTAGGATAGGGCCCCATGCCCAGTAACCCATTTTCTGATTGCAGCATTACCTCAATGCCCTTAGGCACATAATTGGCCACCAATGTAGGTATCCCTATTCCTAAGTTAACGTAGTAGCCATCTTGTAATTCCATTGCCACGCGTTTTGCTATTTGCTCTCGTGTTAATGCCATTATGTGCTCCTTAGGACTTTGCCGCTCGAGTGGTGGTTTTTTCAATACGCTTTTCAAACTCACCTTTAATAACGCGATCGATATAAATACCTGGCGTATGAATTTGGCCTGGCTCAAGCTCTCCGGGCTCGACAATTTCTTCAACCTCTAATACGGTTATTTTACCTGCGGTTGCGGCCATTGGATTAAAGTTCATCGCTGTATGACGATAAATACAATTACCATAGCGATCTGCCTTCCACGCTTTAACAATGGCAAAGTCACCGATTATACTGGGCTCTAATAAATATTCGCGCCCCTTGATTGAACGGGTTTCTTTACCTTCAGCCACAGGCGTACCGACACCCGTTGCGGTATAAAATGCTGGAATTCCGGCGCCGCCTGCGCGCATTTTTTCGGCTAGCGTCCCTTGTGGCGTTAGTTCAACATCTAACTCGCCACTCAGTAACTGCTGCTCAAATAACGCATTTTCGCCCACATACGAGGCAATCATTTTGCTAATTTGCTTGTCTTCAAGTAACAATCCTAATCCAAAGCCGTCAACACCACAGTTATTCGATACTAAGGTTAAGTCTCGGGTGCCTTGGCGCTTAATCTGTGCAATTAATCCCTCAGGAATACCACATAAACCAAAACCACCAGCAATCACGGTCATGCCATCTTCAAGCCCAGTCATAGCGTCACTGTAGCTTGTTACTACTTTATCAAAACCTGCCATTAGCTCCCCCTTATTGTGCAGTCCAACCGCCATCAATGGCGATTGCTTGAGCGGTAATGTTGCGTGCAGCATCTGCCATTAAAAAACTCACGGTATGCAAGATTTCGTCTAAGCCGATAAATGCCTTTTTCGGCATGGGTGCCAGCATAATGGTGTCAATTACTTGCTGCTCAGAAATACCATGCTCTTTGGCTTGTGCGGCAATTTGCTGCTCCACTAATGGCGTTTTTACATACGCTGGGCACACTGTATTAATAGTAATATTGGCATCACCTGTTTCTAATGCTATGGTTTTAGCAAAGCCAATTAAGCCATGCTTCGCGGCGATATAAGCAGATTTATACTTAGAGGCCACCATGGCGTGAATAGAACCTATATTAATGATGCGGCCAAAATCTTGCTCACGCATGCGTGGCAGTACCGCTTTAGTCATCATTGCGGGACCTACCAACATCACTTGCTGTAAAAGCAGCCACTTATCTGCAGGAAAGTCTTCTAATTTAGCTACATGCTGTATTCCTGCATTATTAATTAATACATCCACAGGTTGCGTAAGAGTGCTAAAAAAATCTTCAATCGCTTGGCTATCTGCCACATTCAATGCATAGCCCTGAGCGTTACCGCCCTGATTAACTATTTTTTGCGCGGCTTGTTGAGCTACCTGTTCATTAAGGTCGGTTACAATAATGCTATGCCCAGCTCGGGCTAGCTGCTCAGCAATGTGTAGCCCTATACCACTAGCCGCGCCGGTGATTAATACGTTTTTACTCATACTGCTACTCCTCTAAAAATTCACTGATCAGCTGCGCTTTAGGCGAGATTGAAAAAATTCCATCGAGATGCCCCCAGCCGCCTTCAATTTCAGAAAGCTGAACCTCTTTCCCAAGCGACTTCATTGACTCATATACAGTGCGCATATTTTCAGGGCGTAGCAGTAAATCATTGGTTGCAGGCAATAACAGTGTTTTAGCGCTAATTTTTTTAAGTGCTGCGCTTAAGTTGCCTTCCATACCGGCAGTAAACAGTTGTGATGCCCGTACCAAATACAATACATGATTTGCATCTTGGGTTTGTGCACGCGCCATTGCACGCTGTGCTAGTACTTGGTTTAACTTAGGCAAGGTACGAATGTCTTTTAACGCGCCTTCATCAAGTACGTTAAAGTCAGGGAAGCTAGCGTTATAAATAATTGGATGCATCGCATCTTGGGTAATATTTAGCATGGTTGCGGCAAGTCCATCTAATGGGCGCTCCTTGTCGTAGTAATTACCTTGCTGCCAGTTTTTATCTAAACGAATGGGGAGTGCCCATTTTTCAAGCGCAGCGACAGTCCATGCATCCATGGTTGCTGCACCAATAACATGGATTAGGCGTTCAACCTGATCTGGATAACGCGTTGCCCACTCTAGCGCCTGAAAAGAGCCCATAGATGCGCCCATCACGGCATGTAATTTAGTAATACCCAAACTCTCTAATAAGCGTTTTTGTACGTTAACAAAATCAGTAATAGTAACCACTGGAAAATCCAAGCCATAAGGTTTACCTGTCGCAGGGTTAATTGATGCAGGCCCCGTAGTGATTACGTGTGGGTCATGCCAATTAGCATTGACTAAGGTGTCAGAGCTGATCACAAAATACTTGTTAGTATCTATGGCTTTTCCTGGGCCAATTAACGCATCCCAGTATCCTGCTACGGCTTCGTCGGCTGAATATTTACCTGCTGCATGAGAGGTTCCTGAAAAATAATGAGTGATCAAGATTACATTATCTTTGGCTTTGTTAAGCTCACCATAACTTTCCCAACCAATATCAACCTGTGGCAACGTTGTGCCAGAAACCGTTGTGAAGTTTTCTGTGCTGAAATGTTGCTTTTCTACTAGTAACGGCTCGGCTTTATCAGCGCCAGACACCGTACTACTAAATAAAAACAGCAACCCTATTATTAATATTGTTTTCATTGCAATTCCTTAAAAAGTGATGAATAAGCTCAGCGCAAGAGCCACCCCAACCAATGGGATAACCACCGTCAATGCGGCTAATGGCCAATAAGCGCGTTGATGTGTTTCTTTACAAATGGCACGTATAGTTGTGACCACGTAACCATTATGTGGCAGGCTGTCTAATGCACCAGAACTAATAGCAACCACTCTGTGTAATTGCTCTGGATTAACCCCCATATCCAAATATCCAGGAGCCACAAGCGGTAGTGCAATCGCTTGCCCGCCGGATGCTGAACCCGTTAATCCGGCTATTACGCTCACGGCAACAGCAGCCCCCACCAACTCATTACCTGGCATATGAGTCATAGCATCAACAGCAGCAATAAACGCCGGCGATACTTTAGCCACTGCGCCAAACCCTACTACAGCAGCAGTGTTACCTATAGCAACTAAGGCGCCAGTGGTCCCCATATTGATGGCATTTGCCATGTTATGAAAATACTTATAATTGATGACCACAATACTTAAAACACCACCAAGCAACGCCACAATTAGTGCGGTTTGTTGTAAAACATCATGCAACATAAATGATAAGAGTAGCACCACCAGCAAAGGAATTACGCCGGTGATTGGATGAGGGCGTTCACGCTCTAAAATAATTGGGTCATCGTCTCTTGCAGCAAAACGCTCACCTTTGGCAACCGCCTTTTTAATCATTTTATTTAGCCAAAAGTAACCGACTGTTGCCATAAAAATGGCCACTACTAAGCTTACTTCCCATGCCGCATAGGGTGAGGTACCTAAATGCTTTACGGGTATCCAATTTTGAATTTCAGGCGAGCCCGCAGAGGTCATAGTGAATGTCACTGAGCCAAACGCTAATGTTGCGGGTATAAAGCGCCGCGGCAAATCGGCATCTTTAAATAAACTGAGCGCCATCGGGTAAACCGAAAACGCCACAATAAATACACTGACTCCGCCATAAGTCAGCACGGCACAAGCAATCACCACCGCCAGCACCGCATGCTTCATACCTAACTTGCCAACAATGTAACTGGCTACACTATCTGCTGCACCAGTATCTTCCATAAACTTACCGAACAACGAGCCCAGTAAAAACATAAAAAACCATGCACTTAAAAATCCAGCAAAGCCATCCATGTACGCGTTAATAAAATTACTGTCGGCAGTCACCGGGAATATAGCCATCCCGCTTGTTAGTGCCACCAACAATGCACATATTGGCGCGGCAATAAATAAATTGACCCCGCGCAACGTTAAAATTATCAGCAGTATTAAACCGCCTAACAGCCCTATCATGCTCAGCATAGACATTCCTATAATTATTGTTATTACCCAGATGAGGTGACATCGCAGTAACTGTTGTTAGTTTTATCGCTCAGCGCAAATAAAGACATAGCACTAAGGTACTATACGTTATAAAACTTACACAAAAATCATATAAGTCAAGGTGTTAAGCTTTTATAGCACTATGGTACTAATTCATTTTTTAACACTATCTTCTACATTAAGTGCAGGTGACATGAGCAAACAAATAATCAACTAATAACAACAGGAACACACCATGATAAAGCTCAAACAAAATATCACACCCGTTACACTCGCTGTTTCACTCGCCTTATTAAGTGCAACAAGTGTGGCAGCTGAACAAGCGCCTAAAGTAAAAAAAGCAGAGTTAGAGCGAATAGAAGTAACCGCTCGCAAAACCGTTGAAAACTTACAAGAAGTTCCGGTTGCCGTAACCTCAATTGGCGCACAAGAATTAGCAGAAAACGGCATCAGCGTAATGACTGAAGTACAGCAGTTTTCACCCAACACTACGCTACAATCAAGCCGAGGCACTAACTCTACCATCACTGCGTTTATTCGCGGTGTAGGTCAGCAAGACCCGCTTTGGGGCTATGAACCTGGCGTAGGTATTTACATTGATGATGTATACATCGCCCGCCCGCAAGGTGCCGTGCTCGACTTACTTGATGTACAACAAATTGAGGTGTTACGTGGCCCACAAGGTACGCTATATGGCAAAAACACTATTGGTGGTGCAGTTAAGTATGTCACCAAAGAAATGAGCGGAGATGCAACGCTAAATATTCAAGGCACCGTAGGCAGCTACAGCCAAAAAGATTTAAAAGTCACTGGGCAGCTCCCGCTTATTGACGAAAAACTCTATATTGGTTTTGGTTTTGCTACATTAAACCGTGATGGCTATGGTGAATTTTTAACGTCAGCGCTTGATAATCAAGACCGCGAAAACTACAACAAAGATGTTACCGCAGCACGGGTTACGTTAGAGTACACCCCTACCGATGACTTATTCTTTCGTTTCGCGTGGGATAAAACTGATGATGACTCCAACGCGAAAGGCGGGTATCGCTTACTTCCAAGCTTGTTAACGAATGCGCCTGTACCCGATAGCGTGTATGACTCTTATACTAGTTTACCTACATGGAACAAAGTAGAACTTGAAGGTATGAGCTTAACTGCTCGCTGGGATATGAGTGCAAACACGAGTATTAAATACGTTGCAGCAACAAGAGAGAGCTATTCACCAACTAACATCGACTTTGATAATACCTCTTTACCTATTTTTGATGTTCCAGCCATTTATGACGATGAACAAACCACGCATGAGTTGCAGCTAAATCACAGTGGCGATAACTACAAATTAGTATCGGGCTTATATTACTATGATGGTGAATCGTGTGGCCAGTTTGAAGCAATATTAGGTGTGCTTGGTCAAAGTTTAGGTGCCCCTGGGCTTACGCGTGAAGTAAGCGGTTGCAGCAATTCCACCAGCAAAGCGGCTTATATACAAGGAAGCTACGACTTTGATGAAAAATGGTCAATGACACTTGGCGCGCGCTATACCAAAGACAGCAAAGAAGCGATTGTAAATAATGGTCTTATTTTTGACATTGTTTACCCTGAATCAGGTTGGATCCCGGGTTATGTTCGCCCAGAAGGACAACTCGTGCCTACGGTACTAGATGACAGCGAAGATTGGTCACGCTTTACACCTCGTGCGGGTGTTGAATATCAATATAATAACGACATCATGTTTTTTGCTAGTTACTCGCAAGGGTTTAAGTCAGGGACATTTAATCCACGAGCTACAACAGCAGAACCTGCAGCAAGGCCCGAAGTGGTTGACTCTATTGAGTTAGGCATGAAAAGCGAATGGAATGATAATTTACGCGCAAATTTAACTGTATTCACACTTGATCATAAAGACCGTCAATACATATCGGTATTACCCGGTGACAGCGCCGCCGATTTAAACCAGCGCTTAGGTAATATTGGCGAGTCTAAGTCTGATGGCGTTGAATTAGAACTTAGCTATGTTGCAAACGATGCACTAACTTTTGACGCGTCAATAGGTTACATCGACAGTAGTTTTGAAAATGTAATTGATACCAATCCTGATACCGGTGAAACATTTGATAAATCAGACCGTTTTAGTGTTTCAAACACCCCAGATCTAACTTTTAACTTGGGCGCTACCTATCGTTTATACACAGAAATGGGCGACTTCGTTATAAACGGTAATTATTACCATCGCGGTGATTATGCGTTATTCGAAGAAGATAGCCTCTTAACACAAGACGCCTACGGATTATTAAATATTGGTGTTACTTGGTATAGCGCAGATGGCCATTGGACTGCGGGTATTTATGGTAAAAACTTAACCGATGAAGAATACATGATTGGTGGTTATCAGTTCGTGGCTCCTGACCCATCAGATCCAACTGATACCAGCAAATACACACCGGGTCTTGGTGGCGATAATACCTTAATTGGTTATTACGGTGACCCCCGCACAATATCACTCACTGTGGGCTATCGTTTTTAAAATTTAATTTAAGCGTTAAGGTTTGTCTGTATATCCCCACAGACAAACCTTGTTTCACATCGCAAAATCACATATAACTTAATGCATTGGAGACTATTTGAAATGGCTTGTGCTGTGAATACCATAATTGCTGATGACCACCCTTTATTCAGAAGTGCGCTACGTCAAGCAGCAGCGACTTCAGTACCAGAACAATATATAAAAGAAACCAGCGATATCGACGGTTTGTTTAGCTTATTAAAATCACACCCCGAGATAGAGCTGATATTTTTAGATTTAACAATTCCTGGCGCCAATGGTTTACAAGCGCTCTCGCAACTAAGAAATCAATACCCTGATATATTAATTATTATGGTATCGGCTAACGAAACCCCCACTATCATAAAACAAGCCATGAGCTTAGGTGCTGCAGGCTATATTCCAAAGTCATCATCCCTTGATGTGATCAGTGAAGCCATTGAACATGTACTCAATGGAGACTCTTGGTTGCCAACAGATATTGACTTAACTGATGTGGTTGTTAATGACGAACAGAGCAATTTTGCCCGCAACCTAGAAAAACTCACTCCACAGCAATACCGTGTACTCGCGATGATAGCCGACGGGCTCTTGAACAAACAAATTGCCTTTGAAATGTCGATTCAAGAAACCACCATAAAACAACATGTATCGGCCATTTTGCGAAAGCTGAATGTGTATAACCGTACCCAAGCAGGCATTTTGTTTAATCAGCTATCTCAAGTTGGTAAGTTAGAGGCGAGCTAATATAAATTAATACACTTTAAGTATTTCTTTATAATCTTTTTTAAGGCTGTCTAGCTGAAATTGTTAATACATACATTAGCACCTGCAACTAGCTGGCTCATACGCGGACTGTACTGCCCACCAAACACGCCAACCAAAAAGTTAACAAATAATGTAAAATTGCAAAAAACAAACCAAATTTAAAAAATTTCATGTTGATATTTTTATGCAATAAAAAACTAAAAAACACCGAAAAAAACCTTTTTAATGAATAACCTCCCTAGATTAATGAATATTGATTTTAAAGCCACACCCACCGCGCTTGATTACACCTCATTAACATGCTTTCTTGATATAAAACAATAATCAAATAAACATTCACAGGGTCAAAATGAAAAAGTTTAAAAGAAAAATTCTTGCTTGCGCAATTACAACTCAATTAATCACCTCTTATCATGCCTCAGCAGAAGAAAAGCCTAAAGTTGATAAAGAAATTGAACAGATTGAGGTTACTGCTACACGTCGCTCAGGTTCAATTCAAGAGGCTCCTTTAAATATTACAGCGCTTAATAGTGATGTCATAAAGGATCAAAACATTGGTGATTTAGAAGATGTAGCTCGTTGGGTCCCAGGCCTAACAGTTTCAGATCAAGGTGGTCGTGAAGGTTCTCCAATTATTGTTCGAGGTTTAAATACTAACTCGTCAGATCGCGGCTCTGATGGGGGCACTGTAGCTACTTATGTTGGTGAAATACCGCTTAATATTAATCTTCGCTTGACTGATATTGATCGAGTCGAAGTATTAATTGGCCCGCAAGGTACCTTATATGGTGCTGGTACTTTAGGTGGTGCTATACGCTATTTATTAAAGCAACCACAATTAGACATTACTGAAGGTAGCGTGAGTGGCGATTTATTCGCAATTAATGAAAGCGATGATACTGGGGGTGAGTTTGGCCTGGTATTTAATACCCCGCTTATCGATGACGTGTTAGCCGTTCGTGCCAGCGTTAATCATTATGACAGACCTGGTTATATTGATTATAAATACGTAGTACGAAACCCAGGGGTCTCAAACCCTAATCCAGATTTTACAAACCAAGATGATATTGATGAAAACTTACAACGCGTTAATGACGTTAACGATGAGCAAATCACTACGGGACGCTTTTCTGTTCGTTGGCAGCCAAACTCATCAATTGATGCAACACTCAATTACTTTTATCAAAAACAAGAAAATGGCGGCAACTCAACGTCACAATATGGCGCATTAGCAAATAGCAGCGCACTTCAAGGTACTGTAGGTAAATATGAAAACGCAGCTCGCGTGCTTGAACCGGGCGAGCAAGAAAACGATTTACTTAGCTTAGAAATCAAAGCTGATTTAGGCTTTGCTGAACTTGTATCAGCCTCTGGTTGGTCAAGCTATGAGCAGTCTGGGCAGCGAGATCAAACCGACTTACTTTATGATATTTGGACTGGTTACGCTGATTTTCCTGCATTTGTTGGTCAAACTTTAGATACTTCAGATCAAGATAACTTCACTCAAGAATTGCGTTTAGTATCGGCTTCAGAGGGCCCATTAAGTTGGATTGTAGGCGGCTACTATAATAAACAAGAAAACTTATCAGATGACCGCGAATATACCCCAGGCTTAACTGACTTTTGGGGCGGTGGTATTGCGAACGTACAAAAAGATCTAGAATATATCGCCCTTAGTAATTCAGAAATAACAGAAAAAGCATTATTTGGTGAGGCTGGCTATAGCTTTACTGATCAGTTTGATATCACTTTGGGCGCGCGTTTATATGAATATGATATCTCCACCAATGCAGGGTCAGCTACACCACTTTATTCTGGCAATTTCTCGTCTCTTGACCAAATTGAGATGGAAAATGTTAGCGCCAATGATAACGGTAATCTATTTAAGTTTAATGCAAACTATACGTTTGATTCTGGTGTACTCGCTTACTTTACTGTCAGTGAAGGGTTTCGAATTGGTGGCGGTAATGGTATTGCGCCGTGTCCAGATGTGTTACCAGAACAGCAAATTGTTTGTGCTCTTCCAAGTGAAGAAGACTATAAGGCTGATACCACGGTAAACTATGAACTTGGCTTTAAATCAACCTGGCTCAGAAATCGATTGCACTTTAATGCTGCACTCTTTAATGTTGACTGGAATGACGCCCAAGTGGGTAGCTCTACTGTTAATGGCCAAGAGCTTATTACATCAAATGCAGGCTCAGCAAACTCAAAAGGCGTAGAAATTTCATCTCGTGCAATCATTGGCGATCACTGGACAGCTTACGCGACTTACGCTTATGCAAAAGCAGAACTAACTGAAGATGCACCAGATTTATTTGGTATTGGCATTGGCGCTATGAATGGGGATCGATTACCCGGCGCCCCTGAGCATCAGTTTTCATTCGGCCTTCGTTATGAGCAAGATGTGCTCGACGATAAACTACTGAGCGTTAACTACGGTATGACTGCACAAAGCGATATGATTACCAAAGTGGGCTTAAGAGACGATGGTGAGACATTAGCTGGCTATTCATTAAGCAACTTATCAGCTAAGTTAACAGGTGATATGTGGTCAGCTACATTATATATCGACAACCTGTTCGATAAGTATGCTTTTACTTCGGTACGCCGTGATAAGTCATGGGCTGGTATGTCGACCTCTGGCGCTAATAAAGCGTTACCTGAATTACAACGCGTATACGCTCACTATACAACAACGCCTCGCACTATTGGTATGAAGTTTACTTATAACTTTGAACTATAAAACTGAGCGATAGTTAAAAGCCTTGTTGATAATCAGCAAGGCTTTATTATTACCTCTCGTTAAGGTTATTTATGCTAACAGCACATCAACATCAGTTAAAAAAACAGGTATTTACAGCAATAAACAATAACCAGTTATCCGCCGCTCACCAACTGCTAGTTAAGCAATTACAGTACGATGCGACAGACCATTTTTGCTATTACCTACTAGCCGAAGTGAATATTGCTGCAGGCGACAACTACAAAGCCATACAACTGATAGAAAAAGCCTTAACAATCAATAACCATCCCTTATATGTGCTGCATTTATCTAAGCTAATGATACTAAAGGGTGACGTAACATTGGCGACCAGTTACTATCAGGAAGCTATCAAGTATCAAGGTTATGGGCCTCTAGAGTGGGATACCTTAGCTAATATAGCGACTCGACTTGGTGACTATAAACATGCTTTAGCATGGCAAAAAATAGCTTATGAAGCCGCACCTACACACCCCAAAATTAATTACAACTTAGCCATTGCCTATAAAATAAATGGCCAATTAGATCACGCAAAAACGCTATTATTAGCGCTTATAAAACGCGAGCCAAGTTACTTACAAGCACATTACTCTCTTGCAGAACTAAATACCTCAACTGAAGCAAAAACACATATTACCGAGCTAAAAAAACGACTTAGTAGTAGCTTAACTGCAACAGAACAGCAAATGATTTATCACAGTTTGGCACTAAATCACGAACATATTGGTGATTATGAACAAGCTTTTAGTTACTTTCGTGATAGTAAATTGGCTATAAAACATCAAGTAAACTATGAAGCCAGCAAACACCAAATATTTTGCCAACAATTAATAGCATTAAGTGAAAAGATTCAATTAACAGCAAAAAACGCTGACTTCTCACCCATATTTGTCATGGGTATGCCTCGCTCAGGCACCACATTAGTAGAAAAAATTATTAATCAAAGTACCGAGGTGACCGGCCTTGGGGAGCTAAATGACATTGCACAGTTACTACAAAGCACTGCAGCGTCAAAACATGTTTTAGATATCCGTATGATTGAGCAGGCATTTCAAAAGTTTAAGCTTGATAACCCCTTAAATGGCTACCAATCGCGCTGCGAAAGCATGATGACTTCACCTAGGAGCTGTGACAAGCAACCCTTTAATTTTTACTTTATTGATTTTATTTTAGCTGCGTTTCCAGAGGCAAAAATAGTCTGTATGCTGCGCGACCCTGTGGATAGCTGTATTGCAAATTACAGGCAGCTATATAGCCCGCACAGTGCATTTCATCATTACAGCTATGACTTACAAGATATTGCTCATTTTTATCAAGATTATAAGTTACTTATCAACCACTTTCAGAAAAAGTATCCTAATAATGTAATGATTCAACACTATGAAGAGCTAGTAACAGATGCCACCTTGCAAACTCAAACATTATTTAATTTTTGTAATTTACAATGGCAGCCCAGCTGCTTAGCGTTTTATAAAAGCAACAGCGCCTCGGCTACTGCTAGCAAAGTGCAAATTCGCCAACCACTCAATAGTAAGAGTATTGGCTACTGGCAACATTATCAGCAAGCCTGTGATATGTTATCGAATAAGTTTAATTAATCGATAATAATTAGCAAGTCATGCCTTTCACCCGCAATTAGTGATTTAAACATAGCTAAAAATCATGAAAAACAAGGCTCTGGTGTGTTATTAACCCACTTAGCTTAAAGTAAAGTCAGTCGTTTTATCATTCTTTTTAATGCCGGTGCTTTAAGTGGTTTGTACAATAAAGGATAACCTGCATCGAGTACGCGCTCGCGTATTTGCTCATCGTGGTTTGCAGTATTAACAATGGCAGGCAACGTCATTAATCCTGCTTGTTCAATCACCTCAAGCCCCGTTACACCATCATCCAATTGATAATCAACAATAAGTAGTTGTGGTAGTGTATTTTCTGCTTTGAGTTGCTCAAGTTCAATTAAGTTAGTGGCGGTGGCAATTTCACAGCCCCAGTTTTCTAGCAACTGTTTTAGCGCTTCAAGTACATTACGATCGTTATCCACAAGCCAAATACATAAACGACCCAATTCAGTTTCTGAATTGGCAGGTACATGCGCAGTGGCTGGTGTTTTTAAACTAGGTTTGCATGGCATGGTTAAAGTAAATTGAGTGCCTTTATTAAGCTGAGAGCCCATTACCAAAGGAATATTTAATAAATCACAAATACGTTTGGTGATAGAAAGCCCCAATCCTAATCCCTCGGCGTTAGGTTTATCGCCCAGCTGCTTAAATTCTTGATAAATACTCTGCTGATCACTGGTAGCAATGCCTATGCCTGTATCTTCAATCACAAACGATACATGATGTTCATCAAGTAAAACTTTTAAACGTACTTCACCATACTCTGTGTAGCGTATAGCATTACTAAGTAAGTTTCTTAGTACACGCTTAAGTAATGCTTTGTCGGTATAAATTCGCGCATCGCACGACTCAACGATAAAACCGAGGCCTTTTTCTTGAGCTAGTGCTAAATAATCATTACGCAGTGGCTCTATTAAACTACTCACATTAAATTCCGTTAACTGCACTTTAAACGAACCTGAATCGAGTTTAGTTAACTCTAAAATACTCGAAAGTAGCTCTTCTGCACTTGCTAAGGAATTTTTAATATTCATAGCTAGATCTTTAAGCTCAGTATCTTGAGCTTTTTCGTTCATTAGCGAACAAAATAAACTTGCGGCATTAAATGGCTGCAATAAATCGTGACTCGCCGCGGCAAAAAAACGTGTTTTACTTACTGTTGCCTGCTCTGCTACTTGCTTAGCTTTAGAAAGCGCTTGGTTAGCCTGTGTTAATGCGGCAGTGCGCGTAGCCACTTTTTCTTCAAGACTAACATTCGCTTCGGTAAGTGCTTTTTGTTGTTTTACAAACTCACTTATGTCGGTGTAGGTCGTTACAAACCCGCCACCAGGCAAGGGATTTCCTTGCATTTCAAATACTCTGCCATCACTATGTGCGCGTTGATATTTATACGCGCTGCCTTGTTTTAAATAGGCTAAACGCTTATCGACTTCTGTATTAATATCCTCACCACGAAATAAGCCTCGCTCAGCGTTAAAGCGAATAATATCGGCAACGGGTCGGCCTATATATAAAGCACTATCGGGGTAATTAAACATGTGCTTATAGCCCTGATTCCAAGCGACCAAACGCAACTCACTATCAACCACGCTAATCCCTTGTTGAATGTTTTCAATGGTAGATTGCAGTAAATCACGATTAAATTTAAGCACTTGGCTAGCTTCATCGACAAACTCAGCAACTTGCTCTAAAGGCTGGCGCTGCTCATTTTTCGCTACATCTAAAATTAGCCGTGCTGATGCACCACCAATAACCGCTGACATTTCACGCTCAACTAATAACTCAAGCTCAACATTAGCGATACGTTTCCATTGGCTTTTGTCATGCGGAAAATACTGCTGCACTAAAGAATGGCTCGCGTCTTTTTCAGCAAAACGCTGTAATAATGCCCCTAAATCTTCATAATTGAGTGGCTGCAATGTGGTGTTTAATCGCGAGTCGTTTAATTGAGATATGAACTTATTGCTTTGCAGGCGCTCAGCAAGCGTTGCACGACTAAATAGTGGTACAAGCAAATACACTAACGTATTAACCCCTAACGACAACAGTAATGATTGGCTAATACTTTCTAAATTCAATGAAAGTAAATTAGTGGGCGCTAACCAAGCAACTTGCCATGGCCCTTCTATTAACCAACTACTTTGACTGCCAAAACCACTGGCTAAATTAGGTAGCAGTAAAGTGTAACCCCAAATTACAAAGCCACTTAAAATACCGAGCTGTGCACCACGACACGATGCGTGGCGCCACCATAAACCAATAATCATCGCAGGAGCAAATTGCGCAACTAAGGTAAACGACATAAGCCCAACGGTTGCAAGTGTGGTGGTTTCTGCAAGCACTCTATGAGTGAAATAGCTGAGTAATAAAATAAGTACAATTACAATTTTACGCGCATGCAATAAGTTGTTTTTATCCAATCCTCGGCTGCTTGACGTTAACTGTGAGCGACGCAAAATAAACTGATTAATAAAATCATTAGTGATCATCACCGACAGCACAATTGCCGACACAATCACCATACTTGTGGCCGCTGAAAAGCCACCTAAAAAGGCCAGTAAGGTTACCCCGCTATTATCTGTCGCCATTGGCAGCGCTAATACGAAGGTATCTTGACCAACGCTACTATCACTAAAATAAACCAGCCCAGCGTAAGCTATAGGTAAAATAAATAAGTTGATCAGTAATAAATACAACGGAAATAACCAGCGAGCAGTTGCCAGTTCATTATTGTTATTGTTTTCAATAAAGCTCATATGAAACTGACGCGGCAAACATAACGTTGCCAGTATCCCCAACAAGGTATGTGCAACATAGACATAAACGGGGCTTTGAGTCGCGGCAACGTGTGTTGGTATGTTTAGCGCTTGCGCCTGTTCATACAAAGCAATAGGGCTATCAAATATAGAAAAACACACATACAAGCCCACCGCAATAAAGGCAAGTAACTTAACAATCGATTCAAAGGCAATACTGGCAATTAACCCGGGGTTATGCTCACTGGGCTTAAGCCTGCGAGCGCCAAATAAAATAGCAAATAAAGCCAGCAATAACGTAATATAAAACGTACTGTCTGCCCATACTTGGTTACTTTGAGTGGGGGCTCGGTCGGTGAGTAAATTAATACTTTGTGCGGTCGCACTAAGTTGTAAAGAAATATACGGTACAATTGCTATCACTGAAATAAGTGAGATAAGCCCTGACAAACTCGACGACTGCCCATAGCGAGTAGCAATAAAGTCAGCCATAGAGGTAAGCTTTTGCTGTCGACAAATATGCGCAATACGACAATACAGCTGCCAGCCAAAAATAAATAATATAATCGTGCCCGCATAGGTAGGCGCCAACCACCAGCCATTACTAGCCGCTTGTGCTGTGGTGCCGTAAAAAGCCCATGAGGTACAATAAACACCCAATGACAGCCCGTAGGTTAAACCTTTGAAAGGAAGTACCTTACGCCTATCCGCCCAGCCCGCAACTGCAAATAATATCCCTAGATACACCACAGCAATAAGGCTAATAAACCAAATTGAAAACATATTTTTGTTCTTGTTATTATTTTTATAATACTTAACTTAGCATAAGGGGATGTGTAGCAAAAAGCAGCCCTTACTTTAGTGCTATAAATGAACAAAAAGGTAAAATAAGAATTATTTGCATTTAGGTGTTGACAGTTGTTTAAATCTAATTGATAATCACTATCAACAAGACGAAGCACACTTCTTGTGACGGAAAAGTTCATTTGTTTCTCGACCCTGAAACAACGTGTGGCGCACGTTAACAGCTATGGAAACCTGTTATAAACCACAACGCCCCTTGCTGTTTATGACCTGTTTCCGCCCTACTCATTTACTTGCTACATTGCTCATATCGGTGACGGTAGATATGAAACTAAAAAAGCCCTTACGGGCTTTTTTTATGTCTGTAATTTAGTGCGTAAGGCCTTAACCTGCGCTTTTATAAATTAACGACGGTTTTTTCGTGCACGTGCTCGGCGTTGTTTTTTCTCTTCTTCTTTGGCTTGCTTTTTCGCCTCTGCTGCCGCGCGCAATCCAGCCACCATTATTTCTTCTTCTTCACGCATGGCAGGTGTTTCCATGGTAATACGACCGATAATGCCATCTCGTAATTCATTAATTAGAATTTCCGACATTTTATACGTATCGATTTGGTTACCACCGCGAATACAGCCGCGCTTTTTACCCGCCATTTCAACAAACTCCCAATCGCTTTCTGGCAGTTCATCTAATTTATAGCGCGCTTTTAAAAGCTCAGGATAAGCATGCAATAAATACTCAGCGGTGTAACTTGCCACTTCTTCGTACTCAATAGCGGTATCACGTATCGCACCGGTTGCGCCTAAACGATAACCTGAGTTTTCGTTCTCTACTTTTGGCCACAGCATCCCTGGCGTATCGTAAAGCATAATGCCATCATCAAGTTTAATACGTTGCTGCGCCTTAGTAACTGCAGGCTCGTTACCCGTTTTAGCCACTATACGCCCAGCAAGCACATTTATGAGCGTCGATTTACCTACGTTAGGAATACCCATGATCATGGCTTTAATTTGCTTATCGGCACCGACTTTATGTGGCACTAACTTTTTACATAGCTCATTAATTCGATGCACTTCTGCGGCTTTATCGTTACCAAATGCAATGGCTTTTACGCCATTTTCTTGCTCAAAATAGTCTTTCCAGGTTTGCGTCATTTTAGGATCAGCTAAATCGGCTTTATTGAGAATTTTGATGACCGGCTTACCTTCACGCAGGGTAGCCACCATCGGGTTTTCGCTACTGTAAGGAATGCGCGCATCTAGCACTTCAATGATCACATCCATTTGTGGCATTATTTCTTTAATTTCATTTCGGGCTTTATTCATGTGCCCAGGGAACCACTGGATAGCCATTTTTAACTCCTAACATATAATTTGTAGCTATTTTAACTGGCAATTCATTTAATTGCGCTATACTGACGCAAATTTTTTCATATAAGACACTATGGCTCTCAAATCTACCATCATGAAGGCGCAGCTATCGCTTAGCGATATGGACCGTCACGTATACCAAGACTTTCACCTGACCTTGGCACAACACCCATCAGAAACAGATCAGCGGTTGATGATCCGCTTACTCGCTTTTGCACTTAATAGCTGTGATGGTTTAGAGTTTACCAAAGGGTTAAGCGCTGATGATGAGCCGGAGCTTTGGCATGTCAATTACAGTGAAGAAATAGAGCTGTGGATTGAGCTGGGGTTACCAGATGAAAAGCGCCTTAAAAAAGCCTGTAATAAAGCTAAAAAAGTAATTTTATATACCTATGGCGAGAATAACCAAGCTATTTGGTGGCAAAAGCATCAGCCTAAATTGTATGAGTTTAAAAACTTAAGCATCTTTAGTCTTGATTATGCTGCTACTCAGCTATTAGCTACGTTGGTTGATCGTAATATTAAATTGGCAATTACCATTCAAGATGGCGAAGTTTGGGTTAATACCGACACTACCAATATTGAGATAAAACCTCAGCAATTAATGTAACTAGAATAGGTTATACCAATTGCATTAAATTAGTTATCTATTATAGCGACAAGTAAATAAGTCGGTAACAAGGCGAAAATTGTGACATATAGTTGTTCTATATAAATAATTTTTAACGTAGGTAGCGGATTATTTAATACGCTAGAATGATCATGTTTTTAATAAAATTGGTATTAGGGGGCGTATGAAAGTTAAACACGTTATTGTTTTACATGGCTTATATATGTCTGGCTTGGTTATGCGCCCGTTGTGCTCACGCTTGGAGGAGTCGGGGGTGAAAGTTTTAAACCTTACCTACAATACGCGTGACCCTAATCGGGATGCTATTTTTTCGCAAATAGATGAATTTATTGGCAACGAGCCTTCTGCTTTAGTGTGTCACTCTATGGGGGGCTTAGTTGCTCGCGCCTATTTAGAGGCAAACTCAGCGCCAAGTCATCATGTTGAAAAGGTAATCACCTTAGGAACGCCACATACTGGCAGCCATATTGCTGAAAAAATGCAGCAAAAAGGGTTCGAGCTATTATTAAAAAATAGCGTTGAGTTTTTACTCTCTAAGAATGGTGATTGGCCTTTTAAAGCCAAGCTATATAGCATTGCCGGCGACTTACCGATTGGCTTAATGCCACTCATTGTAAAAGGCAGCCGCTCTGATGGCACCGTATTACTAGATGAAACCAAGCTAAAGGGTATGGCCGAACATAAGGTATTTCACTTAAGCCATACCAGTATGATTTACTCACGCCAAGTCGTTAATTATATTCTTGAGCGTTTGAATGAGGACATTTAGTCCTCGGCTGCAGCCGCCACTTTGTAGCTGATCAAAAATATAATACCTAGCACTAAGGGCATTGGTGCAGCAATATAGCCAAAGGCATCAGAGTTTGCAAAACTCGCACCCGCTAAGTGCGCAACTAACCCTAATACAAACCCTAGCAAAGCAATACCAATAACGATGAGTTCAGCTTTATTTTCTTTACGTGTTTTAGCTTCCATAATTTCTCTCCGTATCTAATCAAGTAGCCCCTTAACTCAATAAAGTGATCCCTATCAAGTTGGGTTATAGTGATTATGCGCTTTACTTATGAGCGTTTTTTGACCTACATCAATAAATAAAATAAGTGTCCGCTGCGCCTGTCAAAAGCTTGTTTTAGATCATATTTTGTACTCACAAAATAAACAATTTCGCTGCTCAAGGTAGTATTTTTATAAACACAACCCATATCTATTGAACAGCGTTAGCTAACTTATTTAAAAAGTCGAGCTAAGGTGATAGCTTTTAGCTATTACACCAATATGTATAAACGATTTTATTAATACACCATCTTAGGTAATACTGACTGTATTGAACAAGGTGTAAACAAATTCATAAAACGGTTATTTAAGGAGCAAAGTATGTCGCAAGTAAATGCAATTGGTTTAAACAGTACAAAAAGTGAAGATATTATTAAGTCACTGAATACGCTTTTAAGCAGCTATCAAATTCAATATATGAATGCGCGCGGTTTTCACTGGAATATTAAAGGCCGAAACTTTTTTGAATTACATTTAAAGTTTGAAGAAATTTATAACTTACTACTATTAAAAGTAGATGAAATCGCAGAACGTATTTTAACGCTTGATGGTGCACCGCTACATGCATTTTCAGATTACTTAGAAGTAAGTGAAATTAAAGAAGCAAAAGGGATCAGCGATGGCGTAACCGCAGTAGAGAACTTACTTGCCGGATACAGCAGCTTAATTAAAATGCAGCGCGATATTCTTGCACAAGCCGCTGAAGCTGATGATGAAGGTACCGCGTCATTAATGAGTGACTACATTAAAGAGCAAGAAAAACTAGTGTGGATGTTAAAAGCCTACCTAGATTAAGTTATTTTAAAAAATAGAAAGCCTCAGTTATTACTGAGGCTTTTTTGTAACAATCATTTACGGGCTATGACAAAGCGATAAAAAAGGCCATTTCTAGCGCTTTTTCTTCTAAGCTTTTAAAGCGACCCGATGCCCCACCATGTCCTGCATCCATGTCGGTTTTAAACACTAAAATATTATCATCGGTTTTATATTCACGCATTTTAGCCACCCATTTCATTGGTTCCCAATACTGTACTTGTGAGTCGTGCAAACCGGTTGTCACCAGTATATTGGGATAGTGTTGCGCACTAATATTGTCGTACGGTGAATACGCTTCAATAATGTCGTAAAAATGGGGGTCATTTGGGTTACCCCATTCATCATACTCATTTGTTGTAAGCGGAATGCTTTCATCTAACATTGTGGTGAGTACATCTAAAAATGGCACATGGCAGCCCACTCCACAGTAAAGCTCAGGCGCTTGATTTACCACAGCTCCCATTAATAACCCCCCAGCACTGCCACCAGAGGCAAACACTTTACTTTTGTTGCCATATCCTTGCTCAGTGAGCGCTTTGGTTACATCTATAAAGTCATTAAAGCTATTTTGTTTATGCTGTTTTTTACCATGTTCGTACCATGAACGCCCTAGCATTTCGCTACCACGCACATGCGCAATCGCATAGACAAAGCCACGGTCTAGTAAACTCAGTGATGTACTCGAAAAACTAGGATCTATGGTGATCCCATACGCGCCATAACCATATTGAAACAACGGATTTGAGCCATCTTTGTTAAAGCTATCTTTACGATATACCAACGACACGGGTACTTTTACTCCATCTCGAGCGCTTACCATAAGTCGCTCTGACTGGTAGCCTTCTGCGTTAAAATCACCGAGTATTTTTTGTTGTTTAAGTAAGGTTTTTTCGCCTGTGGTTAAATCAACATTATAGAGCGAACCTGGCGTTGTTAAGCTTGAATAGTAAATGCGTGCATGGGTTACACTTGGCTCTGGGTTCATCGCAATAGCGGCGTAGTAACAAGGATCATCAAACTCAAGGTTCATTCGCTCGCCGTTTTTGTTAACCACAACAAAGCGTGCTTGGCCTTGTTCGCGCTCGCTAAGCACTAAAAAGTCGTTAAATAGTTCAACGCCTTCTAATAATACAGTTTCACGGTGAGGGGTATGTGCTTGCCACTGGTTTTTATCAGCAATGGTGTCGCTTGTTGCGGTCATTAATCTAAAGTTTTTGGCCTGCCAGTTAGTCACTATATAAAAAGTATCACCAAGCTTATCGATATCAAATTCATGCCCCTCTTCGCGCGGCATTAAAGCGGTAAACTCACCTTGCGGTTGATTGGCATCAAGCACCCACATGTCGTTAGTTTCTGTGCTCGCTAAATCAATAATAATTAAGCTTTCATCACGACTTTTACCTAAGCCCATAAAAAAGCTGCTGTCTTGCTCTTCGTATACCAGCACATCTTGGTGTTGCTCAGTCCCTAGCTCATGTCTAAAAACTTGATAACCCAATAAGGTTTTTAAATCCTTTTTTACATAAAATACGGTTTTATTGTCGTTCGCCCAAACAACTTGCCCCTCGGTAATCTCAAGTGCATCGTCGAGCATTGTATTGCTACTTAAATCTTTAAACCGTACTGTGTATATACGTCTGCCGTCGGTATCTTCAGAGTAAGCCATTAATTGCTCGTTGGGGCTCAGTGCCACTTCCCCTAACTCATAAAATTCATAGCCATTGGCAAGCTCATTAACATCAAGTAGTAGTTCTTTATCAGCCATTGCCATACTGCGGCTGCGATAATGACGCGCATATTCATCATCTCCGCGAACCTCTGAGTGATACCAATACTGGCCGTCTTTTACCGGTACAGTGTTATCGTCTTTTACAATACGACCTTTAAGCTCCTCAAATAATGTATTTTGTAGTGGCTTAATGGCAGCTAATTGTGCATCACAATAGGCATTTTCTTGCGCTAAATGTGCGAGTATATCGGCATTTTGTCGCTCATCATCGCGCATCCAATAATAATCATCACTGCGTGTTTTAGCATGAGTAGTCAGCGCATGAGCTTGCTTTTTAGCAACAGGGAAATTAGGTAATAAGCTTAAAGAATAATCAGAAGAAGACACAAAAAAACCGCTTAAAAAATAACAATGGCGGTCAGTTTATCATAAAAATAAAAAAGCCCACTCATAGTTGAGTGGGCTAAAGCGGTATAAATTCGATAACTAAAAACTACGAGAATTTTTATTGTTGTCGTTATACCTAAGGGAAGTTGATTTACTGTATTTGCTGCCAAGCCATCGCCCAGCTTTCACCAACGCCTGGCTCAAACATAGCGCTATTCTCATTCACACGGCAAAACTCACTAAATGGCCATGCCTTACACTGGTATATATGCCCTGTTTTTGGCTGTAATACTTTGGTGCCCGCACTGTACATATCGCCATTTTGAGGATAAACCGCGTCGTATCCAAGGCTATTGACTGTGATTAATTTTTTATTTTTTTCAGCGCGATTAAAGTGAACCACCGCGCTACAAATACCACTGCTTTCAAGTGCAAATATTTTGTTATGTCGGTACGCAACCACCAATCCTTGCTCTGTCATTCTACCAGCGCACACAAGCGGAATATGCATATTAATATGCTCAACCACCAGCAAACTCCAAGCATGCGGTTCGCCCTGCTCTGGAGAGAGTATTTCATAATCAAACGCTAGCTGAGTTAATTCGCCATGCTCATCGTAAAAGCTCACACTAACCGTATCACCAACAAAGAGCTGGCTATACTGATCGAGCCCAAGACAGCCAATAGTTAACCATTCTCCACATGTTAATGATGAATGTATAAACACTGCAAAACCTTAAAGAGTCAAACGTCGCCCATAACATATGGCTTTCAACAGGCAAACTAGCTCGTGAGCTAATATGCGTTAACTAAAGTATTAGGTTAAAAACCATTGTGTAATACCAATACCGACTGATTGTAATTCGCAATGTTGCAATAATCAAACAAAAGAATGTAACCAGAGTTTAAAAACAATACTAAAGTTTGCACTAATGAGCATAAAACAAAAAAGCCAACCGCTTTATAAACGGTTGGCTTTTTTCAGCTACATGATCTGGGTGATGTTAACTTACGCTCGCTTTTTTACTTGCGAACGGGCGCTTAAATAGCGCGCCTATGTCGGTTAAAATAATATACAAACACGGCACCAAAATAAGGGTGATCAGTGTTGCAAACATAACCGCAAAGCCCAGAGCTACCGCCATAGGTATTACAAATTTGGCTTGTAAACTGGTCTCAAACATAATCGGCAATACCCCTGCAAAGGTCGTAATTGAGGTAAGTAATATGGGCCTAAAACGTGCACAGCCTGCTTCAATAACCGCATCTTTTATACTGATACCAGCACGACGCGCCTGATTAATAAAATCAGTCATCACTAAGGAGTCGTTAATAACCACCCCTGCAGCAGCAATTAAACCAAAGCCCGACATTAAACTAATATCTAAACCAAACCAAAAATGACCCCATATTGCCCCCGTTAAACTAAATGGAATAACCGACATTACAATGAGAGGTTGTGAGTAACTTTTTAACGGTACGGCAAGTAGTATATAAACTAAAATCATACCACCAGCAAAAAATAGCAGTTGCTCATTAGCTTGCGCCTGCTGTTCTTCAATTGCGCCACCTAGTTCTGACTTAACACTTGGGTATTCGTCCAACAGTTGTGGTAGTAAATTTTCTTTTACTTGCTTAACCACTTCGCCTGGCTCAATCACTTCCTCATCAATGTTGCCATACACATAAACAGTGCGATAACCGCCTTCACGACGAATATAACTAATACCAGGGGTTTCAGTTAGCTCAACCACATCTCCTAGCAATACTTCTTTGCCTTGGGGCGTGGTGATAACCGCGTGTTTAAGCGATGAAAACGCTTCGCGAGTAAGCTTAGGGTAACGTACCATCACCCGTACTTCTTCACCGCGACGAATAACACGTTGCGCCTCGCCACCATAAAAACTGGCACCGACTTGATTTGCAATTGAGGCCAAATCTAACCCTAAGTCAAAGGCGACTGGTTTTAAGCTCATTTGTACTTCTTTGCTAGCAGGATCAATGGTAGAGCTTATATCAAATAAGCCTTCTTGCTGCTGCAATAATCCAATAAAGCGACGCCCTGCTTCATTCAATGTATCGATATCAGAGCCATACAGCAAGTAACCAAACTCACCGTTACCGCCGCCACCTCCACCGCCAACATCATCCTGAATAGTTAACGATTTAACGCCCGCAATATTAGGCATCGCTTCACGCCAGCGGCGCGAAAGCTCAAAGGCATTATAAGGGCGTAAATCTTCATCAACCAATGGCGCTAATAACTGCGCCTCTGTACGACCTTGGTTAAATACCAATACATCGCGAATCATCTTTTGCCCTTCTTCGCGCTCGGTTTGCTTATCTATTTCAAGCACCATGGCTTCGATTTGGCGAATAGCATTAATAGTTTGGATGTCTGATACGTTATCGTTCATCTCAACATTAATTTGCGGGAAGTCATGCGGCACTTTAGGCGATGGGATCATTCTCACCTGATTTGACGATATTAACGCAAAGGTGAAAATTAGTAGCGCAATAAAACTAAACAGCACCGTCCAACGCCACTTTATACAATTAACAATAAACTGCCTATACGGTCCATTTACAAAGCCAAAAAAGCGCTTATTAAAGCGTGCTCGCCAACCGTCAGGGTTAATAGGTGAAAAGTGAGTATGCGCAATGTGTGCCGGTAATATCAGCTTAGATTCAATCAAGCTAAATATTAAACATAAAATCACCACCACTGAAATACCTATAAAAAAGGAACTTTCAGGGCCGCTTGAAAGCGTAAACGGCGCAAATACCGCAATGGTTGTTAGTACACCAAAGGTGGCAGGGGTTGCCACTCGTTTAGCGCCATTAACCACATTAACAACACCGCCGCCTTTTTTTTCTATTTCGGTGTAGGCACTTTCACCTATGACAATGGCATCATCCACCACAATCCCCAGCACCATAATAAAGGCAAATAAAGACACAATATTAATTGTGATACCAAATAACGGCATCAGCATCATCGCACCTAAAAAGCACACTGGTAAACCAATCATTACCCACAGTGCGAGCTTAAAACGTAAAAATAACGAAAGCATAATAGCGACTAAAATTGCACCTTGCAGCAAATTAGCTTTCATCATGTCTAAGCGTGCATTTAGATAGTAAGTAAAGTCCATTAGCGGCTCTATACGTACACCCAATGGCAGTTCTTTATTTTTTTGATCAATATACGCTTTAACCGAATCGGCCACCGGAATAATGTTTTGATCTTCGGTGGCTTTTACCGATAAATAAACCGCGTTTTCGCCATTAAATTTAAAGTAACGCTCACCTTCAACGAACTGATCTTTGATTATAGCAATATCTTGTAGCAACACTTTGGCACCATTGGCGCCAATTTTTACCGGAATTTGCCTAAACTCTTCACCAGAATAAAACTGATTTTCTACTCGAACCGAAATAACACCCGCATCAGTTTTTAGTTGTCCGGCTGAAAAGTTAGCCGAATAACGACGTACCGCGTTCGCTACATCCGATAAGGTTAAATTATATTGGCGCAGTGTGTCGGGCTCTATTTCTATGGCAATTTCATCCAGTGGCACATCGTTTACCACTAAAGATACATTCGATAACTGCAAGAGTTCATCTTCAACCTGATTTGCGATTGGCTTAAGCTCATTTAGCGGTAGGTCAGCCACGAGCGTCATGCCAATTACATCTTGGCGAAACTCTATTTGGCTAATGGTAACCGGCTCCATTCCTGCAGGAAAAGTCGCGATACCATCTACTCGCAGTTTTACCTTATCGAGAACGTCAGTAAGCTCTGCGTCAGTATTAATTTCAAGGCTGGCAGAACCCCCATTACGAAAAGCGCGATATACCCCTTTTTTTATCTCAGTTATATCTTTTAGCGACTCTTCAATTTTTATTAAGATACTTTCTTCAATTTCTTGTGGCGACGCCCCCGGGTAGTTTGCATTTACAGTAATATAGTTGACTTCTATATTAGGGAACATTTGTCGCTGAATGGTAAAGTAGCTTATAAGCCCCATTACAATAATAAAAAACATCATTAAATTGGCAGCAACAGAGTTGTTAGCAAAATACGCAATTAACCCTGTTTGTTTGGTTGTATTGGGCTGTTCTGTGTTATTCATAACTCACCCTACCTTAAAGTTTTTCAGTGGATGCATTTTCTGCTGCATCTGTATTTTTAGTCTCTGTTAAACCGGCTATTTTTACTGCCATGCCTTTTTGAGGGTATTCCGGTAAGGTGGTAACGAGCTTATCGTTGGCTTGTAAGCCATCGCTAATATAAAAATATTCGCCTTCTTCACGAATCACTTTTACTTTACGCGGCTCTAACTGTTGCTCATCATTAACTATCCACACGGTTTGGTTATTTACTAACTCTTGCGGTAAACGATAAATATTATTGAGCATAGTGCCGGCAAAGTTTACTTGTACATAAGTGCCAAATTTAATTGCAGGCTGCTGATTAGTCAGTCCATAAGGATCTTCAATTCTTACCACTAAACTGCTCATGCGAGTCGCGTTATCAACAATCCCTAAATCGCGGTCTATTACTGCTTGGCGAGTAAACCCATTGAATCCTGTTTTAATAACGGTTGCCGTTACCCCTTTAACGCGCTCAGGTAAAAACACACTGTCAAAACCTGCGATCGGAATAATCACTTCAGCGGTTTCAATATTATTCAGCTCGGCAACTTGAGCGCCCATACTAACAAACTGGCCAACCCCCACATTCCGACTAACCACTAATGCATCGTAAGGTGCGGTGATTTCACAATTGTCTAAATCGCGTTGGGCTCTTTTTAATGCTGCTTGCGCCGACTTAACTGATGCTTGCGCACTCAGCACTTGTGGTTTGCGTAAAAATAAATCTGTACGTGCTTTATTTGGGAAACGTTTTGCTTCGTCTTCTGCGACTTTGGCTTGCGCTTGCTCTTCAATTAACATCGCTTGAGCGCGGGCAAGTTCAGCTTCAGCTTGCAATACCGCAGCCTCGTAGTTATCTTTTTCAATAGTAAATAAGGTTTCGCCGCGACCCACAACACCACCCGCCACAAAGCTTGGATGCCAGCTGACGACTTCACCTGACACTTGCGCTGAAAGTTGGGTATTTTCTAGTGGCTGCACTTCACCATAACTATTAATGATAACTTGATGATCGTTAGCGGAAACGGCTTCAACTTGCACCGTTGGTCGAGTGTCTATGACTTCTTTTTTATCTGACTCTTTTGCAATCGCATTAATTGCAACAAAACCAGCAACACCTAATGCCAGTGCTACAAATGGAAAAGCCCATCTAAGTACATTACCTTGCATCTGTTTATTTCTCCCAAATTACTATTAGCACTATGATACCAAAGCTTAATGAAACATTAACGTGACATTTGTAAGCAACTGTTACAAAAAGGTATAAATAAGGTCTTCTTCAGCAAATAAAAGGTAAGTCAAAAGCACTGTTAAGCCGCTTTATAAATGTATTGTTACAATCTTTTACCATTATAAATCATAAAGCTAATCACTTTAGGTTAGTATTTATTAATCATACTGTGCGAAAAAGCATGACACACCGTACAGTAAAATTACATTAACAACTAAAAAAGACTAAACGATGAAATTAACCACACTTACCTTGGCGCTGAGTATAGCGCTTAGTGGCAGCTATGCTGTTGCAGCAGAAAAAAAAGAAGAAAAGAAACCACAAACATTAACTGAAATGATTAAAGGGCAAATCGAATTTGCGGGTATTTTTAATCTTTACCAAGATGAAAAAACCGGCGATCACTTAATGGTGATAAACGAATCACAGCTCGATACGCCCTTTGTGTACTTTGCGCATACCATTGATGGTGTAACTGATGCGGGTCATTTTCGTGGGTCGTATCGTGAAACAAAGCTGATTGAATTTAGAAAATACTTTGATCGTATTGATATTATTAGTAAAACCCCTCGCTACTTATTTAACGAAAATAGCGCACTTGCCAAAGCCAGTGAAGCTAACATCAGCGAAGCCGTGCTTGCAAGTATAAAAATAGAAAAACAAGAAGAAGGTAAAATAGCCTTTAATGTAAATAAGCTTTTTTTAAGTGAAGCGCTACATAAAGTATCTCCTACGCCTAACCCAAACGATAGAAATGCTAAAAAGCGTTTTAAAGTAGGTAAATTAGACGATAAAAAATCACGCATCATCAAACAGCGCCCATACCCTAACAACCTAGATGTGGTTGTTGATTATGTTTTTACCAATAGCAGCCCAACCGTTCGAGGTTCAGGTGCGATAAGCGACCCCCGAAGTGTGTCGGTAAAAGTACAACATTCATTTGTGGCTTTACCAGAAAACAATTACCAACCTCGCTTTGATGATGCACGTATTGGTTATTTCACCAATCAGTTTGATAAAATGACGTCAACCGACTGGGCGCCATACCAAGATGTCATTAAGCGCTGGGATTTACAAAAGAAAGATCCAAACGCTGCACTTTCAGAACCAGTAAAACCGATTACCTGGTGGATAGAAAACACCACACCGGTTGAATGGCGTGACACCGTGCGTGATGCCGTACTTGCTTGGAACACCTCATTTGAAAAAGCAGGCTTTAAAAATGCACTTGAAGTGAAAATACAACCTGACGATGCCGATTGGGATGCCGGCGATATTAACTATAACGTACTACGCTGGACTTCATCACCCAAACCACCGTTTGGTGGGTATGGGCCAGCATTAGCGAACCCGTTAACCGGTGAAATTTTAGGCTCAGACATTATGCTTGAGTTTGTATTTATGAAAAACCGCTGGATATACGACACACTGTATACTCAAGGCACGATGAGCCATACACAGCCAACCAACTATTCAGAACTCAATTGCTCTTTAGGTCATGAATTACAGCAAAGCCTAATAATGGCCAAGGGCTTAGCAAATGGCGCTGATATTGAAGATACCCAAATGTTACGCCAAGGCTTAACTCAGCTGGTTTTACATGAAGTAGGGCATACTCTAGGTCTTAATCACAACATGAAGTCTTCTATTTTGTGGGATGAGAAAGAAGTTCACGACAAAAGTAAAACCCAAGGCATAGTTACCGGCTCGGTAATGGACTATGCGCCAGCAAATATAGCGCCAACGGGTGTGACTCAAGGCGATATTTTCCAAACTAAACCAGGTCCATACGATGATTGGGCAATAAATTACGGCTACAGCGCAGCGCTTAAAGATGAAGCTGCAGAGCAAGCTCGCCTTGATAAAATACTCGCTCGCTCAAGCGAACATGCGCTTTCCTTTGGTAACGATGCCGACGACATGCGTGCCCCTGGCCGCCATATAGACCCTCGCGTGATGATAGGTGACTTGTCGTCTAACCCTGCAGCTTACGGGGCAGATAGAATGGCACTGATCAATACGCTCTTTGCAGAACTTAAAGACAAAGCTACAGTAAAAGGTGAGTCTTACCAACAGCTTGTTACTTCAGCTAACAGCCTATTTGGCCAGTATCGTGCACAAGCAGGCGTGGTATCTCGTCAAATTGGTGGCGTGTATGTAGAGCGTGCCGTCGTGGGCGATGAAAATGCAGCAAAGCCTTTTACACCGGTACCACTTGAGCGTCAAACCCAAGCAATGGCTATTTTAGCTGAGTATGTGTTTGCTCCAAATGTACTGCAAAGCATGCAGCCATTGTATAACTTTATGCAGCAGCAGCGTCGTGGGTTTAATCATTACGGTAAAAACGAAGACCCTAAACCGCATAAAATGATTTTAGGTATGCAAAAGAGTGTACTAGCGCAACTACTACATCCTGCTGTGTTACTGCGTATTTCAGATACTGCTTTATATGGTAATGAATACAGCCTTACGCAATTTATGGAGGATTTAACTGCAAGTATCTTTGTTGATAGTAAAACCGCTAATTCAATCAGTCATAATTTACAGATTGAATATGTTAATCAGCTAATTGCGATTGCAGGCCTAGAAAAAGCAAGTAAATACGATAACTTAGCGAAAACAGCCGCGCTATATCAGCTAACTCAAATAGCCGATAAAAAGGTTGCATGGGGCGCTGATACCGCAACCAAAGCACATAAAAAATATATCGACCGCTTAATTAGCAAAGCGCTAGAAGCATAAATAACACTGAGTAAACCAAGGCCACGTCATACGTGGCCTTTTTTACACTAACTCAAAGGTAAATAGTGCCTTTAAGGTACCTTACGGCATGACCCGTTAATGTCACTGTTGTATTGCCCACTTCACAGTGTAGCTTCCCACCTCGTTGTGAGGCTTGATAAGCACTGAGAGAATTTTTTCCAAACTGCCCTGCCCAATAAGGGGCAAGCCCAGTATGAATTGAGCCGGTTACAAAGTCTTCATCACCCCCACTGGCAGGCCAAAAATAACGAGAAATAAAGTCGTACTCAACACTCGGTGCTGTTGCAACCACATCTAATGGGGCTAATTTTTTTAGTTGTTCATTGGTTGTTTTCAGATCTACAACCTGCTGCTCATTATCATAAATAGCAAAATAAGCTTGGCGGTTTTTCAGCACTTTAACAGGTTGTATAGACAGGCCAGCTAATAGAGCATCAGGGATGAGCTGAACCTCTTCAGGGGCTTGTTTAGGAAAGGTCATAGCAAAGCTGCCATCGTTATTTTTATTAACAATCAGTTTGCCCACCGCCTCTGCGCTAAAGCACACCTGCGATATACTATGTTGCTCACAAAGCACATAGGCCGCCGCTAAAGTAGCATGGCCGCAAAAATCAATCTCCATTAATGGCGAAAACCAACGTATCGCAAAGCTTCCATCTGCCGACTGACAAGTAAAAGCGGTTTCAGACACATTGTTTTCCGAAGCTATATTCAGCATAAGATCATCACTAAGCCAAGACTCCAATGGGATCACGGCAGCATAATTACCTTTAAACAGTTCACTGCTGAACGCATCGATTTGATGGATAGTTAATTTCATAGTGGGCACTTTTTATTTATTGGTCACTCAAAGTGCCACAAATGAAATTAACGGTCACTATAATTTTATGCCAACACAGGACGTACGCGATAATACTGCATACACGCAAATTGCAGCGCATTAGTAAGCAATATCATAATAAACATTAATATATGCGAAGTACTTTGCACTGGCATGGCTAGCTCTGCAAACAAACCACAGATACCTGCTATAAATTGCAAACTAAAATAGCGCGCACTCAGGTTACTAATATTCCCTGTTCGCAGTGTTTTATAGGTTTGTGGCATAACCCGAACCGAACTCATAATTAAGCCCACATAAGTTAAGCCGTTTAGCACAGAGGCAGTATCTAGGTTAGGGTTTAACAGCAACAAAAAAGGTAATAACGAAAAGCTAAGCATGCCAAGTAACTGCAGCTTCTGACGTTTAGCGGCATTATAACGGGCAAAAAAGTATAAAATTAAACCACTCAACAATCCTGTCGCAAAAAACGGCAAGGCAATATAAAAGCGAGCAAAATAAAGATTGTAGCTAATAAAGTACACACTTTGCGCTAAACCAAATGTCATCATTAGCAGTGATACACCCGATACACTGCGGTTTTTAATAATTTTATTAAGTAACGGTAAAAAACTAAAAACCAAAATAAACACTGACAAAATAGGCAAATAATACGCCAAAGCAAACCTCGCTCGTTACATTGTTGTTAATAAAAAGGAAGAAATAAAACATTTTTTAAACATCTGTTTTTAAAGGCTTTATTTGTGTGCGCGCATTGTAGGGCTGGCTAGCTTTTATACAAGCTTCATGCTTACTTTAGTTTTTAGTGATGGCAACTTGAGTATACAAAAACCGTTACTAAAACTTCACAGCACGCCACTTCAACTAATTGCAATACAAATGATAACTGTTACCATGCGCATACGTGTAATTTAACATACAAGCTAAAATAATGAGAAAAACACTGTTTAAAATTCATAGTTGGTTGGCGCTAATTGCCATTATTCCTTTAATTGTTATTAGCATTACTGGCAGTGTTTTAGTGTTTAAAAGTGAAATAGACGGCTTACTGATGCCTGACAAACACTTTGTGGTACAGCAGCAAGCTGCTCGCTTACCTATGGACTCATTAATAGATAAAGCCGAAGCAGCCTTTCCTGAGTATGTAGTAGGAAGCTGGGAGCTTTTTAATAACACCACCGCCGACCGGCTTTATTTGGTTAAGCGTGGCACTGACGATTGGTATAAGTTGCATTTAGACCAATACACAGGAGAAGTTTTATCAGAACCCGTAAGCACAACTCATTATTTTACCGACTGGTTTTTAGAGCTCCATTACACCTTTTTACTTAACGACTTAAAAAGTTTACCAGGGCAAACAGGCACCGTATTAGGGTTCTTTTTTGCTTTATTTTTATTAACTTTAGGTATTACTGGCTTAATTATTTACCGCAAATTTTGGCAGCGACTATTTAGCGTACGCTGGCGCGCAACGTTACAAATAGTACTCAGTGACATTCATAAGATGACCGGTGTTTTAGGCTCACCTATCCTTATCGTTTTAGCGATTACAGGTGGTTATTTTAATGGTGCAGTGTGGTATCACGAAGTAATAGAACACGCAGAAGAAGAGCACCACACTATTACAAATAAATTATATAGTGACGACATCTCTTTTGAGCGGATTCTTAATGATAGCAAGCTGCAAATACCCACTTTTAATACAACTTTTTTAGTTTTTCCACGAGAGTCCGATGAAAATATCACTCTTTATGGCGAAGTAAATACCAGTAACCCACTAACCAGTGAATACGCCAATACCATAACCTATAATAAGCAAACAGGTGAACACATCGCTAACTGGGATATTCGAGAGGCTGGTGCTGGTTGGCAAGTAATAGACAGTTTTAGAAAACTACACTTTGGTTATTTTGCTGGGCTTATCAGTAAAATACTATGGTGTATTGTTGGCCTTAGCCCTGTATGGCTCGCTGGTACAGGCTTTTATTTATGGCTCAAACGCCGTAAACGTAAAAAGCAATCACACAAAAATCGCTTAACTCAACGACGAAGCGCGAATGCTTGATAAAACAATCACTCCCTTGTAAAGTGAAACCAACGAGGGAGTGAGTTAATGAATATGTTCAAGGTAATAATAAGTTTAACTTTTTTATTTGTTGTGGGGTGCAGCAGCAAAATCAATACGCAAACTCAGCGCGTACAATTAAGTTCATTAATTAATCACACATTATTTGTACAACAAACCACACCTTCTGAAAAGGTTATATTTGAACTTCCCGAGGCAGAAAAAGCACGCTTTTTAGCCTTCGTAACAAAACAACAAACAGCTAATATTCGTAGTGACCGTATTATTTATAACTACCTTGAAAATCAGCTCTCTAATTTTAAGTATCAAGGCGATACGCTTACATCATCTCAATCTCTCAACCTTGCACAAGGTAACTGTATCAGCCTTGCTGTTCTTACCCAAAGTTATGCACAAACATTAGGGCTTAAAACCAGCTTTCAAGAAATGACTAGCGAGCCAGTTTACGCACAGGAAGATAACTTGGTTTATGTAGCAAACCATTTTAGAACTAAAGTTTATGCCCCAGAAGAGGAACTGCCTGAAAAAGAAGAAAATGTGATCACTTTTTTTCGCCCAGGAACCTTAATAGACTACTTCCCAACCAGAGGTAGTGTGTATTCTGATAGTGCTAATTATAATGATTTAATCTCTAAATTTTATAGTAACTTAGCTGCTGACGCGCTTTTAGATAAGCAGCTTGATCAAGCGTACTCTCTTATTTTACAAGCAAATAAATACACCCCTTATGATCCTGAGCTATTTAATATGGCTGGAATTTTACATCGACGAGCTGGCGATTTAAAAAGTGCACAGCTTATTTACCAAACTGCTTTAGATAATAAGCTGATAAATATAAATTTACTTAGTAATTATCAAGTTTTAGCCAAACAAATTGGTGATCAGCAACTTGTTGAACAATTAGCAAGCCGACTTGCTGAAGTAGAAAAAGATCCTTATGAACTTTTAGTTATTGCAAAAAATGACCTAGAAACAGGACGAATTAATACCGCTACAGAGCATATTGAACAAGCCATAACAAAAGCGCCGTATATTGCAGAACTTTATTTAGAGCTTGCTAAAATTCGCTATCAACAAGGAAAAAATCACCAAACACAAAAATTACTTGAGAAAGCGATAGAGCTCGAAAAAGACAAGCAAAAGTTAAATGTGTATCAAGCTAAGTTACTGTCCTTAAAAGCGAGTAAGTAACTTAGCTAAATAGGCTTTTACAATGAATAGTAAAAGCTTAACCACGCGCGCATTTCATCTTCAAAGCTGTCACCTTCTACTCGCGACAACCCCATATCAAAGGTTAAGTCATTAACGCCCGCAGGCCCCATACCAAAGCTAAAGTCACCTTGGTATTTTAAGCCGTAACTTTGTGCATAAACGTTGCTATCTAATTGATGTTGTTTGTAATAAAGCCAAGGCATCCCCTCTTTAAAGCTAACGCCACCACCATACCCTTGGTAGCGCTCAGTGGTTGCACTATAAAAAGGCAGTTCAGCAGCAAGCACAAATTCACTACTTTGCTGCTGATTAATTAAATTAGAACTAAAGCCGCCTAATGTCAGGCTACTGTCATCTCTTTGCTTTTGCTCAAAGTTAACAAAAAGTGGTATATCAAACGCTTTACCAAATATTTTTGCTGCCAAGTCATAACCTTGCCAATGACTACTGTGATTCTGCCCATCATAAATGCTGGCATAAATACTCTGCCCAATAGCAAATGCTTGGCGGTCATGTTGCCAGCTTTGAGCAATACTCAACCGTGTCCAATTTTTATGGCTATTTTTATAATCTGTATAGTTATAGGCCAATTCTGGGGTTAAATGTAACTGGCCAAATTTCAATGGGTGGCTTACTGCAGCATAACCACCTCGGGCTTCAATATCAGCGTTTAAGCTAGGTTGATATTGATGTGATGTATCCAAATTATAATCAAATAGCGCAAGCTTAAACTTTGTATTTAACGCATTGTATTTTGCTTGTATAAAGCCGCCATGTAATGCATCGTCATGCAAATCAATGTTATAACCCGCTTGTAAATCAAGTTGTTTTAATAGGTCGCTACTTTTTATACCTACACTTAGCAAACTGGTTGACGCTGAATAATACTGAGATCCCAAGGCAAACGTCGCTTGCTGATCAAGTACTGCGTAATCGCTTTGTTCTGCTATCTCATCGGTATATATTTTTGCCGGTGGCAGAGTATGCTTATTTACCATCAACAATGGAGCTTCACTGTTTACAGCGAAATAAGTCACGGCTGTGCGGTTTTTTGTTGTTAGCGTTTTTACATCAGGGCCATCGGCATTAATAGAGAAATAAAGTAGTGAGCCATCTTCAGCCTCAATCGGGTATGCGAGCGCTTCTTGCCCGTTAGTTAAGCGGGTGAGGGTGTTATTTTTTATATGATAATTATAAATATCAGTTTTATTATTTAGGCCAGCAACAAAATAGATAGATTCCCCATCTTGACTGAAACTCGGCTGACTTAAATACTGATACCCGTTAGGCATTGGGATTGACCGCCTGGCATCACCGTTTAAGTCTTGTATATACAACTGCCAATTTTCGTTTAATGATGCTGATAAGTAAGCTAATTTTGTTTCATCGGGGTTCAGAGTCGGGTAATCATAACTTGTTTTTAAGCTCTTAGTAAAAAATGGCGTGATTGCTTGTGTATTAAGATCGACTTTAACTAATTCAGAATAACCAGCTCTTATTTGCTCACCGTAAAGTGTTTCACCATCACGGGTAACACTAAAACGGCGAATACCGGCCAGCTCTGTAAGTTGCTCTATGTTGCCAGTGTCGGTGTTGTAGCTAAAAATGTCAGACACTTTGTTATAAGTTCCCGATTCTTCAATACTGTAGGCATTAAAATAAAGTGTGTTGTTATTTACCCATTGCGGGTTAGCAATACCTGCGCGATTAATTTGATTTAGTACTTGTTTTTGTTCGCGCTTAAACACGATTGGTGGGGTATCAGGAACATCTTGCTTATCGTTCTCTAGGAGCTCCTTTTGCACCTTAGTAAACTTATCTCGTGCTTTGATGTTGTCTTCTGTACTGTAAATTATTAGTTTTGTTTTACTTTTTTCATCACGTTCAACTATCGCAATTTTGCTGCCATCATTTGAAAGGGCAGGATTGCTAGCGTATAAATCTAGCTTTAACCAAAGCTTGCTATTAAGTGATGACTCGGTTTGCTCTTGTTGCATTGCTTTATAAGTGTATTCAGCAATAAATCGACGATATAGCTTGGCAGCGCTTTGCCCAAATACACCAGAAAATGCGGCTTCAAAATCTCGTGATTTCACTGCTCGCATACGAACCCATACATTATCGAGTAGCTGCTCTGAGTAATTTTGCTCTAGCCAATATAAAAAACGACTTCCCATTAAATATGCCATAGAGCCCGCCATAAAGCCCTCATCGCTATTTAGTTGCCCATAGGTGGGAAGCGCTCCCTGCTGAGCAAACTCTCTAAGTATTGCCTCAGCATAGTTATCAAATAAGCGCCCTCGACCTGTCATTTTTGATTCGATTAAAGTGGCGTACCCTTCGGCTACCCAGCGCGGTGTATCACCATAGGTTAAATCGTATATATCCCATACACCGCGAATCTTTTGCTGCCAGTCGTTACGGGTTGGCTGCGCTAAATGGACTAAATGAATGTATTCGTGCAGCACCAACAATTGCTGCCAACCCGATGAATTTGATATCACGGTATCCGACTGCGGTGGCGTAGTAAAAAGCGCCATAACAGGATTATTAGAGGTTGGTAAGGCAAAGCCATTCGCTGCATTTAGAGGGTCAAACACCACCACATCGACGATTTTATCAAGCGCCCGATTTTGTTGCTCAAGCACTTTAGTGCGAACAATTTCCAGCTCCACAGCAGTCGATTTAGCAAAATCAGTATGCTCACTACTAAAGTGCACATTAAAATGCTCGGTATGAATAGTTTGCCAATCAGCAGCAAAGCTAGGTGCAGCCAATAATAAGGCTGATGCAATGAGTGACTTTTTCACAATAATCCCTTAAATAGTACATTTGATAATGTTTAGAGTATTATCAAATGGAAAAAACGGGCAGTAAAAAAGTGTAATAAAGCATGTGCAAATGTGTATTTACACCCGTTTTATTATTTAATCTGAGTTTTGAACAAAGGAAGTTACATCCAACTGCGAGGGTCTGACTCAGCCTGCATAAGTGTAAAATCTATAATAAAGTCAGCATCTTGCTGTTTTAAATATGGGACGTACGCACCGCCTGCAGCAAGTTGTATATACAGGCTTTTTAAGCCAGAACGACGCATAAAAAAGGTGCTCACACTGCGAGCGCTTTGTGCCTTGTACAGCTCAAATACCCGGTAATGCACGCCAATCATACCTTTGCGTACCACCAAATAAAAACGCCCATCTTGTTGATGAAGGTAATACCCATAACGTTTATAAGATAAAAACACTAACGCGGCTAGTACCAAGAATAATGCTAATGCAATTAATATATTAAGTTGCATAAAGCTAATAAAAAAACCAGAAGCAACGCTCGGTAGCAAAGCATAAAACACCGTGTTTTTATATAACAACGCCCTTTCTACCGCATTGAATGCCAGCTTTTTACTGTCAAACCACGGATAAATCCACTGACACACATTATCAACTTGCTCCTGCGTGAGCACAGGCAGCACTAAGGTTTGTTTATTCTTTTTCGCCATGCTTACAGCACCGCCGCTACTGGCTTGCAAACACTCCACAGTAAAGCGTTTTAATAGCCTAGCAACTAGGTTTTGCTTAATAACGATTGACTGTACTTTGTCTAAACTAATTGATAGTTGATGACGCTCTAACAGCCCTGCAATACGTTTGAATTTATTATTTTTGAAGTAAAGCTGATAGTTATAAAAACGAATGAGCGACATAGTCACCGATAAAAACACCGCAATAAATACCAACATAATAATTAAAGTAATAACCGCTAACACAGCTGCATTAGCCATCATACCGAGCTCTTGCTGATAATAACTCTCTATTTTTGTTATAAATTGCTGCTCTAAAAAGTCGATGGCCACATTCATAAAAGGGGCAATTGCCGCAAGTGCCAAAATAGCCATATTCGACATTAAACCAAACTTAGCTATTTCTTTATTGGTGATAACTAAACTATTTTCGCTCTGCTCTTCAATATGAGATTGCGCTGTATCAGCCACTTCAGCTGATGGTTGCTGCTGCGCTTTATAGTCAAACACTCGTTTACGCATTTGTTGCGCGTAATCTTTAGTTACCCCTGGCAAAACAGCTTCTTGAGCCACACTGCCTGCCGCATCAAAAATACAATTAACTAACCCTATGGGGGTGAAGTAAAATGGCTCCGCTATATTTACGTTTTGCACTCGAGAAAATTTTAAGGTAAGTCGCTCTTTTTTAAATACGCCTTTATTAAGTAAAATTTCATGCTCGTCAGTAATACAAAAACGAAAACTACGGTAATACAAAAAACAATAGGCAAGCAATGAGGTCAAAGCAACCGCGAGCCCAACTTGCCCCCAAAATAGTTTATTTTCTACTTGGGTAACAAATACCACCAACACGGGCAGTAAATTAAATAAGCCGTCTTTTATGAAGCGCACACTAAAATGCATCACAAAATAAGCCAGCGCCCAAGGCGACACTTTTTGCCAATTAAGTGAAGGTGACGTTATTTGCGCAGCATCAACACTCACTGGCAGCTACCTCGCTTGCGGTTTCATCGTGGCGATAGCTTTGTACAAACTGACGAATATTTTTGCATTTTTCGTGGGTCAGGCCGCTAATTTGTAAATCGGCACTCATACCGCCGGCGCTATAAAGTCTTAAACTGGCTAAACCAAGCTTTCGCTCTATGGGCCCACGGTGTATTTCAATATGCTGCACACGCGCTAACGGTAAAATTGTCACCTGCTGCCAAATAATGCCTTTTTTAAAAGCAATATCGTGGGTACGCAACGCGCTGCCCTGTAATTTTATGCTGAACACGCTATATAACATACACAGTAAAATTAATAGCGGAACAGCAACCAATAAGTAACCTTGCGCCATAGCAGCAAAGTCTGTATTAAAATAGCAAACAGCCGCTAGTACTAAGCAAAAAGGAATGAAAAATAACAACCAATTCAATTGTGCATGCAACAATGCTTTGTCCGCAAGCGGCTCAAACACTATGCTTTTATGTTGCGGTAGGTCGGTTATTTGTTGATTAGTAAACACACTTTGCTCCATTACACGTATGGTAGGCTTAGCCAAGCCACTTAATTGTTGTTACTAGGGTATGACTTTGTTTTGGCTCAAGCGTAACCGCATCTTCAAGTACATTCGCAGCCTCTAGGCATAACATGCTTTTATAATCATCATCGGCAAAATTTGATAGCCTCTTTGATTTTTCAATCCATGGATTCCATAACACGCACGAGCGCGAGTTTTCTCTGCTAACGCTGATCATCCCTTGAGGAGTTTCAATGGTTTGCACAGCCGCGGCTTGGGTATAAACCATATCGGTTTCACGGGTAAAACCAACCACATCACTTTGCTGATAAGGCCCTTGGCCAAATTCTATGTATTGCGCTCCTTGCAGCCCTGTTACGCGAGTATTATTAATATCATCAGTTGGAAAGTAAGTATGCAGCGCCTGTGTATAACTAAATGGAGTGTTACCTAAATTACAGGTGGTTAAACGCACCTCTAACTGCTCAGATAAAATAAACTCAACCCTTAAAGAAGATTGATGAGGCCAAAAGGTAGAATCTATCTGCTTCATTGGTAATTTAAGACTAACAGTAATCTCGTTCTCGGTTTCATGCACTTCATCGGCTTGCCATACGTGCGTGCGCGCAAAACCATGTGCTGGAAAGTCTTTATTTTCATGTTGACCAAACCAAGGCCAGCAAATAGGAATACCGCCACGAATGCCCTTCCCTTCGCTAAAGGTTTCATCCCCAGACACCCACAATAGTGGCAATTTACCTTTGGGTGTAAACTCAGTTATTTGCCCACCTTGTAAAAATATCTTCGCCTTACATTGGCGACTATTAATACTAATAAATTCCAAACCGCTATGTGTACGCTCAATACATACTGAGGGTGATAATTGCATTTTATTTCCTTTAACACTGAGACTAATTTTTTAGTACTTAACCTGAGTTCAGGTTACTGTACACAAACAATAATGCATGCTTAAAGCATAAGCTACATAGAATAGTTATTTAAATTGAGTTAGTTACTATATTGTTATGCCACATCAACGGCTCAATTACGACTAAAGTTTTAAACCTGTGGCTTGCGTATCGCTTTTAACTTACGTAAGGTGCGCAGCCTTAGCAAACAGAGTGTTATTAACTTTTAATAAAATAAAGATAATAAATACCATTTTAATTACTGCTCAAATTAATAAAAACCATTAAAAACTAATAATAGCGGCGTTAAATGATATATATCATTTGAATTCAATTTATTTGATGTGTAACATTTCGTGATTACGGCAACTGATTCGCCTTTCATGAGACAAACAAATGCAAAAATATGACGAGTTACTAGTTTCTTTACGCAAGGTGATCCGTGCGATTGACTTACATTCAAAACAACTTAATAAAACAGCGGGTTTAACTGGACCACAACTGCTTATTATGCAAGAAGTGTCTCAAACTGATGGTATTACCGCCAGTCGTATTGCGCAAAACGTCAATTTAAGTCCGGCAACGGTCACAAATATTCTTGACCGAATAGAAAGCAAGAATTTGGTAACACGCGTTCGTAGTCAAATGGACAAACGCCGGGTCAGCTTATACCTTACTGAACAAGGTAAAGAATTACTCGAAAAAGCGCCTCAGCCCTTGCAAGAACACTTTATCGAAAAATTTTCAGCGCTTGCTGAGTGGGAACAGAGCCTACTGCTTTCATCAATGCAACGTATTGCCGCAATGATGGATGCAGATAAGCTAGATGCCTCTCCTCTTTTAGAAGTAGGCGCACTGTTTCAAACTTCTAAAGAATAAAACGCAGTATAAAAACAATAAACTAAATTAGTCTGCCATTTTCTCCTTTTTCCACACTAAGAGGCGCATCGTTGCGCCTTTAATTTTTTAATCACAATCAAAACGGCTATTATGACTAAACTCTCAAAACTAACACTCGCATTAATTTTAAGTGGTGTTGCTAGCAATTCTTATGCATCAAACCTTCAACCTCTCCAAAGCCAATTAACGCAGTTAAAGCAACAAGTAGATAAACTTGAAAGCAAACTCGCTGAAAAAAAGTCTCAACAAGTAGAACAAGTTAGTAAACAGTTGCAAGCTACTTCTACAGACACTGCACAGCAAGAAAAGCAATCATCTGGAATAAAGGTAGGAGGTGCTATTCGCGCTAACTACGGTATAAACTCTTACGATGAAGACAATGAAGATCGCGGTGGTGACTTTGATTTTGATATTTTCCGGTTAAATGTCTCTGGCGAAATTAATGATATTTCAGTCAATGGTGAAATACGCTTTTACGATTATATGACTGTCGTAAAGTACGCTTACTTAGGGTACGAATTTATTGATGGCTGGGAAGCTCAGGCAGGCATAACAGCCGTGCCGTTTGGTAACGGTCCTTATAATTCCCACAGCTACTTTTTTAGCACTAACTACTATGTTGGCCTAGAAGATGATTTTGATTTAGGTGTGGTTGCTAAGCGCAAACTTAAAGACAACTGGACACTTGATTTAGGCTTTTTCAAAAATGATGAACTGGGTGGAGTTGATGGCTCAGCATCAGACAAAAATCATCGTTACTCTTATGATATTGTTGGTAGTCGTCCTGCAGATGAAGGCATCTATGCTGAACCAGCAAAGCAGCTTGGTGAATACAACACCTTTGCTGGTCGCGCTACTTATCAGCTTGAGCATAGTAAAAATATCACCACTGACATCGGGGTATCGTTACTCAGTGGCGGACTTCACGACGGTGAAGACCGCGCTGGTAATTACAGTGCTTGGGCTGTTCACTTAAACAGCAACATTAATAACTGGAATATTCAATTGCAACACGGTGAATATGACTACGACTTAGACGATGGTAATAACCGCTTTGCGGTGGGTGCTTTTGACTATTATGACAGTGTATCGAGCCAAGCCACAATGACCAACTTTAATATTGCCTATGACTACGCACTAGAATGGGGCCCAGTTACCAACCTGCAGTTTTATAACGACTATGGGATCATCTACAACAAGTCAGATAATAGCGCCAATACTTGGATGAATGTAACCGGTATGAGCATTACTGCTGGCGGATTCTTTAGTTATGTTGATTTCGTACAAGCCCGCAATCAACCCTTTATTGGCGGTACCATTATTGGTGATGGCGATACCGAGCGCCGTTTTAATATTAATTTAGGCTATTACTTTTAATAGGTAGTGCAATCAGGAAATTCTTTTCCTTTGCTAACCCTAAATGGCTTAGTTAATAACATGCAACTAAGCCATTTTCTCTTCATTTTACCTTTTAATTAGCTTACCCTTTTACCGTTTAATTAATTAAAAAAGAGCTAAAGTGAGCATAAAAAACGTTTTTATTTATTATAAAAATTTCGGCTTTAAATTGCTGGGGCTACTGTGTGTATTACTCGGCATTATTGGTGTTGCCCTACCTGTTATGCCAACCACGCCGTTTTTAATTTTAGCCTTAGCCTGTTTTGCTCGCTCATCCGCGGCGCTTGAGTCTTGGCTATTAAACCACCCTCGCTTTGGCACAACATTACAACATTGGCGCGCCCATCAAGTGGTTCCTGTAAAGGCAAAGTATGCTGCAGGTATAGGTATGCTAATAGGCTTTATATTTTTATTATACAACAGCCCTCCAGCTTGGATTATTGCCCTAGTGGCGGTTGTTGAAGTGCTGGTTATGGCTTACTTAATTTCTAAGCCCTCAGCTCCTCCTAAAAAATAAAGTGTAAAGTTTGGTAAATAAATTTGTAACAGCTAATGCAAATCATTATCATCCGTATAAATTAAATAACCCAGCTCCTTTTATGCCCTTTGTTAATAAACGCACTTTATATAGTATAAGTCGTACCCTACATATCTATATTTCCACCGCTTTGTTTTTTTTACTTATTCTATTTTGTGTAAGCGGTATAGTGCTAAACCATGTTGACTGGTTAAAAAACGATAAAAACAATGGCCAAATTACGGTCCAAATCCCCCAAGATCTGCTTACTCAAGCAAATACACAATTAAATAGCCTGCCTGCTATTTATCCCCAAATAGAAGCTTATTTAGCCAAACACTATGGGCTTAATAAAGTGAAAAGCATTGAATGGGAAAAGCAAGATTCACTGGTTATGCTCGACTACCCATTACCAGCAGGCTATGCCTATGCAGAGTTTGATTTTATCAGTGGCGAAATGTTGCTCGATTATCAAACCGGTGGTTTTTTAAGTGTTATCAGTGATTTGCACAAAGGTCGTCACTCAGGAGAAGTATGGAGCTGGGTTATTGATATATCAGCGGTGCTGATGATTCTATTTGCCATCACCGGCATGATTATTTTATTTCAAAACAGAAAAAAACGCTTAGCAGGAATATGGATAACCGTATTAGGAATCGCAACACCATTGGTTATTTATTTATGCTGGGTTCCACAAATTAAAGGAGTGTTTTAATGTTCAAGTTTAAATCTTTAATTAGCACCGTATTGCTGTTAATTGCCGTGTGTTTTCACACTTCGGTGGCAGCGCAATCACCCCAATTAGAAATCGAATTAACTTTACCTGAGTTAGATGTGCAGCCCTATCATCGACCTTATGTTGCTGTTTGGCTCGAAACACCAGAGCGTAAACATGTCACAACTTTAGCGCTTTGGGTACAAAAAGCGGAATGGTTTAAAGACCTACGCCAATGGTGGCGTAAAGCAGGTAAAAGTGATGCAAACTTCGATGGGGTTAGTAGCGCAACCAAACGCGCAGGCACTTATACCATTAATTGGGACGGAAACGATCTTAATGGCAAATCAGTTATCGCAGGAAAATACCTGTTAAATGTTGAAGTTGTTCGTGAAGAAGGCGGGCGTGATTACAGCCGTATTGAGCTTGATTTAACCCAATCAGGAAAAATAACCATTGATGGCAAAAACGAATTTTCAACCAGCTTTGTCACTGTATCCGCTAGGTAGTCCCTACTTATCATTCAAATTTAAAGGAAAAATAATGAACGTTAATTTATTAAAAACAGCACTCATTGGCGCACTGAGTTTATCAGCGCTGGTATCAACAGCTGCAAGTGCACATGGCCGCTGGTTACTACCTTCGCATACCTCGCTATCAGGGGATAAAGCCCATTATGTAATGATTGATGCGAGTATTTCTAACGAAATTTTTGCACCTGATAAAGCATTTCGTCCAAGCACAAAAGGCGCTGAATACGACGATACTCTGCTTATGGCACTTGCCCCAAATGGCGAGCAAGTTACCGATACCATTCGTGCCTATTACCTACAACGCAAAAGCTCTGCTGCAGTAAAACTTCAGCAACAAGGCACCTATCATATTGCGATGACGCAAAAACCTATGTACATGACATTCTACAAAAATACAGCAGGTGAGCGAAACCGTGTATTCGCCAAAAAAGCAGATGCCAATCTACCTAAAGACGCCAGCGACATCACTACAATTAAAACCATCTCTACTGTTGATACCTTTGTTAGTCATAATGGTACCTCTAAACCGGCACTATTAGGTCAAGGCTTAGAGCTTAGCGGCCCAACGCATCCAAACGATCTATTTGTTGGTGAGCAAGCACGCTTTCAACTACTAAGCGATGGAAAGCCGGTTGGCGAAGGGATTGAAATAAGTATTTTAAAAGGTGATACACGTTACCGTAACGAACGTGGTGAAATAAAAGTAACGACCGACAAAAACGGCATGTTTAGCACAACGTGGAAAGAGCCAGGCCTATACCTAATCGAAACCTCTCAAAAAGTGACAGTAAACGAAAAAGGTGTAGACGCCAGCCGCTATGTATTATTTACCACCCTTGAAATAGCACCTGAATAACTTTTTAATTCCCTACAGGCCACATTAATCGTTTGGCCTGTAGCTTCTTTATAATTAAACCCCTTTAGCAAAGCTTTAAACCAAGTTAGTCATTTTCGCTGCCTAAATAAGCATAATCCTATATTTTAGCCTCCTTGTCTGTTCCTATTTCAATCTATTATTCCGATCACTTATTTTTATGAAAATAGTTGAATAACTTAGTCAATTTAGATCTTTGCGATGCATTAGCCGCTTATATATGATGCGCCCTTTTCAAAATCTTCAAGGCACGCTCAATGACTTTTCAGCATTTATTAGCTAATAAAAAATTAGCACTTAGCTTGGCTATTACCACCGCACTTAGCGCCTCTTTTTCAGCTGCTAATGCGGCTGAGCAAACTAACCAAGTCGAAGAAAATATCGAAGTAATTTCAGTAACAGGCACGCGCCGCAGTTTGCGTAGTATTGCGCAAAGTACTGTGCCTGTAGATATTATTAGCAGTGACAATATGGCAAGTACGGGGCAACTTGAAATTAGCCAAGTGCTCGCTAACCAAGTCCCGAGCTTTAACTACCCAAGTGCCACACTCTCTGATGGCACCGATCATGCTCGCCCAGCGGTTTTAAGAGGCCTTGCACCCGATCACACCTTAGTCCTTATTAACGGTAAGCGTCGCCACTCTGGTGCGTTATTAAACTTAGGGGGCACGGTTGGTCGCGGCTCTACCGCGGTTGATTTAAACATGATCCCAACCTCTGCAATTAAGCGTGTTGAAGTACTGCGCGATGGGGCTGCAGCACAATATGGCTCTGACGCCATTGCGGGAGTAATCAATATTGTTTTAAAAGATGCCACCGAAGGCGGCAGTGTTAGCGTAACTTATGGCCAATACGACAGCCAAATGGCCGGTGTACCGCAACTAAATAGCACTTATGCGGATGATAACGGCAACCTTGCATTTAATTTAGGCGACGATCGTCACGTTAACGACGGTAGTACCCGCACAATTAGCGCAAACTCAGGTTTTTCATTAACAGACAATGGTTTTGTAAATGTATCAATTGAATACCGTGATAACGACTCAACTCAACGCTCTGGTTTTGATCCACGCGAACAATACAACCGCCTAGATGATGGCAGCCTAGACCCACGCGAATTTACAATTGATCGCTACAATCACCGTTTTGGTAAAGCAGCGTTGGAAGACTACGCTTTGTTTTACAATATGGGATACGATTTAGAGAATGGCTTTAATGTTTATTCGTTTGGTAGCTATTCAGAGCGTGAAGGTAACTCGGGCGGATTTTACCGTCGTGCAAAAGACAGCCGCAATGTTTTAGAGCTATACCCTAATGGCTTTTTGCCACAAATTGCTACCAACGTAAAAGATTACTCGCTGGCACTTGGTTTACAAGGCGATAGTGGCGACTGGACTTGGGATGTAAGTACCAACTACGGACGAAATGACTTTGGTTTAGGGGTTGTAAATAGCCTCAATACTTCGTTAGGTACTAACAGCCAAACTGAGTTTGATAACGGCGCCATGGTTTACGATCAGTTTTTAGTTAACTTTGATGCCAATACCAGCGTTGATTTTGGTCTACCCGATGATGTGTTTTTCACTATTGGTGCTGAATACCGCCGTGAAAGCTATAAAATAGAGCAAGGCGAGGAAGCCTCTTATATTACTGCGCTTGATAACAACGGCAACCCAATTGCTGCTGGCGGTGCGCAAGTGCTTCCTGGGTTTGGGCCGCAAAGCGCAACCAATGAAAGTCGTCATAATGTTGCTGTATTTGCTGAATTTGATACTTACTTAACTGATAAATGGAATATTGTTTTAGCCAGTCGCTATGAAGATTACAGCGATTTTGGTAACACATTTACTTCAAAATTAGCCACGCGTTACAGTATTAACGACAACCTATCGTTACGTGGTGCGGCAAGTACTGGATTTCGTGCGCCGTCACTTGCACAAAGCTCGTACCGTCAAATATCGACTATTCTCGAAAATAACCAGCCTTTTGAAGTTGGTCTATTCCCAAGCTCTGCACCTGCAGCCCAAGCGTTAGGTGCAAAACAGCTCGATGCAGAAGACTCAGTTAACGTTACCGCTGGATTTGTTTATACCCAAGGTGGCTTTAGCTTAACAGTTGATGCGTACCGCATTGATATTGATGACCGGATTGTGCTCTCTGAAAACTTAAGCGGTAACGCTGTGCAGCAAATTCTAGCGAATGCTGGCGAGCTAAATACCGAAAGTGTTCGTTACTTTACCAACGCCATCAATTCGCGCACGCAAGGTGTTGATATTGTGGCAACGTACACACTTGATTTAAATACATTGGGTGATGTGCGCTTAAATGCGGCGGCAAACATTAACGATACCGAAGTGACTCATGTAGATGCAAACCCGAGCGAGCTAAATTCTTTAGGCGATGACTACGTGGTATTTGCCCGTCGTGAAGTAGGCCGTTTTGAGCAAGGCACACCCGATAACAAACTAAACCTATCGGCTGTTTGGAGCTTTAACCAATGGCAAACAACCTTGCGTGCAACTCGCTATGGGGAAGTGGCAGATATTTCAACCACCAGCGAGGGTGATGAATATTTAGATGCTAAATGGATTGCTGATTTAGAAGTCGCTTATCGTCCTAACGAAGCGTGGAAATTTGCAGTGGGTGCAAATAACTTGTTCGATCAGTACCCTCAAGCAACGGTAGATAATATTGGCTACTCTAACTTTGGCCAAATATTTCCGTACACGCCTTACACACCCTACAGTTTAGATGGGCGCTTTTTATACGGTAACATTACTTACAATTTTTAAGTAAAACGCCCATTAACAATAGAGTAATTACAAAAGGATGCAGTGTGCATCCTTTTTATTAACATTTAGTATTTTTAACCATATTTTAGCATTTTAACTTTTTAACTACTGCTGCCACCTCATATAAAACAACAACTTACATTTCGGCCTCAATTTTGCTCTATACTTTGTATATTAACTAAAATAATCAATATCAAAGGACTAAACATGAGCGCATCAACTCTATTCAACTTCACTAAGCCCGTTTCACTAATTAGCGGCATTTTATTACTCAGCGGTTGTGTATTTCACATATCGCCCAGTGTCGCATCAGTTAAACAAACCCAGCAGCTTTCACTACCAAGCAATAACCTTGAGCACCTAACGATATTAAGTGGTGCCGGTTCGCTCGATATTCAGGGCTCTAATACTGCAACCAATATTAGCGTTGATGCCATCATCTACACCGCCGACATTGACGATGAATACGAACTCACCCTTGAGAAAAGCGGTACACAAGCAAAACTTGTTGCACAAAATACAAGTAATAATGGGATTAGCTTTTACAGCGGGCAATCACCAAGTATCAATTTAGTTGTTACCGTACCTAACACCCTAAATTTAGATATTAACGACGGCTCAGGCGATATTGTTATTAACGAGATGCAAAGCAATATTGATGTAAAAGATGGTTCTGGCAGCTTATCTATCAATGGTGCTAAAAGCCTAAATATTGATGATGGCTCGGGCAGTATTTACGTAAAAAATGTGGTCGGCGACTTAGTATTAAATGACGGCTCAGGCAGCATTGATATTGATAATGTCAGTGGTAATGTCGCTATTGAAGATGGCTCGGGCGAAATGCAAGTGACTAACGTAACAGGCGTATTAAATGTTGAAGATGGCTCGGGCGGCATAACTATTAAACATATTAAAGGCGCAGTCACCGTAGACGATAACTCAGGAGATATGTTGATTGAACATATTGGCTCAAGCGTGACGATTGAAGATGGCTCTGGCGATATTCGCGTTAATTACGCTAAAGGGCTAACAATTACAGAAGCAGGCTCTGGCGATGTTAGTATCGATAATATCTCTGGTTCAGTAAAGCTAGACTAATAATCTAATCTTACTTTTAAATCATATAAAACGGTCAATTAATTGACCGTTTTTGGTTTTGTATAATCAATGGTGTGGTCACAACTGCCATCGTTTTCACAATCATTTATTCCATCGCCATCGCTATCCCAGCTTGGGTGCATAGTTTTTACAGGCACGGCTACACCTGCATGTCTAATGATGGTTAACTTATAATCACTTGTTTCACCACGTCTCGCTGCATTACGCATTAAATAAACTCGCACAATATAATCTCCATCTGTGCTGAGTTGATATTTAGCTTCATGCCCTTCTATTGAGCCAATAAATACGGCTTCATTACTGTCTAAGGGCAAAATATTAAAGTAGTTACTTAAATTTGAAGGAGTCAGAGTCACATTCAGGATATCACCTGCTTTTGCACTAACTAAATAGTCATTAAATTCATCACCAGTAATTTGCTGTTCAAGCTCAGCTCGCTGTGGTTCAAACTCAACCTTGTACTGTTGAGCTTGCACCGTTTGTGTAAATACCGCAGCAAACACAGTGGTCAGCATAATTTTTAAAAGCAGCTTAATACTCATTTTAGTTCCTATAAAAAACATATTATTAAATTTAATGGTACACAATAAAGTAATACCAATTCGCTTAATTAAGTGAGCTATTTTGAGGGAAGGCAATCGTGTCGATAGCAAGGTAAAACTTTGTTATTTAGTTGTTCTAAAAGAGAAGTTTTTAACGCAACTAACATCTGGTTTACCCGTTCAAAATGATTAAATAGTATTGCAGATTAGTATGCGTTAATAATGTTTCTTTCACAATTAACTCAAACTTAATTTATAGTAGTATCAAAATATAAATAACTCCTAACCTCAAGAGAGCACCCCATGCTAGAAATTGCTTTAATTTATTTAGCCGCCGCCATTGTGGCTGTTCCTATTGCCAAACGACTTGGCTTAGGATCAGTACTGGGTTATTTAATTGCTGGCATACTAATTGGTCCCTATGCATTGGGAGTCGTAGGGGATCAAACCGATGTAATGCATTTTGCCGAATTTGGCGTAGTGATGATGCTATTTTTAGTCGGACTTGAACTACAACCCTCACGACTATGGAAGCTTCGGCACTCTATTTTAGGGCTTGGTGGCTTACAGGTGGTGCTAACTGCGGCGGTTATTTTTGCCTTTTGTTATTGGTTTTTTACCATGCATTGGCAAACCGCATTGGCCATTGGTTTAATGCTGGCACTTTCTTCTACCGCGATTGTATTGCAAAGCCTCGAAGAAAAAGGCTGGTTAAAGCAAGAAGCTGGGCAAAATGCATTTTCGGTTTTATTATTTCAAGATATTGCCATTATTCCTATTTTAGCGCTACTCCCCTTACTCGCGTTTGCTGCACCAAGTAGCTCAAAACAAATTAGCGATTCAATCATTGCTGACTGGCCTGTTTGGCAACAAGTAGGCGTCTCTGTTGGCGTTATTGCCGCTATCATTGCTGGCGGTAAATATGTGTCGGCACCACTGTTTAGATACATCGCACAAACTCACATGCGTGAAATATTCACTATTTTTGCATTGTTTTTAGTCGTGGCTATTTCGCTTGTAATGCACAGTATTGGCCTATCACCTGCTTTAGGTACTTTTTTAGCCGGTGTAGTATTGGCCGAAAGTGAATTTAGACACGAATTAGAAGCCGACATAGAGCCCTTTAAAGGCCTATTGCTAGGACTATTTTTTATCACTGTAGGGGCTTCAATTAATTTTGAGCTATTATTTAATCAATTTAGTACCGTGGTTGCTTTAGTTGCCTTATTAATTGTCATTAAAGCCTGCATTTTGTTTGCCCTTGCTGTCACATTTAAAATTAGCTCAAAGCAAAAACTATTGTTTACATTGGCACTAGCACAAGGTGGTGAATTTGCTTTTGTACTTTTAAGCGTGACCACCACATTAAGTATTTTAACCCCAGAACAAACCAGTCTAGTGACCTTAGTGGTTGCGGTATCTATGTTGATAGCTCCTTTATTACTGATGCTGTATGAGCAAATACAAAAACGCAGTAGTAGCACTAAGCCTGAGTTTGATAAACCAGAACAAATAAATACCGCTAAACATGTAATTATTGCGGGCTATGGCCGCTTTGGGCAAATTATGGGACGTTTATTACATGCACAAGGCTACGAAATTACCGTACTTGATCACAGCCCAAGCCAAATAGAACTGCTGCGCCGCTTTGGTAACACCGTATTTTACGGTGATGCTGCTCGCCAAGAACTGCTTGAAGCCGCAGGCGCGCATACTGCACAAATGCTGGTTGTTGCGATTGATAACCCAGATAAAACCATTGAAATTATTAAGCTGGCACATAAAAACTACCCACAATTAAAAATAGTGGCGCGCGCAATCGATCGTCGCCATGCGTATCAACTACTGAATCTAAAAGTGGATGCGTTTAACCGCGAAACCGTCGACTCAGCCATTAACTTAGCCATAGAATCACTGCAGCTACTTGGCAATAGCAAAGAAGACGCTGAGCGTGCTGGTAAATTATTTAGGGATCATGACCGTGCATCTGTGTTACAACTTTCTGAGCTTTGGGGAGATGATGCCAGCTACGGCGTTGCAGTACGCCAACGTATGGAAGATTTAAAACAGGTATTACAGCAAGATAAGCAAGCACAGCAAAATTTAAATACCTGTGATGCCAACGATTATGAAAATGGCTTAACAGAAGACTCTGCTAAGCACAAAAAACGACCTAATGATGATGTCCACCTTGAATAGCCTCACCTTGAGGATTATAAAAACCGGTGGCGCCGTGCTCTATAAAGCCTAGGTTAATCATTTTTGCTAAAAATGGGTCGCTTTCGTTATCGCCAATGTCGGCATAGTCGGTGGTTTGAAAGTTATCCCATTTTGCAAACTGAGCCTTAATCGCTGGTGTGTCATTTTGCACCGCGTCTAAGCTAAGTGACGTGTTTGCTTTATTCGCTAGGTTACTAATACTAAATGTTTTTACCAGTTTTGAATGGGTAAAAAATGCCAAGTTATACTGAGAGTTATTTTCTTCTAAGCTATAATTTTTTATTTCGTTGCAGCCTTCACCTTCAGTGCTCACTAATGTCATTTTTTCAATAAGATGATTATCTACCAGCTGTACTTTTGCACTCCAGTTTTGCACTCCTTGCACCTCTGATGGCTGATATTCAATACCGCGCTGCTGCGCATTAAAATAACGAATAGGCCGTATTTGATTGTTGCTCGTATGCTGCCAAAGCTCTGTTATAACTTGGCTTTGGTGCGCCACTTGTTGCTCATTTCGCCAAAGGGTGAGAGTTTGGCTGTTTTCCTTATTATTTTTAAGCGTTTGTGGAGCCTTATTAATAATAGTGTAAGTGCCTTTTAATACCTGTGGATTTATATCGCACTGCTCAGCAAAGCTGCTTGCGCTAAATAATGCGCTCATTATTAAAAATACTTTTTTCATTGGGCTATCTCTTTAGTTAATCGCTTTTAGCTTAATTGCCTCTAACATAACCAAAAATAATGGCAGTTTAATGACATAAAAAACCCGCACAGTGTGCGGGTTGTTTTATATCGCAAGGTTTATTGCGCTACTTTTTCATCCGCGGCTTTTACAAAGTCAGCGGCAAAGTCCATAACATGGAATAAAAAGCTTTGCTCATTAGTACCTGTTACTAAATGCGCCCCAGGGCCCATTGCATACACACCTACATCTTCGCCTGCGTGAGTTTCTGATGATAGTGGCACAAGTGCCTCTTGGTGAAAACCTGGCGTTGTAGTATCAACATTACTTAAATCAACACGCCCTGTAACGGGTGCTGCTAAGTAAGATGCATCAGCATCGGTTTCTGCACCTAGGTCTCTGTAGCCCAAACCATTAGTGTAACCAACTGTAGTATAAGGCATATCGTCGGCAGCAAGGCTGGGCTCTGTTTGCCCTACACCAACCACTTTACCTAAAATTGGGTTACCGCGTTTAGGGTAGCCCGCAATGGTAAATACGTGACTGTGATCGGCTGTCACTACAATTAGCGTCTCTTCTGGGTTGGTGTTTTCCATCGCTACTTTTACTGCTTTAGCCAGCTCTACAGTATCGTTCAGTGCGTTGTATGCATTACCCGCATGATGCGCGTGGTCAATACGTCCCGACTCAACCGTTAAGAAAAAGCCTTTATCGTTGTTATCAAGCACATCAATCGCTTTTTCGGTCATTTGTGATAATGAAGGCTCGCCTGCAATATCATTGCCACGGTCGGCTTCGTATTGCATGTGAGATTCATTAAATAAACCAAATACACGCTCAGTTGTGGTTGCATCAATCGCAGCAAAACCCGCTTGATCCATCACATAAGCCCCATTTGGATATTGCGTTTTCCACTCGGCGGTTAAGTCGCGATTATCTGTACGATCGCCCTCTACAGCACTAACTGCGTCAGCAGAGTTAAACGCGGCATCTTTTGGTAAAAAGTGACGACGCCCGCCACCCATAACCACTTCAATTCCGTCTACATCAATACCATTAAAACGTGCTTCTAGGTTCTTTTCAAAGTTAACCAGCTGTGAGGCAATATCTTCACAATTAGCTGACTCAGAAGCAGGCATATCTGAAATATCTTCCCAGTTACGGTCTGCCGATTTAGCGTAGGTTGCCGCAGGTGTTGCATGGGTAATACGTGCAGTAGAAACAATACCCGTAGACTTACCGGCAATCTCAGCCAGCTCTAATGATGTAACAAGCTCATGTCCTTTGCCTGATGCACAACTACCACGTTCAACCGCTTCGTCTATACCAATTACACCCACATCGGTTTTTACACCGGAGGCCATTGCCGTCATTGTACCGGCAGAATCTGGCGTTTGTGCATCCACGTTATAGGTTTTTACAAACCCAGAGTACGGCATGGTTTCAAAGCTTAATTGGTGATCTTCACCCATTTCACCCTGTAATTGCCCCGCTAAAATACGGGCAGCTGTCACAGTAGAAATACCCATTCCATCGCCAACAAACAAGATCACATTTTTAGCTTTACCCGATTCAGTTACCACTTTACTTGCAGCATCTTGCGCGCCGGCGAGCTTAGTTTGTGCATCACTAAACCATACGTTATTGCTAAGAGACGCCAGCTGCTCACTCGTTAATGAGGTGGCTGGGTCGTTACAGACTAAGTTAGTGTGCGTTACTTCGTTGCTCTCTAATTGCCCGTTTGTATTGGTATCAACACCGCTTTGTGTTTCTACGCCGCCATTGATACATTGTGCTGAGCCTACAGCAATTGGGAGATCGACCGCTAAAATATTATTGCTGTTTTTGTCGTCATCACTCGAACACCCCGTTAATGCGACCATTACTGCTAAAGAAAGTACTGTTAATTTATTCATGTGAGCCGCCATTATTGCTGAGTTAGTTCAAGAGCTTGATTAATTAAATGAAATACGACGTTTTGCTCAATAACACCTTGAGCTAGGTGAGCACCCGGTCCGGTTGCATGCAGTGAAATATCTTCACCTGCGTGTGTTTCAGAGCTCAGTGGTACCGTGGTTTCTTGGTGAAAACCTGGCGTTGTTGTATCAACACCATTTAGCTCAACACGTCCTGCAACCGCAGCTGTTTCATAGCTTGCGTCCGCATCCGTTTCATCGATTAAGTTTCTAAAACCGAGGCCATTTGCATAACCTACTGTGGTGTATGGCATGTTATCAGCAGCTAGCGTTGGTGTAGTTTGCCCTACAGCAACCACCTTACCTAAAATTGGGTTACCACGTTTAGGGTAACCTGCAATAGTAAATACATGGCTATGGTCGGCAGTAACTAAAATAAGGGTTTCTTCTGGATTGGTGTTATCAACGGCAGCTTGTACTGCTTTTGCAAATTCAATGGTGTCATTAAGTGCATTATATGCGTTACCCGCATGGTGAGCATGGTCAATGCGCCCCGACTCAACCGTTAAGAAAAACCCTTTTTCGTTTTTACCCAGTACATCAATGGCTTTGGTGGTCATCTCGGTAAGTGAAGGCTCGCCTGCTATATCGTTGGCACGGTCAGCTTCGTATTGCATGTGCGATTCGTTAAATAAACCAAATACTTTAGTGGCGTCATCGGCAATGCTATTAAAACCGGCTTCATCCATCACATAAGTGCCATTTGGATACTGTGTTTGCCACTCAGTAACAAGATTACGCTCATCGGTACGATCGCCTTCTACGGCGCTCATAGCGTCAGTAGAATTAGCCGCGGCCTCTTTTGGTAAAAAGTGACGACGGCCGCCACCCATAACAAAATCTAAGCCATCAACATCGGTTCCGACAAAGCGTGCTTCTAGGTTTTTTTCAAAATTAACCAGCTGTGAGGCAATATCTTCACAGCCAGCATTAACAGCCGCTTCGGGCATGTCTGAGATATCTTCCCAGTTGCGATCAGCCGATTTAGCATAGGTTGCCGCAGGCGTTGCATGGGTAATGCGGGCAGTAGAGATAATTCCTGTTGCTAGGCCTTTAATTTCAGCAAGCTCAGTGGCTGTAAGTAACTCATTACCAGCCACCGTTGAGCACTCACCGCGCTCAATATCTTCATCAACACCAATAACACCCACATCGGTTTTTACACCTGAGATCATGGCCGTCATGGTGCCTGCAGAGTCTGGCGTTTGTGCATCCACATTATAGGTTTTAACTTGCGCAGAGTAAGGGAACTGCTCAAAGCTTAAATAGCCTTCTTCGCCAAGCTGATTATTGCGTTGACCTTGTAAAATACGCGCTGCCGTTAAGGTAGAAATACCCATGCCATCGCCTACAAATAAAATAACATTTTTAGCTTTAGTGTTTTTAATTGCCTGCGCTTGCGTTGTTTTTGTTGTTAGTTTTGCTTGGGCAGCGCTGTACCAGCTGCTGTCTTTTTGACTTTGCGGTAAAACATTGGCATGACTAACGGCACTAAACGCACAGGTTAGTGCGATTGCCGCAGCAACTTTTTTAATTTTCATCCGTAATTCCCATTATGTAGTGGTTATTTTTAAAAGTGTGAACACAAAAAACATCAACCGCTGTACTCTAAAAAAGAGATATGACTAATAAAGGTAATTTTGATGAAGAAAAAATGACGGTGGCAATAAAACGCAGAAAAAGTGAAAGGGGATGGGATTTAAAAAAGCTTAAATCCCATTAAAAAGTTAATGGGTAATATTTATAGCCTTTGCATACGTAGCAGGAGCAAATCGGATTGTCATAAACAGCATTGCAATTAGCGTTATTACCAACATAAACCAAGATGCTTGATAGCGTGCAGTAACATCGAGTAAAACACCTGCTATATAAGGCACGATAGCGGTAATAATAAAGCCAACACCTTGGACAAACGCAGTGAGTACACCTGCCAATTTTGGATTAGACAAGTGATCGAGCGCCACGGTGAGTGTTAGCGAAAAACAAGCACCTAAACCACACCCTATCATCCCCACCCAAACGTTCATCATAGAATCGGGCATCAATATTAATCCTATAAAACCTATTAGCTGAATCGCAACAGCAAAAAATAACCAAGGTCGCCTGTCTAAGCGGTTTGCTGAAAGTACCGGTGCACCCAATGCACCAATTACCTGAAAAACAGTCATAACGCCAATAAGCTCCCCACTATTTTGTGCACTCCATCCTAAATCCTGAGCGTAACTAGGTAACCAAGCAATCATGCACGCGTAACCGCCATTAGCGAGTCCAAAATAGGCAGCAAGTAACCATGCTCGCTGGTTAAAAAATAAATTAAGCTTAATACTGTTATGCTTTGCGTCCATCGGCTCCTGCGGCCTTAACCACCAAAGCAACAGAGCAATAACAGGAATAATAAGCCACACTCCAAGCCCTGCTTGCCAACTGCCATAGTGCACCGCCACCCGCGGCGTTAATATTGCAGCTATACCACCGCCTGCCATAAGTGAGGCAGAATACACTCCCATAGCTAAAGGAACTCGCTGTGGATACCAACGTTTAACCACTCCTGGAGCCATCGCTTGCACTATTGCAATGCCTGTACCGCCTAATAGCGCACTGATTATTAACGCCCAACCACTGCCAAGCCACAAACGCCAAAAACCAGCTAATGCAATTGCAAACAATCCACCAGCAATCCACGCATTTTCACTTAAATAACGCCCAAGCCAAGGAAGCAATAATGGAAACACGCCCATACAAAACATAGGGAGTACGGTTAACAAAGACGCCCCTTGTAAACCAAGCCCAGTGCTTAAACGAATTTCTTCAAGTAATGGGCCGGTAGAGGTAAGCGTGGGTCGTAAGGTCATTGCGAGCACAGCAATGATTAACATTGGCCAAAAAAGCGAAAGCGCCGATGCATAAGAAGAAGTAGAAGTGCTGTGATTACTCATCAATAAAAACCATCCTTAATAACCAAAAAAAGCCGGCGCTTAGCGCCGACTGTTTATATACAAAATATTATAAAGCGTTTAGAAAGGCTTGTAAGGTAAGAACTTACCATCAAGCGTAATTACAGCACGTGAGCCACCTTCAGGATCTTCAACTTTTTTCATATCTACTTTAAAGTTAATTGCACTAATAATACCGTCGCCAAACTGCTCATGAACTAATGCCTTAAACGTTGTACCGTATACTTGCATCATTTCATAAAAACGGTAAATAGTCGGATCGGTTGGCATATTGTTTTCGACACTACCGCGTAGTGGAATAGCTTTAAGTAATTCAACCGCACTTGCATCAAGGCCCAGCGTTTGTGCCACTTTTTCAGCGGCTTCTGCAGGCAATGGGTGCTGGCCTAATAAAGCCGCCGCCACGTAAACGTCGCTTAAACCTGTGCCCTCTGCAATTTGTTCAAACGACAGATTTTTTTCTGCTTTTGCAGCAATAATTATATCGGTTAATGCTAGGCGCGCCGTGTTGCTCACTTGAGATTGGATCATAATAGTACCTCTTACAATGGTTGGTTATACAGCTACAGGAAGCTGAATTGGATATGCACGAACATCGGTATGTTCGGCAAGGGAAACAAACGTATTCGTTGCGCCATTTAAAGCTTCAATGCCGCCAGATTCGATATCATAAACCCAGCCATGTAATGCCAAGCGACCTTCGCCAAGCGCAAGACGCACCGATGGATGGGTTTTAATGTTTTCTAGTTGTGCAATCACGTTTTCGCGTACCATAGCTTCAATGCGCTCACGTTCATTTGCGTGATTGCGCGCTTCATTGACAATGCGAGCTGAGTCGGCGTAACGCAGCCAACTGCCAACAGCAGGCATGTGATCCATGCACTTACAGGTTGCTATTGCCGTCATTGCTCCGCAATCAGAATGGCCGCAAATAACCACATCGGTTACTTGCAGTGCAGTAACTGCATATTCAACTGATGCAGAAACCCCGCCAGGCTCAGGCCCGTAAGATGGGACGATGTTTCCGGCATTGCGAATAACAAATAATCCACCAGGTTCACGTTGTGTTACGAGCTCAGGCACTAAACGACTATCAGAACATGAAATAAACAAAGTCCGTGGATTTTGCTTAGTAGCCAAATTTTTAAATAAATCGGCACGCTCTGGGTATGCATCACTTTGAAACTTTAAAAAACCTTCAATGATATCTTTCATAACGGGTGTCTCTATATTGTCGATGAGATGAATATTACGCCCGCTTTTTAATAAGGTAAAAGACTGGTATATTATGATACCGATAAGAAATACTTATAGTTAGCTATGATACTTCGCCACATCAATTACTTTTTGGCTGTTGCCAAGCACAAGAACTTTACCAAAGCAGCAGCATCCTTATATGTGTCTCAACCTGCGTTGTCGCAACAAATTAAACAACTTGAAGAAACCCTCGGTGCACCTTTATTTGACCGCTCAGGGCGCAGCGTAAAATTAACTGATGCAGGTGAGGTATATGCTCGTTATGCACACAGAGCCTTGCAGGATTTAGAAGAAGGTAAGCGGGCGATTCATGATGTACAAAACCTCAGCCGGGGGTCATTGCGAGTGGCTATTACGCCGACGTTTACTACTTATTTTATTGGGCCATTAGTCAACGCATTTCATCAGCACTACCCCAACATCACCTTAAGCATGGAAGAGATGTCGCAAGAACGCATGGAAAATCGCTTGTTAGATGATGAGTTTGATGTAGGTATAGCCTTTGAAGGCAACCATAGTGCAGACATACACGCCCAAACTTTATTACAAGAGACACTCGCTTTAGTAGTAAATAAACACCATGCTTTAGCTAGCAAACACCGTATTGACCTGAGCACTTTAAATGAACAATCACTGGTGCTGCTCAGTAATGAGTTTGCAACTCGCGAACAAATTGAACGTCATTGTCGCCAACACAAGGTGCAGCCTAATGTACTTATGGAAGCCAATTCACTCAGTGCCGTTATTGAAATAGTGCGCCATACACAACTAGCTACTTTGCTTCCCTCTAACATAGCGAGTAAACACGAAGAGTTAGTTGCCATTACTCTTGCACCTTCATTATTAAAACGTACCGCGGTGTTATTACAGCGACAAGATGCTTACCAAAGTGCCGCAACAGCCGCTTTTATAGAGCTTGCTCACAGCACCGCTGAGGCAATAAGCTCAAACATATAACGATAAAACTAAAAGCCGCTCAGTTTATGAATGTCGTGCTTGAGCATAAGCCAGCTATTGCCTACAATAGCGCATAATTAATTCAACGCAGATCACCAATATGACTGATACAAACAAACCAGAATTACCAAATCAACTGTCTATCAACCCACGTAGCAAATTTTATGTAGAAGAAGTATTTGAGCATGAAATCGGTATTACACTTAACGGTAAAGAGCGTTTTGACGTTGAAGAATACTGCATCAGCGAAGGTTGGATAAAAGTAGCGGCACCTAAAGCGCTAGACCGTCGCGGCCAGCCATTACTTATGAAAGTAAAAGGCACTGTAGAAGCGTTTTACAAGTAATTGCTTACTTGTAAAAAGAAAAGCGACACCTTACTGGGTAGTCGCTTTTTTTGTGCCTTTTAAAAACAGCTTTAACATGTTGAACTTTTTTCATACTCAACCTGATGAAGTTTCATTATGAATTTTCAAAAAGTATGTTTGAATAGCCTCAACCATTTAGACGCTTAGAAGTCCATTATGAGCAAATTAACAATATTAGATGGCGGTATGGGTCGTGAACTCAAGCGTATGGGCGCGCCATTTTCACAGCCACTTTGGAGTGCGCAAGCTTTAATAGAAGCACCGCAATGTGTAACTCAAGCACATCAAGCCTTTATAAATGCAGGGGCAGAAATTATTACGGTAAATAGCTATGCGTGTGTCCCCTTTCATTTAGGTGAAACGCTTTACCAAACACAAGGCGCAGCACTTGCACAGCAAGCTGCTATAATTGCAAAAGAAGCAGCTCAAAACACTAAAAAAAACGTGCTAGTAGCGGGTTCATTGCCACCCGCATTTGGATCGTACCGTGCTGATTTTTTCCAAGGTGAACGCGCATTTACTATTTTAGATACCCTATATAAAGCACAAGACGAATATGTAGATATCTGGATTGGTGAAACCATATCAAACATTGAAGAAGCGCGGGTTATGGCAAGGGTGCTTAAGAATTCAAACAAACCATGTTATTACGCATTTACCTTAAATGATGAAGTAAGCGAACAAGCGACATTGCGCTCTGGTGAATTAGTATCCGACGCTATCTTAGCATTACTCGAACATAATATAGCGGGCATATTCTTTAACTGCTCTATCCCTGAGGTTATTGAACAAGCGCTACGCGACACAAATACTGTACTAAAGCAGCAAAATAAGTACCTTGATTTAGGAGCCTTTGCGAATGGCTTTACCCCTATTGCCAGCGATTATAAAGCCAATGAAGGCTCGCAAGGTTACCGCGACTTATCACCCGCTGAGTATGTAGCGTTTGCAAAGCAATGGCATAGCCTAGGCGCAACAATTATTGGCGGCTGCTGTGGTATTGGCCCCGAATTCATAGCAGCGCTGGTAAAGTGGAAAAGCGATATTGAAGCGCTTTAATATCATTTATTTAATTACAAAAGTATCGAGAATCCCTTTCGAGCTTATTGACTGCTTCCTAATACCCAATCGAGCCCTTGTATTGCTGTGGTTGGGAATGCGGTGGCATGCTGCGCTCCCTCAATAACAACACTTTTTAATTTTATATTATCACTATTAAGCGCGTTAATTTTTTGCACAAGTTGCGCTGCGCCTTCAACCATATTTTGCCCTTCACCAAAGGCTGGCGTTTCCTTTGCCCCAACAGATACATAAACCTTTATTGGCATTTGGGGCTTATTCGCTTTTAACGCTAGCAGTGCATTGTTATCAAACCAAACCGACGGGCTGCCAATAATATAATTGCTAAATAAATCAGGTGCTGTAAATAAAATAGTGGCGCCAAATAAGCCGCCTAGCGAGTTACCTATATACGTTCTTTGCGTGTTGCTTGCTCGGTAATTTTTTTCGATAAAAGTAAATACCGTACTTTGCAAAAACGTAGCGTGCCCTTTGGCATTACCCGTTTGCTTCTTCCAATTTTGAGTCTGAGTCGGTGTGTAATCCCTAATTCGACTATTAGATCCTCTCGAGCCTTTTTCATAGCCAATCGCCACAATAATAGCCTGTTGCATCTTGCCGCTATTCATTGGAAACCGTGTGGCTCCGGCAACGATAGGAAATGCATACGGCGCATCGGTTAAGTAAATAACTGGATATGTTTTATTAGGCTCCTTTGCATATGACTTAGGTAGCTGAATAAAAGTAGGGTACACCCGCTTGGTAGCAGGATCGGTGAGTTCAATAACACTGCTTCTGGGGATTTCGTAAGGGGTATTTGCGCTTAATTTAAAACAGATGAAAACACAAAGTAACAGCAAAAGCTTTAAAGCAGTATTCACTAAATTAGTGTACCTAAAAAACGATATTTATAATTACAATGCCACATAGTCGCTATGTTTAACACTGGCAGTGTTAAACAAGTTGATCTGATTTATCACCTGAACAGCGGCATTTTTCGTTATTTTTTTTAAAACACTGTTGGTAGTTAAACCAATGGGCTAATGCGATAAAAGCGGAGCCAATTAAAGTGAGTGCTTTTTCGGCCTCTTCTTGACCTAGCAATACTGCAATTATCAAAAAAGCTAGGCCAACAACTCCACACGCCATATAACGTGTACGTTTGTGCTTTTTACAGCCTAAGCTTAAAGCTAATAAGCTTGTTGGTAATACTGCAGCAAGAACCCATAAGTGAAACTGTTCACCATTTATTTGTAGTACAGCAAAGCTTGGCAACAGCGCTAAAATAACCGGTGTTGCAAAACAATGCACCGTGCACATTAACGAAAGCCCAATGGCAAACTTGTCTGCTGTCGTTTGAGTCAGCTTCATTATTTATCCTTCTTTTTAATTGTGTTAGCGGTACTTTGCTGGCACCCAAAACAAACACCTGAGATTTCTAATTGCGAAGTTGCTGGCGTAAACCCTTTCATTTTCAGTTCCCTAAACAAAGATTTAACCGAATTGTTAAGGTCATTCACCTCACTTGCTTTATTACAAGAGCTACAAATTAAAAACATCGATAGTTGATGCTCTCTATCATCATTAACGTGACTGCACGGTATAAACTTATTTTCTAACTTTAATCTATGTACCAGACCTACCGACTCTAAAAAACCTAATATCCGATAAACGGACATTGCCAAAATCGGTGTATTTATTTGCTTATTAAATTGATCTGTTAACTCATAAGCAGACAAAGGTTTATGTGCTTTCAATAGAATTTCAAATACCTGCTGACGTTTTGGCGTTAATTTTTTTTCAAAGGCTTCACATCTTTTTATCGCAAAACCCATCATCTCTTTAAATTGCTGCTTATTCATATTACCCACTCTAATGTAGTGGGCTGATGTTTTAACTTTGCCATCCTTGTTGCTCAATGCCTCCGCTGTGGTTTTACCTAAAAATTTATTAACTAGAGCTAAATAAATGTAACAACTAACTTTTGCTTTACAGCAAACAGATCCCCCACGAACAACACCTAAACAATGACAGAAACACTTAAAGCACTGAATTTAAATAAATTTAATTTAAATTATGTAGATGAAGCAGCCAAATTATATATCCTGAGTGATTTTTAGTTAATTAACTATTGATACAATATAACATTTCAAGCACAATTGATACAATATAACATTCGCAAAGGAATTCAAATGACACGAAAATCTCAATTAGCTTTGTTTATAGCAGCCCTACTACCAACAAATGCGCTTGCAAATACCATCGAAGGTGTTGTTCTAAACAACCAAGGTAAAGTGGTGGCCAACGCAACTGTAGAAGTTGAAGGCTCAGATATAACAGCAGTAACAGATGCAAGCGGTAAGTTCGTAATAACTGATTTAAAAAGTGGTTTAAAAGAACTTCATATTACCGCCCCTGGTTATGCCCATCTGCATCGAGATATCACATTTAGTGATGATAAAAGCCAATCAATTACCTTTAACTTAGAACGTTCACCCATTGAAGTAATTGATATTGAAGCGACGCCTATTCACATGTCGGCAATGGAATCCGCGTCTCCCGTTAGCGTGTTATCTGGCGAACAATTAAGACGGCAGCAAGCTGCAACCCTTGGCGATAGCCTTGAAAAACTCCCGGGGGTTAATACTAACTTTCATGCAAAAGTAGCCAGTACACCTATTATTCGTGGCTTAAGCGGGCCGCGTGTTCTAATTACTCAAAATGGCCTTGATGTCAGTGATGTTTCGCGCGTTGGCCCTGATCACTCCGTTGCATCAGAGGCATCAACCGCAAAACAAATCGAAGTATTACGTGGCCCTGCCACATTATTTTATGGCAGCGGCGCCATTGGTGGTGTGGTTAATGTAGTTGATAATCGGGTGCCTACCGACAGCACAACTCGCGGCGAATGGAACCTTGAGCACAACTCTGTTGATAATCAAAAAGTAGCCTCGTTTAACGCCACTACAGGAACTGATTCCTTTGCATTTTATGCCGACGCCTTTTGGCGTGAAGCCGATGACTATGAAATACCCGTGGCCGCTGAATTAGCCCATGATGACCATAACCATGAAGAACATAGTGGCGATTACACCGTTGCAAATAGTAATGAAGAGTCTGACGGCTTTACCTTAGGTACTAGCTATCTATTTGATCAAGGTTTTGTAGGTATAGCTGTTGAGCAATTTAATCGTCAATACGGCATTCCAGGCCACACCCATGGTGGCGAAGATGTTAATAGCGCTGAGGAAAGCGTATATGCCGACTTAGAGCAAACTAAAGTGCAGTTGCTAGGTGAATATAACCTTGATAACAAATGGCTTAATAGAGTAAACCTGCGCGCAGGTTTTACAGATTACGAACATGCTGAAATTGAACATGGCGCAGTGGGTACCACGTTTGAAAATGAAACCAATGAGTTACGCGTAGACTTAATGCATAACCCGTTTGCGCTGTGGAATGGTGGTTTGAGCTTTCATTACAAACACAGTGATGTTGAAGCGCAAGGCTCAGAGGCATTCACACCACCGTCACAAACACAAAGCTTTGCTATAGCACTGATGGAAGAAAAACACTTTGGTGACTTTTTAGTGCAATTAGGTGGCCGAGTTGAACGGGTAACCATCGATGCTGATAACGTGTTACTACCTAACATTGATGCACACGCACACAATGACACCGGTGTTCATGACGATCATGCTCATGAAGAACATGCCGGCAATACTCGCGTATTTGACGTAGAACAAGAATTCACACCAGTTAGTTTATCAACGGGTGTTGTGTGGGATTTTGCACCTAGCTACAACTTAGGCTTGTCGGTATCACGTTCTGAGCGTGCTCCTTCGGTGTCTGAGCTATTATCATTCGGCCCTCACATTGGAACTGGTACTTATGAAGTAGGCGCACTATTTGATATTCATGAAGACGGACATTTTGGTTTATCTGAGCAAGCGCTTGACCTAGAAACAGCAAACAATATTGATTTAACGTTTCGTAAAACCCAAGGTGATATCGGTTTCATTCTTAATGCTTTCTACAACCAAGTCGACAATTATTATTACCAAATCGACACAGGCCTATACGCCGAAAGCGGCCACGACCATGGTGATGAGCATAATCATGACCACGGTGACGAGCATGATCACTCATCTGAACTCCCAGTTTATTTATTTAAAACAGATGACGTAATTTTGCATGGCTTTGAAGCCCAATTTGCATGGCAGTTAACCGATGAGTTTAAAGTTGATTTATTCTCAGATTACGTTCGCGCCCGCCTTAAAGACGGTGGCGATTTACCACGCACACCACCGCTACGTTTTGGTACTGAGTTTAGCCATCAAACAAATAAGCTGAGTGCGCACCTTCACGTAACTCGTTATCAAGAACAAGACCGTACCGCGCCAGAAGAAACAACCACAAACGGCTACACAATACTTGATGCCAGCGTTTCATATGACTTATCAGTGCTAAATCAAGATGTGTCTGTGTACCTACGAGGCACTAACTTAACAGACACAGAAGCGCGCGTGCATAGCTCATTTTTAAAGAATATAGCGCCACGTCCAGGTCGTAGCTTTGCACTAGGTATTCGCGGTTACTTTTAAGCACTAAAAAAATATAAATAAAGGAAATTATCATGACTAAACTATTCAAATTAAAATTAATTGCACTGGCAATAAGCAGCACATTAATCACCGCTTGTGGTGATGCAGAAACAAACATTGTTGAAAAAGACCCAATAGAAGTACCTGATGACGGCCACGATCATGGCGATGGTGGCGACCACGGTGATGAATACACTATTGATTCATTAGGTAGGCTTGCGATACTTGCTGGCGATAGCAACGAAGCGAACTTTTTCGACTTAGACGACAATGAGCTTCTTGATACATTTACTCTTACTAATGATTCAAACACGCTATCGTCGTCGCCTGACTTTCGTTATGCCGTGATTGCTAGCCGCGCTCAAGATTACCTCGGCTTTATAGACGGTGGCTTATGGCGTGAAGATCACGGCGCACACCTTCATGATTACAAACAAAGCCCTGAGTTTAGCAGTTATGAGCTAACTAGCGGCAGTCGCCCTACTCACTTGGTAAAGCACGATGGTCAGTTAGCGGTATTTTACGATGGTGATGCAGCATCAGGCACAACTGCGTCTGTTAAAGTATTAACAGATAACGACATAACAAACGCAACAGCGACCTTACCTGGTATTAGTTACGACATTAATATGCATGGTGTAGCAGAACCTCGTGGAGAGCATTTATTAGCGACCATTCGTCGCGATGATGCTCAAAGTACATCAAACGCTAAAATTTTGCCGGATCAGGTAGGTGTTTATCACTTTCATGATGGCGAATACGAACTTGAACAAACGTTAGAGTTAACATGCCCTGATTTGCACGGCGCAGCACAAAACCATGATTACGTAGCGTTCGGCTGTAGTGACGGTGTGCTATTAGCCCACCAGCATGATGACGAATACCACGCTGAAAAAGTAATAAATATTGATGCCGTCGGCGACTTACGCATTGGTAGTATATACGGCCATGAGGGCAGCGAAACCTTTATTGGTGTTGCATCTGGTCACGGCGGCGGCCCTGCTGTGATTGTGAGTATAAATCCTGCGAAAGCTGAAATGGAAGAATTTGAATGGCAACTAGCCGATGGCGCAAGCGCTGTTTCTTACTCTTTCTCAGCGAATGGCGAGCACTTTTTAGTTTTAGACAGCCTAGGCTTTTTAAATGTGCTTGAGGCGCATGCGCACGACGATCACATACACTGGGAGCTAGCAGGTCAAGTTGATATCACGCAAGAAGACGTAACAACTATGCCTGAAGGCATGAAGTTTAGTATGACAGTAGCGCAAAATGGTCAGTTTGCTTACGTAGCCGACCCAATAGCCCAACACGTTGTGCAAGTACACTTAGAAGACTTAGAGATTGAAGGCGAGTTAGAACTTACATTCCCACCAGCGGCTATCACTTGGTTAGGTATTGCAGAAAAAGAACACGAACATTAATTTCATATCCGTATTTACTTAAAGGTTGGCGCTTTTTGCCAACCTTTTTTATTCACATTTTGTAACAGACCTTTTATCGTAAGTGCATCGCTATTTTGCACCTTATTGTTATGATGGGATAGCTATTAATATAGGACGTAATTCCATGAAAAAACTAACAACATTGGCTCTTGCCTTGGCTGCAGCAATCGCGCCGGGTGTATCGGCCTATGAGACTAAAGACACTCGTTTACTCCGCTTTCCAGATATCCATAACCAAACCGTTACCTTTGTCTACAGTGGCGATATTTATATTGCGAATACGCAAACAGGCGAAAGCAAACGCTTAACCGACCATATTGGCTTTGAAACATTTCCTAAGTTTTCCCCTGACGGTAAGCGCATTGCATTTTCAGCCGAGTATAACGGTAGCCGACAAATTTATGTGATCAACAGTGACGGTTCAAACCTAAAGCAACTTACTTATTATAATGACGTTGGCCCAATGCCACCGCGTGGAGGTTTTGATTACCGCGTTTTAGATTGGACCGCCGATGGTAAAAATGTGGTATTTAGAGCTAACCGCACACCATGGGGAAAACGTATGGGCCGCCCTTACATGGTTCCTGCAGATGGCGGACTTGAACAGCCATTAGCGATTCCAGAAACTGGTGGCGGCATGCTATCTCCAGATGGCAGCAAGTATGTTTATACGCCAATTGACCGAGAGTTTCGTACGTGGAAACGTACTCGTGGTGGTCGTGCGCAAGATGTATGGATTTATGATTTAGAAAAAAACACCTCAGAACAACTAACTACAAACCGTGCAACCGACCAGCAACCAACTTGGGTTGGTGACAATATTTACTTTGTGTCTGACCGTGATTACACGCTAAACCTTTACCAGTACCGCAAAGGCAGCGAACCAAAAAAACTTACCAACTATAAAAACTTTGACGTACTTTGGCCTTCAGCTGGCCCAAATGCGATTGTTTATGAAAACGGCGGTTATTTATATCGCTTTGACGCAAAAACACAAAAAAGCGCTAAGCTAAGCATTAACATTGCTGGCGTGCGCCAATACGCAATGCCGTATAGCAAAAATGTTAGCGATTTTATTGATTCTATGTCGCTCTCTCACGATGGTAAACGTGCTGTATTTACTGCCCGTGGTGAGTTGTTTAGTGTACCAATTAAACAAGGGCCTACACGCAACTTATCTTACACAGAAAAAAGCCGCGAAATAGATGCAAGCTGGTCACCAAATGGGCGCTACATAGCCTACATGAGCGATGAAAGCGGCGAGTACGAAATTTACTTAAAAGATCGCAGTAAAAATAATGCTATTAAGCAACTCACTAGCAATGGCACTATTTGGCGCTTTACGCCCATTTGGTCACCAGATAGCTCTAAATTGTTGTTTTCAGATAAAAACAACACACTTTGGTGGTTAGATGCAAAATCGGGCAAGCAACACAAAATTGATACCGGTATTTACGACGAAGATGGCATTACTCAATATACTTGGTCGCCTAACAGCCAAGACATTGTATTTGTTAAAAATAACGAAAACCGTTATGCCTCGCTATGGCACTACAACCTTAAAAAGAAAAAGGTAACGCGCTTAACAGACGAAATGAGTAATGAGCAAAACCCTACTTTTTCGCCTGATGGTCAATACCTTTACTTTAGCTCAGAGCGCGACTTTAATCTGGCATTTAGTAGCTACGAGTTTGATTACATGTTTAATCGAGCAACCCGTATTTATGCAGCTGCAGTAAACGATAGCGTTAAACCGCTTATTGCCTTACAAAGTGACGAAGCCACGATTGTCCAAGATAAAGAAGATGAAAAAGAAGACGACAAAAAAGTTAAAAATGCACTGCAAAGCAATGACTTTATGCAACGTGTTACCGCACTTAATGCCCCAGCAGGCGATTACCGTAGCTTAACCGCAGTAAAAGGCGGCGTACTGACTCTTGCTAATGGCGGTTTACAGCTAATAGGCACCGATCACAACAGTGAGCTAGAAACAGTCGCCAAAGGCGTTAGTAATTACACCATTTCAAGCAATAGCGAACACCTACTTGTACATACAGATGGCGGTTACAGCTTAATTGAACCTAAGCCAAAACAAGATTTAGACGCAAATAAGCTCGATTTAAGCAAAATGACGCTTAAAATTAATCCGCAAGCAGAGTGGCAACAAATGTATGTAGAAGGTTGGCGTACACTGCGTGACTGGTTCTACGATGAAAACCATCACGGACAAGATTGGGATGCTATTTTAGCTAAATACCAACCTATGGCTGATGCCATTAGCCATCGTAGCGACCTTGATTATGTTCTTAGCGAAATTGCCGGTGAAATTAACTCTGGCCATATTTATGTGCAGTCGGGTGATATGCCTAAAGCAGAGCGTAAAAACCATGGTTTATTAGGCGCTAAGCTTGCAAGCGACCCATCTGGTTATGTAAAAATAGAACAAATCTTTAAAGGTGAAAACTGGCATGACGATTTCCGTTCACCGCTTGGCACCACAGGTGTAAAAGCACATAACGGCGATTACATTATTGCGGTAAATGGCCGCTCAGTTAAAGACGTTGCTAACTTTTACGAACTCCTTGAAAACACCCAAGGCGAGCAAGTAGAGCTAGTGCTAAACAACAAACCGCGTAGCAAAGGCGCATGGCAAATAACTGTAAAACCGATAGCAAGTGAGCAAGGCCTACGTTATTTAAACTGGGTTAATTCGCGTGCAGCCTACGTTGATAAGCTATCAAGTGGGCGTATTGGCTATGTGCACCTGCCAAATACAGCCTATGAGGGTAACCGCGCCATGTTTAAAAACTACATGCCGCAAACAACCAAAGATGCCATGATTATTGATGACCGTTACAATGGCGGCGGTTTTATTCCTGAGCATATGATCACCTGGCTTGCGCGTAAACCGCTTAACTATTGGAAACGCCGTGGTGTAGAACCAACTAAAACACCGCAGTTTGCACACAATGGTCCTAAAGCCATGCTAATAAATGGCTATTCAAGTTCTGGTGGTGACGCAATTCCTTACTACTTCCGCCAAGCTGGTCTAGGTAAGCTAATTGGTACCCGTACATGGGGTGGTTTAATTGGTATTTCTGGTAACCCAAGCCTTGTAGACGGCGGGCAAGTAATTGCTGCTACATTCCGTATTTTAGATACAAAAGGTAACTGGATCATAGAAAACGAAGGTGTTGCACCTGATATTAAAGTAATCGACCGCCCAGAGCTTATTTATAAAGGCCAAGATCCATCAATAGAGCGTGCAGTACAAGAGTTATTAAAGGAGCTTAAAGAAAACCCTAAGCAACCTTTAGTGGTGCCACCAGCACCTACTGATTTTTAATTTGCTGCATAGCAATATTAGCTAATAAAAAACCCTGCAAATTTGCAGGGTTTTTAATAATTCGAGTTTAATGACTCATATGTATTAAGGCTTATCTTTTTCTCCAGCCGCTCCATACGTCATCTTCTTGGTTGGATTTTTTCTTCTTTTTCTTACCTGTGCCTTCAGGCTTGGCCATTGGCTTTTCGTTTTTTAGCGCCTCAGCCGCACCAAGGTTGGCTTGGTTTACAGCAAAGCCTGTAACCTCTTCGCGCTCTAAACGAAGTTTGTTTTTCTTTTCAATAACTCTAAAGTGATGGAAGTCTTCATAATCAATTAACGATAACGCTAGGCCTACTTCACCAGCACGACCGCTTCGGCCAATACGGTGCATGTAATCAGCAGGGCTACGCGGTAAGTTAAAGTTAATCACTACTGGCAGTTTGGCAATGTCTAAACCACGGGCGGCAATATCCGTGGCTATTAGTACTTCTATTTCGCCATTTTTAAACTTTTCTATTACGCGAGTACGCTCACTTTGGCCTTTATCACCATGGAATACTTGTGCATTCACGCCGCGCTTTTCAAGCTTGCTGGCTAAGTGCTCACAGTCTTTTTTAGCGTTGACAAAAATCAGCGCTTGGCGCCATTTATGCTGCTTAATTAAATGCGCCAAAACCGTGGTTTTTTCACCTTTATTAACCGTAAATACACGCTGTACTAAAGTGCTTTCGTCTTTGCTTTGAACTTGTATTTCAACAGGATTGGTTAACAGCTTTTGTGTTAATTGTGTGACTTGCTCTGGGAACGTCGCTGAAAACAACATGGTTTGCTTTTTAGCTGGCATTAATGCCAACAGCTCTGCAAGCTCTTCGGTAAAGCCAAGGCTTAACATGCGATCAGCTTCATCAAGCACTAAGGTTGAAACTTTATCAAGCTTAATAGCATTGCTTGATATTAAGTCGAGTAAACGCCCTGGGGTTGCCACGATAATATCGGCACCACCACGTAGTGCCTGCATTTGGGTATTAACCGACACACCACCAAATACCGCCACCGTTTTAATGGCGCCATTAAAGTTAGCAGAATACGATTTAACACTATCGGCTACCTGCACTGCCAGCTCGCGAGTAGGTACCAAAATAAGCCCTGTTACAAAGTTGCCTTTGCTCGGCGCTTTATTAGCACCTTGCGCTAAAAATAGCGTTTGTAGCATAGGCAAAGCAAAGGTTGCTGTTTTACCTGAGCCGGTATTTGCCCCCGCAATTAAGTCACTCCCCGCCAAGATACTTGGAATTGCTTTTGTCTGAATCGGCGTAGGTTGCGAGTATTCAAGATCAGACAAACGAGCTTGTAGCTCTGGAATAAGGCCAAGATCGTTAAAAGTACTAGGGCTTGCGGCTGAGGTCATATTTATTCGGGCTTATTGTTAAAAAGTAGCCTGTAATTTTAGCGTATTTAGCAGCTATTAAGTAGAGGTTAGTGATCTAAATAAAATGCATCTTGTTTTATTAAACGATGATTCACTGAATATCACTTTGCATTAATACTATTTTTCACATACATCAATCATTACAAATAATAGCTGAACACGCTGTATTATTGATTTCAACATTTCAAGTGTGTTATTTTTGCGGCCTGATGGATTAATTTTAGATACAAGGAAATGTCATGTCTCAATTTGATTTATGTTTCAATACGAAAAGTCGAGCAAGTTTACCTTTTAACAGTAATGACTTAGAGCAATTAAAGCGATTTAGAGAGGATAACCCTCATATTATAGGTAACTTTATACCTCAAGGAACCCCGTTCATTTTAAGAACTCCACAATCTGGGGATATGAGTGATTTCAGGCGCTCTCGTCCTGACATAGCTTGTGCACTTGATAATACGGTGTCTTGGCCTGAGCATACAAAGAGAAATGTCAGTACTATAGTAAACAACTTCGGTGATGAAGATGCTTTGGCTATTGCCGCGCTATACGATGCGGAAATATCTCCATATGTTGATAAAGTAAGAGGTTTAACGAGTCAACAAGTTCTTGGAAGAAATCTTGATACCTTGACTGCCACTGGCGCAGCACTTACTTCATTAGAGTCAAGCCAAGTGAGATTAAGTACATTTGGAAAAGCGATTCTAAAATACCAAACTAGCTTAATTGAAATTAGAAAAGCATCGCAGAACAAGCAACCTAAATTAGAATTAATCAAACTAGGTAACAAAGCTAAGCAAGCCCATCTAGAGTTAAACACTGAATTTAAAAGAGAAATGGTTAAATTCAAAGGCAAAGTGAAAGCATCTGCACGGGGTAATATCTGGTCTAATGCGCAACGAGGCATAGATACAGCAAGAAGCGCAAGAAGTTCAGCTCCCTTGCAATTAACTTCTTTAGCTAACATACAGCACTTACGTAAATTAGAGCAAGGATCCAACATTGCAGGAAAGTTTGTTATTGCGATTGATGCTGGTCTTCGAGCTGATAGCGTTTATGACGATTACAAAGCAGGTAAAGACTGGCAGCGCAGTGCAGTAAGGGAAGCTACAGGTTTTGGTTTAGGGACAGCTGCAGGAGCCTATGTTGGCGGTACGACTATAACCGCAGGGGTAGGAATAGCAATTGCAATGGGTCCAGTTGGCTGGGTAATTCTTATAGGTGTAGGCTTGGGGGCTGGTTATGCTGCAGGTAAAGTTGGTGATGCTGTTGGAAAGGGTTTCTCAGGTCTAGTTTATGACCTTAGCTCTAATATAAGCTGGTTTTAAGCTATGTATCTTATGCCTGAAACTTTTTACTGGATAATAACTGGGCCATTTATAATTGCTTTTCTTATTTCAGCTTTGTGCTTCACTCGTATTTCAATGAAACACATAGAGAAGAAAATGCGTGAGGAAGGGATACATGAGCCACTTTGGGATAAAGGACTGGGCATAAGAGTGAGCATGTATGGCAAAGTAATAAGGCGGCAAAAACCCGCAAAGGCGACGGTTGTTAATGACGAAGCAATTTTACGACACGCCAGACCTATCGATTTAATTTTAGCTCGCACAATGCATTACTCTTTCGTAATTATGATGACCCTAGCTGTATATGGTTATTTTGCATATGACTTAGGTGAGCGCGCTTATTAATTTTGTGCCTAAATTATAATCGTTAGGTGTTATGTTGATAAATCATCTTGCACCTTAATATATGCTTACTTCTCTGATATGAATTGGTTTTAATCATGTACATAATTCCCGAAATCATTTATTTTATAGTGTCGCTTCCAGCATTGATATTTTTCCTCATTTCAACCTTATGCTTTACGCGTATTTCAATGAAGCATATTGAGAAAAAAATGCGTGAGGAAGGGATACATGAACCACTTTGGGATAAAGAGCTGGGCATAAGAGTGAGCATGTATGGCAAAGTAATAAGGCGGCAAAACCCCGCAAAAGCGACGGTTGTTAATGACGAAGCCATTTTGCGACACGCCAGACCTATCGATCTAATTTTAGCTCGCGTAATGCATATATCATTTATAGGTTTGATGTTCGTAATTGCCTATGGCTACTTTGCCTATGATTTAGGTAATCGCGCAGACTAAAAAGGCGCACAAAGCGCCTTTTATATCAAACCTGTCGCCTATTGATTTTAAAATTTTTAGGCGACTTTGCCAAATAGCATGGTTCGTCAAAATCTGTGCTTTCATTTCCACTTTGTAGTGCGACAGTAACTGTAGTGGAATTGTATATACAATAGAGGCAATCACATGGTTTACACGCATGGTCATCTGACTCACAGTATGAGTATTTACCAGTAAACTCTTCTTAGTCTGCAATATCATCAGCAAGTAATATTGCTTCTTCTAATTTGTTTGGTAAAACTTTAATCACCTTAAAAATCACTCTTTGAACCTGAGCCCTACTCTTGTAATTAATTTAACTGTCACCGTGAGCACTCCAAACTTAAAGAGGCAATCATAAAAAAGCCAACAACTAAGTTGGCAATATTATTAGTTCTTGCTAAGTTCTGCTTGTAACCTAGCTTTTGTTTCTTTTAAGTAATTTATATAAGGATATGAGTCATCTGCAATGACTAAAGCAGACTCCATCTGTTCAAGTGCTTGACGAGTATCACCTTGCATTTCATAGCCATAAGACAAGGCTGAAAGCGCATCGACTGATTTGGGGTGATTTTTTATATTGTATTTAAACACCTCAATAGCACGGGTAAATTGCTTGCTGCCCGTTAGGTTATAACCGAGTGATCTAACAGCACGGTCTGGTGGAGATATCTGCTCACCCCATTGCTGAGATAATGTTTTGTAATAAGCATCAATAGAGGCTACATCGTCAGTTAAAGCACTTATAGGCATTTGTTTAGGTAAAAATAAGTTGTAATAGGCATTAAATACGCCAGCAGCAGCGGTTAAGTTATGCGAGATACCATCAAACGCATCACTAGAGAAGCGTAACCCTCGCACTTTATGCGATTGTATAGTTTGCTGCAATTCATCGTACCTTTCACGCATTATGCCGGCTTCTTCGCCAATATTGGTGTAAACGTAACTGTTAAGGTCTTTCGTTTTAGCTATAAACGATTTTGTACTTTTTACCATTGCGCCATAGTTCCACCAAACCGCAGGGCTATAAGCAATATGCGCTTGAAATAGTTCGGGCTTTGCCTGCAAAGCATACAACGCAAATACACCGCCCGCAGAGGCGCCAGCAATAACCTTATAGTCATGCGTGCGATAGTTTTTATTAACTAAAGGAATGAGCTCTTGTTCAAAGAACGCTAAAAACGTTGTAGCACCGCCCCCTTCACCAACTGGGCCCTGAGGTTCCTTGTTCACTGTAGGATACATATCTCTAAGTCGATTAGTGTTTTCGATAGCGACAATAATAACCTCAGGCGCACGATTATCATTTTGTAAACGCTCAATAACAGCACTAGCAAGCGGTATATTAACCGCGCCATCTAAGCGATATATAACAGGATATACCTTATTTGGCTCAGCTTGATAACTCTTTGGTAACTGCACAACAACTGTGCGTTCTTCATTTAAAACAGTAGATTTAATAGTGTGCGTGTGCACAGAGTAATCTGTACTTTGCTGTTTAATGCCAGCTTGTGCAAATGCATTTTGTGAACTAAAAGCAAAAAAGCTAACAAAACAAATAACGGTTAATAAACGCATGACTAATCCCTTAGAGAATAATAAGTTACTTAAGCTAACAGACTTTCAGGCACAAAAAAAGCGCCTTAAGCGCTTTTTTAACATTAATCAAAACCTATAACCTGTTGATTTTACTCAACTGTAACCGATTTTGCTAAGTTACGTGGCTGGTCAACGTCAGTGCCTTTAATGACCGCTACATAGTACGACAGCAACTGTAGTGGAATTGTATATACAACAGGGGCAATTACGTCATCTACGTGGTTTACGTTGATTACACGCATTGTGTCGTCTGACTCAAAGTGTGAGTCTTTATCAGCGAATACATAGATGATGCCACCACGTGCACGTACTTCTTCTACGTTTGATTTAAGCTTTTCAAGCAATTCATTGTTTGGTGCTACAACAATAATTGGCATGTCTGCATCAATAAGTGCTAATGGACCGTGTTTAAGCTCACCTGCTGCATAGGCTTCAGCGTGGATGTATGAAATCTCTTTAAGCTTAAGCGCGCCTTCCATTGCGATTGGGTATTGTGAACCGCGACCTAAAAACAGTGAGTGGTGCTTATCAGCAAACTCTTCTGCAAGGTCTGCAATACCATCAGCCAACAATAGCGTTTCCTCTAATTTAGCTGGTAGCAGTTTAATAGCGTTAACAATCGTGCTTTGATCTAAGCCTTTTTCCTGCGCAATAGACGCAGTAAGCATTAACAAACCAACAAGCTGCGTAGTAAATGCTTTAGTAGAGGCTACACCAATTTCAGCACCAGCTTTGGTCATAAAGGCAAGGTCTGATTCTCGTACAAGCGATGAGCCTGGTACGTTACAAATAGTCATTGACCCCATATAGCCTTGCTCTTTAGCTAAACGCAGTGCAGCTAAAGTATCAGCCGTTTCACCTGACTGTGAAATCGTTACTAGCAGGCTATTTTCGTGTACAAACGATTGACGGTAACGGAACTCAGAGGCAATTTCTACGTTACAGCTAACACCTGCAAATTGCTCAAGCCAGTAACGAGCAACCATACCTGAGTGATATGACGTTCCACAGGCAATAATTTGTACGTGTTTTACGTCTTTAAATATTTGCTGTGCACTGTCGCCAAAGGCATCAATCGCTACGCGATCGTCGTTTAAACGTCCTTCAAGGGTGTTACGTACTGCAAGTGGCTGCTCATAAATTTCTTTTAGCATGTAGTGACGGTAATCACCTTTACCTGATGCATCTTGTGTGATGTTTGATTCAACAACTTCACGCTCAACCGCGTTGCCATCTGCATCAAAAATCTCTACCGTGTCGCGAGTAATACGCGCTACATCACCTTCTTCTAAGAAGATAAAGCTGCGAGTTACCGGTAATAATGCAAGCTGATCAGAAGCAATAAAGTTTTCACCAAGGCCTAAACCAATAACTAACGGGCTGCCTGAGCGCGCTACAATAATTTCGTTATCATTCGCTTTATCAAACACAACGGTACCAAATGCGCCTTCAAACTGTTTAACAGCTGCTTGAACTGACGCTAATAAAGTCGTGTGCTGCTGACGTAACTGATGAATTAAATGCACCATGACTTCAGTGTCGGTGTCTGATAAAAACTCGTAACCGTCGCCTTTAAGTGCTGCACGCAAGCTTGCGTGGTTTTCAATGATTCCATTATGTACAAGCGCTAATTGATTGCTTGAAACATGTGGGTGAGCATTGGCTTCAGTTACACCGCCATGAGTTGCCCAACGAGTGTGTGCAATACCTGTGTGACCGCTAACACCAGCTTGTTCAAGTGCTGACTCTAAGTTTACAACCTTACCTACTGCTTTAACTGTATTAAGAGTATTGCCTTCAAGTAAAGCTACACCTGCTGAGTCATAACCACGGTACTCAAGACGCTTAAGGCCTTCAACTAAGATTTTATTTACTGGACGTTCTGCAACAGCCCCAACGATTCCACACATAGTGTCTCCATTAATTTTTTAATTCTAGCAACTCACGATGTAGTTGCTATTCCATAATCTCTGCGCAAATTAGTTTTACACCACACGCCTCTATGGCTGCACGCTTATCACTTGCTAAGCCACTGTCGGTTATTAATGTGGTTACTGTTTGCCACGGTAATTCTAAATTTGGTATTTTTCGACCAATCTTTTCTGACTCAACCAGCACAATAACTTCGCGCGCCGCTTTAGCCATCACTTGGCTTAGCCCAACAAGTTCATTAAACGTGGTTGTTCCACGCGCTACATCAATGCCATCGGCACCTATAAATAGCTGATCAAAATCATATGAGCATAGAACATTTTCAGCTACTTGCCCTTGAAACGATTCTGAATGCGGATCCCACGTGCCACCTGTCATCAAAAGGGTAGGCTCGTTTTCAAGTGCTAATAAACGTGTTGCCACTTTAATTGCGTTAGTCATAACAACTAACCCCTGCTTGGTAGCCAACTCAGGGATCATCGCTGCAGTAGTGCGGCCGCTGTCAATAATAATGCGGTTATGATCTTTTATAAGCGCCGCTGCTGCCTTAGCAATTGCTACTTTGCGCTTAGAATCGATCTCATCGCTTACTATCTCTTTTGGTAGCGCAATAGCCCCACCATAACGGCGCAGCAACAAGCCACTTTTCTCAAGCGCGGTTAGGTCTTTTCGAATGGTTACTTCTGATGTTTTAAACTGTTCAGCAAGAGTCTCAACGGCCACCTCACCAAGCTCATTTACTTGGCTAAGGATCAGATGACGGCGTTGCTGGGTGTTTCGTTTGGTCATTAAGTAACTGCTATTAAGTTTCGTTTCGAAAGTTAGGGGATTTTAAACGAAACATAATAAATGGCAAGTGAATGCATAAAAATAAAGCAGTTTTATTCAAATTATCATCATGCTTAAAGTAGGTTAAGCTAGGCACCATTATTTAAGTTAAACAAAATTGATATGCAGTCATTTAATAGTATTAGTAAAGAGAATCTAGCGCAGCGTAAAACTGTGCACGAAATTTGCCGCTTATTTAATAAAAGCCCCAGTAAAGGTAATTTAAAGCGAATAAAAGAATTATGCTCACACTGTGGTGATGGAGTAATTATTGAAGCAGGCTTTCATTGTGACTATGGTAGTCAAATACAAATTGGTGATCGTACTTTTATAAACATTAACTGCACTGTATTAGATGCACCAATTAATGAAGGTGTGATTACCATTGGTAGTGACTGTTTAATTGGCCCTAACGTTCAACTATTGGCCGTTTCGCATGCTGTGAACCCCACAGAGCGGCTCAATAAAGAGAACTTTGCAGCACCAATCTCCATAGGTAATAACGTATGGATTGGCGCGGGAGTTATTGTGTTAGCTGGCGTTACCATTGGCGAAAACGCTGTTGTGGGCGCAGGGTCGATAGTGACCAAAGATGTGGCTGCGAACACTGTTGTTGCCGGTAACCCCGCGATAAAGCTCAAGGATATTTAACACGCTAAAGCCCGCCCTAAAGGTCGTCGTTTACGGCGATATTTAATTTATATTGAGCTAGCCTTTAATTCCTAATTCAACCCCTAATTGCTCAATATCTGTATGTTGCTCAAAATACTGCACAACTGCTTGAATCTGTTGCTGCTTTATACCTTCAAAATTATCGGTTAGGTAATCTTTAATCTCTCTAAAGCTCCACGTTAATTTCATTTCCGTTGGGATTTTGGTTAAGGCAGTAAACACTTCTTCAATCGTTTTATCATCAAGTAAAAAGCGAATAAACTGCATCACGGCTAAGTACTGTGGGTTATCTGAGTATTTTTCTACCTCTGCGACATAAATAAGAACCTGTTCTGGCGTTTCATAAACTAAAGCCTGTTCGGCTATATTTGCTCTTGAGTTAGCTATAGTTTTTTGAATTTCTTCATTCGATGAGCCTTTGAACTGCTCAATCAAGGTTATAAAGCTGTTTAGTGCATCATCAAACTTGCCTTGCTGACCATAAGTAATGCCTTGGTTACACATCGCTTTAGCCACTTGGATTTGAATCTCTTCATTCGATGAATCTTTGAACTGCTCAATCAAGGTTGAGTAGCTGTAGAGCTCTTCATTAAGCTTATCTAGCCTCCCATAAGTAACACCTTGGTTACCCAATAGCATACAGCTTTGGCTCTTGTTCGCTGTCAACTAGCCCTAATACCTTGTTCCAAGCATTGAGCGCTTCATCATATTCACTATTGGCGAACGCATTTATACCAGCTTTAAACCATTCTTGAGCTGTTTGATATACTTTCGGTTTATTATGTTTGGTAGCTGTATTGTCTTCTTTATTTCTTTTCGAGGTAACAACATCCTTGTTTTCTGCTAAGAGAGCGTCCCAGGCTTGTTGCTGTTCTTGCTTGATTTTTTCCAGCGCAGCCCTTGCCTCTGCTTCTAATTTCTCAGCTCGATTTTTTAGCTCAAGGCTCACATTTTTAAGTTCACTTTTGGTATCTGTAATTAATTTATCTTTATTATCTAATAACCACTTTTCCATATGACTTTCTGAGGCTGTATTAGCAGCCTGCTTGGCTTCGGTTACAGCTCTGTTTTTTGCACTAAAACCGAGTGCGATTGCAGCAACTGTGATGATCAAACCAAAAATAGTTAATGCCAAGCCCCACATATTAGTATTACTTGCTATGTCAGAAATCCGTCCATCAACCCCATTCAACTGATTAGTTTGCAGCTTTTCTTGCGCTTTGAGTTTAGTTTGTAAGTTAGCAAGTTGAACTTTGAGTGCTTGCTGTGCCGCTTCTAAGGTCTTAATATCATTACCGAGTGATTTTTGTTGCTGTAGCTTTTCATCTAGTCGAACAAGCTGGCTTTGCATACTAAACAGTTGCTGATACATTAAATCTTGGCTATTTTGAGTATTAGCAATAATAGGAGCAGAATTTACAGGCGTTGAATTAGGTGCTGTTGTAGCAAAAGCTGCGCTATTCAAGCCGCATAAAAATACAATTAGTAAGAAAAAACGCATCAATCATCCCTAAAATAAATTTGCTTTGCCAAGGTTGTATAACCACATAGTAGCCTTTTTATTTGTAGCACATACCACATAAAACCAATCATTTATAAAATATTTTAAGTTATATTTTTAATGCTAAATCAACCTAAAGATCAGCGGGCTTACCAATATTAGTCCGCAACCAAAGCCCACTTTAACTTGCCATGCTTTATATTTACCTGTGACTTTAATCCCTAACATCGGGCTTAATAAGTCGATACGGCGCGCAGCAAGAAACACCAGCCAACAAATAATGAAAGTGAGGCTGAGTATAAGTAATGGCTCCACAAAACCACCTAATTGCAGCTTCGACAAATAAAACGCAAGGCCAATAATCACACTTTGATGTAATAGATAAAACGGAAATACGGCTGAGTTTAATAAAGCCAGTTTAGGGTGATCGTGATTCAAAAAACGTTGTGCTAGTGCCAACATCAATAATACGCCGAGTAATCGTTGCGAGGTATACAACATATACATACTGGTAATTTGCCATTGGCTAGCAGCAGAGTTTTGCCAAATCATGTGATAACCCAGCACAACTACCAAATAACCTAACACGAATACCGCAAATAACGCCTGCCAATGACGTAGCAATTTGCTGTAAAATGCAGACTGTAACGCAAGCAAGTAACCATAAAGTAAAAACAGTGCGCCCATGGGATATCTGAATGTATCACTCGGCCAGCTTAACTTTAAAATACATAACGGCAGTAACAGAGTGATGAAAATCACCAGTAACGATCTATTACATAAACGCGTGATTACAGCTTGCACAGTAGCGTGATGAAGCAACGGCAGAGCCAATACCAGCAATATGGTAAATTGCCATAACGAGCGTAAATACCAAAGGTGATTCACATCAACATGTGGCCAAATACCTGCTTGATAGTGCTCAAATAAAGGGTTGGTTAAATCAAAAAACTGGCTGTAGAACTGCCAAAAGCTCATAGCTAAACCAACCTCTTGGCTCATTTGCGCATAAAGCTGAATAGGCACTATAAACCAAATGCCAAACAATAAAGGCAGTAATATTTTTACACTTCGCGTAGTTAAAAACATTCCTAGACTAAAGCGCGCAACAATAAAGCGCAGCGCCACACCGGAAATAAACCAAATTAATCCCATCCGCCATGGCGACAATAAAAGCATGACGTTTTCAATACCGCTGGATAAGTACTGACTTTTAAAATGAAAACCCCAATTTTCACTGTATAACATGCCGGTGTGGTAAAAAATTAATAAACCAAACGCAATCACCCGTAGCCAATCAAGATCATAACGGCGCTTTGGCAGTTCATCATGCTGATTAAATACATTTAACCATGGCTGTAATAGCTTACGTGTTGTATTTTTAATGACTATTTTAAGATTCATAGAATGATTTAACTTACGATTAATTAATAACAACTATGGACAACACTCTGCGTTAAGCAATCACAAAAGGCTGATAAAACAGTCAGTAGGGATAAGCGGTGGATATCAGGGATGATAAGTTTGGTGATCTATCACTATCTTGCTAGTCTAATGATGGTCTTTTAAGAGTAACAATAATAATGATCTCCTTAACGCATTTTCAGCGCTACCAGAGATGGTATGCGGCATTATTTTTATCTAGTTATATTTTTATAAACAACACCATTAATGCCAGCTCAAACATTATGGAAGCCCAGCGTGATGGCGCACTTCCTTTTATGATCTGGGAGCCCTTTGTGTGGGAATACTCGAGTGCTATTGGCACTTTATTATTGTTTCCGGCTTTAGTTTGGTTATTAAAAGCTAAGCCCTTTAATTGGCAAAAAATCTCTCATTCAATATTACTGTACTTAGTAGCGAGCATTGCTTTTTCGTTATTACATATTGGTATTATGGTCGCTATCCGCAAACTCATTTACACCGTGCAGGGTATGCAATATGACTTTGGGTTAGTATGGTTTGAGTTACTTTATGAATACCGCAAAGATTTGTGGGGATTCTTATTTTTGATTGTTGTTATTAAAACCTATCAATATGTCGTGAGCCAATTAACAGGTGAAGCAGCCCCGATCAGTCAAGGCGAAGATACTGCTGAACATGTAAACTTAGACAGGCTACTGGTAAAAAAGCTGGGAAAAGAATTTATTGTTCGCGTAGCAGAAGTAGATTGGCTTGAATCAAATGGCAATTATGTAAATCTACATATTGGCGCTCGAATTTACCCTTTTCGTGCAACCATGACACAACTTATAACTCAGTTAGAACCACAAGGATTTTGCCGCATTCACCGTTCTCATGCGGTTAGGTTAGACGCGGTTGAATCAATCACGCCATTAGCAAGTGGAGATAGTGAAGTAAAACTTACAACAGGAAAAGTACTTAACTTATCGCGTCGCTATAAAGATCAATTTAAGGAACTGTTAAATTCAACTACAAGTCATTCTTAACTCACGCTATGTTAAGCTAACCTACTTTAGGTTAGCCGCATTCATTTTTTCGGAGTAGTTTAGTACGTGCCTTTAAATCGATTTATCCGCATTTTGCCATTAGTGTTAATTTTATCCGGTTGTGAAACCACACCCGAACAGCCCTCTTCACAACCTGATATTAAAGCTAACCCAAATATTGTTGTTAAAGAACAAAACGAAAATATTGAGCAAATAGCTCCCTTAAGTCCTCAGAAACTCGATGATGTGTGGCAACGCATCCGAGCGCAGCTTACATTTGCCAATTCTAGCCACCCAGATGTACAACAACGCATTGCATGGTATTTATCTCACCCAAATTATATGGATGAAATTAGCCGCCGAGCCGAACCTTACCTTTACTATATTGTAAACGAAGTCGAAAAACGCGGGTTACCCATTGAGTTGGCATTAATGCCGTTGATTGAAAGTGACTTTGATGCCAGTGCGTACTCACATAAACATGCCTCTGGGTTGTGGCAACTAACGCCTGCTATTGCTAAATATTTTAAAGTGCAAATATCCCCTTGGTATGACGGACGTCAGGACGTAATAGACAGTACCCGAGCAGCGTTGGATTTTATGGAATATTTACACAGGCGCTTTGATGGTGATTGGTATCACGCTATAGCAGCCTATAACTTAGGTGAAGGTCGTGTACTTAGAGCAATTAGTAATAATAAAAAACAAGGCAAACCCACTGATTTTTTCAACTTAAAACTGCCCAAACAAACCAGTCAGTACGTGCCAAAATTACTAGCTGCGGCACAATTATTAAAAAGCCAAAAAATGGCTTTTCCTACAATTTCAAACAGCCCAACAATTGCAGTATTGCCTATTGATGACGCTGTTATTTTAGATAACCAAAAGCAATGGCAGCAACTTGAATTTTTAAACCATGGTGTGATCCGCTTTCCAGCAATTATTGATGCGCCCCACATTGTTGTTCCAGTTGCTGAACAAACACAATTTAAAGACATGCTCGCTAATCTTGATTCCAATGATTATAGTCAGTGGCAACACTACACAGTAAAACGTGGCGATAGCTTAAGTGTTATAGCGAAACGCTACAAAGTGGGTATTAGCCAACTCAAAGCGTTTAACGATCTAAAAAGTAACACCATTAGAATTGGCCAAAAGCTTGTGCTCCCTCAATTAGCCGATACCCAAATTGAACATCAGGTTAAATCGGGTGATAGCTTATGGAAAATTTCCAGTCACTACAAAGTCAGTATTACTAAACTAAAACAATGGAATAACCTTTCGAGCGACCATTTAAAAATAGGTAAAAAGCTTACTGTATTCTTATCTAATCGCTAACGACCTCGCTGATTATTAAATATATGGACTGATGAGTTTATCAGCCCATATACCCTTCAAAAGACCTAATACCAACCCGCAATAATACTCAATCATTTTGCGGGGCTAAACGTGTCGCTATCTGTGTTAAAAAATTCTCATTTAGAACAACTAAATAGCGAATTTATTGCCTAGCTATCAACCCGTTTTTCCTGCCTCAAAATAGACCGCTTAATTAAGCGAATTGGTATAAATTTAGATTCGAGCTTGCACATATTTGGCGTCGGCGCGTTCCTTCGTAGTGACCACGCAGTAGAATATCGTAGTGCCCACAGCGGTAGAGAGCCACATAGCAAATACGACACTATCTTTGTGCCGATGCGGCCTTGTGTGAGGCTTGCCTTCGCGCTGTTTTGTTTGATGTATAGGAATACGAATGCCGTGAAGTACAGGATGTACGAGAGCGGCCACTAATGAGTTCGGCATGGGCTCTTGGTTTTTTTATTAAATCCCAAACAGCAAAAAACCCGCTACATTGCTGTAACGGGTTTCTCTTATTTGGAGCCTGGTAATGTCCTACTTTCACATAGCAAATGCTACACTATCATCGGCGCTGTTTCGTTTCACTACTGAGTTCGGCATGGGGTCAGGTGGGTCCAAAACGCTATTGTCACCAAGCAAATTTGGTGTAAGGTCGATTTAATCGAGCTTACTAAAATTTGGAATTCTGATAATAAAGTCTTCAAGTATCTACTTTAGTTATATTAACTTCTTCGCTTAAACTATCACATAAAACGCGTTTGGCGTTGTATGGTTAAGCCTCACGGGTAATTAGTACAAGTTAGCTTAATGGCTCACACCACTTCCACATCTTGCCTATCAACGTTGTAGTCTTCAACGGCCCTTCAGAGACTTTAAAAGTCTAGTGAGAACTCATCTCGAGGCCTGCTTCGCGCTTAGATGCTTTCAGCGCTTATCAGTTCCGAACGTAGCTACCGGGCAATGCCATTGGCATGACAACCCGAACACCAGCGGTTCGTTCACTCCGGTCCTCTCGTACTAGGAGCAACCCCTCTCAATTCTCAAACGCCCACGGCAGATAGGGACCGAACTGTCTCACGACGTTCTAAACCCAGCTCGCGTACCACTTTAAATGGCGAACAGCCATACCCTTGGGACCGACTTCAGCCCCAGGATGTGATGAGCCGACATCGAGGTGCCAAACACCGCCGTCGATATGAACTCTTGGGCGGTATCAGCCTGTTATTATCCCAGTAGTACCTTTTATCCGTTGAGCGATGGCCCTTCCATTCAGAACCACCGGATCACTATGACCTACTTTCGTACCTGCTCGACGTGTCTGTCTCGCAGTTAAGCTGGCTTCTACCATTACACTAACCGTACGATGTCCGACCGTACTTAGCCAACCTTCGTGCTCCTCCGTTACTCTTTGGGAGGAGACCGCCCCAGTCAAACTACCCACCAGGCACTGTCCGTAACCCCGATTCAGGGGCCAACGTTAGAACATCAAAACTACAAGGGTGGTATTTCAAGGACGACTCCACAAAAACTAGCGTCTCTGCTTCTAAGTCTCCCACCTATCCTACACATGTAGGTTCAATGTTCAGTGCCAAGCTGTAGTAAAGGTTCACGGGGTCTTTCCGTCTAGCCGCGGGTACACAGCATCTTCACTGCGATTTCAATTTCACTGAGTCTCGGGTGGAGACAGCGTGGCCATGGTTACACCATTCGTGCAGGTCGGAACTTACCCGACAAGGAATTTCGCTACCTTAGGACCGTTATAGTTACGGCCGCCGTTTACCGGGGCTTCGATCAAGAGCTTCTCCGAAGATAACCCCATCAATTAACCTTCCGGCACCGGGCAGGTGTCACACCGTATACGTCATCTTGCGATTTTGCACAGTGCTGTGTTTTTAATAAACAGTCCCAGCCACCTGGTCACTGCGGCTCCAATCAGCTTAGAGAGCAAGTCTCATCACCAATCGGAGCGTACCTTCTCCCGAAGTTACGGTACGATTTTGCCTAGTTCCTTCACCCGAGTTCTCTCAAGCGCCTTAGTATTCTCTACCTGACCACCTGTGTCGGTTTGGGGTACGATTCGGTATAATCTGAAGCTTAGAGGCTTTTCCTGGAAGTATGGCATCAGCAACTTCATCACCTTGGTGACTCGTCTCGTGTCTCAGCCTAACAGCAACCCGGATTTACCTAAGTCACTAGCCTACACACTTTCACATGGACTACCATCGCCATGCTTGCTTAGCCTGCTCCGTCCCCCCATCGCAATTATACCAAGTACGGAAATATTAATCCGTTTCCCATCGACTACGCCTTTCGGCCTCGCCTTAGGGGTCGACTTACCCTACCCTGATTAACATGGGATAGGAACCCTTGGTCTTCCGGCGTGCGGGTTTTTCACCCGCATTATCGTTACTCATGTCAGCATTCGCACTTCTGATACGTCCAGCATACCTCCCGGTACACCTTCAACCGCTTACAGAACGCTCCCCTACCACTCAAAATAAATTTTGAATCCGCAGCTTCGGTGCATAGTTTAGCCCCGTTACATCTTCCGCGCAGACCGACTCGACCAGTGAGCTATTACGCTTTCTTTAAAGGATGGCTGCTTCTAAGCCAACCTCCTGGCTGTCTGGGCCTTTCCACATCGTTTCCCACTTAACTATGACTTTGGGACCTTAGCTGGCGGTCTGGGTTGTTTCCCTCTTCACGACGGACGTTAGCACCCCCGCCGTGTGTCTCCGGATATTACTTTACGGTATTCGGAGTTTGCAAAGGGTTGGTAAGTCGGGATGACCCCCTAGCCTTAACAGTGCTCTACCCCCGTAAGTATTCGTCCGAGGCTCTACCTAAATAGATTTCGGGGAGAACCAGCTATCTCCCGGTTTGATTAGCCTTTCACTCCTAACCACAGGTCATCCCCTAACTTTTCAACGTTAGTGGGTTCGGTCCTCCAGTTGATGTTACTCAACCTTCAACCTGCCCATGGCTAGATCACCGGGTTTCGGGTCTATACCTTGCAACTATTCGCCCAGTTAAGACTCGGTTTCCCTACGGCTACCCTAATCGGTTAACCTCGCTACAAAATATAAGTCGCTGACCCATTATACAAAAGGTACGCAGTCACCCAACAAGTGGGCTCCTACTGCTTGTACGTACACGGTTTCAGGTTCTATTTCACTCCCCTCACAGGGGTTCTTTTCGCCTTTCCCTCACGGTACTGGTTCACTATCGGTCAGTTGGGAGTATTTAGGAGTATTTAGCCTTAGATGATGGTCCACCTATATTCAGTCAAAGTTTCACGTGCTCCGACCTACTCGATTTCACTTAAAATGCGTTTTCATGTACGGGACTATCACCCTGTATCGTGGCACTTTCCAGAGCCTTCCATTAACACATAATAAGCTTAAGGGCTGTTCCGATTTCGCTCGCCGCTACTATCGGAATCTCGGTTGATTTCTTTTCCTACGGGTACTTAGATGTTTCAGTTCTCCGCGTTCGCCTCGTTAACCTATGTATTCAGTTAACGATACCTGCAAGCAGGTGGGTTTCCCCATTCGGAAATCCTAGTCTCAAGTGCTTTTTACTAGCTTGACTAGGCTTATCGCAAGTTAATACGTCCTTCATCGCCTCCAACTGCCAAGGCATCCACCGTGTACGCTTAGTCACTTAACCATACAACCCAAACGGGTCTTTGTTTTGTGACAGTTTAACTTCGCCAGAAGTTAATATTGAATACTAAAGTAGAGATACCAATCAACAAACGAAACGTTTATTAAATGGCACTGAATGATACTGCTATCATTCTTTTTTACTTTTGAAAACTCTGTACAAATACACTGTATTCATACGAATTTTATTATCAGCTTTTCCAAATTTTTAAAGAGCATATTAATTAGTAAACTCAAAGAGCAAACTAACTAACAATCATCTGTGTGGACACTACGAACAAATAAGTTCTAAATCGTATAAGGAGGTGATCCAGCCCCAGGTTCCCCTAGGGCTACCTTGTTACGACTTCACCCCAGTCATGAATCACTCCGTGGTAAACGTCCTCCCGAGGGTTAGACTATCTACTTCTGGAGCAACCCACTCCCATGGTGTGACGGGCGGTGTGTACAAGGCCCGGGAACGTATTCACCGCGTCATTCTGATACGCGATTACTAGCGATTCCGACTTCATGGAGTCGAGTTGCAGACTCCAATCCGGACTACGACGCACTTTAAGTGATTCGCTTACTCTCTCTCGCGAGTTCGCAGCACTCTGTATGCGCCATTGTAGCACGTGTGTAGCCCTACACGTAAGGGCCATGATGACTTGACGTCGTCCCCACCTTCCTCCGGTTTATCACCGGCAGTCTCCTTAGAGTTCTCAGCATTACCTGCTAGCAACTAAGGATAGGGGTTGCGCTCGTTGCGGGACTTAACCCAACATCTCACAACACGAGCTGACGACAGCCATGCAGCACCTGTATCAGAGCTCCCGAAGGCACCAAACTATCTCTAGTAAGTTCTCTGTATGTCAAGTGTAGGTAAGGTTCTTCGCGTTGCATCGAATTAAACCACATGCTCCACCGCTTGTGCGGGCCCCCGTCAATTCATTTGAGTTTTAACCTTGCGGCCGTACTCCCCAGGCGGTCTACTTAATGCGTTAGCTTTGAAAAACAGAACCGAGGTTCCGAGCTTCTAGTAGACATCGTTTACGGCGTGGACTACCAGGGTATCTAATCCTGTTTGCTCCCCACGCTTTCGTACATGAGCGTCAGTGTTGACCCAGGTGGCTGCCTTCGCCATCGGTATTCCTTCAGATCTCTACGCATTTCACCGCTACACCTGAAATTCTACCACCCTCTATCACACTCTAGTTTGCCAGTTCGAAATGCAGTTCCCAGGTTGAGCCCGGGGCTTTCACATCTCGCTTAACAAACCGCCTGCGTACGCTTTACGCCCAGTAATTCCGATTAACGCTCGCACCCTCCGTATTACCGCGGCTGCTGGCACGGAGTTAGCCGGTGCTTCTTCTGTCAGTAACGTCACAGCTAGCAGGTATTAACTACTAACCTTTCCTCCTGACTGAAAGTGCTTTACAACCCGAAGGCCTTCTTCACACACGCGGCATGGCTGCATCAGGCTTGCGCCCATTGTGCAATATTCCCCACTGCTGCCTCCCGTAGGAGTCTGGGCCGTGTCTCAGTCCCAGTGTGGCTGATCATCCTCTCAAACCAGCTAGGGATCGTCGCCTTGGTGAGCCTACCTCACCAACTAGCTAATCCCACTTGGGCCAATCTAAAGGCGAGAGCCGAAGCCCCCTTTGGTCCGTAGACATTATGCGGTATTAGCAGTCGTTTCCAACTGTTGTCCCCCACCTCAAGGCATGTTCCCAAGCATTACTCACCCGTCCGCCGCTCGTCATCTTCTAGCAAGCTAGAAATGTTACCGCTCGACTTGCATGTGTTAGGCCTGCCGCCAGCGTTCAATCTGAGCCATGATCAAACTCTTCAATTAAAAAGTTTTTTGTCTTTCGACAGCTCAATGAATTCTGAATTTATTTAATATCTTTCGATATTGAATTGACTGTGCTGAATAATTACCTAAGTAACTATTCTGTTGGTCACTCAGTTCAATTGAGACTCTAAATTTGCTTGCCTCACTACCTAAGTAGCTTGGCTGTTAGAACTCAATCTGTACGAGTGCCCACACAGATGATTGCTTTATATTGTTAAAGAACGTTGCGATTAAAGCGCTTAACTTTATCTCGCTAGGGCTGCGCATATTACGCTTTCCTATTTTTTTGTCAACACTTAATTTTTAGTTTCTTTTAAAAGATTTAAAAGCTAAGTTTTACTCGACTCACTTACCGTTTGTTCAGCGCTTTTCATTGCTGCCTGCCGGGTCAGTGGATGCGCATTATAGGGATATTCTGGAGAGGGTCAATGCTTTATTTCAGTTTTATTAAATTAATTTCAATTTAGTACAATAACCATACAAAAAAAGGGCTACAGGGCTGTTTTTGATTAAAAAGCATTCACATAAGGCATGATTATTGAGAGGGGAGGAAGTAAAAGCGATTTATAGATAACCGCTACATCGCTTTTACTTAAAACTTTACTAATTACTGAGTTGTTATTTCCCATACGGCAATTGAGCCTGAGATTTCATTACCGACTATAAGCAGTGCTTCGTTTGTTGCACTTTGCGCTGCAGGAACAAATGTAATTCCTTCAGGAGCAAGGTCGCCACTTATATCTGCACTTGGTTCTAAACCACGATTATAGAAGTAATCTTGAAATTTCACATTGTAAGGTTGGTTATATCAAACACCATTATTGCGCCCATACGCTCTAAGCCAACAAAAGCAAACAACCTATCGCCAACCTTACCTAATGTTAGCGCTTCGGGTTCCGCCCCTTTATCATCTGAGCGAGTATCGCCTTTGTTTTCATCTTCGTTATTATTGAATGCATTGCCATGAGCAGAAGCGGTTACTCGTGCAATTTGATCGCCTGAGTCAAACACCACCAGCCCATTGCTATCCCAAATGGTAAATGAGCGTGCGCCATAGACATAAAGCGATTCGTATTGGCCGTCGTTATTCGAGTTGTAGCTAGGCAATAAAAAAGCGAGTTATAAAACTCGCTTTAATAGGGCTTGGCCTGTTACTCATTAAAACGGACTGGCCGCTACATATTATTTATATAATCATCGCGCATTTTTCGAGTTATTTTTATAAACTCTTTTAACTCATCAACGGAAGGTTCAATACCTTGTTGGTTTTTCTGTTCAAACCAATCGGTAACATCACTGATTATGACGGAACCACCCTGTAGGCATAATTCATCATTTTTTAGCCAAACATCGGGACCTCTTAATGATGGACTGGTATACCAATTACAAAAGCTATATCCCTCGAGTGTTAATTTAGACTCAATATAAAAACTATTAGCAATAGATAAAATTATATATAAAGGTATTGCGCGCAGCATAAGCTTTACCATTAACCTTATTGTTTTTTCATTGCGGAAGTTCAATACTTTTTGTAAACCTGCAATTGTCATTAAAACAGGAAATGGAGCCATTACTATTATCGGAGCCAACAAGCCGCTTTCTCGAATATAATAAAGCGACTCATCAAAATAAACATTTTCAACAAGCCCATAATAAGAGAAATAAAATAAAGCAATTGTAAATAATATAAAAGCAAACAGGCCTATCACAACAGTTAATTTATGCTCGAAGCTTTGTTCTGTAAAACGTTCCTCGGATTTTTCCCATTCTAAAATAGGCATTGTTTATAGCTCATTTTTATTAGGGTGAAATTTACCTCTGGAAGCCAGAAGAATCCTTTTATAAAATTATTTAGCTTATCTGGTTATTTTAAATAAAAATGACAGCAGCAATTTTGAGTTAATTTTAACGATTATACTCTGCTCTAGTTTCTTGTATAAAAACTTCAAGTTCATTAAGTGTTGGCTCAATTCTTTTTTCATTATGCATTTCAAACCAATCATAAATATCACTAGTGATTACAGAACCATCTTGTAAGCATAACTCATCGTTTTTCAACCAAACATCAGGGGCACGAACTGAAGGTTGTGTATACCAATTACAATAAGTATAGCCATTGCTTTTTATATATGACTCTACATACAAGTTAAAGGGGATTACTAGCAAAAAAAATAAAGATAATGCAATAAACAACCCTTTAACAAAACCTGCCATTAAGTATTCAGATTTATAATTTAATAACTTCTGAATAGAAGCTAAAAAAAATAAAGAAAAAGGGAAAAAGAAAAAAAGTAAAAGAACCTTTCCACTTTTTTCTTTAATAAAAGAACTAGACCCAACATCTTCCAGTAAACTAATTTCTGATATGACGGTATAAATTAGAGCAAAGCAAAGAATGCAAATTACGATAGGCCCTAACAAATTTATACATAATTCTTTAAAAGCGAAGTTTCTATCACTCTCACTTACTTTTTCCCATTTAAATATTTTCATAATATTTTTATGCTCGGAACCCCAAATAATGTACCGAATACTCCATAAGAATCTTCACTCAGTGCTTTATTAAAATCTTCTCTTTTACTATTAATAAAAATAGACTTTTCTTTTAATTTGTTTTCAATCTTAACAAGCTGGAGAGCTAAAAACTCCGAGTACTCAGATGTATCTGAAAAAAGTACGTAAAAAGAAGTCCAACCGTCACAACTATAGCTAAAGGTAAAATAGTTGAGTTTATTTGAATTAAAATAAGACTATTACTGATAGAACACTTCTTAACTGGCTTTCGAGTTGTCTTTCAACAATTGCCCGGCGAGCATAAGCTGACATGTAGCACCCTCCTTGAGTTATATTTTAATCCGTCATTGAATAATCTAATTAATTAAGAATATTTAGGCAATAAAAAAGCGAGTTATAAAACTCGCTTTAAATATTTAATAAGTAATGGTCATTACTATTTTTTAACTGGGCGTTTCCAACCATCTAAATTGCGTTGCTTGCCACGTGCTACGGCTAACTGATCATCCGCGACGGTATTGGTAATAACAGAACCTGCACCTACAGTTGCTGTAGCACCAATATTTACAGGAGCAACCAGTGATGAGTTAGAGCCAATAAAGGCATTATCGCCAATAATGGTTTTCGCTTTATTCACACCATCGTAGTTACAGGTAATCGTGCCTGCGCCAATATTCACTTTCTCGCCAATTTCAGCATCACCTAAGTAACTTAAGTGGTTTGCTTTAGAGCCTTTACCTAAACGGGTTTTTTTCATTTCGACAAAGTTGCCAATGTGAGAGTCTTCTTCCATTATTGCACCTGGGCGAAGGCGGGCGTATGGACCGAGTGTACATTTAGCCGCAACTGATGCATCTTCAATCAATGTATTGGCTTTAATAACAACATTATCGCCGATGCTACAGTTTTTAAGTACGCAGTTAGGGCCAATTTGTACGTTATTACCTAAGGTTACTGTACCTTCAAAAATAACGTTGATATCTATGAGGACATCTTCACCTGTTTTAACGTCGCCACGTACATCTATGCGAGCAGGGTCGGCAAGAGTTGCACCATTTAGCATCAGCTCTTCTGCTTGCCATGCTTGATAAGCACGCTCTAATCCTGCAAGTTGTACGCGGTTATTTGCACCTTCAACTTCCATTGGGTGATCTGGTTGTGCTGATGTAATTTCTACACCTTCACTGTGCGCCATAGCGACTATATCTGTTAGGTAGTATTCGCCTTGGGCATTATTGTTAGACAAATTACCTAACCATGTTTTTAAAAGCTTACCATTTACCGCCATAATGCCGGTGTTTACTTCGTTAATAAGTAACTGCTCTGCATTGGCATCTTTTTGTTCAACAATACCCACTAGCTTGCCATCAACACGTAGCATACGCCCATAACCATTTGGGTTTGCTAGATTAACGGTTAATACTGCTAAGCCATTTTTAGGTGTTGCTGCTAATAAACGTTCAAGTGTCGATTGCTTAGTTAAAGGTACGTCACCGTATAAAACCAGTACGGTATCGTCGTCGTTAATATGAGGGTTTGCTTGTGCCACTGCGTGGCCTGTACCTAGCTGCTCAGCTTGCAGTACCCAATTTACGTTATTATCGGCTAATTGTTGTTGTAATAGTTCGCCGCCATGACCATAAACTAAGTTAGTCGATGTAGCACCTAGCGCGTTGGCATTATCGATAACGTGTTGCACCATAGGTTTACCTGCCACTTTATGCAGTACCTTAGGAAGAGCAGAGCGCATACGAGTACCTTTACCCGCTGCAAGAATAACCGTTGTTAAAGACATTAAAACAATTTCCTTTTTCCGTTGTTTTAGCTTAATAGAATAAGTGTGCTGCATAGTAGATTACGTAAGTCACATCATGTGCAAATACTCAGTAGGCTAAGCAATGACTACTGAATCTTAACTTAAGCAAAGTAACACCTAATAGAATAGGGTTATTGTAGCGAGGATCGCGTGCAGATATAAGTAATAATGATGAGATATTAGCCATAACGATCAATTTATTTACAGATAGGCTGAAGTAGTTAGTTAGTGGCACAAAAAAGCCCACATAAAGTGGGCTTTTAAAAACCAGATAGGCTTACTTTTTACGTAATTGCTGAATAATGCGTAGCTGAGCAATTGCTTCAGCTAGTTGCATTGCTGCTTGATTGTAATCAAGTTCAGCAGATGCGCCTTTTGCCATTTGGGCTTCAGCGTCACGCTTAGCTTGCTCTGCAGCTTTCTCGTCCAGGTCTTCACCACGAACAGCTGTATCAGCAAGTACGGTCACTATGTTCGGTTGAACTTCTAGTGTACCGCCAGCAATATAGATGAGTTCTTCTTCACCAAATTGCTTAACTAAACGTACCATACCAGGTTTAAGGGCAGTTAGTAGTGGGGCGTGACCGGCGTTAACACCTAACTCACCTTCACTACCAGATACTTGAATAGATTCTACTAAACCAGAAAATAATTTCTCTTCAGCACTTACTACATCAAGATGTACAGTCATAGCTGCCATACTACCCTCCTAATTACATGCTTTTGGCTTTTTCTTGAGCTTCTTCGATAGAGCCAACCATGTAGAACGCTTGCTCTGGCATATCATCAAACTCACCGTTTAAGATACCTTTGAAGCCTGCAATTGTGTCTTTAAGTGAAACGTATTTACCTGGCGCACCTGTAAATACCTCTGCCACGAAGAATGGCTGAGATAGGAAACGCTGGATTTTACGTGCACGAGATACAAGTTGCTTATCTTCGTCAGAAAGCTCGTCCATACCTAGAATCGCGATGATGTCTTTAAGCTCTTTGTAACGCTGAAGAACTGTTTGAACGCCGCGCGCTATACCGTAGTGCTCTTCACCGATTACTTGTGGATCAAGCTGACGTGAAGATGAATCAAGAGGGTCTACCGCTGGGTAGATACCTAGTGATGCGATATCACGTGAAAGTACCACTGTTGCATCTAAGTGAGCAAACGTTGTTGCTGGAGATGGATCCGTTAAATCATCCGCAGGTACGTATACCGCTTGGATTGAAGTAATTGAACCCGTCTTAGTAGATGCGATACGCTCTTGAAGTACACCCATTTCTTCAGCAAGTGTAGGCTGGTAACCTACCGCTGATGGCATACGACCAAGAAGTGCTGATACTTCTGTACCCGCAAGTGTGTAACGGTAGATGTTATCTACGAAGAAAAGTACGTCACGACCTTCGTCACGGAACTTCTCAGCCATAGTAAGACCTGTTAACGCTACGCGTAAACGGTTACCCGGTGGCTCGTTCATCTGACCGTATACAAGCGATACTTTATCAAGTACGTTTGAATCGTTCATTTCATGGTAGAAATCGTTACCCTCACGAGTACGCTCACCAACACCTGCGAATACTGAGTAACCGCTGTGCTCGATTGCGATGTTACGGATAAGTTCCATCATGTTTACGGTTTTACCAACACCGGCACCACCGAATAAACCAACTTTACCACCTTTAGCGAATGGACATACAAGGTCGATTACCTTGATACCCGTTTCTAAAAGTTCTACTGAGCTTGATTGCTCTTCGTAAGTAGGTGCTGCACGGTGGATAGACATACGCTCGTCTTCACCGATTGGACCTGCTTCATCAATTGGCTCACCAAGTACGTTCATGATACGACCTAGGGTCTTAGTACCAACTGGAACTTGAATTGCTTCGCCTGTGTTTGCTACTGCAGCACCACGACGTAAACCGTCTGTAGTACCTAGTGCGATAGTACGTACCACACCGCCACCTAGCTGCTGTTGAACTTCTAAAGTCAAACCAGCTAAATCGCCATCTGTTACTTTTAGCGCGTCATATACGGCTGGCACGCTGTCTTGTGGAAATTCGATATCCACAACGGCGCCGATAATTTGGACGACCTTACCTAAACTCATGTCTATTCCTCTCGTTAATCTTTGCCTGAAGCATTAAACTGCTGCTGAACCAGAACAAATCTCACTAATTTCTTGTGTGATTGCTGCTTGGCGAGCTTTGTTATATACAAGCTGTAACTCATCCATAAGGTCACCGGCATTATCAGTTGCAGCTTTCATTGCAACCATGCGGGCAGCCTGTTCAGAGGCAGCGTTTTCAACTACACCTTGGTATACTTGAGACTCAATGAAACGTACTAACAAAGACTCTAAAATAGCCTCTGGGTTTGGTTCATATAAGTAATCCCACGCATGTGTAGATACTTCTTCTTCAGCTTTTGGCAAAGGGAGTAACTGATCTACTATTGGCTCTTGCTTCATGGTATTAACAAAGTTGTTATATACCAGGAATAAACGGTCAATTTTACCTTCAGAGAATGCATCTAGCATTATTTTTACTGGACCAATTACGTCCTGTACTGAAGGCTTATCTCCAAGACCTGCTTTTTTAGCAAGTACTTGACCACCAAAACGTTGAAAGAAGCCAGCTGCTTTACTACCTAAAGTAGCAAAATCAGCATCTACGCCTTTTTCTTTCCACGCTTTAATCTCTAATGCGACTTTTTTAAACTCGTTTGAGTTTAAACCGCCACACAGACCACGGTCAGTAGAGATAACAATATAACCAACTCGTTTTACTTCACGTTCTTCTAAGAACGGGTGAGTAAAATCAAGATTTGCTTGAGCAACACGACCAATCACTTTACGTAATTTTTCAGCGTATGGACGGCTTGAAGCCACTCGTTCTTGCGCCTTTTTCATTTTAGACGCAGCAACCATTTCCATTGCGCTAGTGATCTTTTGAGTATTTTTAATACTGCCGATCTTGCTTTTAATCTCTTTTCCGCTGGCCATGACTCTCTCTCCGAATCAAGGTGTGCTTTAAGATATAAAGCACACCATTAATAACTAAATTACCAAGTTTGCGTAGACTTGAACTTCTCTAGAAGTTCTTTAAGCTGCGCTTCGATCTCGGCGTTGTAGTTACCAGTTTCATTGATTTGAGCCATAAGCTCTGCGTATGTGCTATTTGCGTAAGAAAGTAAAGCCGCTTCGAAATCCATAATTTTAGCGATTTCGATGTCTTTTAAGTAACCTTTCTCAGCTGCGAATAACGACAAAGACATTTCAGCAACAGACATTGGCGCGTACTGTTTCTGCTTCATTAGCTCTGTTACACGCTCACCATGCTCAAGTTGAGCACGAGTAGCATCATCAAGGTCAGACGCGAACTGCGAGAACGCAGCTAATTCACGGTACTGAGCTAGGGCTAGACGGATACCGCCACCTAGTTTCTTAACGATTTTAGTTTGTGCAGCACCACCAACACGCGATACCGAGATACCAGCATTTACTGCCGGACGGATACCTGAGTTGAATAAGTCAGTTTCTAAGAAGATCTGACCATCGGTGATAGAGATAACGTTTGTCGGTACGAACGCAGAAACGTCGCCGCCTTGAGTTTCAATGATAGGCAATGCCGTCAATGAACCTGTTTTACCTTTCACTTCACCGTTAGTGAATTTTTCAACGTAATCAGTGTTTACACGTGATGCACGCTCTAAAAGACGCGAGTGAAGGTAGAATACGTCACCTGGGTATGCTTCACGGCCTGGTGGACGCTTAAGTAGCAATGAGATTTGACGGTAAGCAACAGCTTGCTTAGATAAATCATCATATACGATTAATGCGTTTTCACCACGGTCACGGAAGTATTCACCCATAGTACAGCCCGAGAACGGTGCTAAGTACTGAAGTGCCGCAGATTCAGAAGCAGATGCTACAACTACGATAGTATTTGCAAGTGCACCGTGCTCTTCTAATTTACGTACTACGTTAGCAATAGTAGATGCTTTTTGACCAACCGCTACGTACACACACTTAACGCCTGTGTCTTTTTGGTTGATGATTGCATCGATTGCTAGTGCAGTTTTACCTGTTTGGCGGTCACCGATAACAAGCTCACGCTGACCACGACCAACTGGGATCATAGCATCGATAGATTTGTAACCAGTTTGCACTGGCTCATCTACTGATTGACGCTCGATTACACCTGGTGCAATTTTTTCTACAGGTTCAAACCCGTCGTTATCTAAAGCGCCTTTACCATCGATAGGAGCACCTAGTGTGTTTACAACACGACCAAGTAGACCCGCACCAACAGGAACTTCTAAAATACGACCAGTTGTGTATACTTTTACGCCTTCTGTAAGGTCAGCGTAAGGACCCATTACTACTGCACCAATTGAGTCGCGCTCAAGGTTTAGTGCGATAGCATAACGGTTGCCAGGAAGCTCAATCATCTCACCTTGCATACAGTCAGCTAGACCGTGGATGCGAATGATACCGTCAGTAACAGATACAATTGTACCTTCGTTACGAGCTTCACTTACAACTTCGAACTTCTCAATACGTTGTTTGATCAGATCTGAAATTTCAGTGGAATTAAGTTGCATGCTCTTTTTCCCAATTACGATTGTAGTGTTGTGGCTAAGCGATTTAATTTACCGCGTAAAGAGCCGTCAATTACAGTGTCACCCGCCTTGATAATAAGGCCGCCAACAACTGTAGCGTCTTCACTACAATTCAGCTTAACTTTGCGTGCGAAACGTTTTTCAAGTGCCGCTACCAATGATTCTTGCTGCGCTGCAGCAAGAGGCGTTGCCGAAATCACGTCAATATCGATTTCTTTGTCATAGTCTGCTTTTAAAGCAGAAAATAAATGAGCAACTTCAGGTAGTGCAATCAAACGTCCATTTTCAGCCATCACCTTAACTAGGTTCTGACCTTGTTCGTTGAGCTGCTCACCACATAAGTTAATAAATAACTCAGCTTGTGCAGTAGCAGTAGGCAATCCAGCTAAAATGGTTGATGCCTGTTCATTGCTGGCAACGTGGCCAGCAAAGAACAACATGTCATTCCAACTTTCAATGGTGCCTTTTTCAACGGCAAGTTCAAAAGCCGCTTTAGCGTATGGGCGAGCGATAGTAGTCAATTCAGACATGCTCATACCCTCCTAATTACAGCTCAGCGACAAGTTTTTCAACGATGTCACTATGTGCGGCTTGATTGATTTCGCGCTCTAAAATTCTTTCTGCGCCAACCACAGCCAGAGTTGCTACTTTCTTACGTAGCTCTTCTGTCACACGGTTACGCTCTGATTCAATTTCAGAGTGCCCTTGAGCAATAATTTTTTCACGCTCTTGCTGACCACGAACAGTTTCTTCGTCAACGATTAGCACGGCACGCTTTTTAGCTTGATCAATGATATCAGCCGCTTGAGCCTTTGCATCTTTAAGCTGTTCTGCAGCTTTGTGTTGCGCAAGTTCTAAGTCTTTTTCGGCTCTATCAGAGGCAGCTAAACCATCTTCGATTTTCTTCTGGCGAGCTTCAATTGCACCGTTTAGTGGTGGCCATACGTATTTCATACAAAATAATACGAACACCGTAAACGCAATTAATTCACCGATAAGAGTGGCGTTTAAGTTCACAACCGCTCCTCCTTAAATAGTAAGCTGTTCAAAAAATAAAATTAAAGTACGAACAACAATACCATCGCGATACCAACACCAATCATTGCTACAGCATCGATTAGACCAGCAAGGATAAACATTTTAACTTGTAGCGATGGTGCAAGCTCAGGTTGACGCGCACATGCTTCAAGGAATTTACCGCCCATGTTACCAAAACCGATTGCTGTACCGATTGCACCGAAGCCGATAAGTAAAGCTACTGCGATGTACTTAAGACCTAATACTAGTTCCATTTTTTTCTCCAAAGTTTCAATTGTAATTAAAAGTAAAAATTAAAAGTTATAAATTAGTGATTATCCGAACTTGCCATGCTTAGGTATACGATTGTAAGCATCATAAATACGAATGCTTGCAATACAATTACCAAGATATGGAATACAGCCCACACAAAGTGTAACGGTAGTTGCATTAAACCTATTGCACCGATAAGGATGAAGATTAACTCACCTGCATATAAGTTACCGAACAAACGCAGTGCCAGTGAAAACGGCTTAGAAACCAATGCGATAAGCTCTAGTAATAGGTTAAATGGGATTAAAAGAATCTGCATAGCTGTATTGTTTGAACTAAACGGATGAAGTGTTAGTTCTTTAATAAAACCGCCGATACCCTTTATTTTTATTGAGTAACCAATCATTAGAATGAACACGCCCAGCGCAAGTGCTGCTGTCATGTTGATATCTGTAGTTGGTACAATTTTCATGTATACGTCGTGTGAATCCATACCAAACGCAGTTTCGCCAACAAATCCGGCAAATGCTGGTAGGAAGTCAACTGGGATTAAATCCATTAAGTTCATTAAGAATATCCACACGAATATTGTTAATGCTAATGGTGCAATTAGCTTACTTTTACCGTGGAAGGTATCGCGTACGTTGTCGCCAACGAACTCAACAACCATTTCAATGAAACACTGAAATTTCCCAGGTACACCCAGAGTTGATTTTTTTGCGGCACTACGGAAGATCCATAAAAATATTAGACCTAGTCCGATAGACCATGCGAGGGTATCTACATGCCATGTCCAGAAGCCACTATCCGTACATGCTTTATTGAAGGCAAGACCAGCGTCGGTCGAGCACATCTTAGCATTGGTTAAGTGGTGCTGAATATGGCTAGATAGAGTAACTTCTTCTGCAGCCATGTTATATCCCAAAAGTTAATGTTTAAAAAAAACGGGTGTAAACAATCCTGTAAACAACACCAACACATAAGCACAAAAGAAAGGTAATAAAACTACCGGATAAAGCTTTAGCATTAGTGCAAACAAAACGATTGTTAGCATAAATTTTAATCCGTTGCCGCGTTTCAACGAGGCATACGCTTGATTTGCTCGACTTGCACCCATATATCTGAATGCATAAAGCGCAAATACAAAGTTAGGAAGTACTGCGACAGCGCCACCAGCTAATGCTGAAAGTGCGGCATTGGTTTCCCAACCTATAAAAATTATTAGTGCAGCTAAAAGGGCTACAAATCCCTGAAGGCAAATTAATTTTAATGCGGCAAGCCTATACGGGCCTGCTAACTTATTAGTCACTTTTAATTAACCTTTATGACGCTCTAATTGTCAGGGTATGAAAACTGGCGAAATTATACTTAATCCTGCCAGTTTTGCAACTTGAGTAGGTGCTTTGTAACACAAAATCGCTGTAAATGTCCCTTTTTAGACATCCAATGAATTAATGGTGGGAATAGTCTTGATTGATACGGTTTAAAATACCGTCTAACTCGTCAAGATTAGTGTAAGAAATAACCAACTTCCCTTTGCCTTTTTTGTTGTAATTTATTTCTACTTTTGCCCCTAGGTTATCAGCAAGTTGTTGCTCTAACTGTTTAACATCTGGGTCTTTTTCTATCACTTCTTTTGCTGGAGCAGGCTCTAAAATAGAGCGCACTAGCTTTTCAGTTTCGCGAACGGTCAATGCTTTCGCAACAGCTAAACGGGCTGCATCTGATTGCACTTCACCTTCAAGTGCTAATAAGCAACGAGCGTGACCCATTTCAATGTCACCATGCTCTAACAATATCTTTACATCGTTATTAAGATTATTTAAGCGTAATAAGTTAGTCACGGTCGTACGCGATTTACCAACTGCATCCGCCACTTGTTGATGCGTTAACTCAAACTCATTAAGCAAGCGATTAAGCGCTATCGCTTCTTCCATGGCGTTTAAGTCTTCACGCTGAATATTTTCAATTAGGGCAATAGCAACGGCCGCTTCATCGGGTACATCTTTAATAATACACGGTACAAACTCAAGCTTGGCAATTTGAGCAGCGCGCCAACGACGTTCACCAGCAATAATTTCATAACTGTTATGCGCAACTGGGCGCACAACAATCGGTTGAATTATCCCTTGTGAACGAATTGAACTGGCGAGTTCTTCAAGTGCCTCTTCAGACATGTCTTTACGAGGTTGGTATTTCCCTGAGTGTAAAAACTCGATGGGTAGTTTTTGTAATTCACTGTTGCTAGGCTGTGCCGCATTTTCAACTGCGTTTGTTACATTGGCGCTGTCGTGTTCCTTGCTTTCGCTTGGTGCAGGTTTAGATGAACTTAAAAGTGCATCGAGTCCTCGGCCTAAACCTCGTTTTTTAGCAGACATGTTATTTTTTTACCTCAAAGTTAGGCGACAACGGGAGTTGTTTTTTCTTTTCTGCGTAGCATTTCACCCGCGAGAGCTAAATACGCTTTCGCACCACTTGATGCTCGATCGTAGTACATTGCCGGTGCGCCAAAACTTGGGGCTTCTGCAAGTCGAACATTACGTGGGATCACCGTACGGTATACTTTATCGCCAAAATGTTGTTTTAATTGTTCTGATACATCATTTGCTAATCGATTACGCGGATCGTACATAGTACGAAGTATGCCTTCAATCTGTAAGTTAGGATTAACTAACTTAGCAAGTTGCGTAATCGTGTCCATTAATGCGGTTAATCCTTCCAATGCATAATATTCACATTGCATAGGGACTAAAATAGAATCGGCAGCGGCCATGGCATTAACGGTTAACATATTTAAAGAAGGTGGGCAGTCTATAAAAATAAACTCGTACTGATCCTGAATTTTTTCAAGTGCATTGCGTAAGCGTACTTCGCGAGCAAATAATTCCATCAGCTTAACTTCTGCAGCGGTCACATCGCCGTTTGCAGCAATCATATGATACTCGCCTGAGGTTTCTTTAATAATCACCTCATCAATAGGCTTATCTTCTATGAGTAAATCATAGATAGTAGGGACGTCACCATATTTGTCGACGCCACTGCCCATGGTCGCATTGCCTTGCGGATCGAGATCTATTAACAGCACTTTACGTTTCGTTGCAGCCATAGATGCAGCGAGATTAACGGCAGTGGTCGTTTTACCTACTCCGCCTTTTTGATTTGCTAATGCGATGACTTTTGCCACAGTGTCTCTGATCCCTAGTCTTTAGAAAGAATTATTAAATGTCGTTGTGCATCTAAATCGGGTACTTCTAATGCAATTTTTTGCTCAAACTTAACACCAGCAGGGAGTGAATCTAATTCCTCACTTGGAAATACCCCTTTAAGTGCAATGAACTTACCTGAATGATCGATTAAGTGCGAACACCAGTCAATCATATCTTGTAACGATGCAAATGCACGACTTAGTACGCCATCTAATTTAACACTTGGTTGATATTCTTCAACTCTTGACTGCACAGGGGTCACATTATCAAGGCCAAGCTCATGTTTAACATGCATTAAAAAACGTACACGTTTACCTAAACTATCTAATAAGACAAACTGCGTATCGGGTAAGGCAATAGCTAACACTATGCCCGGTAAACCAGGACCTGTGCCAACATCAATATATTGATGACCGGTCAAGTGAGGCGCAACAACTAAGCTATCCATTATATGTTTAACCATCATTTCTTGAGGTAAACGTACTGAGGTTAAATTATAGGCTTTATTCCACTTATCGAGTAATTCGACATAGCGAACAAGTTGTTGCTGTTGTTTTTGTGTTAGCGCAATATCAGTTTGCGCTAACAAAGTTGTTAATTGTTGCTGTAACACAATGTACCTTTACCGTTACGCAGTTTTGCGCAACAAGCCTTGCTTCTTCAGATACACTAATAATAGCGAAATCGCCGCTGGGGTGATACCAGAAATACGCGAAGCTTGACCAATAGTGTCTGGACGAGCATCAATTAGCTTAGCAACAACCTCATTTGATAAACCAGAGACGGTTTTATAATCAAACTCTTTTGGTAAAATTGTTTCTTCATGACGAAGCTGCTTATTGATCTCATCTTGCTGGCGTGCAATGTAACCTGCGTACTTAGTATGAATTTCAACCTGCTCTAAGGCGGCCTTATTGGTAAACTCAGATCCGAGTCCTTCAATAGCCATCAAGTCGTTATAACGCACTTCAGGTCGGCGTAATAATTCTTCTAAGCTGGCTTCACGCACAAGTGGCGTTTTTAGTAATTCATTTACTTGATCAACAACCGCATGATCTTTATGGATCCAGGTATCTTTAATACGCTGTTTCTCTTTAGCGATCACTTCCATTTTTTCGTTGAATGCTTGCCAACGTTCATCGTTAACTAAACCTAATTCACGGCCTTTTTCAGTTAAACGTATATCAGCGTTGTCTTCACGTAGTAACAAACGGTATTCAGCACGGCTAGTAAACATGCGGTACGGTTCTTTTGTACCCAGTGTTGCTAGGTCGTCAATTAGTACGCCAACATAGGCTTCATCACGACGTGGCGTCCACGACTCTTTGCCTTGCACTTGTAATGCCGCATTCATACCTGCGATCAGACCTTGTGCGCCCGCTTCTTCGTAACCGGTCGTACCATTAATCTGACCAGCAAAAAATAAACCATCAATAAATTTAGTTTCTAATGATTGTTTTAAGTCGCGCGGATCAAAAAAGTCATATTCAATAGCGTAGCCAGGACGACAAATATGTGCATTTTCAAATCCGGTGATCGATTGCACAATTTCTAACTGCACATCGAACGGTAAGCTGGTTGAAATACCGTTAGGATATAACTCGTATGACGTTAAGCCTTCTGGCTCTACAAATATCTGGTGCTTATCTTTATCAGCAAAACGGACAATTTTATCTTCAATAGACGGACAGTAACGTGGGCCTATTCCTTCGATAACACCTGAGTACATAGGTGAGCGATGTAAGTTTTTGCGAATAACATCATGTGTTTTTTCATTTGTGTAAGTGATGTAACACGGAATTTGTTGTGGGTGATCACTTTGTTTACCCATAAATGAGAATACCGGTGTTGGTGCATCACCTGGTTGTTCTTGCATTTTAGAAAAATCAACAGTGCGTGCATCAATACGTGGTGGTGTGCCTGTTTTTAAACGATCCACTCTAAATGGAAGTTCGCGTAAACGATCAGCCAATGCAATTGAAGGTGGATCGCCTGCACGGCCACCTTTAAAGTTTTCAAGACCGATATGAATTTGGCCACCTAAGAATGTGCCTACGGTTAGTACTACACTAGGAGCACTGAAACGCAGACCCATTTGGGTAACGACACCTGTTACACGGTTGTTTTCAACGATAAGATCATCACATGATTGTTGAAAAATCTTTAAGTTTTCTTGGTTTTGAAGTGTGTTCTGAATAGCCGCTTTGTACAAAGCACGATCCGCTTGAGCACGAGTAGCTCGTACAGCAGGGCCTTTAGAAGAATTAAGCGTACGGAATTGGATCCCGCCTTTGTCAATAGCCTGAGCCATTGCGCCACCAAGAGCATCAATTTCTTTAACTAAGTGGCCTTTGCCAATGCCACCAATCGCTGGGTTACAAGACATTTGACCAAGGGTATCCATATTGTGAGTCAGCAGCAGGGTATTCATCCCCATACGGGCAGCTGCCAATGCGGCTTCAGTGCCAGCATGTCCACCACCTACTACGATAACGTCAAAATTTTCGTGAAAAATCATTAATGGGATCCTACTTAAATCAAACCAGTAAACTTCAAAAGGGAGCGTATTCTACCTAGAAATTAGCAGAAGATAAATGATTAAACAGTGCTCAAGATCTAAGTAAGTGATCTCTAATAATATAAAGGATCTTTTAAAGAGATCTTTTAATACTATTACTACTACTGATCAGCTTTTCTGTTGATAAGCTTTAGATCATGATTAAAAACATATAATTAGATCGGATCTAAAGGTGTTAATATGATCGGATCTTCAGGTAAATAAGCTCTGATCAAAACAGGCTGTTATGCACAGGCCGATCAAGTCTCGATCTTATCCCATGGATAAGCATGGTTAAAAAAGCAGTTTAATCAGTGTTTATCCACAAAATCTGTTAAATTATTAGTAAATTGTGGGTAACTTTATTTATAACTTTTTACTTGATCTTTCTATTTTAGACCTGTTTTTGCTATCCACGAGTCTAACCAAGCTAAGGCCGTATCTTCTGGAAGTGCTTCATCAAGAATATTCAGTTCTAAGCGCGGTGCTAACTGTATCGCGCCTTTTTGGCTTAAAAGCGTATCTATATTACGCCCTGCAAGGTTATACGTGTCATAACTGGTATCACCTAAAGCAATGACCGTGTACTTTAAGTGCGATAAATCATCAACTTGAGATAACTCATCAACAAAGTTAATAAGGTTTTCTGGGTAATCACCCGCACCATAGGTTGATGTACAAATTAACCAAATGGTATTTTGCTGATCTATTTCACTAAATTCAGGTTGATCATGTAGTTGGGTATTAATACCTTGGCTATTAAGCGCATCGTTTAGTTGCTCGGCAACGTATTCTGCGGATCCCATTTGACTACCAACGATAAGATTTACTGAACTCATGAATATTTGTGATCACTATTAGTTTTAATTGCCGCCTATGATAGCCCAGTGAGTATAACAGTAAAGTTAAGAGTGCCATTTTGTATAACTATTTTTGTACTTATTTAAGCCTTCACTTAAATGTACTGCTTAACTACTTGATAATTAAAGGTTTAACAAAATATCTTTAAATGTAATCTTCTGATCAAGTTGTTGATAAGGTTGGGGAAAGCTCTGCTTAACTATCAATTAAAGTTGCAGTTTTATTGCTAAGTCATTGATTTTATATTTAGTATTTGCCACCAGCGATTGAAAAAAAACGTATAGATGCTTGTTGATCTTAATGTGGATATAAAGCTTGTTGATAACCTTAAATTGGGATCGAAAAAAATTTTAAAAAATGATCTATTTGATTAGATCAGGCTAAATAACCATTATTATTTTTTATAAACAGCCCTTTTTTAATTAAATACAGCTTATTTCCCCATTTTAAAGACGTTTAATTCCTCGCTGAAGCAAAAAAACACGCAATTGTGGATAACTGATCTGCAAAAAAATAAATTTGAGTGATCTAAAGTGAATATTTAACTGAATTTTGCTGGTGGTGTAGACGAACAAAACGTATTTTTTAGTTACGTTTTGTTTTTATGACTTGATAATTCCCCCTATTCAAACATGGATAACCAATGCTATAGCTTCAGTTTTAGAGTGTTTAATAAGCATAACTACAGCTATTTTTTCTATAAATTAAGGCGTTCTAGCCGCTATTTGCTGTGATTATTGGCCTTGTAAAATCTTTTATGTACATTATTAAAGGCGAATTGAGGCTGATATAAGTGCAGCTTAAACTGTATTTGTAGTCTGTTTGGTTTTTAAAGTGGATTATTAAAACACAGCTAGGTGAGTTGTTATTGTAAATATTAGGCATGAAAAAGAGCGCCTAAGCGCCCTTAATAAATTATATCGTTACTTATTAATTTGACTATTTACCGATACAAAACGAGCTAAATATTTTGCCAAGTAGATCATCTGAGGTAAATTCACCAGTTATTTCGTTAAGATACTGCTGCGTTAAACGCAGTTCTTCAGCCAAAATTTCACCGGCCACATGCATTTCTAATTGTGTTTTACCGGTATCTAAGTGGTAGGCTGCATGCTCAAGGGCATCTAAGTGACGACGACGCGCCATAAATCCACCCTCTGTGGCCCCATCAAAACCAATACAGGCTTTTAAGTGCTCACGCACTAGTTCTATGCCGTCAGCATTCTTAGCGCTTAAACTGATGACCGGATATTGTTGCTCTTGATCCATACCGACTACATCACCTGATAAATCGGCTTTGTTTCTGATCACGGTCACGCCCATACCTTGGGGTAACTTAGCCATAAATTCTGGCCAAATAGCATGAGGGTCGGTATCGGCTGTATCTGTACCATCAAGCATAAATAACACGCGATCGGCTTGGTTTATTTCATCCCATGCACGCTCAATACCTATTTGTTCAACGCGATCTGGGCTTTCACGCAGGCCTGCGGTGTCGATTATATGTAGTGGCATACCATCTATATGTATGTGCTCACGAAGTACATCGCGGGTGGTGCCGGCTATTTCAGTTACGATTGCCGCTTCTCGTCCTGCTAATGCATTAAGTAAGCTTGATTTGCCTGCATTAGGACGACCTGCAATAACGACACGCATACCTTCGCGCATTATGCTACCTTGTTTGGCTTGATTGGTAACCGCATTAAGTTGCTCAATAATGGCATTCAAATCACCGCCGACTTTTCCATCAGATAAAAAATCGATTTCTTCATCAGGAAAATCAATAGCCGCTTCTACATACATACGTAAGTGAATGACTTTTTCTACTAAGGTTTCTATATGCTTAGAGAATTGACCTTGAAGTGACTGTAGGGCGCTTTTGGCCGCTTGTTCACTGGTTGCATTAATTAAATCGGCAATAGCTTCAGCTTGAGTTAAATCAAGCTTGTCGTTCATAAAGGCACGCTCAGAGAATTCACCAGGCTTTGCTAAACGTACACCGTCTATTTTACTTATTTCTTTAAGTAGCATATCAAGGACAACAGGGCCACCATGGCCTTGAAGTTCGAGTACGTCTTCACCGGTAAATGAGTGTGGGCCGGCAAAGTAAATTGCAATACCTTGGTCAAGCTGATCCCCTGCAAGGTTATTAAAAGGCACGTAGTCGGCAAAGCGAACTTTAGGTATTTTGCCTACTATTTTCTCAGCGACTTGCTTTGCTAGGCTGCCTGAAACACGAATAATACCAACCCCACCACGTCCTGGTGCGGTTGCTTGTGCTGCGATAGTGTCTTGATTAATCATGCGTTTGAAATTGCCAATATGAAAGTGAATGCTGGTTTGTATTGTAACCTATGGCTTTATTTCATGCGAATAGCTGTATGTAAAAATGCGTCAGCAGATACATTTTAAGCATTTCATTATTTAGTTTTAATTAATAATCAGTTATTGAAAATGATAACTATATTCATTAGCATATGCGTATTATTTTTCTACGTACTTAAACTTTATGCGCTATTCTCCAGTTTTATTGGCTGTTCTAGTCAGTTTTTCAGGTTCTTCACTAGCTGAAAATCAAAATATTGAAAATGAAATAGAAACTATTGATGTTGTTGGCCGTGCTTTTTCTTTATACAGACCAACAGAATCCAGTTTTGGGACTCGCACAAATACCCCAATTGAGAAAATCCCGCAGTCCATTCAAATTCTTCCCCAAGCGTTAATTAACGATCAGGCTGCACGTCAAATTACCGATTTATATAGCAATATTGCAGGGGTTAACGCATTTAGTTATTCCGGGGTGACGTTTCGTGGTTTTCGCCAAGATGAGATCTTATACGATGGTGTAAAAGGCGACCCATTTAATGGTTTTGCTGTCCCACAGTTATTTAATATTGAACAAGTTGCCGTATTAAAAGGCCCTGCGGGCGCTATTTATGGTAGCGGAAACCCTGGCGGCATTATTAATTATGTAACTAAAAAGCCAAAGTTTACCGATGAGCACAGCATTGAAGTTGAAGTAGGTAATGATGACTTTTTCAGTGGGGCAATACAAAGTACTGGTACGCTAAGTGAATCGCTCGATAACCATGCGTACCGTGTTGGTTTATATCGTGATTCAGAAAATCCATTTCGTACTAATACCAGTAGCGATAACACCATTGTTGATCTTGGTTATACTTGGTTAATTAATAGTGCGACAGAGCTGACTACGCAATACACTTTTATTGAGCAAGAATTAGGTGGTGCACGTTTACGCGGTGTCCCCGCTGATGATAATGGCCAATTTATTACAGATATTAGCTGGAATCATAATGAAGCGACTGACTTTCAAAATGTTGAAGCTCATGTTTATCAAGCTACTTTAAAGCACGATATTAATGATATTTGGCGAACGGATATTACGGCTCGTTATTTCGATAATAAAGAAGTGCAAAACTATCATGAACCGAAAGGACTCGATGATACAGATAGCGATGGTGTGCTTGATTGGAGTGATCGAGAGTTTCGTGATCAAGTTCGTGAGAATGAAGGTTTTAGTTTAACGGCTAATGCGGTTGCGGAGTTTGTATTGGCTGATATGCAACATCAAGTATTACTAGGTAGTGATTGGTATGAGCATAACTTTGAAAGTGTATATCGTACGGCAAAGCAACAGAGTCAAGGTGGACCTGTACCCGGGCTTGATCTTTACAACCCTGAATATGGTCTTACAGCGGGTGATGATTATAATTTAGATAGCATTACACCACGGTTAGGTCGAACGAATAGCACTCGTTTTGGTGCTTATGTTCAAGATCAGCTCGATATTACCACTAATTGGAGTATCACCGCAGGGTTAAGATATGATCGCTTTGAAGATAAAGACGAGTTAAATCAAACTGAGTTTTCAGATAGTGATGTGACTTATCGTGTGGGTACAACTTACAACATTAACGATACTTTCTACCCCTATGCTTTATACGGTACGGGCTTTGTTCCACAAAGTGCAAGTGATCAAGAAACGGCTAAGGGTGGGCCATTTTCTCCAGAAACAAGCCGTATCAATGAAGTTGGTTTAAAAAGTAAACTGCTTGATGATAGCTTGGCAGTTAATTTGGCTGCTTACAATATTGTTCGTGAAAATATCCTCCAAGCAAGCTTATTAGGTGATGTGGCTGGCGATGGTGTTGACGACCTAGTGGCTGTAGGTGAAGTAGAAAGTAAAGGATTCGAAATTGAAGTGGTTGGTGATATTACCGAGCGCTGGGTTGTGACTGCTAACTATGCCTATAATGATACCCGTATCACTAAAGCGAATGAAAGCATTCGTAATCAAATCCCTGATAGTGATAAGTTTGCTAATGCCCCACAAAATACAGTGGGCATTTGGACACGCTACGAGCTTCCTCGCTTATCTTCCTCTATTTCTGCCGGTTTAGACTATGTTGACGAACAGCTAAGCTTAGGTGGTCAACAAGTTAAGCCTTACACTATTTATAATATGGCATGGCAAACCACAGTAGATAATTGGCAGTGGCAATTGTCGGTTAAAAATTTGTTTGATAAAGAATATGCTAGTAGTGGCTTTATTGAACGTACAGGGCACTTCCCAGGTGAACCTCGCCGTATTTATCTTAGTGCTAAATACAGCTTTTAAAGGTGGCGTGTGAACGCTAGACAATGGTTTAATCTGCATTCATGGGCAGGGCTCTTTGTTGGTGTCCTGCTTTTTGTTGTTTGTTTATCTGGTACACTTGCGACGTTAAGTCATGAAATTGAATACCTGACAGACAGTAAGTATCGTGCGTTAACGTCCTCTTCAATCACCAACTATCAAGCCATTGAAAATACCCTCAACAAGCATTATTCAGGTGCACAAGTATTGTATCTTCAGCGCCATAAGCAAGAGTACTTGGCTTTGGAAGTTGCACTAAAAATAGATGACGCATTTCGGTTTATTTATTTAGATGCAGCCACAGGGCATGTGTTAGGTGAGGGGGAATGGGCACGTGCTTCACGGTTTTTACGTAACTGGCACATGTATTTATCCATGGGCTGGATAGGTAAGCTAATTGTTACAAGCTTAAGTATTTTATTGGTTATTCTGCTGGTTTCGAGTTTTTATGTGTATCGTCGCTGGTGGCAGGGCTTTTTTAAAAAGCCTGCCCAGCTAGTTTTAGATAAACGTAATGGCTGGTCTAATTGGCATAAGTTTCTTGGGTTATGGAGTATGTGGTTTATGGCTATCATAGCCATAACAGGTCTGTGGTACCTTATTGAACATGGTTTGCAAACAGCGAAAATAAAGCATTATATTGCACCACCAGTCGCTGTTAGTGAATTTAAAAAACAAATACCCACTGTTAATGCAACACCAATAAGCTTAACTCAGGCTTATAACGCTGCGCAGCAGGCATTTCCGACGCTTGATATTCGCTATATACGTTATGGTAATAAAAAGAATCAACCTATTGAAGTACGTGGCTATAACGATGATATTTTACTTCGTTTACGCGCCAATCGTGTGTATTTACAGCCAACGACAGGTACAGTATTAGCAGTACAAAAAGGAGAGGATTTACCGCTTATTCCTCGTATTAAAGATACTGCCGATCCTTTGCATTTTGGTAACTTTGCAGGCCTCGGCACTAAACTTATTTGGGCGCTATTCGGCGGTTTTATGAGTTTTGTTAGTGCTGTTGGCATATATATGAGTTGGCTCAGAGTGAGGCGTAAAAAAACTGTTTTTGAGTGGTTAGGCATATCAGGTTACGTGGCGATAGGTTTAGCTATTTTCTCTCTGACAATAACGGGTGTGAACTTTAGTGAGCGCAGTGTACCAAAGTCGCTTTATTCGCCTATTCTTAGTGAGTAAATTTCAGATATTAAAAAAGGCGACCTAGGTCGCCTTTTTTGTAGGTAAGGGGAGTTAGCCCCTTACTTTAATACCTTTCTTTTCCATGCCACGGTAGATGATTAACATCTGGACAATAGAGATAAGGTTAGACACTAACCAGTAAAGTACTAAACCAGATGGGAACCATAAGAAGAACACAGAGAAGATAACCGGCATAAAGGTCATCATTTTTTGCTGCATTGGATCGGTAACCGTCATAGGTTGTAGTTTTTGCGTTATAAACATACTCGCACCAAATAAGATTGGTAATACGTAGTATGGGTCTTTCGCAGAAAGGTCAGTTAGCCAAAGTACAAATTCAGCGTGACGAAGTTCTGTAGACTCTAAGAATACATAGAACAAGGCTAAGAAGATTGGCATTTGCAGTAAAATAGGGAAACAGCCACCCATAGGGTTTACTTTTTCTTTACGGTACATTTCCATGGTCGCTTGGCCGAATTTTTGACGATCATCGCCATACTTTTCTTTTAGCGCTTTCATCTTAGGCTGTAATGCACGCATTTTAGCCATTGAGGTGTATTGTGCTTTAGTAAGTGGGTACATTAATGATTTAACGATAATAGTGATGGCTATAATTGCTACACCCCAGTTACCTAAAATACTGTGTAACCATTTTAATAGTACAAATAACGGCTGAGAGATAAACCATAACCAACCGTAATCAACGGTTAAGTCTAGGTCAGTGTGAATCGCTTCAAGTTTATCTGACTCTTTAGGGCCCATGTAATAAGTTGCAGTAAGTACTTGCTCACTACCAGCTTGAACATTTACCGCTTCGTCTTTAACACCAATAATAGCTGCGTTACTTTTAGTGATTAAACTATAAAGTGTATTCGCTTGATCTTGCATTGGTACCCAAGCACTTACAAAGTAATGCTGAATAAAGGCAACGTAACCACCTTGGGTATTAATGTTTAGGTTTTTATCGGCCATATCTGAAAAACTATACTTTTCGTATGGTTCCTCATCTGTACCGTATGCAGCCCCTAAATAGTTTTGATCAACCATGCTGCCTTTTTCTTGTACGGTACGCTTTATTTGTGTGTAAAGCTGTACTTGAACAGGCGCGCTGGTGGTGTTGTTAACTTTATATTCTAAGCCAACATCATACTGACCCTTTTTGAATACATAAGTCTTAGTAAAGCTTACACCGTTGCTGTCGGTAAATTGCAGTGGAACGCGAAGCTCATCACCTGTTAAGGTGTAAGAGGTTTGCTCTGATTGGTAAGTAGGACGACCATTTGCAGATGCATCTGGGCCATTTAAACCTATTAAACCACTTTGTGAAAAGTATTGTTTACCATCAAACTCACCAAGTAGCATGTAAGGAACATCACTGCCTTTGGTTTCTTTATAATTAATTAAGTCTGTTTCAACAATGTCACCGCCTTTGGTGTCAATTTTAACTTTGAACACGTCAGTTGTAATATCAATGACTGAGCGTTTAGCTAAAGTAGTTGAAGCAGGTAAACCAGAGTCTGATGAAGCTGGAACATAATCATCTGATTCCGGTGAGTTTGCTTTTAGTGTTTGTGTAGTGGCACTAGGATCGGCTTTTGGCGTGTTGTAGTCATTATTCCATTCTTGAAATAATAAAAACGACACTAGCATTAGGCCGATGAATAAAAACGTGCGTTGCGATTCCATAACAGCTCTTATTTCTCGTGTTGGTGGTTAATACGGGTTAATTTTTCAGGAACGGGGTCGTCTCCACCTGAATGTAAAGGATGGCATTTTAATATGCGTTTAACTGCGAGCCAACTGCCTTTTACTGCACCATGCAAATTAATTGCTTGAATAGCGTAGCTAGAACAGGTTGGATTAAAACGACAATGCGGACCCAATAGCGGGCTAATCCACTTTTGATAACCGCGGATAAATAAAACTAAACAACGTGTTGGTAACGCAGCAAGTGGTTTAAGTAACCTCATGTTGTACATGCCCCTACGTTATGTTTAGTGAATAGATACCATGTATTTAAAGACTTACTTTAAGATTTTAAACGCATGATTAAAAGGTGAGCTAAAGATACCTTAATTAACCCTGTAATTCTATTGCTATTGAGTTTGTTTAGTCGATTTAGCTGATTTGTTTGGGCGTTTTTTAAATGGTGGCGGTTTAGGGGCACCGGGTTTGCAGCGTTCATTAATTTTACGCCACAACTTTGTTAGTTGTTTGGTTAATTCTTCATTGGACTGTTCATCAATGCCACTTTTTACCATCAACACAATATCTATATTATCGAGAGTATGTTGGTTTAAACGAAAACTTTCGCGAGCAAGACGTTTAATACGGTTTCGTTGACATGCCTTTTTTACACGTTTTTTAGCAACAGTAAGGCCTAACCTAGGTTTTGACTGGTCACTTGGTTTTGCTAATAAAGTAAAGAAAGGAGTTGCAGCCCGAGCGGGTTCATTAAATATGCGAGAGTAATGCGAGGGAGTTAACAGACGTAACTCCCTGCCAAAGCTAAAGTCTTCCACTTATAAATTAAGCAGAAAGAACTTTGCGGCCTTTAGCACGGCGACGAGCTAATACTTTACGGCCATTTACAGTTGCCATACGAGCACGGAAACCGTGTGTACGTTTGCGTTTTAAAACGCTAGGTTGAAAAGTTCTTTTCATAACAATCTCATCCGATCGGTTAAAGTTAAAACATCCTATGCAGGTCGCGATCCTGGCACAGGTGCCATTGCGAGCGCGAGATATTATAGATGAAGTGACGAAAAGTCAATCATAATAGAGCGCGTAAAGCATGTTTATTTATGATCAATTTTCATGATCCGATAGGATCATCATAAATAAGAAGTTTTCCACAGCCCCTGTATAAAAAGTGAATAAAAGCATGGGAAAAGTAAATTAGATCATAAATTATAGTCGCGATCTGCTGCCAGTTTTGTTATGATCTCTAATCAGGCTTTAAAATAAAAAGCTATTTAAATCAGTCTGTTATTATATTTATACATCGATATCAACAATTTTATAAAAATCAATCTTTTACTTGTGGATAAAGTGCATTCATAATAGTCGGTCTTGGGCTGCTTATTGAGCCATTTAAACGCAATACAGGTGTGATTTTTGAATCATTATTGATGTGCGGGAATAAAAATTATATCTCTGGGAGTTTTACT
>NZ_CP152391.1:0-723540 GCF_042604605.1 Pseudoalteromonas sp. M58
AGTTATTGCCGGTGGCCATTTTACTTATTTTACTCCAAGTGATTGCCAAGCAAAGTTTAGTGAAGGTACTGGGGATGCTTGTTTTAGGTGTGGGGCTATCATTTTTATTTGTAAAAAGTGCTCCGCTAATTAGTCCCTTGTTCGACTACCAGGGTTTAGAATATACCCAAATTGCTTTATGTGTTTTAGTGTTTATCAGTGCGCTGTACTACGCCATTAAACAAGCAACGCCTGCATTTATGATTGCGATTATCAGTGTAATGACTCTTTATTTAAGTCATTACATTATTTACCTGATTGGCTTTTGGCAAAACAACGAAGCAGCACAAAGCTTATTTATTGGCACTTTTTTAGGCTTAGGGATATGCAGTAGCTTTAGTGTGTTGTTGTATTTTTTATTGAGTGCAATCAAACAGCGCTTTGGGCTTATCCCTTTATTGGTATTGTTAGCATTAAACAGTGCGGCAAAACTGGTTGTGGCACTTGATTTGGCGAGCCAAATTGATTTGATAGCAACAACGGCAACCGTATGGGATTTACGTGCTATTTTAACTGAAAACTCAGAGTTTGGACGGGTTTTGCGCGCACTTATCGGTTATGAGGCTACGCCTAATTTAACCAGTGTTTTAAGTTATGTGCTGAGCAGCGTGTTATTTTTATCAGTTTGTTATTTTATTCCTAAATCAATAACTAAGGAACAATCATGAAAGCAATAAACCTATTTGCAGCCACTGTATTAATTGGTTTTTGTTTATTAATACCTAAGCTGGCTTATGCTGATGGCATAGTGGTTGATAAAGTTTATCATCCTTATGTGTTGCCGTTTGAGCGCGAGCTAGAGTGGCGGCTTGTGTCACATCAAACCGACAGTGGTAATATTTTAGCGCAGCGCGTTGGCTTAGGCGGCGCAATTAACGACACCATGGCATTGGAAGGCTATTTAGTGGGCGAGCGCGATGATAATGGTGACTTTGGCTTGCAAGCGTATGAGTTAGAACTTCGTTGGCAGTTAATAGAGCAGGGCAGGCTATGGGCTGATTGGGGCGCGTTATTTGAATTTGAAAAACAGCATGACGCCGACGCATACGAAGCAACCACCGGTTTTGTGATTGAAAAAGAGTTTGGTCGTGCAAGTCTCACTATGAATGCATTTTTAGTGTACGAGTGGGGCCAAGATATACAAAATGAGTGGGAAAGCGAATTTAGAGCGCAATATCGCTACCGCTATTTGTCTGCTTTTCAGCCCGCGGTTGAGGTTTACCTTGGCGAAGACTTTGTCGGTATTGGCCCCGGATTTATAGGGTTACATCGCTTTGATGGGCAAAAACAATTAAAGTGGGAAGCCGGTTTTATTACTGAAATCAGCCAGTCAGAGAAAAATCATAGCTTTAGAATGGCACTAGAATTTGAATTTTAAGCTCTTTAAACAAGTACTTAATTTATAAAGCGGGCTGCTTAAGCTATTTTATAAATTAAATCGCATTAAGGGTTGACTTGAGTCTGTAACTCTATATAGTAGTCCGCAGCTAGAAAGAAAGCATGATAATTTATAAATCTCCATTTCGTTGTTGTATAAGTAATACTTGTAGTACCGTCCTGAAGTTTTTAAGTACCATCTCATTTTTTGCTACACCGCCCATTAGGGCACAATTTAATTTTTATATCAGGAATAATACTATGTCTAACATCGTATCAGGTACAGTTAAGTGGTTCAACGAGTCTAAAGGTTTTGGTTTCATCGAGCAAGAAAATGGTCCAGACGTTTTCGCACATTTCTCAGCAATCAAAAGCGAAGGTTTCAAAACTTTAGCTGAAGGCCAACGTGTAGAGTTCACTCTTTCACAAGGTCAAAAAGGTCCTCAAGCTGATAACATCACAGCTCTATAATTTTACTTTTAAGTAAAATGAAAAAAAGCGCTTAAGGCGCTTTTTTTGTGTCTAAAATTTAAGAATATTTCCCCACCATCTGTAAATTTATACCAATTCGCTTAATTAAGCGGTCTATTTTGAGGCAGGAAAAACGGGTTGATAGCTAGGCAAAAAATTCGCTATTTAGTTGTTCTAAATGAGAATTTTTTAACACAGATAGCGACACGTTTAGCCCCGCAAAATGATTGAGTATTATTGCGGATTGGTATTATTAACGATAGTCATTCTCAAATCACCTGCTATTTTTAACATTATAAAAGTGCTATAAATTAATAGTTTCTACATGCTTTCTAGGTTAAGGTTATTTACTTAAATTATAGGGGGTGTTTATTTTTAAATTTACATTATTAGCGTTAGGGTTGCTATTTAGCCATAATATCCAGGCTAAAGCGCCTAAATTGGTTATTTATACCGAAAGCTTTGCCCCTTACAATTTTCAAAATGAAGCTGGGCAGCTAGCGGGTATTAATCATGACATAGTGAAAGATGCTTGTGCTCGTGCCGCACTAGAGTGCGAATTTATTATGTTACCTTGGAAGCGTGCTTACCAGTTAGTGCAAAATAATCCACACTCAGCCATCATTTCTCTAGCAAAAACGCAAGAACGTATTCCTCTTTTTGAATGGGTGGGACCTTTGGTATCGAGCCAAACCTACTTTTTTAAATTAAAAACTAGCGACCATATTGTGATGAATGATATATCACAAGCTAAAAACTACTCGTTGGGGATAGTGCGAGGCGACATTTATGAAATACTGGTGCGTCGACTTGGGTTTGTTACCGATAAAAACTTATTACTGTTTAGTGAAGCAGACTCATTTATGCGACTGTTTTTTAAAAAACGCATCGATTTAATTATTGGCTCTGACTTTACTATTGATCATCAAACTGAGCCATTTGGGTACTCTAGGGATGACTTGGTGAAGCTCAAGCAAATTCATGTGGATGAGCTTAAAGGCAACTATATTGGCTTTAACAAAGCCACTTCACCTGTGGTAGTAAAACGCTTTAATCAAGCACTTGAGCAGCTTAAGGCTGAGTCTGGCTATGAAGCTTACATTAAACGTTATGTAAAAAATTAAGCCTATAGACAATAATAAACACGCCTAAGCACAGAAAAATTCAAAAAGTTCCCACTCAATAATGCCTATATTACCTCTTCACAGCCATTCATTCTTGTTAACTTCGCTACCTTTTATACTCACAAGTGCCTTGTAAAGGGCTAATAAGTAAATGCTTCTGCAGTTACACAGTTGTTCATATTTTTTAGTAATACCAATTCGCTTAATTAAGTGGTCTATTTTGAGGCTGGAAAAACGAGTTGATAGCTAGGCAAAAAATTCGCTATTTAGTTGTTCTAAATGAGAATTTTTTAACACAGGTAGCGACACGTTTAGCCCCGCAAAATGATTAAGTATTATTGCGGATTGGTATAAGTGCAATGATGGCTTTTGATGGCGTAAGGAGTGCGTGAATGAAAGCTTTGCTAGGAATTTTTAGGTATGAATTGCTGAGGATTTAGAAAGTAGAGGCTATAAAAACGATAAAAGGGCCTTGCGGCCCTTGGTGAAGTATCGTTCAAGTCAGATAGTGCTTTAACCCCTTAAAGCGCTATCCTATTGTTTTGCAACAGTTGGATCGTCTCATTAAGTTTCTAAGCTAGCGAGAGGAAAAACCCAGCAATTGCTGCGCTCATAAGGTTAGCCATAGATCCTGCTAACACTGCTCTGAGCCCTAAGCGTGCGATATCCTTTCGCCGACTAGGCGCCATACCGCCTAATCCACCTAGTAAAATGGCTATCGATGATAAGTTAGCAAAGCCACACAAGGCAAAGGTAACAATTGCTTGTGTATGCGCACTTAACGTATCGCGATAATTTATAAAGTCTAAGTAAGCAACAAACTCATTTACTACTAACTTTTGACCAATAAAGCTGCCGGCTAAAATTGCCTCATTCCACGGTACACCTAATAACCATGCAACAGGGGCAAATAAGTAGCCTAAAATTTCTTGTAGCGTTAATGTAGGGTAATCAAACAACCCACCAATACCGCCTAATAAACCGTTTAATAACGCAATCAGTGCAACAAATGCTAAAAGCATAGCACCTACGTTTAATGCTAAGTGCATACCGTTTGCTGCGCCTGATGCTGCTGCGTCAATAACATTAACCGGTTTATCGTCGCCTAAATCTATATCGGCTAAATCATCTTTAGGTGTTTCTGTCTCTGGCACTATCATTTTTGCCATTAAGAAACCACCTGGTGCTGCCATAAAACTGGCTGCAATTAAATATTTAAGGTCTACACCAATAATTACGTAACCGGCCATTACAGAGCCTGCTACGGTGGCCAAACCACCTACCATTACGGCAAATAACTCAGATTTGGTCATTGTCGCAATAAACGGTTTAACAATGAGTGGCGCTTCAGTTTGGCCAACAAAAATATTTGCGGTGGCTGAAAGCGACTCGGTGCGAGAGGTTTTCAATAATTTTTGTAAACCACCGCCTAAAATTTTAATTATCCAATCCATGATGCCTAAGTGGTATAACACAGCAACAAGTGCTGAGAAAAACACAATAACTGGCAATACTTGAATGGCAAAAATAAACCCAAGTGTATCTTGCGATGCTAATGGGCCAAATAAAAAGCCAATTCCATCGTTGGCATACCCAATAACCGATGAAACGGCGCGAGACATACTCGCTAATACATTTTTGCCTGCTTCAAAAAACAGTACAAAACCGCCGATAATGACTTGCATTAAAAATGCGATACCCACGGTTCTTAGTTTTATTGCTTTGCGATCAGTTGAGGCCGCAAAAGCGATGCCTAGTAGCACTAGCATGCCTACTAAGCTCATAAATGTTGTCATACAAACGTTTCCCGTTGTTATTCTTGTAAAATGTACTTTATTTTACTTTTTATAATATCAATCGCAACGCGATTCATACCGCCTCGAGTCACAACTAAGTCAGCGTTATGCTTTGAAGGCTCAATAAATTGATAAAACATCGGTCTAACAGTTGCTTGATATTGCTCAACAACAGATTGTAATGTTCTGCCTCTTTGTTCCATGTCGCGTTGCATTCGGCGCATTAAACAAATATCCAATGGCGTATCTATAAACACCTTGATATCAAATTCTTTATTAAGCGCTTTATCACTCAGTAATAAAATACCTTCTACAATGAGTATTTTAGCCGAAGCCACACGTCGCGTTTTATCGCTACGTGTATGCTGGGCATAATCATAAGTTGGTACTTCAACAGAGTGGCCATTACGAAGTTGCGTTAAATGCTCAAGCAATAGCTCGTGTTCAAATGCATCAGGATGGTCGTAATTCGTTTGCGTACGATGTGCCATCGGCAAATGCGATTGATCCTTGTAATAAGCATCTTCTTCAATAATGGCGATAGCGCCTGGTTCAAGCTCATTTACCAATTCATTGTAAATAGTTTGGCTAAATAGAGATTTGCCGGACGCCGATGCGCCTGCAATAGCTATAATAGTTCGTGTCACTAAAGTTCTCACCCACACAGAAGGATATATTGTTGGTAGATCACAATAGCAAAAAAGACACGATTAATCTCTTTTGCTTCGCTTAAGAGTGCAAATTTATAATGTTTAGGTTTTATGAAACAGGACTTATGTCCTGTACGGAAAATTCGAAGAGCAGATAAAGTAACCACCTAGAACAGATGTGAGGTCACAATGGCAAGAGCAATTATCTTAATGGCGGATAGTTTAGGAATTGGCGCAGCACCCGATGCAGATAAATTTGGTGATGTTGGTGCTAATACATTCGCACATTTACTCAAGGCATATTATGACGAGACTGGCAGTAAGCTTTCGCTTCCTAACCTTTCAAAATTAGGGTTAGTGGATGCATGTGAAGCCGCTGGTAAAGAACCCTGTTTAGTTGCTGAGCGACATGAACCACAAGGTGCATGGGGTTACGCAAAAGAGCTTTCAAGCGGTAAAGACACGCCATCGGGTCATTGGGAAATGGCAGGCGTGCCAGTGTTATTTGATTGGGGTTACTTCCCTAAAACACAGCCGAGTTTCCCACAAGAATTTGTAGACGAGTTTATTGCTCGCACAGGTATTCCGGGCATTTTAGGCAATTGCCATGCCTCAGGTACCACGATTTTAGAGCAGCTAGGTGAAGAGCACGTAAAAACAGGTAAACCAATCTGTTACACCTCAGCTGACAGTGTGTTTCAAATAGCCGCGCATGAAGAATCATTCGGCCTAGAGAAGCTTTATCAAGTTTGCGAAATCGCACGGGCGCTGCTTGATGAAATGAATATAGGGCGAGTGATTGCGCGGCCATTTTTGGGTTCTAATAATCAAGACTTTGCCAGAACAGGTAATCGTCGTGATTATTCAGTATTACCGCCATCGCCAACATTGCTTGATGTACTTGCAAAAGACGGTGGCGAAGTTATCAGTATTGGTAAAATTTCAGATATTTATGCGCATCAAGGCATTACCCAAAAGCATAAAGCGCCAGGGTTAATGAACTTGCTAGAAAAAACCAGCGAAGTGGTGGCGACTGCGCCGGATCACAGTTTGATTTTTACCAATTTAGTTGATTTTGATGAAAAGTTTGGTCACCGCCGAAATCCTGTTGGCTATGCGAAAGCGCTCAAAGAGTTTGATGATTACTTACCCACTATTTTAGCGCAATTAAAGCCGGATGATTTATTAATGATCACCGCCGATCATGGCTGTGACCCGACCTTTCCAGGGTCAGAGCACACTCGTGAGTATGTTCCAGTTATTGCTTATCAGCCAGGAATGAACAACACGCCACTGGGTGAACGCAATAGCTTTGCCGATATTGGCCAAACGCTTGCACAATGGTTTAATCTTAAAGCGTTAGAATATGGTGATGGCTTTATTGATAAGCTGAACACAGTTAAGTAACTTAAAAATACGCTCGTTATTTTTAAAGTAATAGGGCTTTTAGCCAAACAAAAGGAAAACAATCGATGAGTACTCCGCATATCAGTGCAAACGTAGGTGATTTTGCCGAAACAGTATTAATGCCAGGCGATCCGCTACGCGCACAATATATTGCTGAAAACTTTTTAGATGATGCAGTGCAAGTAACCGGCGTACGTAACATGTACGGCTTTACTGGAACTTACAAAGGTAAGCCAGTGAGCATTATGGGTTCTGGCATGGGCATTCCTTCAATGTCAATTTATGCTCGTGAGCTTATTGTCAGTTTTGGCGTTAAAAATATTATTCGTATAGGTACCTGTGGTGGTATTGGTAGCGATATTAAAATTCGCGACGTAATTTTTGCACAAGGTGCAAGCACAGATTCAAACGTAAATCGTGCCCGCGTTCGTGGTACTGACTTTGCTGCTATTGCTAACTTTGACCTACTTTTAAACGGCGTAAATGCAGCTAAAGATTTAGGTATTGATGCAAAAGTAGGCAACGTATTTACTACCGATACTTTTTATCAAGCAGACGACACGTTTTATAAAGATCTAGACAAGCTAGGTGTACTCGCTGTTGATATGGAAACAGCTGGCTTATACGGCGTAGCAGCAGAATACGGCGCAAAAGCAATGGCATTATTTACCGTCAGTGATCATGTAATCACCGGCGAAGCAACACCTGCAGATGAGCGTCAAACCACGTTCAACGAAATGGTTAAAATTGCCCTAGAGTCAATTTAAATAACCTGAACTTTGGTTAAGAGATTTACTAACGTATTGAATCAAAATTGATATTTATGTTTATTTTCTCTAGCCAGAGATTTCCAGTGAAAACAAGGCGAATTTACGCGTCAATAGCTCGCCTATTGTAAGTGAATTCAACGTAGTTAGCGCTGTAAATAGCTGCTTGAGATAGATTTATTATCCAGAGTTCAGGTTAAATACAACAGTTCCTTGGTAACGTATTCACTAAGTTTTGGAGACACGCCCAAAGTGAAGTGAGACTAAACCCCCAAAGCCGCATTTTATGCGGCTTTTTTTATGCCTGAAATTTAGGTGTGAGATTCGGGCCTCGGGGGGCGGGCCACGGGTTTCGAGCTACGGGCTTTAGGTTCCTAGGTTCCTAGGTTTCAGGTTCTAGGTTAAAGGTTAAAGGTCAAAGGTTTTAGCAGTAGCTCGCAGCTCGTCACTCGAAGCCCGTTGTCTTCTCTTTGTTCAAACAGTTTTAGTGAATTTTGCACAAAGAGGGCGAAGAGACACTGCGCTTTTAGAGGAAGAAAAACCTAAATATTGATCTGTAGCAGCGATTTTATATCGTGTCAGATATGTATTTACCACCGAGAACACAGAGTTCACAGAGAAATGCTTAAAAAAAATACCAATTCACCTCTGTGTAGCGCGAAGCGCCTCGGACCCTCTGTGGTGAAAAATTGTTTTTAGCAGTAAGTGCCTTTCGTAGCAGCGATTTTATATCGCGTCAGGTCTAGGATATTAAACACAAATGCGCGAGGTAAACTCCCGCCTACTGATATGGTTAACTTCTGAATTTACTGTAGGCGGAGCTTTATGCCGCGCAAGGTCATTATTCACAAAGAGGACAAAGAGACGCTGCGCTAAAAGAGTAGATTAAAGGTCTCAGGTTTTAGCACTAGCTCGTTGCTCGATACTCGAAACCCGTAGCTCGCTGCCTTCTCATTTATTTCCCTGTCAGTATTTATAACTTAATGCTAATGTTTAAGTTATAAAACTTGCTTTTAAAATGAACCACTTTAAAGTTTTAGCTGATAGCTGATAGCTGATAGCTGATAGCTGATAGCTGATAGCTGATAGCTGATAGCTGATAGCTGATAGCTGCTGATAGCTGATAGCTGATAGCTGATAGCTGGTAGCTGGTAGCTGGTAGCTAAAACACGTTTTACACTCTGGAGTAATTATGTCTAATTGGATTGATGCCACAGTAAAGTCAGTTAAATGGTGGAATGAATCGTTATTTAGCTTAACGGTTAACGCCGATGTAGAACCGTTTAAAGCAGGGCAATTTACAAAGCTCTCTGTTATGGACGGTGAAAAACGCATTGCTCGTGCTTACTCGTATGTTAACGCACCAGATGATCCAAATTTAGAATTTTATTTAATTAATGTAGTCGATGGCCAATTGTCATCGCATTTAGCACAACTTACCCCAGGTGACACTGTACTAATAGAGCGCCGTGCTAGCGGTTTTTTTACCCTTGACGAAGTGCCAGCGAGTGAACAACTTTGGATGCTTAGCACCGGCACCGCTATTGGCCCGTTTTTATCTATATTGCAGCAAAGTGAGGTATGGCAAAAATACAAACATATCAACTTAGTGCATGGGGGGTGCGCCTAAATAGCGATTTAAGCTATCAGGAGCTAATTAATAAGTTATTAAAGGCTCATCCAGGGCAGCTTAATTATGTGCCAGTAGTTAGCCGTGAGGAGCCTTTACAAGGTTTAGCTGGGCGAATAACCACAGTGATAAAAAATAACGCGCTATCTGAACATGTGGGGCTGTGTGCTACTCCCAATAATGCGCAGTTTATGTTGTGTGGTAATCCGCAAATGGTTAAAGATACCAGTGAGTTATTAGTGGCTCAAAACTATAAGCGTAATCGTCGAAAAGAGCCGGGGCATATTACGGTTGAGCAGTATTGGTAATGAGCTATAACGCTATAATAACTATCTCATGAGGGTAAAATTTGCTATGTTGCGCGTTAATTGCATTTTGTCTTTGTACTTAGGAAAACCATGAAACCTTCATTCATTATATATGCGTGTTTATTCGCCGCTTTCACATTAAACTGTCATGCCATAGAGCAATCGGCATCATCAAAACAATGCCGAACTGACACAGCCAGAAAAAGTACAGTCGCAACAAGATGCACTTGATACGTTAACTCAAGAGGCTAACATACCTAAACAACCCGATATAAAGAAAGTGACTGCAGATGATTCTAAAGTACTTGGCAGCGAATCAACGAAGCCGGTTGAACAGCCTAAAAGTAAAGTAGATAAAGCACAAGCGGTCGTCGAGGCTGAGCAAGCAGTAACGCAAGCAAAAGAGGCACTTACAGCAAGGCAACAAGCCAAAGCAAAACAGTCTCGTGAGTCACTTGCTGTTATCGAGCAATTAGTTAAAGCTTACAACGCGCGTAACATTGAAGAATTTATTCGTATGTATGATGAAGATGTTGAGTTTTATATTTTCCCGAATGAGCTATTATTTAAAGGTAAAGAAAAATTAATTGCGCGTTATGGCATTATGTTTAAAAAGCTAAAGTGTCTTCACTCATCACCTATTAAGCGTATTGTGCATGGTGACATTGTGATTGACCATGAGCTATCAGAAACCTGCTCTAACGATCCGAACGTGATAGATAAACGTTCAGAGCTTATTTCAAGCTATCAAATTAAAGATGGCAAAGTGGTTAGGGTATTATTTTTTAGGTAATTATTAATTATGCAGCTAAGTGACGAGAAAAAAATTCGTGTAATGTATCGTGTAGAGCCTGGCTGTTTAGGCCCTGAGGGCGCAGACCACATTGAAGACTTTTGTCGCTTTGCGAACAAGCATATTAAGTCGCCTTATTATGCGCAGTTATTATTTTTACCTCGATACGATAAGCAAAAAGATGAGCGGCAATACAGCGTTAAAAACCGCAACTTATCTCAAGTGCAGGCTAAAGCGTATTTAAATCATTTTGAAATCAACATAGAAGACTTTGAAGAGCAGCTCGACGAGCTGCTTACTAAGTCAATAGACTTATACTTTAAACGCTAAGCTCTATTGGCCTTTGTAGATTGATATTTGTTTAATCTAGAGGCAGTTTATTTGCGGCGCGAGCTTCTAACCTAGTGGGCTTGATGACTGCGTCTAAGTTATTTTACTGGCTTACATCCTTGTAATAATAAGTAAAAACTGAGCAAAACTTTCGCGTTCTGCTCACGCTTTTTACCACCCTCCCTGTAGGCAACGAAGTTTAGGCTTCGTTTGAAACTATCGCATTAAAGCTGTCGTTATCATGCAGACTGGCAAAGGCACTTTCATGAAGTAGCTCATTTCGTAAGTTGGGTGAGTATTCAAGCGACATTTTTATATCGGCTAGAGCATCTGCATGCTCATGCGTTAAAGCATACGCACAGGCGCGCTGCCAGTATGCGTAACCATAGTCGCTATCTATATCAATTGCTTGATTACAAAGCTCAATAGCTTGCTCAGTCTCATTTAATTCTAATAAAGCATCCGCTTTGTAGGCAATGGCTTCTACATCTTCTGGTTTACGTTTTAAAATTTCATCGAATATTTCAATTTTATTCGCAATATCACTTTCAAGGTTGGCTCGCATCCATAACGAATGAACTTCATTAGTGATTGATATGCGTTCTTGGTTACTGAGTATTTCTTCAGAGCGTACTCGCAGTTTTTCTTCTAATATTTTCAAGCGATCTTCATACTCATCAGTAATAACACTCACTCGGGTGTTTACTATATCTTCTACTTTGTTCTTTACATCACGTAACGAGTTCCAGCCCACTAATACCAAAATAGACGCGGTGGCGGTAATTATAAAAAATACATTATTAATGGTATCTGTGGTGTAGGTAAGCGCCCGATCGGCGGTGTCTAACTGTGCATGCGTAACTTGTTTGGTCACGTCTTCACGCAGTTTTTGTTGATCTTGGCGAACCGACTTTAATTCGTCGAGAATATAACGTTCAAGTAATGGTTTGTACAAAGGGGCTTCTAGCTGTGCTAATTCACGCTGTTGTTGCTCGTTGAGTGCTGCGGTGTTTTTATCAGCAGCTTGCACCGCAGATGAAAAAAACACCAAAATACAATAAATAGTAAAAAATAAAAACGCATTGATATGCCTAGTTAAAAAATTAGTTAATCGCTTTATTAACTTTAACATGCGCACATCATTGGTACTAGGGTGAGGATAGGGAAGCTGGAATTAACTCAAAAATCTTTTATTACAGGCAAAAAAAAATCCAGCCCAAGTTGGGCTGGAAAAAACTACATCAACATATCAAGGGAACAATAGGAGATAGGTGCTATTGTAAGTTTGCCTACCTGAATTTTTACTTAACTAAATTCAAATAGATAAAAATAAGAAAGAAATAAAGGTGCATAAGTAACTTATACACCTTTTATAATTATAATTTCATGGCGAAGGGGGGTATTCCACTGTGCACTTAAGAAAACCTAAGTCACTTTCAAACCCTTCACCGTACATTACGTGGCTATTTTTAATAACGATCATCTATTTTATAAAAAGTTTTGATATTTATTTACGCTAAGCAGAAACATTGGCAGCATCATCATATTTATAAATGAGAGTAATCGTTTTAAAGCATTACTTTGCTCTAGCGTATCAAAGCAGCTACACGTATATTGAATAAGCAGAGACCATAAACGTCATTAGGGTCTGTTGACCTTTTAAGGTTAAATTTGCAGTAGTCTGTTTGGTATTTAGGCAAGGCAGCGCCTATGTGGTGTGGTTATTCCCCATAAATAGGCGATAACGCAGCATCAATTCCAAACAGGCGCTGCCCGAAGGGTTCTGCCCAGGGGCGATTTACTCTTTGTTGCTCGGTTTTGACTTAGCCCACTAGGTTACAAACCTCGCGCCGCGATTAAACCGCCCCTAGTTTGAACGAATTTTAATCCACAAAGGTCAACATACCCTAATATAATGGCAATAAAATAACAGCGCTCCCAATTGGTGAATACCAAAAGCGGTAAGCATGGGCGTTTTTATTTATACTTAAAAAGGAGCTCAATATGGATAATCATAAAGCGGGTAAATGCCCGGTTATGCACGCAGTAATACCACAACCGAAAACACCAATACAGATTGGTGGCCAAACTCACTTAATTTAGACATTCTTCATCAGCACGATAGCAAAAGCAGCCCCTACGACAGCGACTTTAATTACGCCGACGCTTTTAATTCACTCGACCTAGAAGCACTTAAAACCGATTTAAAAGATTTAATGACTCAAAGCCAACCTTGGTGGCCAGCTGATTGGGGGCACTATGGAGGCCTGATGATCCGTATGGCATGGCACTCTGCGGGCTCGTACCGTTTAGCTGATGGTCGAGGCGGTGGTGGTACCGGTAATCAACGTTTTGCACCACTTAATTCGTGGCCAGATAATGCTAACCTAGATAAAGCGCGCCGTTTATTATGGCCAATTAAAAAGAAATATGGCAACAAGCTTTCATGGGCCGATTTAATTATTTTAGCCGGTAATATGGCGTACGAATCAATGGGATTAAAAACCTTTGGTTTTGCCGGTGGTGGCCGTGAAGATATTTGGCATCCAGAAAAAGACGTTTATTGGGGCGCAGAAAAAGAATGGCTTGCGCCAAGTGATGAGCGATATACCCAGGTTGATAAACCCGATACCATGGAAAACCCATTAGCGGCAGTGCAAATGGGTTTAATTTACGTAAACCCAGAAGGGGTAAATGGTAAACCCGATCCGCTTAAAACCGCAGAACAAGTGCGCGAAACCTTTGCGCGTATGGCAATGAACGACGAAGAAACCGCAGCGCTAACGGTCGGTGGCCATACAGTAGGTAAAACGCATGGTAACGGCAAAGAAGAAAACTTAGGCCCAGAGCCAGAAGCCGCCGATGTGTACGAGCAAGGCCTTGGCTGGAATAACCATAAAACCCGTGGCATTGGCCGCGATACCATGACCTCAGGTATTGAAGGCGCATGGACAACCTACCCAACTAAATGGGACAACGGTTATTGTAAACTGCTGCTTAATTACGAGTGGGAGCTAACCAAAAGCCCTGCAGGGGCTCATCAGTGGGAGCCGGTTAATATTAAAGAAGAAGACAAACCCGTTGATGTGGAAGACCCTTCGATTCGTTTAAACCCAATAATGACCGATGCCGATATGGCAATGAAGCTCGACCCAGCGTACCGTAAAATTATTGAGCGTTTTAATGACGATTTTGAGTACTTTACTGACGTATTTGCCCGCGCATGGTTTAAGTTAACCCACCGTGATTTAGGGCCAAAATCACGTTATTTGGGCGCCGATGTACCCAGTGAAGATTTAATTTGGCAAGATCCTATTCCTGCAGTTGATTACACCCTGAGCGACGCTGAAATAACCGATTTAAAAGCGAAGCTACTTAATTGTGGATTAAGTGAAACCGACTTAATTAATACCGCATGGGATAGCGCACGTACTTATAGAGGTTCCGATCACCGTGGTGGTGCAAATGGCGCCCGTATTCGCCTAGCTCCGCAAAATAGCTGGCAAGGTAACGAACCAGAGCGTTTAGCCAATGTGATTGCAGCCCTTGAAAAACTGAAAGCAAGTTTAGCTAAGCCAGTAAGTTTGGCCGACTTAATTGTACTTGGCGGCACCGCTGCGGTTGAGCAAGCTGCTAAAAAGGCAGGGGTTGATATGACCGTACCGTTTGCCCCAGGGCGTGGCGATGCTAGTGATGACATGACCGACGCAGAGTCATTCGAGCCATTAGAACCAATTCATGACGGTTTTAGAAATTGGCTGAAAAAAGACTATGCTGTATCCGCCGAGGAGCTATTACTAGAGCGCAGCCAATTAATGGGGCTAACAGCACCAGAAATGAGCGTATTACTAGGCGGTATGCGCGTACTAGGCACTAACTATGGCAATAGTGAACATGGTGTATTTACCGACAAGGTAGGCGTACTGAGTAACGACTTTTTTGTTAATTTAACCGACATGAACAACCGCTGGGAGCCTGCAGCTAAAGGCGAGTACAACATAGTTGACCGCGCTAGTGGTAAAAAACTAAGTACACGGCTACGCGGGTTGATTTAGTATTTGGTTCAAACTCAATACTCCGTGCACTGGCAGAGTTTTATGCTCAAGACGATAACAAAACTCGTTTTGTACACGACTTTGTCGCCGCATGGGTAAAAGTGATGAACGCCGACCGGTTTGATATTAAATAAACCTAAGTAAAATTTAAAAAGGAGCAGCAATGCTCCTTTTTTTTTTTATAATTACTTAAAGGTTAAAGGTTAAAGGTTACGAGCTGCGGGCTGCGAGGTGCGGGTAAATGCAATGCTTATAAAATCGCTGCTGCAGGATAGTAGTTGGCTTTTTTATTTCCTCTAAAAGCGCAGCGTCTCTTCGCCCTCTTTGTGAATAAATCACTTAAAAATTATTTGAACAAAGAGAAGAAAATGAGGAGAAAATGAGGAGAAAATGAGCAGCCAACAGGCTTCGAGCTGCGAGGTGCGGGTAAATGCAATGCCTATAAAATCGCTGCTGCAGGATAGTAGTTGGCTTTTTTATTTCCTCTAAAAGTGCAGTGCCTCTTAATCTCTGTGGTGAATAAATAACTTAAAACCTATTTGCACAAAGAGCAAAGAATGAGAGGCAAGTGAGCAAATAAAAATACAGCTTTTCTTTGCCTTTTTTATTAAATAAATTACCAATTGCGTTTGAATTGATACCAAGCAAAATTCTGCAGAACCCAGAACCCAGAACCCAGAACCCAGAACCCAGAACCCAGAACCCAGAACCCAGAACCCAGAACCCAGAACCCAGAACCCAGAACCCAGAACCCAGAACCCAGAACCCAGAACCCAGAACCCAGAACCCAGAACCCAAATTACAGGCACAAAAAAACGGCGCTTAAACAAGCACCGCTTTTAAATGGTTTAGGCTATTTCTTTAACCTTTAACCTAGCTCTTAAGCTACTTTATTTTCTTCGCAGCTCGCAAGGTATTCGTCAAACGTACCTTGAAAGTCAATTACCTGCTTGTCTTTAATATCAACAATACGGGTTGCCAGTGACGATACAAACTCACGGTCGTGGCTTACAAAAATAAGCGTGCCTTTAAAGTCTTTTAGCGCATTGTTAAGTGCTTCAATGGCTTCCATATCCATGTGGTTAGTTGGTTCATCCATTATCAGTACGTTAACGTCTTGCATCATTAACTTACCAAATAACAAACGGTTTTTTTCACCACCTGAACAGTTACGCGCTTTTTTATTTGAATCGTCTGCGGTAAATAATAAACGCCCTAACATACCACGTACCATTAAATCGTTGTGCTTAGCGGTACGCCATTGCGACATCCAATCAAACAAGGTTAAATCGTTATCAAAGTCTTTGGTGCTGTCTTGTGGGCAATAACCAAACGTGGCATTTTCTGACCACTTAACTTCGCCTTCGTTGCTTTTAAGCTCGTTAACTAAACAGCGTAAAAAGGTGGTTTTACCCACGCCGTTTTCGCCGATAACCGCCAGTTTAGCACCGGCTTCGAGTAGTAAATCACCACCAGTAAATAACGTTTCACCGTCAAACCCATGGCCAAGCTTGGTTAGCTCAAGCGCTTGGCGATACATTTTTTTGCCCTCATCAAAGTTGAGTGATGGGCTCATACGACTCGATGATTTAACTTCATCAAGCTTAATTTTATCCATTTTTTTAGCGCGCGAGCTGGCTTGTTTCGCTTTAGAGGCGTTAGCACCAAAACGGTTAACAAAGTCTTGTAACTCGTCTATTTCAGCGCTCTTTTTCGCGTTTTCAGCAAGTAATTGCTCGCGTTGTAAGCCTGAAGCTTCAAGGTACTTTTCGTAGTTACCTGGGTAAATACGCAGCTCACCGTAATCAATATCGGCCATGTGAGTACATACCGAGTTTAAAAAGTGACGGTCATGGGAAATAATGATCATGGTGCATTTACGTTGGTTAAGCTCATTGGCAAGCCACGTAATAGTATGAATGTCCAAGTTATTAGTAGGCTCATCAAGTAGCAAAATATCAGGGTTTGCAAATAACGCCTGTGCTAACAGCACACGTAATTTCCAACCTGGGGCTACGTTTGCCATTAAGCCATAATGAAACTCTATATCGATACCCGCATCAAGCAGAATTTCCTCTGCGCGGCTTTCTGCGGTGTAACCGTCCATTTCAGCAAATACGCTTTCAAGCTCGGCTACTTTCATGCCGTCTTCTTCGCTCATTTCAGGCAAAGAGTAAATACGGTCGCGCTCTTGTTTTACTTTCCAAAGCTCCACATCACCCATAATTACCGCATCAACCACGCTGTATTGTTCAAACGCAAACTGATCTTGGCTTAGGTTACCTAATTTTAGCCCCGGCGTAATAGACACATTACCTGCACTAGGCGTAAGCGCACCGCTTAAAATTTTCATAAATGTCGACTTGCCGCAGCCGTTAGCGCCAATTAAACCGTAACGGTTACCGTTACCAAATTTAGCTGAAATGTTTTCAAACAACGGCTCTGCGCCAAACTGCATCGTAATATTTGCGGTGGAGATCAAAAAAAGTAATCCTAGAAAATTAATGGCAGGGTTAAGCTGCAGCAAGGCGCCGCATAAATAAACAAGCAATAGAGTAAATAATAGGCCGCGAATTATACAGATCCGCGCTTCAAGATGAAAGGTAAAAGAATAATCTACGGGTTCAGTAATGTGGGTAAATGGCTTGTATAGCGGATTTATTTTGCTTAATTAACTCATTTATAGCTTGTAACTCTATTTGGCTAATGGTTTTTTTACTGAGCATTAAATGAATAGAGCTCTTATTGATGGCCGCCATATTAGTAACAGCTTCTATTGCAGGGTATTGGTTTATAAAATATTGCGCTGCTAGTTCGTCTTCAATTGCGTAATCAACTCTATTTTTATTGAGCATTGCAAAACGTTTCTCGGCGGTAGGCATCATAATAACGTTAGCGGGGTAGTTTTGTTTAAACAGCTCAAACGCAACGCCATAATAACTGCCACGGTTAACCGCCAAGGTTAAATCTTTATAAAAAATATCGCTAATGTTATTTAAATCAGGCGATTCGGTGTATTTATACAGGCGAACTACTTCATCACGATAGGCATCGCTAAAATAGGCAAAATCAGCTCTTGCTGATGTTTTACTGGCGGCAAAAATAACATCAATACGGCCTTCTTTTAATTCTTCAAAAGCGCGCGATGAGGTAGGCAGCAACATAAATTTTAAACAAAAAGATGAGCCGTTAAAAATCGTGTTTAACACGTCAATTTCAACGCCCGTCAGGTTACCGTTAACGGCAATTACATAGGGTGGCCAATTGTTTTCATTTGTGCCTACTTTAAGTGTTTTAAAGCAAGCAAATACGTTACAGCTGCTAAGCAGTAATACAACAAAAGCGACTTTAAGCATTTTATTACTCGAGGCTACAGCGTTATCATCACTAAAGTATAAACCAGACTACAAATTTAGCCCGTTTTACATCAATTAAAGCAACAATGCTGGCTTCCTATGTTTTATCTAATAATGGCAAATACGTTAAATAATACTATCACTAAGGGGTTGGTACTAATCCTAACGACGCCCTATAAGCTTTTAGCTGTATGTCGCGGCCAATTTCATCGGTTAATTTATTCCAGCCGGCCTCAATGTTTTCAACCGTTTGGTCTACGGTTTGGGTGTGCCTTAGGTATTTAGCCACTTCAGTGTCGAGTATGTCTCTAAAGTAGCGGTTGTTTTCAAAAATTCTCAAATCAAGAATAATATTGGCGTTATTAACGGTTTTAGAAATAGAGCCCAAGTAAAAATGCAGCGTACTTTTACTCATCCCTTGTTTAAGCCAGTTTTTGTGGTTAACCAATTGAGAGGTACGATACGGGTTCATACCGGTGGCACCTATGGTTACATCTTCATTCGATTGCAAAGGCTGAGTAACATACGACAAGTAGTTATAAGCGAGGTTTTTTTTGTGTTTTGAGCTGGCATTATTAATTGAGCCTACCCAACCACCAAAAGCTGCATAAGGAGCATAATTAATATCGCTAATGGCAAACGGGCATAAGTTAGCATTGCAACGTTCAAGCTGGCCTGTTTTACGGTTTAATACCTCAGTAGCTCCGGGCAATATACTCACCCCAGTTTTGTTTTTCACTTTAGACTCAGGTAACACGGCCATAGTACCAATGTCGCCCCATTCAATGGCTAAGGCGCAGCGACCGCTTATAAACGCATACCTTACATCGTTGGTATCAAAGTTAAGCTCATCAGCAGAGCCAAATTCAGTGGTTTTTTTATAAATTTTTAAGGCTTTTTTAAAGGCATCGTTATTCACTAATGGCGCCATAGTTCTTGTATTAAAAAATATGCCTTGAGAAGTGCCTTTGCTTTGCAAAAAACTGCCCGCAATCGAAAGCAAAGACCAATACGATTGCTCATTGGCTTTTTTAGAAATACACGAGCCAAAATCGCCCTCGCCATCCCCGTTCATATCAACGCCATTTAATTGCTTAGCAATAGCAAGGTAATCATCCCAGGTTCTAGGTGGAGCCAAACCATATTTTTCTAAAATATCGAGGCGGTAATAAAGTAAATGTATATCACCATCGAGCGGAATCGAGTAAATTTGGCCGTTATATTTAGAGCTAAAGTCTCTAAAAAAACGCGATACATCATTCCATTCAATTAAAGAGTCGGAGGCTATGTAATTATCTAAACGCGCTAAGTAATTATTTTCTGCAAAATCCACCATCCAGAGTGAGGCATAGGCAATAATATCGTATTGGCTCGTTGGCGAGCTTAAATCTTTGTTTATTTCGTTATATAACTGGCCAAAAGGCACTTTGGTGACATTAACTTTAATACCAGTTTGTTGTTCAAACTCTAAGCCTCGTTGAATTAAAGGTTTACTAATGAGGGTGCCTAAATCAACTGTAAGCACATTGAGCTGGGTAGTGGCTTGTTGTGGTGTGCTTGGTTGGCTTTCTATTTTAGAGTGGGGCCGGGTAATTTGTGCAACGCATTGAAAAGCAAACATTAAGCTTATAACTAAAGCAAATACAACTCTCATAAAAAACTCAACCACAGCAATATGTAATTACTACTCTAGTCTATATTTTGCGGAAAGGGAAAAGGCAGGTAATTGTAAGCAATAAACAACGCCTCTAACTCACCACTGGCAAGTAATTTTGCAAATCCGGCGTCAAAAATTTGTGCTAACTCGCGGCCTTTGGCGTTATCGGTAAAGGCAATGTATTGTTTTACAGGCACAATGTTTTCGATTTGATACTGCTGCGGGTCAAAATTCATTTTTGATAACTCAGTGGCGTTAGCAATCAGGGTTTGCTGCAGCGCTTTACGGTTATCTAAAAAGAAATCAAGCCTATCGAGCTTTAGCATTTTAATGCCTTCAATTCGCTGGGTAACCTGCTGCAAATCAATCGGCACATACAAATAATTATTGTAGTTAGCGCCCCTTAACGTACCCACCGATCTGTTTTGTAACGAATACTCGCCTTGCCAATCTTTAAACCGATCTTTTTTAAACATCGCCGACACAAAAGTAATATCGTAATGCCACACCGGAAAGTACAAGCCTTCCACTTCATTTTGCCTTGCGCTCAACATAGCATCAGCATTGCCATTGGCCGTCCATCGATAAGCACGAGACTGAGGTACAATCATAATATTAAGTTCAATCGATTGCGCAGCAAAAATTTTAGTAAGCATATCAACATAAAGGCCAGAGCCGTCTTTTTCTACCAGCCCGTCAATGGTATCGGTAGCCAGTACAATTTTTTTAATATCGCTCGACGCCCAACCACTGCTAGGCACGCCTAAACAAAGCGCTAAAAGTACAGCTAAAAACCACCTAAACCTAACATTCATTGTAAGTAACACCTCGGTACTTAAACACAGCAACACCAACAGTAAATTCATACTAGAAAAAGTTGAATAACGATCTTATGGGTAAACATAGCACACTATAATGACCAATAAGTGAACGGTGTAAAATAGCATCATTTTAACTCTAAAGTGGTTAATTAATAACCCTGTTTTTAAGGGGATTAAAGCAAGTGTTCGTAAAGTTTTACAAGCGATAATGATTCAAACAGCTGCGCGTGTTTTTTATACAACCTAAATCTTTTCAAAGGTGTAGAGCTATTAGGTAAAAGTGTAAATAACATGGATTTATAAGGTTAAACTGTATTTTTTTGTAATAAAAACATACTACTTAGGGCGTATATATTGCCGTAGCTCTATATTTTTAAATGTTGATACTGTAGATTAGTTATAAATGAATGCCAGATTAATAAATAAACCAAGGAGCGGTGAATTTAGTGCCTACTAAAACACTCAGTTACTACAACCAAAACGCACAAAGCTTTAGCGACTCAACGCTTAATGTTGATATGTCGGCGCTTTACGCTGAGTTTTTACCGCTTATCCCTAAACACGGCCATATTCTAGATGCTGGCTGCGGTAGTGCCCGCGATGCCATGTATTTTAAACAGCAAGATTTTACTGTTAGCGCATTTGACGCAAGTCCCGAGCTTGCAAAGTTAGCCAGTAATTACTTACAGCAAGCCGTTGAGGTTAAAACCTTTCAGCAACTTAATTGTACTAATAAGTACGATGGCATTTGGTGTTGCGCCAGCTTATTGCACGTTCCAAAAGTAGAGTTACCGCAGGTGTTTTTAAAACTGCAAAATGCCCTAAAACCAAACGGTGTTTTGTATGTATCGTTTAAATACGGCACGCAAGAACGCGTGCATAATGGCCGCGAATTTACCGATTTAAATGAAGATGGCCTAACCGCGCTAATTACCCATCACACCGAGCTTAAAATACTAAAACAATGGCAAACGGTTGATCAACGCCCAGAGCGCGAAAGTGAAGTGTGGCTCAATGCCCTAATTAAAGCAGTGCCCGTTTTATGATTGGCGCAATGCAGCAGCAACTCGACTTTATCGCCTATATTCAGCGCATGCTGGTTGAGGGCGAATTCACCGCAACTTATAAATATGCACTATTACATGCTATTGCTGATATCTGCGTAGAACAGCAAAATGAAGATCAGAGTGCTCCAATGGAAATAAAAATCGACACGTTAGTCGATAAATTTATTCAACTTTATTGGAACCACTCAATGCCTTACGCTGCGCACTCTACCGATATTATTACTAATACTGAAGACATGCTGTTAAAGCAAAATAGCCAAGGACAGGCAAAGTTCATCACCGAAATATTTAAGCTACAAAATTCGGGTGTTAAAAGCTATAACGCGTTTAAAAATTGTCAGCAATATAGCAACGTAATTCGATCTTTAAGAGAAACATTCACTAAGGGCCCTCTTTGGCGGTTACAGTTACTTTCGGGTAAAGCAGAGTGTTTTTTATACCCCCATATACTTTTAGGTAAAGGCAGAGAGCCCAAGCGAATTGTTTTAAATGCTGGTATAGCTCAGTGTTTTAGGCGTTTTTACGATTTAGTTGTGCATCTTAGTGTTACTGAATGGATAGAAAAAGTACAAACTATAAAAGCGAACCAAACACTATTAGGATCGCAAAGCCAGCTTCAAGAGTTCTTGTTTGGCAGTAATAGAGCTGCGTTAAAAGTGGTCACTCCACTATTAATAGATATTCAAAACGGGCTTTGCTTTTACTGCCAAAAGCCAATGAATTTAAAAAACGAAAAAGAACCCAAAAAAACACCACAGATCGACCACTTTATTCCTTTTAAGCGCTACCCAAACGACTTGGCACATAACTTTGTTGCTGCGCATGCTGATTGTAATAATAATAAGCGAGACCACCTCGCAGCTTTTGTTCACCGCGACCGCTGGCTAGAACAAAACCTTGATATTCACAAAGCCGAAATAACTAATAAACTGCAACCTTACTTTTATTGCGATGCAGATAAATCGCTTGCAGTAAGCAACTGGGCGTATCAGGTTGCCGAATCAAGCAGTGCTAAATTATGGCTTGGCAAAAACAGTTTCGAACAAGCAAAACCAACTGCTGAGTTGTTTACGTTCCCAAATGCATCCCAACCGGAGTTAAATCAAGTTGCTAAGCCTGAGGTTAGTTTAAAATCAATTGATAACGCATTAAAGCTGCCGTATTTCCCCAATATAAAAATAGCCTGTGGGCATTTTAAAACAGGGGATGAAAGCGATATGGAATTGATGGACGCGCCACTTGGCGCGGGCAAGCTCGACCCGCAAGTGCATTTTTTAGCGCACGCATCGGGTAATTCTATGAATGGCGGTAAACACCCAATACTTGATGGTGATTTACTGCTACTTGAGCTTATAACTTCCGATAAAGCAGGATCGCTACGCGGCCAAATAGTGGCAATAGAACGAGATGATATAGGCGGGGAAGGGCAGTATTTACTGCGTAAGGTTAATAAATTACCTAACGGGCAATATGAGCTAATTGCTCAAAACCCAGATTACGAAGTAATGATTGCAGATGAAAGCATGCGAACATTCGCACGGTTTAAACAAGTGGTTGCAGAGTAGTTTATAGTCGCGTTTTAGCTTGTAGGCGCAGAGCTTGCTCACGCGAAAAGCGCAGCTTTTAAATTTGTAGGATGTGCCGTAGGCGGGAGTTTACCTCGCGCTTTTAAAGCGTAGGAATTGGCTTGAGCCGTGATTTTTACATGGTTTTGGGAAAAGGGATTTAATAACCTCTATTCGAGGTTTTATCGCGTTGGCGATGGCAACCAAAGGGCGGCTGCCGCCGACCGCCCTTTGGAATCCCACGGCGCACCCGAGGATCACACTTTATCTTCAACTTACGTGAATGATGTGAACTTAACCAGCGTAGATAGGCCATCCATAGCCAAGCTACGCTTTTTACAGCATCCATGCTGTAAATTACTCATCATTAACTCAGTTTCAGCTGTGATCACGGGGATTGTTCTAAGAGATAATATTTATTCAATTTCAGGTTTTTTAAAGTTGATGTTTTTTGTTGTTTCTAAATAATAATTTGTAGGCAATGTAAAGACTACAGGCCCTTTTTTTGTATATACACCTACAAAATTACCTTTTTTTAATATTAGGCGGCCAATCACTTGGTCCGGTGAATTATAACTTTTAAGATGCTTTGTTTTAAAGGTTACACATTCACTCCAATAATCATTTCTATCACCACAAAGATTACCTTTATAAAACTCAATTCTTGACTCAGCGACACTTTTTCCGTGTTCAAAGCCAATCATAGGAAAATAAACCCAAATAAATAAGAAAACAGGAAGGAAAAGTAAAAAAACTAAAAAGAAATAAGAGGCAAAAAATGCAATTAACGATTGCTCTTTTAGAATCAACCATCTGATTGGAATATATACTGAGTAGAATATTAATTTATGTTTAACTTTGAACCTATATATTTTTTTGAATAGCTTAATATTGTTTTTCTTTGGAGCCTTTAGCTGGCTATTAACTTTTTTCTTTGAAGATTCCATCCAGATTCGTGATAGTAGGTACACACTTATTACTGTAATTAATAGTATTGGAAGTTTAAATTGGGTTATTGCAACTATGGAACTAGCGCCTAGTTCTCTACTTGCATAATAAGTCCAAAACAGTACATCAGTACTAGGTAAAGGGAAAAAGCTATATTCAAATCCAAGTCTATCAATATAGCCCTCATAATAAGCTAAACCATGTATATATAGTGCATTGCTTAATAAGCCAGAACCTATAACAACAAGTAAAAACTTCTTTAAAACTCTTAGCAAAGAATCTTCCATTTATGATCTCCATATGAAACATTGTAAGTTTCATGTGTTTACACGTTAATTTTTTGTTGGGTTGGGTTTGTAATTTAATGATTTATTTTAGTTTCTAAATTGTCTAATGTTTTTAATAGCTGTTCTGTAAATATCTCGAGAACCAAGTTTAGAGTCCATTTTCTATTACGTTCTTTCCCTTTTAACTGTAGAGTTACTTTGCAATCTACAGGAACTAATTCTTTTGGATAAATGAGTTTCTCAACTGTATCTGCATGAATTATTTTATCGCATACTTGCTTGAGGGTTGCGGGTGATTCTATTAAAGGAGATGCATCGTCATAATAGATTGTTGCCCCCTCTTTAATCTTAAAGTGGGGGCTGCTTATATTTGATTGATAAATATTAACTCTTATTGCGATGGCCAAGTTCAATAAATTACTCGAAATTAAGAGCTGCAATGAGTTTTCTAGGTTTTCAGATAAAACTATTTCTGACTCACCTTTAGAAAATGAGTTTGTTGTGAGATCTAAACCATGGCATATGAGAGCTAGGCGTCTAATCTCGTTAAAATCTACTTTATAATTTGATATTAAAGGTTTCATCGAATTCCTTAGTTTAAAATTATCACCCAACCGCTAATTTCCCTGCCTCATGCCACATTTCACTTGGCATGGGGTTGGTTAATTCCCACGTTATATTCATCGGCTGGCTGCCGTTGTGGTTTTGGTATTTAACCTCGCCATAGTTTACAAACCCCATGGTTCGGCCGTTTTCGTCTTTGCCTTGTTCGCGCACAAATAACAGGATGGTTTTGCCTGTTTTTTGGTGCTTTATATAACTAAGGCCACGGCCGTGTTCTGGGCGGGCGCTGTTTTGCGTTTGCCAATGAAACAGGGTGGGGCTAATTGCATAGTCGTGATATAGCGTAGTGGGCGAGTAGGTTTTTTCGCACTTGTTGAGTGTTACAAATAACAGTTCTAGGTTTTGGTCGTTAAATACAAGAACACCCTCACGAGCTGATGACTTTTGCTCAAACGTGTGAGCGCCAAATGCTGCGAGTATTTGTTGGCGTGTGTAGCGGCTGTGTAATTTTATTGCGTAGTTTGGTAAGCAAGTTAAATCGCTTTCTTGCTGGTGAATGCGGTTTATTAAAAGCGCAATCACTTGCGCAAGTTCCTGTTGTAGTTCTTTGTGTTTAAGTGCCTGTAAGCTATGTTTAAGGGTTTTAAACCCTAAACTCGTACCTTTGGCATCCCAAAAGTTATAATGCGCCATAAGCGCGTACTGTTGGTTTTGCGCTGTTGGCGTAAAACTAAAGTCGTTGTTACATAAATCACGTAAAAAGCATAAGTAACTGAGCGAGTCGCAGCCGAGTAATTGGGTGTTGATTGCGCGATAATACGCGGCGTAAATATCGGCTTGCTCGGCAGGGATTTCATCGCCTTTTAACCAGTGCCAGCCGCCGAGCTTTTTATCTTTTGGTTTGTATATATCTTCAAGCGTGACTTGTGGGTTTATGCGTAAAAAATTACTTAGCGTTAGCGTGTCATTGGTATGTTGCGAATAGCTATTTATCAGCTGCTGTAAACGGCGTTTAGTGTTTATGGCTTGCTGAATGTTTTTTAGAATTGTTTGTTGTGTACGTTTTTGCAGCTCAATACGGCAACCCAGCGGTAAATGTGGGAAGTTGTTTTCGATCTCGGTTTTAATTGGTTGATTACTTTTACCAATTAATGCGCGGAACTTACTGGCAAAGTCGTATTCTGGGCGGGCATTACCGACAAAGTCGAGTACGGTACAGCATTGCTTTTGACTGTTGTCGGACAGTCGCAAACCACGGCCGAGTTGCTGTAAAAACAGCGTTAGGCTTTCCGTTGGGCGTAAAAATAACAGGGTATCAACCTCTGGAATATCGACCCCTTCGTTAAAAATATCAACCACGCAAAGTATTTGTATTTCGCCTTGGCGCAGCGCTTGTTGTTTGGCCGCGCGTTCATTGGTGTTTTTACTGGTCAGCACATCGGCGTTTATGCCTGCTAAGTTAAACTTAGATGCCATAAACTCTGCGTGTTTTTGGCTTACGCAAAATGCCAGCGCTTTTATATCGTGAACATTAGTCACTATATCAGCAAGACTGGATATAATTTTGTTAGCGCGGCTGTTCTCCCCTGTATAAAGGTTACTTAATTCGCTTATATCGTAACGGCCACCACGCCATGTTATTTGGCTTAGGTCGGTGTCATCATCTACTCCAAAGTATTGAAACGGGCATAAGTGGCGTTGGTTTATTGCCTCTGGCAAGCGAATTTCAGCGGCTATTACCCCACAAAAATCATCGAGTATATTTGCGCCATCTTGTCGCTCTGGTGTAGCAGTTAAGCCAAGTAATATTGTGGGCGTAAAGTGATTTAATATAGCGCGATAACTTGCAGCGCTTACGTGATGGACTTCGTCTATTACTATGAAGTCGTAGTAATCACTTGTTAAGTTGAGCGATTCAATTTGGCTGTTTAATGTTTGGATAGACGCAAATAATTGGTTGTAGCGCTGTGGTTTGTAGTTACCTACCCACAGCTCACCAAAGTCGTTATTTTTAAGCACGCCACGATAAGCGCTTTGCGCTTGTTTAAGTATTTCTTCACGGTGGGCTACAAACAAAAAGTGGGCGTTTGGGTTTTTATCGTAAACGGTTTTAAAGTCGAACGCCGATATTATTGTTTTACCCGTGCCCGTTGCGGCAACCACTAAATTTTTAAAGCGATCATGAACGCTACGCTCAACGCTTAGTTTTTCTAAAATAGCGAGCTGATGGGTTTTTGGTGTTATATCAAAATAAAACTGGCTGCTTGCTTGGCCAACACCGCGTTGTTCCTTGAGTGAATTAATGAGCTTTTCTTTACATTCAGCTTTGCCTGTAAATAGCTCGAAATCTGGCGATTGCCAATAGGTTTCGAAGGTACTTTTGGTTTTAGCTATGATGTGTGGTATTTCTTGAGCGGTAATTTTTAAGTTCCACTCAAGGCCGCTGGTAAGCGCCGAATGCGACAAATTAGACGAGCCAATATAACCGGTATGAAAACCTGTATTACGCATAAACAAGTATGACTTTGCATGTAAGCGCTCTTGCTGATTGTTGTAACTAAGCTTTACCTCGGTATTTGGCAGGCTTGCTAAAAACTCAACCGCTTTAGCATCCGTTGCACCCATGTACGAGGTGGTAATTACTTTGAGTTTATTGCCGCTTTTAGTAAACGCTTCAAGCTCATTTTTAAATATGCGCAGACCCGTCCATTTTATAAATGATACAAGCCAGTAAATAGTGTCGGACGATTTAATCTCGCGTTTTAGCTCGGTTTCGAGCGATATCCCCGCATTTGCGCCGCTGAATAATTCGCTTTGGGTAAGCCCTGTTAACGGGAATATATCGTGTGAGTAATCTTTAAGATTTGCAGCAATGGGGTTTTGGGTATTAAACAGTGCAGTAAGAATACGGCCTTGGCTGTCGATAAGGTTTTCGTTGATCAGCTCGTCATCGCGAATATGATCTTTAAGCCAAAGCACAAGGCTGTTTGCGAGGTTAATTTGCTCTTGCAAACGCTCGCTTGAATTAGGGATTGCATCAATTGCATGTTCAACAAGTTTACCTAAAAAGCGCGAAAGCCATGTTGCCGCTTCAGCCGATTCTAGTTGGCGTTCGCCCACATAAAATTGGTCACGATTTAAGTTCTGCTCAATTACTTGTGTAATTAACTGCTCGTAAATACCAATTTGTTGCATTAAATCGCTCCCTGTTTGCGAGCATTTAGTTTACTAAAAAATGCAATGTAAACAAGCATTAACTCATTTTTGAATTAAAGACCGCTGCCAAGACAATTTCCCCGTGATCACACCCGAAATTAAATTAATGATGAGTAATAACAGCGCATGGATGCGCGTTAAGCTGTGACTTCGCCATGGACGGCGAATACACAGCATTTACGTTCATATCATTAATTTAAATTGAGAAAATAGTGTGATCCTCGGGGCGCCGTGGGGTTCCAAGGGGCGGTCGGCGGTATCTGCCCCTTGGTTGCCGTCGCCAACGCGACATTTATAAATAAAGGCATCGAGCTTCGAGCGCTTTTCGCGTTAGCAAGCTTAACGCCTTCGGTAAAATTTAAAGGGAGCTGTTAAGTCAACTCCCCCGTGATCACACCCGAAATTGAATTAATGATGAGTAATAGCAGCGCATGGATGCGCGTTAAGTGATGCTTACACACGGACGTGTTTCATCGCGTTTACGTTCATATCATTAACTTAAATTGAGGAAGCAGTGTGATCCTCGGGGCGCCGAGTGATTCCAAAGAGAAGTCGGCGGTTACTTCTCTTTGGTTGCCGTCGCCAACGCGACATCTACAAATAATTTGTAGGCCTAGTAAAAAAAAGCCTCTAAAATCATCATAGAAAATATACTCAACAAAAAGCCTGTAATAGAGATAAGGTGCAAGAAAGCTAAAAACTTGTCTATTGGTCTTGCATACTTTGCAACATGGCTGCCATCAAATAGTGGTGTTGGTTTTCGTGCTCTTTTACAAAAAATAGCCATAGCGTAAAATGGCGCACTTGCCCCGATTCCTTTATCCCAGCTTGGTGAGCTAATTCCATCTTGTATCATTTTATTATCAATGTATTTAATTGAAACACGGGGGAATAAAACAGCCATTATCATAAGATAAAAAAAGAAAAAGATGCTGCTGTATAATAGTATTTCTAATATAGGCATTAGAAAACTTCTTTTGTTAGAGGTTGTCTATCGTATATATTTTCAAAAGTCTTTTTCATAAATTTATTCATTTTTATACTTGCTGTAAAATCAAGCCGGGTAGAAACTTAAACCGACAACACAAAAGCTGCACGCCTACAGCATAAATAATCCCTTAACCTAACTTAATAATATCACCCTGTAAGCATGGCGTTTGCTCAATTACGCCCTGTATTAAAGTAATTAACTGACTTGCCGTTTTACTTGGCTGGCGTGTGTTATGCCATAGGGCATAAATAGGCCTGTTTGCAAAAGCAGGCTGAAATTCAATATAGTCAAAAGCTTGTTTGTTAGTAATACAACTAATTTCACTCATAGGTAATAAACCAACCCCATTTCCTTCTTCAACCATTTTTCGGGCTATTGTTATATCAAAGCAATAACTTATATCGCTGTAGAGTTCTGTTAGTTTGTTAAGCATGCCTGTTGGTAACTGAGTTTGAGTGTAAGGTAAAATTAGGCGAGTTTGCGGTGCACTTTTTTTACTGACCAGCTTAACTGCAATAGCGCCTAAGCGTTTTTGATAATAACTTGAGTCTTGTTGTTGACCAATGCGAATAGCGAGGTCAAAGCGTTGTTGGCTCAACTGACTATTGGCATTACTCGGTGATATGTGAAAATTGAGCGAAGGATTATCTTTTATAAATGTATTTAGCGCAGGCATAAGCAGATCTGCAATGATGTTCTGTGGGCATAATAAATAAAAAGTATTGCTGCTATTGCTATCACAATTAAGAGCAGTTATTTGATTATTAAGCGCTAACATTGAATCTGCAAGCGATGTATAGAGCTGATCTCCTTTTGCTGTTAGCACGATTCCTCGTGCTGTACGTTGCAATAATGGCTCTGTTAATTTGGTTTCCAGTGCTTGAATACGTCGCGATAGCGTCGATAAATTTAAGCCTAAATCTTTTGCCGTTTGGCTCATACTTTTACGCCTAGCTACCTCTATAAATAAATGAATGTCATCAAGCATTTCTGTTTCTCAATCTTAGTTTGCATTTTTGTGAGTATGGAGGCTCCAAGCTTTTGAATATAGTAACGCCAAGGAGGAAAGATGAAAATTCATTTTATATTTACATTGGCATTTTCGTTCATGATGTCGTTTTTACTATCTGCATGGGTGACCTACGTTAATTTAGGTTTAAGCGATACCTTTGTGCAAAGTTGGCTAACTGCATTCATTAATGCCTGGCCTGCGGCTTTTTTAGTGGCCTTTACCGTAGCACCGCCAATTCGTGCTGTGGTTATTAAATTAATTAATAAGGATGAAAGATGATTAATATAGTGGCAAAAATAACACCTCAAGCTTCATTATTTGATGACTGTAAAGGGCGTTTACAGCAAATTTTAAAGCCTACACAGGCTGAGGTTGGCTGTATTCGATTTGAGCTATACAGCAATAGTGAGCAAACATGCTTGTTTTTAGTCGAACAATTTACGTCGCAAGCTGCTTTGGATACGCATTATTCACAGCCTTACGTAAAAAAGGTGTTTGCATTTTATGAAACAGCGTTAGCAAAACCGGTAGAAGTAAATAAATTAGTCGCGATTGAGCAAGTTTAATTTATCGTGTGTACTTCATTGGAGTGGGGAGTGTGAGCCTCGGGGCGGTCGGCACTCGCTAACGCGACATTTATAAATAAAGGTGACGAGTATCGAGTGGCGGGAATCGGGCTTTGAGCTTTTCGCGTCATCAAGCTTAACGCCTACGGTGGGAATAGGTAAAAGATTTTAGGTTAAAGGCGCTAGGGCCTAGTCTGAATTTATAGCCCGTCGCTCGCTGCTCGAAACCCGCTGTCTTCTCTTTGTGCATATATGGTTTTAAGTGATTTATTCACAAAGAGGTTATGAAGCGCTGCGCTGAAGAGGTAATGCAAAAGGGACTAGGCACTATAAGCTCGCTGCTCGAAGCTCGAAGCTCGAAGCTCGAAGCTCGAAGCTCGAAGCTCGAAGCTCGAAGCTCGAAGCTCGAAACTCATTTCGTATCTATTTAAATAATATTGCAATCATATTAAATACCGCTAAACTAATCATTAGTATATTAATGACCGATTAGGTAGTCATTTATGAGATCTGAACAAGCATTAAAACTGGCGCGTCGATTGGGTGATTTAATTCGCCAGCATCGTACTTTACTTTATACCCAGAGCACGTTCGCTAAGATGATTGGTGTATCTCGCTCCACGATACAAAAGCTTGAGCAAGGGGAGGTAGTAAAAAGCGATATATTGTTTGAAGCCCTTGTTGTTCTTCAATTGCAAGGCTCATTGCTGGATGAAATTAACGAGCTTGCCGCAGATGTGGGCGGTTATAATGCAAGACAGCGTAAAAGCAATAAAACTCAGGTGATTAACGATGACTTCTGAAGCTTATGTATTTATTGACGGTTTAGAAGACAGCCCCATAATTTGTGGTTTTTTTAAGTTAAATACACAAACAGGCCGAGGTGAGTTTAATTATGGTAAAAGTTACCTTGCGCGCTCTGATGCGTTTGCGCTCGATCCGCTGCATTTACCATTACAGCCTGGCATAGTTAGTTATTCTGCCAATAAAGGTGTGTTTGGGGTGTTAAGTGATGCGGGAGCTGATTCGTGGGGGCGTAAGCTTATACTGTCGCTACATAATACCAAACCAAAAAATGAGCTAGAATTTTTACTCGCAGGGTCTGGGTATGGTGTTGGCGCCTTGGTATTTAGTTTGTCGCGCAGCGCATCAAAACATAAAGCGAATAAAAATACATTAGCCGATTTAGCTTTGTTAGATCAAGCAAAGGACGATTTGCTCGCCAATAAAACGATTTCACAAGAAGCAAAAAAAGCCTTTGAATTTGGCCAAAGTATGGGGGGAGCAAGACCTAAAACCTCTGTGAAAATTGACCAAAAACTTTATTTGGCAAAGTTTAATCGTCAAGACGATTTGTTTAATTTAGCTAGGGCTGAGCATGGCGCTATGTGTATGGCTAATGAATTGGGGATTCGCACTGCAAATACCCGTATTCATGAAACAGAAAATGGTGATGTTCTGTTAGTTGAACGTTTTGATGTAAGCGATGACTTACCAACTCATCACTTTTTAAGCGCCAATAGCTTATTACAAAAACCAAAAGTCGCGATAAGCGACTTAGCAACATACTATAGCTACGGTGAATTGGCTGAATTTATTCGCCACCACACAGGTGAGTTCGCTGCTGATGCTACAGAGCTCTACAAGCGAATGGTATTTAACGTATTTATTGGTAATACTGATGATCACAGCCGAAATCATGCATTTTTGTATCACTTTGCTGGCCAAACGTGGCGTATGAGCCCCGCTTATGATATCACCCCTATTAATAACTCAAAGCAGCATGGCATAGGGCTTGGTGATGATGGCCGATATGCTAGTATCGATAATTTACTGTCGCAAGCCAAACGCTTTGGCCTCAACAAGGCTCAAGCAACAAAAATAATTACAGAGGTTGAGAGCTATACTCGCCAGTGGCCAACGCACTTTAAACGTTTTGCTAATATCAGTGATATTGACATAAAACGCTTAGAAAGCGTAATACCTTCTATAAGTTAAAGGCTAATAAAGCAGTCATTATTGGTTTAATGACTGATTAAGTAGTCATTTATTAATTGGCGCTTATATGAACCTCAAAGCGGGAATGAGAAGGCAGCGGGCTTCGAGCGGCGAGGCGCGGGTAAAATGCAAAAGCCTATAAATACGCGATATAAAATTGCTGCTACAGAATAATATTTGGCTTTTTTATTTCCTCTAAAAGCGCAGCGTCTCATAATCTTTTTGTGAATAAATTACTTAAAAATTATTTGAACACAAAGAAGACAACGGGCTTCGAGCGACGAGGTGCGGGTAAAATGCAAAAGCCTATAAATACGCGATATAAAATTGCTGCTACAGAATAATATTTGGCTTTTTTATTTCCTCTAAAAGCGCAGCGTCTCATAGCCTCTTTGTGAATAAATCACTTAAAACATGTTTGAACACAGAGAAGCGAATGAGAAAGCTGCGGGCTTCGAGTGACGAGCAGCGAGCTTGTGCAAACACTAGAACCTAAAACCTAAAACCTAGCTCGTAGCCCGAAACCCGCGTTCCAAACATAAAGCGCGCTGCATAAAGCCCTGCCTACAGGTTAGTCGGCCAGGGCGCTATTTGTGGGTTGATAAGCGCCATTATCTAACGCATCAAAGTAGGCTTGATAACGGCCGTTTTGTTTAAATTTAAGTAATTGCTGGTTAAATATTTCAAGCCGCTGTTCACTGAGTGGGTTATTTTTAGGGAACATCATAAAGCTTTGGTTTACCAACAATGCTTTGGGGTGGTGATTAATAGCGCTGAATAGGTCAGGTAATTTACTCGCTAATGTGAAATAGCCTACGCTTTGCTCTTCGGCAAAGGCGTCGATTCTGTCCATAGCTAAGCGTTTAAAGTTTTGCTCTGTGGTACTTACTCGCGACATATCGAATAAGCCTTCATCGGCTGCTTTATCAAAGTCTTTGCCGTAACTGTAGGCAAGCCCACCACCGAGTAATAAGCCTTTTAAATCGTTTAGATTTTGCCAATCAAAAGGGCGTTGTTTATGATAAAAAAATACAAAACGCTCGTTTAGCACTGGCTCACTGTAAAAATAATCCTCAGTACGTTGTTGTTCAAACATCCATACGGCAGTGGCTGCGTATTTATCATTAATGGTGTCGTGGTAAGCACGTGGCCACGGTAAAAAGGTAAAGTTAACTTTAATGTTAGCTTGTGCAAATATATCGGTAATTAAATGCGCAACCACGCCTTTGTGAGGCAGCGATTCGCTTAAAAAAGGCGGCCATTCGCCTGTACTTATATTTAAAGTAGCATGGTGATTAGGCGCTTTGCTTGAGGGTTGTATTGCTTCAATTGCGTGCGTGTAATGACTGGTAAAAGCCATCAGCAAAAAAGATGCGATATAAATACGGTATCTTAATTTAGCTGATAACATAACATGCATGTGTATAAGTCTCTCCTTCTATTAAATATACCCTTTTTGGATATAAAGCGGCTTTGAGCGTTGCTTAAAAAACAGGCTATTTTAAAGGCGTTAACTGAATGTAGGCTTAAGGGCTATACCGTCGCTTTACAGACTTATTTTAAGATTTTTATGTTACCGCGTTATTCTTTTGTTTGCATGTTTTTTGCGCGTTCTTCTGCATCGATGAGTGCTTGTGATTTAGGCGCGCGTTTTTTTTCTTCTATTTTTGGTTTTTGTGGTGAATTTGGATCCCAGCTTTCATCAAGCGATAAATTAGCAAATGGATTGCTGCTTTGTGGTGAGTTATCGGGCTTACTTGGCTCTTCAGGGGCAACCTTTACTTGCTCAGGCATTACTTTTATTTTTTTAGTTGGTAGTGGCGCGTCGGGATCGAAAGTGCGTACTTCTGGCTCTTTAAAGTCGTGTTCAGTGGTTGAGCTTAATGATGAACGCTGCGTTTTTGCAGGATGGAAATCAGCTTGTGGCTGATGGGGTACAATGGGTTCAGGTGCGCTGTGTGAAGGCTTTATAGGCGCTTCTTGTTGTACCTTTTTGATTGGCTGATTTATAGGATTACGCTGAATTTTGGTTTGTTTGGCTTCGGGGTCAAAATCTCTTACTTGTGGCTCGGCAAACTCTGTTGCATTTTTTATCCGCTCTAAGGTTGCTTTAGCAGCTGCTTCAAACTCTGCCGTGTTAGGCTCCGGCTTTATTTTCACGGTATTAACTCGACTAGAATCAGGCTCTTTACCCTTGCTTTCGACAGCTGAGTTTTGCAGATCAGAGCCAGTCACCATCGGCTCAGTAACAACACTGTGAGTTTGATCATTGTCGTGACTTAGGGGCATTTGCAATGGTATGCCAGTATCAGCCGCTTGTTTATTTTGCTTAATATTGCGCAGGCGCATTAATACCACAACCGTAATTACCACAATTAACAATAGTGCCACACTTGGTAATACTAGCGAGATTATATTAGCCCCTTTGGGCATTGAAGAGGCAATAACGGCTGTTTGCTCGCTGGCTTTTATAGTGATAGGTACGGCGGTTTGTGCAGGCTCAACGGTGGCTTTTTTTACCTCTGGTTGCGTATTTTCCTCAGTGTTTGATAATTCACTGGCCGGTATTTTGCCGGGCTGTGCATTTTTTTCAGAAGCGCCGCTTTGTTCAGCCGCTGCTGTTACATTGACTTGTGACTCACCAGGTGCTGTTGTGGTTGATGCTACTGGGGCATTTCTTTTAGCTTGCTCTATAGTTTGAGTGGCGCTTTGTTCGATTACATTATTTTGGGGTCCAGTTGCACTTTGCTCAGTTGCAGCGTCTGGAAACGTTGGCTGTAAAGTGGGTTCTGTTTGTTGTGGTTTTACAACCTCCGGGGTCGATTGTTCAATAACCGGCTGCGGTTTAGGCTTTGGTACTGGCAAAGTGCGTGCCGCTTGCGGATCACTGCAGTTTTTTTCAAAGTCTCGCGCAGCATTACGGTATTTACGGCTGGCTTTATTATTGCTGTGTTGCTGCATTTCTTGTTTTATAAGAATACACATAGCTTCGTTATAAGCGGCACTGCTGGCACTATATAACAAAGCAAAACAAAAAAGTAAGCAACTCAGTAACGGTTTCATAAAACTCAAAAGTGGTTAAGCATCAATGCCCTAATCTTAAGCGTAAAGTGAAAAATTATCTAGAAGCGCCTAGCGTTAATTAGGGTCTGTTGACCTTTGCGGATTACAATTTGTTCAAACTAGGGGCGGTTTAATCGCGGCGCGAGGTTTGTAACCTAGTGGGCTAAGTAAAAACCGAGCAAAGCTTCTGCGTCCTGCTCACGCCCCTTACCTACATCCATGTAGGCAACAAAGAGTAAATCGCCCCTAGGCAGAACCCGAAGGGCAGCGCCTGTTTGGCATTGATGCTGCGTTATCGCCTATTTATGGGGAAAAACCACACCACATAGGCTCTGCCTTGCCTAAATACCAAACAGACTGCTGAAAATTTAACCTTGAAAGGTCAACAGACCCTAGTCAATTACCATTAAGCTTCGGTACTCGTCGTAAGCAAATTGGTCGGTCATACCGCTAATGTAGTCTTGAATTAACCGACAGCGATAATAAAATTCATAGGCGGCAAAATGATCGGGCTCTTCTTGCATCGCATTTATGGCATGCTGATAGCTACTTAAATGCTTTTTAGAGAGCTTTTTAACGAGTCTCGATTCTATTAATAAGCGGTTGTCGCCATGCAATGCACGTTTAAAGTCATCGCTACTCAAAAGCAGCAAAGGTTTATAACAATCGAGTAGGCCATTAATAATACGGTAGCCTTGCAGTTCGAGCTTTTCGACTTCTTTGTGCGAAAATACATGTTCAAGCGCGACTTGTTTGAGCGCTTGGGTTGCTGCATGCAGGTAGCTGCGATCTTCTAATAATGCATGGTTAAAGTCGCCATGATAAATTGGCTCTATGTTTTCAATAAAGCGTTTTGCGGCATGGTTTACTAGCGGGTGCAGTAATGACACGCGTAAATAAATAAAAAACTCACTATTAAAATTAAAGGGCTGTGCTTGTGCTCGTTCTATGGCGTAGTTTATGGCGTCGTCCACAAAGCTTTGGTGTTGGGTGTCGTTAAGGGCTAAGTTAATTAGCGCTTTTTGATACTGCTTTTTTAGTTGCTCGCATAATAACTGTGTGGTGATAATGTCTTTTTCTACGGCGTCTTCTATGTCGGCAAGGCAATAAGAAATATCGTCAGCGGCTTCCATAATATAACTGGCAGGGTGACGGCAATAGGGCTCCATTTTCAGCTCAGTTTGCAGTGCTTCAACAAAGCTTTTTTCACTGTAGTAATACCCCACTTTTTTCATAATGTAGTTTTTATTTTGAGGAATATCTTGCTTCGCTAAACTTGCTGGACGGGTGTATTTTAAAATAGCGGCAGTTTGGCTATAGGTTAAATTTAGGCTCAGCAAAGAGTGAATAATGCGTATGCCTTGAGCGTTGCCTTCAAAGCTGCAAATATCTTGGGCTAAATGTTTAAAAATAACGCCAATGCTGCTGTTTGTGGTTTGGCAACGCTCTGGCGTAATGCTGGCTAAATTAGCATTAAACCAATTATTAATAGCCGCTTCGCCAAAGTGACCAAACGGCGGGTTACCTATATCGTGCATTAGGCAGGCCATTTCTACTAGGGTTTCTAGTGGGCGCTCTAAACCCGATAAACCATATTCTTTTTGTTGCTGGTAATTTAAATTGGCAAAGATGCGCTGCACAATAAAGCGGCCAACTTGCTGAACTTCTAATGAGTGAGTTAGGCGCGAACGCACAGCCGCGTTGCGCTCCAGCGGAAATACTTGGGTTTTTTGTTGCAGCCGACGAATGGCTGCACTATTAATAATTCGGCCACGATCGCTCTCAAGCGCCATTTGTAAATTGGCAGTGGTGCGCTGCATACGTGCAGGGGTTACTTTGCTACTGAAGTTGATCATGGTAATCCTTTTTTATGTGAATTAAGCACTTTTTAAACGCACGATTATTTATTTTTAATAGTTTGCTTTAATTTATCAGCATGTATCATAAAGTAACAACTTGCTTTAGTATTATTTTTTATAAAATTAACATACATCTAGGTATTTAAAATGAAGTTGTGGATCACTAAGGTAATGTGTTTTTGCCTTTTATTGGGTGTGAATAGTGCGTTTGCCGCTAAAGAGCAAACGGTTGTTATGATCTCTATTGATGGCTTGCGTTGGGATTACATTGAAAAGCACGGTGCGCCTAATTTAAAAGCAATGGGTGAGCAAGGCGTAAGAGCGCAAAAAATGCAGCCTGTTTATCCTACTAAAACGTTTCCAAATCATATTTCGGTGATCACCGGTTTACTGCCAGTTAACCATGGCATTGTAGATAATAAGTTTTGTGACAAAGCGCGCAATAATGAATGCTACAGCATGGGGAAAGGACAAAAAGACAGTACCTGGGTACGCGGCACGCCACTGTGGAATTTAGTTAAAATGCATGGGCTTAAATCGGCGGTATACTTTTGGCCTGAGTCGGATGCGCGCTTTAATGGTATGACGCCTGACTATTATTTTCATTACTCTAAACAAGGTGACTACCAAGACCGAATTGATCAAATCATTCAATGGTTAAGCTTACCTAAAGCACAGCGCCCACGTTTTGTGGCGAGTTATTTTTCGTTAGTCGATAGCATGGGGCATGAATATGGCCCTGATGCGGTGCAAACGCGTGATGCCGTTAAACAGCTAGATGCGCTGATGGGGCAATTAAAAACCCGCTTGAGTAAGTTAGAGCAAGAGGTAAATCTGGTGATTGTGTCTGATCATGGTATGGCACAAGTTGAGCCTGAGCAGAGCATTGTTGTGAGCAGCTTACCTAAAGATGATAATTTTATGGTTGTTAATACCGGTCCTCGATTACTCATTTATACTAAAAGCGATGCTAAAAATGCAGATGTAGAGGCTTATAAAGCCCGTTTACAACATGCAGCAAAAGGACGCTACACGGTACTAACAGAGGAGCAGCTTGCAGGATATCACTATAATAAAGGCACTCGTGTGGGCGATATTGTGGTACAAACGACAGCGCCTGCGGTATTTAGCAGTAGTGCTAAAGTGCCTTACTTAGGAACGCATGGCTATGCCTATACCGATGATATGGCAGCGACATTTATTGCTACCGGGCCGGCGTTTAAAAAAGGGGTGAGCATTGAGCGAGTGAATAATTTAGATATTTACCCTGTGCTTGCTAAGGTGATGGGTTTAAAGCTAATGAGTAAAGTGGATAGCGATGGTAAAACCTTACTCACTGCCATACAACAGAAAATGATTAATCATTAAAAAAGAGCGCCGAGGCGCTCCGCAAGGGAAACTTAATTGGTTAGCATGGGTAATTTACCCATGCTGATATTGTTATTTAAGCTGAATTTTGAGAATACATTTATTATTCAGCATTGAGCTTATTTAAAGTTAGCGATACTGGTTTTTGTGTCGGTAACGGTACGAATGGCGTACGACTGATTGGTCACCCCAAATGGAATACCGTTTACGCTCCAGTTAGGGTTTGAGAAATAGTCGTACTGCGTTGCACTGCCAAATACAAATGGGTAGGCCATAATACTGGCAAATTCATTTTGTACACCGTGCCCCATACCATCAACGTATACACCACCGGCTGTATCGCCTTGCTTACGTGAATGCGCTAAACCTTGGTTATGACCAAGCTCATGAACAAAGGTTGTGGCTCCACAATCGATTGCGGTGATTGAGTACATGCGACTGCTCATTGAGCTGTATAAATTACCATTTGTGCCTTGTCCAACCCATGCTAAGCCACATGAAATTAAACCGTTACCTGCACTTTGGCCTGTACCGAGTACGGCAACCATGTCGGCTTTCCAATCATTGCGTAAACCATCTACGTAACTACTATTTGTGACGGCATTTAACCAATCTTCAGAAGGGGTTACTGCATAGTCACCTAAATTTTGAGTCCCAACTAAACGTAGCGTAATGTCAACGCCATTTTGGCTGTATACCTGGTTACTAAAAGCAATAAGCTGATTAATTTTGGTATTGATATTACTGGTAGCTGCTGCAGATTGATCGGTATATAAAATACCAATATCAATGGTTTCTGCTGACACTGTGCTGGCCGCACATAGCGCCGTTGCAATAGCGGCTGTTGAAATTACTTTTTTCATTGTTGTATTTCCTTACTTTTTACGATTGCAGTGTTTACTGCTAGGTCTTGTTGCCTGCGTTGACAGGTTTGTTTAAAAAGAGGGCGTGTTTTCAGCACGAGGTGCAAATGGGTCTATGTCATCCGCATTTTTTGGTGCAGGTTCACCAACCTGATGCTCTATATGTGTTTTATATAGGTCACGCTTAGCTGCAATCCAGCCATATTGACCTTTACTTTCAAAAACATAATTACCACTTGGGGCTGTAAATTGACCGTAAACCGCATCATTGCCAACGGTTAATATGGTGGTGTGCATTGCGCCATTGGCCCCAATAACCTGACCAACAATGCTTTTATCGCCGTTACTGGCATGGGTAACATTGGTTATTTCAGCGCTGTAGGTTTCTGCGGTTTGTGGTATTGCAAGGTCAAAATTATCACCCGTTTTGAGGGTTTTTAGCGCCGCTAGATCAAATTCTATGTAGGCTTCATTTTGTAAATCGGTTGGCAGTACTTTTGCCGCTTTAAGTATTTCTTTAGCCTTTGCTGAAGGTTTATTAATTGCGTCAAATGAGTTTGAAGGTACGTTTGATTCAATGTTAGCGGGTTTTGCTGCAATAGGGTCTTTACTCATATCAATGGGCGATGGGTTATGTGTTTTTTTTGCAAACTCAGAATCAACAGGAACGATATCAATAGCAATGGGCGCTTCTACCTCATCGGTTTTTTTCTGATCATTAAGCAGCGTATACAAGGCAAATACAGACAAAGGAATAGCGATAGTTAAAACAATGTAACGTTTCATCTGTTTCTCTTTTAGGTTAAATGGTGAACTAATTGTTAAGTTTTATCTTAAAAAAAGAATTAGATCAAATTTAAATTGTAATCATAAAGTGGTAATTGCTTTTTTTATAACTTATTGTAAGTATTTGCTTTACCTTTTTTAGGTATACCTTTTTGGTTTAATAGGATGGCTTTTTTGTAGTAATGGCGCACCCTGTGGCATGTTTTTGGGTACGTGTGTGTTTTTTAAATCACACCGATTTTGACAAGTAAAACTGACCAATAAAATTTTTTAGTAACGTGATCATTTTTCATTATTCAAAGGGCTAATTGCAAAGTATAAATAGGCAAAGTATGTTGTATCGTTAAACACCTATTAAAAGAGGGAATTATGGCAGGGACTGATCAGTTACTTAGTCGAATTATGGCAGGACTTGTTGCGGTCATTATTGGTTTTTCAAGTTCTATTGCATTGATTTATCAAGTGGTGATCACCTTAGGTGGTACACCTGAACTTGTGGCAAGCTGGATATTAATGCTGGGGCTAGTAATGGGCGGTACGTCTATTGTGCTGTCGTTTTATTATAAGGTGCCCATTTTAATTGCATGGTCGACTACCGGTGCAGCATTACTGATCTCAAGTGCCCAGGGCTACAGTTTACATGAAGCGATAGGCGCATTTATGCTATCAGCCTTATTGGTGCTGGTGTCTGGCATTACCGGTTGGTTTGAAAAAATCATGAACCGTATTCCCAGTGAACTGGCCTGTGCTATGTTAGCGGGGGTATTAGTCACATTTGGTATTGATGTGTTTAACTTTATGAACGACTTGCCATTAGTGATTTGTTTAATGGTGGTGGTGTACTTTATTGGCAAGCGCTTTTTTGCTCGGTTTGCAATGCTAAGTGTATTGTTAGCGGGTATATTTTTAGCCTGGTATATGGGAAATATCGATACTAGCACCGTGCATTGGCAGGCAAGCAGCTTTGCTTATATTGCACCAAACTTTAGTTTGCAGGCATTTATAAGTATTAGTATTCCTTTGTATATAGTAACTATGACTTCACAAAACTTACCTGGGTTTGCAATTTTAAAAGCGCATAACTATAAAGCGCCAATATCATCGTCATTAACTGTGACCGGGTTAATAAATTTAGTAACCGCGCCATTTGGCACTTATTCAATTAATTTAGCGGCCATTACGGCTGCTATTTGTATGAGCGAAGAGGCCGATAAAAACCCCGATAAACGCTACTGGGCGAGTATTGCTGGTGGGGTGTTTTACATTATTATGGCGCTGTGTGCCGCAATGTTAGTGGCGATTGTAGCAAGCCTGCCGCAGGCACTGGTATTGGCGTTAGCGGGTATTGCACTGTTTGGCACCATCGCTAATAGTTTGCAGCAATCTTTGCACAGCCCCGAATATACTGAGGCGGCCATTATTACCTTTTTAGTTACGGCTTCTGATTTAACATTATGGTCAGTCGGCTCTGCATGCTGGGGGATAATAGCAGGGGCACTCACGTTAATGGTGACACGTAAGAGCTAAGAGCAGATTTTAGGTGTTAGGTGCGGGGATCGGGTGTCGAGCAACGGGTTTGGTACTGTGCGCGCGAGGTAAACTCACGCCTACAGTCGATCACCGCACTTAGCTGATCTCTTGCTGATCGCTGACAGCTAAAACCTAACCGCTGCTCTTCCCGTTTTTATAGCATTGGTTTTAACACATCAAACATGGCGTCTATGTGATCGTCACGGTCGTTAAGCGCTGCTATATAACGGTATTTTTCGCCGCCGGCTTCTTCAAAAATCTCTCGGTTTTCACCTTCTAATTCTTCAAGTGTTTCTAGGCAGTCGGCGCTAAAGGCAGGGCTGATAATAGCCACATCTTTAATTCCTTCGCCAGGTAAGCTCTCAAGAGTTGCATCTGTGTAAGGTTTTAACCATTCAGCTTTACCAAAACGGCTTTGGAAAGTGGTGATCACTTTGTTTTTATCTAGGCCTAGCTTTTCTACCACTAAACGGGTGGTTTGTTGGCATAGGCAGTGATAGGGGTCGCCATTATCTAAAAACTGTTTAGGCATGCCGTGATACGAAAACACCATTTTTTGTGGCATGCCGTGTTTTTCTAAATCTTCGCTAATGCTGTTAGCAAGCGACTCTAGGTAGGTTGGGTTTTTGTGATACCCATTTACAAAGTGTAGCTCAGGCACCCAGCGCCATTTTTTTAATACATTTGCCACGGCATCAAATGTTGAGCCTGTGGTTGGACTTGAATATTGTGGGTAAAGTGGTAACACAATAATGCGGGTTAAGCCTTTATCTCTGAGCTCTTCAAGGCCCGCTTCGATTGATGGATTACCATAGCGCATCGCCATAACCACTTCGGTGTTGGTATAGCCGTGCTGTTTTAATAAGGCATTTAATTTAATGCTTTGTTGGCGTGTAATGTGGGTCAGTGGCGAGCCATTTTCAGTCCATATGCTTTTATACAATTTAGCTGAGCGCTTTGGGCGTATACGCAAAATGATGCCATGCAGAATAAGCATCCACACAATACGCGGTATTTCTACGATACGAGGGTCTGACAAAAACTCACGTAAGTAAATACGCAATGCACTTGCTGTTGGGGCATCGGGGCTACCTAAGTTGGTCAGAAGTATTCCCGTTTTTTGGTTAAAACGCCCGTCGTGGGGATTGTCGGTAACGGCAGAAAATCGCGACACGTTGTGCTCCTTCAAGCAATGGATTTAGAGGTATCTATTTAGGCTTAGTATAACGAATAAAAGAGTATTTTAGATCAATCATTTAGCCATTTTAACCATAATTCTAAATGGGGTCGGCTTTTTAGCTTCGAGTTGTTGTAGCTTAACAATCGATTTCGTATTGAAAATATGTCCTTTAGGCAAAAGCATAATACCTGTATGGCTGTGCAGTGAGTTTGCCAATATCATATTTTCTTCGAGTTCTTGTGCGCTCATCACCTTTATTGAACCAATAGAGCTGTCAGAGGTAATGAGTTTAGCGTGGCTGGCTTCAAGTGCATCGACAATACGCGGATGATATAAGCTGCCACTGTTTGATTTAATACTATTGAGCGCAAATTGATGGCGTTGTTTTGTTGTCAGTAGCGGCTCACTTTGCTCGTAACCCTCCCAATAGTCACGAGCAACACTGAGCACCATAGCACCAATGGGAATATCGTTTTTAGCAAGTCCTTTGGGAATACCTTGGCCATTGTAGCGTTCGAATTGGTGGTAAATTGCATCAGACACATCGCTTAAATGAGTCGCAGGCATGAGCATTAATTGTGAAATACTTGGGTGGGTGTAAAACGTTTTTCTTTGAACTTCATTAAGCTCGTTAATGGGTTTGTTGTAAAGCTCAGGGTCCATAGCAAGTAAACCAATTTGAGCCAAATACCCCGCAATAGGCGCAAGTTCAATGCTTTTTTGCGATACGTTAAGGTAACGCGCTATTTGAGTACATGTACCGGCTATATTTTCTGCTCTTTTACCATCGAGATAAGGATTCGCATTGATAAAATTATAAAGCAGTTCAACAGTAGATTGGTGCTCTCGTTTTTCACTTTCATTAGCGACTTCAAGTTTTTTTAATACGCTTCTAATTTGTTTTGTCCGCTTTTCGACGAGTTGCTCTAGGTTAGTATTCAGCTCTTTTAATTGTTCATTTTGCTGATTTACATGGCGCTGTAAAATCTCATTTTGCTTTTTGAGTCTAAACTTTTCGACGCCTGATTGGATAACGCTAATTAAGTGATCGTTTTGCCAAGGCTTTTGCACGTAGGCGTGAATGCCTCCTTCATTAACAGCACTAATTGTTGACTCTAAATCAGAAAAACCAGTTAACAAAATACGCTGGCTATCGGGGGCAACTTTTCTTGCTTTAGCTAAAAACTCAGCACCGCTCATTAGTGGCATACGCATGTCGCTAATTACGACATCAAACTGTTTTTTTTGCATTTTTTCAAGTGCATCATGGCCACTGGTTGAAACACTCACATCAAATTTATACTGGCGTAAAAGTCGTACTAAAGATTTGAGTACATTAGCCTCATCATCCAGGCATAAAATGCTCGGCGGCTGTTCATTTAATTGCTCTAATACATCAATGTCCGTCATTTTTTTACCAATAAGATAGTGAGTTTTATAGCTAAATTTAGTCTAAGCTTTGGTTGTAAACAACTGATTTATTTAAGCCGTTTCCAAGTATACTATTTGAACAATACGCAAATCATTGTTGTTAGGATTAAATAAGGTAACGCTGTGTTGTAGTTTGCATCTATTTTTACTGTAATTCTCTGTAATTTAGATGAGTACTTATTTAAATAAAATCGAATCTAAGCAAAATCGAGAGTGTGACATAGCTTACTCAATTTGTTTGTTGGCATGTAATATGGTCAGTACGTCGTCAGTTAATGTGGGCTTTTTAGGTAACGTAATATAAAAAGCAGTGCCTTGGTTTAACTGGCTTTCAACTCGAATTTGGCCACTATGTTGCTCTATAATTGCTTTACTTATAGCTAGCCCTAACCCTGTGCCTTGGCCTATTGGTTTTGTAGTATAGAAAGGGTCAAAAATTTTATTTAATTTGTCCTCATCAATTCCACTGCCATTATCGGCAATAGTTATATAGGCATTTTTTTTATCGGCTTTAGTGGTAATACTGATGACACCGACTTTGTCGCAAATGGCTTGAGCGGCGTTAAAAAATAAATTTAAAAATACCTGAGAGAGCTGGGTCGAACGTCCTGTGATGATAACGGGTTCTGTGTCGTAGTGTTTTTCAACGTTGGCGTTGTATTTAATTTCATTCCAAGCAACACGTAATGTATTATCAATGAGCTCGGTTATATCAATATCGCCAATTTGGGTTTGATCCGGATGAGCAAATTGCCTTAATCCTTGAACAATCTCCTTAACACGATCAGCCCCTTCAGTCATTTCAGCAATGATATCGCTTGAGTCTGTTTCTAATTCATCAAATTGATAATGTTGCAGCGTATCTGCTAATGGTTGCTGCGCTATGGCTTTTTCAGCTTTGAGTGCGTTAATTAAATGACTAAATTGCTCAAGGTTGTAAGCCAAATTTTGGATATTACTGACAATGTAGCTTAAAGGGTTGTTTATTTCGTGTGCAACGCCTGCCGCCATTTGCCCTAACGAAGCCATTTTTTCAGAGTTGATTAACACTTGTTCAATGTTACTTTGTTTTTCTTCCATTTCTTTTTGTTTAACAAGTAAATTTCGTTTTTCAAATTGTGAAATTGTATTCCCTGCAAAGCTGACAAAGCGTTGCATTAAAGTAATATCGTGCTGATTAAATGCGCCAATTGTTTCTGAAAAAATATAGAGCTGGTAGCTTTCTGTACTGGTACTTACTGGGGTGGTGAGCATTGCATGCTGCGAATGCCAAAAAGGATCAGTTACTTGCCAATCAGGAAGTTGGTGTAAGTTAAATACATTTTTAATGTCTCTATTGGGTTTATTTAGTGCTTTGAGTTGGGTAATTATTTCATCACTTTGTGGGTGCGATGCTGTAATTAACGTCGTGGTTTCATTGCTGGGGTTTATTTTAATTAAAATAGCCGCAGAAAAAGCAATGGCTTGCTGCAAAATATCAAAAAACTCAGTGAGTAAGGTTTCAGTTTTGTCGTTCTTTAAAATGGCATCTAAGCCATTTAAGATCAGGCTATTAAAGGCACGGTTTTCTTCAAGTGCTAAATTATGAACTTGTAATAAGTGTAGCTTTTCTAACAGTATTTCATTGCTACTCATTCAGGGCCACCAAAGATTTCGCATGAAATCATTAAATTACCATGTTTACTTGTTGAATCGCTGAATGTGCCGAGCTCCCCAAAAGTAAAGCCCATAATAAATGGGGTGTTGGGTAGTTGTGCTGCAATAGACTCTTTTACTTCTTGCATGGCGTCTTTAATTGACAGCATACAGCCTCCGCAAAAAATAATAATAGCGCCGGTAATATTTTTTATGGCATGGAGTTCTGCCAATTTAGTTAATGAGGTGACAACCATATCACCTCGTTTAATTAGTTGCTCTGGGCTTCCCGAAGCTAAATAAATAGTATCGCCAACGCTTAAATTTGAAAATAATTCTAGCGTGCCATTTTCAGCTACCGCTGGATGACTTAACAGTAATCGAGGGATTTCATCATTTAAAGAAAGGGCGCTTGCCAATGGGGTCATTGTTGATTGAGCAAGGATATTTCCTGAAGTTAAGGCGTTTAAACCTATGTTTTTTCGCCACTGATTATAAACATCAAACGCGGGCTGGTTATCAATTGTTTTTAATAAACGACCATCCACGTCTGTCACTGTACCTTGCTGGTCAGTTTTATCGTAGCCTGAACTATAAAAGCCGAATGTTTCTACACTGGGGTATAACACCGCAATAATAAAGCCTTGTTGGTATACATTTTCAGTATCGCTAAAACACCACTTGGCAGAAATATCGTTGTCGGCGCAACTTCCTCCAAAAACAGGTATACGCTGCCCGATAGCATCTTGAATTCCCTGCAAAACCAGCTCCTCATTACCTGGGACTTGAAAGCACCAGACCATTTTTGGGGCGAGGCCTGCTTGGCCTGCATTAGCAATGGCTTTAAGTACAGTTTGAGCGGCATTTTCTCTTAGGTTATCGGTTGCATTACAACTAGCAACACCATAATGCCCATTTGAGTCTTTAATCGAAAATAAACTAATACTTTGCTCATTTAATGATAGGGTTTGGTCGGTTGATGACCCAAGACACGAAGAGATGATTAAACAATTGTGAGTGTTTTTTAAAAAGCCTGGCTGGTTATTAAAAAGGTATTTAATGGTATCGGTTGTAGCAAACCCAAGCAGTAAATCTGGGCTGTTGTTCGTAAACTGACTAACAGGTTGGATAAATTTATCTATATCGCTGCCGTGAGTGTGAAAAGTATCAATGGCGAACATAGATGCCCCTTGGTAATAACAATAGCCACAACCGTGGATGTTTTAATTATTAATAATCGCTTAGAATTTATTCTAGACTATATATTAAATAGAATGAATTTAGCTGCTAATTATTAGTCGATATCACCTTTGCCCACGAGTTTTATTTGTCGTGCTGCGTTTAAATTTATGTTAGCGTTGCGTTAAAATCAAGCTAATAATATTGACATTTTCAGCCCCGGTAAAGCTGAATAAGGTTGCTAATTACTTATATCCTCATCAGTGTATAGAAACACTGGATCAATGTAGGAGGCCTAAAAGGGCACTCATTAGCTGAGCGAGGTAATTATAGCTACGAGTAAATAACTTTATTGCTTATGTGTTTAGGCACAACATGCTGATGTGAATTTATTTAAATCATTAAGTAACGATACATGGATGAGCTGTGTGAACAATTTACTAGGCACAAGTAAAACTCATTTGAGGTATAAATAGTGGCTTTGCGAATTTTATTGGTAGACGATGAACTCAATGTATTGAAATCTTTAAAACGAGTACTTGTTCGTTCAGGTTATGATGTAATGACGGCATCCAGTGGTTTTGAGGCACTTGAAATATTAGCGGCTAATCAAGTTGAGATAATCATTACTGACTTTAGAATGCCAGAAATGAACGGCGCTGATTTATTACGCCAAGTTAAAATTAATTGGCCCGATTGCGTAAATTTAGTGCTCAGCGGGTATGCTGATTTTAAGTCTGTGGTTGAGTTATTAAATCAGGGATTGGTATTTCGTTTTTTAGAAAAGCCATGGGTTGATAGTGAGCTACTTGAAAACATTAGCGAGGCGAAAGTAAAATATGAACAGCGCCGAGCTAAAAGAGTAAGAGATCAGTTATTAATGGGCAGTATGTCGGCATTAATAGAAATAGATAATGACGGCATTATTAATCGTTTTAATGCACCTGCCGCTGAAATCATTTCAGATATTCATTTATACGAAAACAAACACCTCGCCAATTTAGATACAGCTCAAAACAAAGCGGTAAGTCAGTCGTTTGTTGATAAGCAAAGCAGTACACTTTTTATTAATTATGCTTGCACTTCTGATCTAGCTAAAAGCGAAGAAGTTATGATTGAGCGTTGTTTACATGACGGTTTTTGCCAGCTTTTAAAGTTATCAATTAACTCAAATAGTATGAGTAATATTTTTCAACTTACCAGAACACCATCAGTGGTGACTAACGAGTCTGATTTTTATCATCATTTAGCCCTGTGTGAAGCGAATAAAGAATGTTATGCCCTCGTTTATATAGGTATTGCGCAGTTTCAATTAATCAATGATCTGTTAGGCGCAGAAGATGGCAGCCACCTTATAAAATTGGTTTTGGAGGTGCTAAAAGGCGTATCAAAGCAACCGGTGAAAGTTCTTCATAAGAGCGCCGATCGGTTTGTATTATTTGTTCCTGAAATTAAATCTGATAGTGAAATTTTAACCGATTTAAATAAGGCGATGAATGATCTGAAAAAACTACTCCCTAGTAAATATAACGATGCCCATGTGCAGCTTTATGGCGTGTATGGGTTGTTTCCTGAGGATAGTTTGGAAGGAAAAGAACTCGTTAATCAAATGCAGTTGACGATGAATTACCAAGTAAGTGAACAACAGCGTATTTGCTCTCGGTTTGATCCTCAGCTGGTAGCCGATTATAAAAAGAACTTTGAGTTAAGCCGTTTATTATTAACAGCGGTAAGTAATGATGAACTGTCGTTGCGTTTTCAGCCAAAAGTAGACACTAAAACAGGGCAAATATTGATTGCTGAGACGCTTATTCGCTGGTATGAGCCGAGTAAACATGGCTGGGTACCGCCAGCTCATTTTATCCCGATTGCTGAATGTGATGGCCAAATTATATCAATAGGACGCTGGGTTATTTCTCAAAGTTGTAAAACGTTAAAATATTGGACAGAAAACAATACAGGCGTGCGTGTATTGGCAATTAACTTATCTGCTAGACAATTAAAAGATGATCCCGATTGGATTGACTTTATGCTCGAGTGTTTAAGTCGCAATAATTTAGAGTCATCACAGTTGGTTTTTGAGTTAACAGAAACCTATTTAATAGAAGATTTTGCTATTTGCGAACAACAGTTAATAAAATTAAGAACGTTGGGGTTTAAGTTATTGATTGATGACTTTGGTGTAGGTTACTCATCACTTGGCTACCTTTCTAAGCTGCCAGTAGATGGTGTTAAACTAGATAGAGCCCTTATTGCTGATATAGAGTCGTCTTTAGCGATGCAAAGTATGATTCGTAATATTACGCGTATGTCACATGATCTAAATCTTAAAGTTGTTGCTGAGGGGGTAGAAACAGCCTATCAATGTGAATTAATTAAAAAGTTAGGGTGTGACTACATACAAGGCTATTACTATAGTGAGCCTTTAGAGCAGGATGATTTTTGTAATTACTTAAGCCATTTCAATTCTCAAGGTGCGCAATGAGTTCAATAGCGGTAGTCATACTAGATGACGATGCTTTTTTATTAAAAGTATTACAAAGAACTATTCATCGAGCCTTTCCAGAGGTTGATATAATGACAACCTCTGATATTGATGAATTTTGGCAACTACTAAACACTAAGCAAGACCTAGATTTAGTATTAAGTGATTATTTAATGCCGCAAATGAATGGTTTGGATGTTTTAGAGCAATGCTCGTCGCAAAACCCTTACCCAGTGAGGGCATTACTTACTGGCGATATGACACTGAGTACCATGATGCGACAGCCTAATGTTGTGCATGCTTATCTTGCTAAACCGTTTAATGAGGCAGACATAACCGCACTTTTTAACAATGTGGCGGCGTTAAAGTCGTTACCCTTTGCTTTTAATGTGCGCAGGCAGTTAGGGGCTATGATCAGCTTTCCTGTTTATCCTCTTATTTTGAAAGAACTCAGGGAGTTAGTACAAAGCGATGAATTTGATTTACACGACATTGCCCATGTTGTTTCTCAAGAGCCAATAATAACTGCTAAATTGTTGCAACTTGCAAACTCATCTTATCTTGGGTTTGTAAGGCCAACATCGTCAATTGATGAAGCTGTGTCGAGGCTCGGAACAACGATATTAATGGCTATCACCACTTCTTTATTAGTTGCCAAAAATTTTGAATCGTCTATTCCTTCGGCTATCCATGAGAAACAATTGGATATAGCGGCGAATTACGCTAGTTGTGTTAAGCGTTTTGCTAAGCAGGCAGGTTTTAACTTACATGATCAAGAACTATTATTTTCAGTGGCATTATTGAGTTTTGTTGGCAAAATTATTTTGCTGTCTCAAGGGGAAAGTGAAGCGTCTTTTGAGCATGAAAAAGCCGTGAGTGAAGAATATGCTAGTTCTAACTTTATTTCGGCCTATGTTTTAAAGTTATGGGGATACGACACGAAAATGTGTAGCTTATTAATGAGTTGCCATGATTTAGCCGCCACTGATGATAATGAGTTAATTCCGCTTAATCATACGTTATTTATTGTTAGGCAAATTCTTTTTGATAAACACTCCCCCATGCAGTTACGCGCATACTGTGACTCAAAAGGTGTAGACCCTATACTTTGCCATCTAATTAGTGAATTTGATTGGCATAGTTATACCTCTTAAATAGGCCTGTATAAAATATTGTTTAAAAATGGACAGTACTACATAACTACCTATGTATAGTTTTTTCTGAGTACCCTTTCTTACCTTTAGTATCTACTTTAGTCTTATAAAAACCGCATAAAACCTCATTTGGAGTGTATTTTTTGCTCATTTCAGAGTAAAAAATATACAAAACCGTTATTTTCACTAATTATGAATAAAACCTCAATATTAACATTGTATTAACTTTGGGCGGTGTGATATTAAATTGCTACTTTGGTTGTATTTTGAGCTTTTATAGGTGTTATTTTCCTGTTTTTAAAGTTATTTGCATTCTTATGCTAATTTTATCAAATTTTTTGTTTCTTTTTGTTTGTGTATGTTGCTAGGATGTTGGCAATGGGATACAGGAATATACCCCACACACATTATAAGAATACACAAAACAGGGTCATCATTATGTCAACATATCGTTTAAACACCTTGGCTGTAGCGGTTGCTTTTGCTTTCAGTGCGCCAAGTATGGTTAATGCACAAGAAGCGCCTGCTAAAGCTGAAAAAAATATCGAACAAATATCTGTGTTAGGGTCGCGAGTTTCTAACCGAACAGCAACAGAGTCGTCATCACCTATTGATTTAATTGACGCGGATGATTTAAACAAAGGCGGCTTTACCGAGCTTGGGCAAAGCTTACAAGCGACAGCGCCATCGTTTAACTTTTCTCGTACACAAGTTTCTGACGGTTCCGATTTATTTCGCCCAGCAACATTACGCGGTTTACAGCCAGATCAAACGCTGGTTTTAGTCAACGGTAAGCGCCGCCATAATCAATCTATTTTTGGTTTAACTAGTACCGTGGGCGGTGGCTCTGCGGGGACTGATATGAATGCGATCCCGCTTATTGCCTTAAAAGGGGTTGAGGTTTTACGTGATGGTGCGGCGGCGCAGTACGGCTCAGATGCGATTGCGGGGGTTATCAATTTATCACTTAATAACTCAACAGATTTAACCACAGGTTATGTGCAATACGGTGAAACGGCAGAAGGCGATGGGGAAACAATTTCTGCAGGTTTAAATCGTGGTTTTGAACTAGGCAACGAAGGTGGTTTTATTAATTTATCGCTTGAGTATCGCGATGCAGATAAAACCAATCGTGCCGAGCGAGATACTGGAGGTTCACTTAATGTCGCACCAGGTACTTTATCGGACGAAGTTCGTTGGGGACAAGGTAATGCAGAGAGTGAATTTACTTCGGTATTTTACAATATGGCATTGCCAATGAGTGAGGGCGAGCTTTACTCATTTGGTGGCTATTCTGAGCGTACTGCACTAGGTAACGGCTTTTATCGTAACTTTAATGAAGCATCTAAAAACGTGATCCAAGTTTATAGCGATGGATTTTTACCGCAAATAGACAATGAAGCACAGGATATCTCTGTTTCAATTGGTTTTAGAGGCGATATTAACCCTGATTGGAATTACGATGTATCGGCGGTATATGGTGAAAACCAATACGACTTTACCTCACGCAATACATTAAATGCCTCTTATGCTGCTGAGTACTTATTTAATAACCCAGGTGCAAGTGATGCCGATATTGCTGCAAATGCAGGGCCAACTGAGGGGTATTCGGGTGGCTTTAGGTTTGACCAAACAACATTCAACGCGGATGTGAACGGGATTGTTGATATTGGCCGCAGTGAGCCTGTGTACGTGTCAATTGGTGCTGAATACCGTAAAGAAAACTATGAAATTGTACCCGGTGAAGAAGCCTCATACGCGTGTGGCACTGCTAACACAGATACTTCATACCCATCAGTGAACGATCCGAATCAATTTGCACAATGTGGTTTTCAAGCTTACAACGGCCTTCGCCCTGAAGCATCAAATAAAAGTGATCGCGATAGCTACGCCGTTTATATTGACGCAGAAACCATGGTTACCGATGCGTGGAATGTTAGCGGTGCACTTCGTTACGAAGATTTCTCTAATGCGGGTGACGACATAATTGGTAAAGTAGCCACGCGTTATGAATTTAATGATGATTTTGCAGTACGTGGTGCGTTATCAACGGGTTTTAGAGCGCCATCATTACAGCAAAGCGGTTACACTGCGTTTACCACTAACTTAGGTTCTGACGGCACATTAAGCCAGTCGTTTACAGCAACAACGGGCTCAGCATTTCCAGCTGCATTAGGCGTTAATAACTTAAAGCTTGAAACATCAACGAACTACAGTGCGGGCTTTGTTTATGATGTGACCAGTGATTTATCGTTAACGGTGGATTTTTACCGTGTAGAAATTGAAGACCGTATTACACTGGGCAGCTTGTTATCGGCTGATGATGTGGCATTTAGTCCTGATGCAGTTGCCGCGCTACAGGCAACGGGTGCAGTACAAGCGAATTACTTTTCAAACTCAGTGAATTCGACAACGCAGGGTGTTGACATTATTGCGTCCTATCGCACCGATTTATATGAGGGTAATTTCTCTGCTACGTTTGCCGGTAATTTAAACGAAACTAAAATTGACAGTGTTAATGCAGCACCGGGTATTCCTGAAAATGTAGCACTTGATGATATTCAAAGTAGTTTTTTAACTGATGGGCAGCCGGGCGAACGTGCAACGTTAACGTTTGATTATGAGCGTGACGCGTATAGCTCAATGATCCGCTTTAATTACTTTGGCGAAACCGATGTGAAGTACTTTGGTAATGACCATATTGAACTTGCAACAGATGGCTCATTTAAAGCAACCAGTACGGTAGAATCAGCCGTATTAGTGGATTTAAATGTAAGTTATCAAATTAACGATATGTTTGCTCTATCGGTAGGTGCAGACAATGTATTTGATGAAACACCGGATGAATTAGGCGATGATGAAGTATTAAACGCTATTTCAAATGGGGCATTTAAATATCCGTTACGAGCCGTACCCTATGGCTTTGATGGTCGCACTTACTACGCAAAAGTAAGCTTTAGTTTTTAATTTTTAGGTTAAGTTAAACCAGCAAAGGCGCCGTTTATAACGGCGCTTTTTTTATGGCTAAAATATATATTTAAAACAGCATTAAAAATGATTGCATGCTTGAAAATTAAGCATACAATCGCCATCAATAACACTGTGGGATATATATCCCTCGTTATACTCATTTTATTAATAGGAAAAAATAAATGGCGAAAAAAAGCAAAACAAAAGCGGGTAACAAATCCGCAGTAGACACTGGGCGCGGCGTGATAAAACACAACGCATTGGCAGCACTGGTGACTTCTAAAGTATTTAAACCGCAAGTGGTTAAAGCCAAAAAAGGCAAAGGCTCGTTTAAACGCAGTAACAAACATGCAGGACAAGAGTCCTATTTAATCGCGGCTTAAATAGCACCGATCAAATAGGGCTTTTGTTGCGAGTTAGCTAAGTGTTTGCTGAAATAAGGCGGGCTTCGGGCTTCGGGCTACGAGTCACGAGCAGCGAACACAACCTAGCGCCTAGTTACTTCCCTAGAACCTAGCGCCTTTAGCCTTCTCTTTCAGCGCAGCGTCTCATAACCTCTTTGTGAATAAATCACTTAAAACATGTTTGCAAAATGAGAAGTGAGTGAGGAGTAAATGAGAAGGCAACGGGCCTCGAGTGACGAGTAGCGAGCTTGTGCAAACAGTCTAGCACCTAGTCATATCAGCCCTTAAATCTATTCTTTCAGCGCAGCGCCTCCCGCAGCTCGTAGCTCGCCACCCGAAATCCGTATCCTCGTTATCCATGTATTATCGATTTAGAATTCGCCAAATAAGAAGCATGGTTGCTTAGTGTTTGCGAAGGGTTTTCACCAAATAATTGGGTGTAATCTTTAGTAAATTGCCCTGCATGCCAAAATCCCCAATTGGCTGCGATGACAGAAATTGGCTTATCTTGTTTTGCTAATTTTAGTTCTCTTCTGACATTATTTAATCGGGTTAAACGTAAAAATCGCAGCGGATTAATCCCTAAAATACTTTCAAAACTGTATTGTAGCGTGCGCCTGCTAACAAAAGTGAGCTCACATAGCTGAGTAATGGTCACGCTACTTTGTGGGTTTGCATTTACATACTCTTTAACTTTATCAACCACCGCTTTTCGGTGTTTATAACTGGGAGCGATACGTTGACACGGAGTCTGTTCGTTTAGTAAATGTAATGCCAACATATTAAGCATGTCTTGCTGTAAATCGGCACTTAGGCCAAAAGCGTTACTGCTAACCATACTGTTTATTATACCCCGGGCACTTTTTAACATGGCGTTGCTTGTTGTATGTCGCTCAGTACCTGAAGAGGTTATATTTTTTAAGTATATCCCTTGTATATGAGCCATATGTTCTAACGATTGCGTGTCTATTACTAAACCATAAATATTAAACTGCTCAGGTGTAATAAGCTCAAAGTTACTCTCACTGGTTCGACACATAAATTGATTACTTGCCACATTTAAGCCATTAATTTTGCTCTGCTGAGACTGCTTTGGGATCCCAAGCCAAATAGATTGCGGCGCTATTGCACATTGTTGGTGAAGAGCACGCTCTGTGTATTCTTCAAATGCATGAATATTAGAATAATCCACGCTTTCTATACGCCCAAAAAATCGCCCTTCACTGAGCTGATCATATTTTTGCTGCCACTGCGTTAGGTTATTCGCTTGCTCATCTATATCTTGGGTATGCACCATGCTCTTTTGTGGTGCGCTAGCTAAATCTTGCTGCGTCATAATGGAATTACTCTTTGCTTTTTTATTTTTATTAAGATTAAGTTACCACCAGTAACTATAGTTAACTATATGAAATAAAGCTAAAAATGATGATTTGCCAAAATTCGATAGTGTCTTGGTACGAATTAAGCTCTCTTGAAACTAAACAAAATTGATTTATAGCTTATAGGTCAGCAAAACCTGTACCAAGGTTTGAACTAGTTGTTATGTGGAGTAGATCATGGGGCAAAGGTACCGATATACGTTAGGCACGCAGGTGTACAATTTTAAAAACTTGGCTGAAGTAATGGCAAAGGCTACCCCTGGGCGATCGGGCGATCGTCTTGCAGGAGTGATAGCAGGCTCAGCACAAGAGCGAGCTGTGGCGCAAATGACACTGGCAGATATTCCGCTTAAAACGTTTTTAAATGAGGCGCTGATTGCCTATGAAGACGATGAGATAACCCGCTTAATTATGGACGATCACGACACCAATGCATTTATGGCGATTGCTCATTTAACCGTAGGCGATTTTCGTAACTGGTTATTAAGTGACTTTGCAACTCCCGCTGTGTTGGCAAGTGTTAGGCAAGGGATCACCCCTGAAATGGCTGCGGCTGTAAGCAAAATAATGCGAAATCAGGATCTTATTTTAATTGCTAAAAAATGCCATGTAACCAGTGCGTTTAGAAATACCATTGGCTTACCAGGGCACTTATCCACGCGATTGCAACCTAACCACCCTACGGATGATATTAACGGTATTGCCGCCTGTATTTTAGATGGGCTTTTGTACGGTAATGGTGATGCGGTAATAGGTATAAACCCTGCAACCGATAACGTAGCGCAGGCCATTAAGTTGATGACATTGATGGATGAGGTGATTCAAAAATATGAAATTCCTACCCAAAGCTGCGTCCTTACTCATGTTACTAATACGATTGAATGCATTGAAGCGGGAGCGCCGGTTGATTTAGTGTTTCAGTCTATTGGTGGAACAGAAGCAACCAACTCGAGCTTTGGTTTTAATTTAAATACCTTAGCTGAGGCACAAGATGCCGCACTGAGTTTAAAGCGCGGAACTGTAGGCGATAATGTGATGTATTTTGAAACGGGGCAGGGCAGTTCGCTTTCGGCTAACGCACATCATGGGCTTGATCAACAAACCTGCGAAACCCGTGCTTATGCCGTTGCACGAAAATTTAATCCGCTACTAGTTAATACCGTGGTGGGCTTTATTGGTCCTGAATATTTGTTTGATGGTAAAGAAATTACTCGCGCAGGGCTTGAAGATCATTTTTGTGCCAAGTTATTGGGTATTCCGATGGGCTGCGACGTGTGTTACACCAATCATGCCGAGGCCGACCAAAATGATATGGATAACTTACTTACGCTACTTGGGGTCGCAGGGTGCTCGTTTGTGATGGGCATTCCGGGCTCTGATGACATTATGCTTAATTACCAAACCACCTCATTTCATGATGCGTTATATGTGCGCCGAGTACTGGGCGCACGCCCCGCGCCAGAGTTTGAAAAGTGGCTTACTGATATGAATATTATGCGCAACAGTCACGATATTATTTTATCTGATACGTTACCTGCCGCTTTTGCTAAACCACTGAATGCGATTAAAGGGGGCTGAGTATGAAATCAAATTTTAACGCAACGTCTGTTACAAACAACAGCGATAATACACATAAAAATAATGGCAACGTGGTGCATAACCCATGGCGCGATTTACGCCGTTTTACTGATGCACGGATTGGCCTTGGCCGCGCAGGAATAAGCTTACCGACCAGTGAAATGCTGGCGTTTCAATTATCCCATGCACAAGCGCGTGATGCGGTGAACTTTCCGCTCGATATTAATGCAATAACCGAACAGCTTAGCAAACTCAGTGCTGAGAAACAGCTGGCTGCTCCTTTGCGCTTACATAGCCAGGCTGTTGACCGAATGACGTATTTACAACGCCCCGATTTAGGACGCAGGTTAGATGAAAACGGCCGACAAACCCTACTTAATTTCACCGCTGGGCAGCAAAACACGGCTGCAAAATATGATTTAGCCATCGTTGTGGTTGATGGCTTATCGTCGCTAGCGGTGCAAAAAAATGCTTATCCTTTTATTAATGAATTATTAGCGCAGCTAGGTGGTAACAGTGAGTTAAACATTGCGCCTTTTAGTGTGGTTGAGCAAGGTCGGGTGGCGATTGGTGACGACATTGGAGAGCTTTTAAATACACAAGTAGTCATGGTGTTAATTGGTGAGCGACCAGGGCTTAGCTCGCCCGATAGCCTTGGTTTATATCTAACTTGGGCACCTAAAACAGGTCTTAACGATGCCTGTCGCAATTGTATTTCAAATATTCGCCCTGCGGGCTTGCCTTACTGTGAGGCTGCAAGGCGTGCAGTTTATTTATTACGTGAGGCAAAAAAATTAAAACTAACAGGAGTGAACTTAAAAGATCGTACACAGGATGATGTGATTGAGCATCAACAATCGAGCCGTCATTTTTTAAATGCGGAATAACGGTAACTAAAAATAAAAAATCGATAAAGAGGATGTTATGCCTACTAATAATTCAGAATACTTAGCAAAAAGGCAGCTCAAAGGTGGCACTGCAGGTTGGTTATTACTGGCGGGGTTAGGGGTATCGTATGTGATTTCAGGAGACTTTGCTGGGTGGAACTTTGGTATTGCAGAAGCAGGCTGGGGCGGCTTTGCCATAGCGGCAGTATTAATGGCTATTATGTATCTCACCTTAGTGTTATCGCTGGCTGAAATGTCGGCTGCTATTCCCGCTGCGGAAGGAGGGTATAGCTTTGCTCGCCAAGCAATGGGGCCAACGGGGGGTTATTTAACTGGCCTTGCGGTATTAATTGAATATGCGTTAGCACCGGCTGCTATTGTTATTTTTATTGGCTCTGCGGTGGAGGCATTAACGGGGTTTAATGGCCCTTGGGTTTATGCGCTCTTTTACTTGGTGTTTGTGGGTATTCACTTAGCTGGGGTTGGTGAAGCGCTAAAAGTAATGATGGTAATAAGCGGTTTGGCGGTACTTGCCATTGTTGCCACCGCTGTGGTGTTAATCACCAATTTTGATGCGACAAATTTATTTGATATTGCCGTAACCGATGCTGCTGGCGCGAGTGAATTTTTACCTCTGGGTTGGTATGGTGTATGGGCAGCATTACCTTTTGCTATGTGGTTATTTTTAGCGGTTGAAGGGGTACCATTGGCGGCAGAAGAGGCAAAAGATCCGGCGAAAGATGTGCCTAAAGGCATTATTGGCGCTATGGTGTTTTTATTGTTTACCGCGTTATTAGTGGTTGTATTAGTACCCGGGGCAGCAGGTGCAACAGCAATGGGCGCAAGTGCAGTTCCGCTGGTGGATGCGTTAAATGCGACGGGCAATAACGATTTAGCAACCGTGGTTAATATATTAGGGCTAGCAGGGCTGGTGGCTTCATTTTTCTCTATTATTTATGGTTATAGTCGATTGGTGTTTGCGTTGTCGCGTGCGGGATATTTACCCCGTTCGTTATCAATTACTACCGCGCGTAAAGTGCCCGCACGAGCGCTTATTGTACCTGCTGTATTTGGTTTTTTAGCTTCACTGAGTGGTGAGGGCGATTTAATGTTAGCTATGGCGGTGGTTGGTGCAACCGTATCGTATGCGTTAATGGCGCTAAGTCATATTTTACTGCGCTATAAGCAGCCAGATTTACCTCGTCCTTATAAAACGCCTGGCGGGACTGTGACTTCAAGTATTGCATTGTGCTTATCGTTGATTGCACTGACCGGTGTGTACGCCTTTGATCCCCGTGCTTTTTTATACACTATGGTGTTATTTATAGTGGGAGCTGCGTATTACTTTGGCTTTAGTTCTAAACATTTAGTGGCCAAAAGTGCAGATGAAGAGTTTGCTATGCTAGCCGATGCAGAGGCCGGTTTAAACATCCCCATAAGTGAGGGTTAATTTTTGTTTATGAAGTGAGTTAATTTTACTTTATAAATACAGACTTAATAGTGGCGCGGTAGGTTTTAAACCTATCGCGCCTTTTTATTATTTAACTAGCATCCAGATACCGGCTGCTATCATAAATAAGTTTTCGGTTAGTGAAATAAAGCCAAGCGGTACATTGCTATCGCCGCCAACACAGGCACATTTAAGTTCGCGTTTGTCTATATACACGGCTTTAATAACGGATATTGCGCCGACACTACCAATAAACAAAGAGATAGGTGCAACCAAGTAAACTGGAAGTGATGCAATCATGGCCACGCCAACAAAAGCTTCTAAAAATGGGTAAACATAGGCATAGGGGATCACTTTCATGGCGAGTAAATCGTAAGTGATAAAGGAATTTGAAAAACTGTTTAAATCTTGCAGCTTTTGAATGGCCAGTACCGCCATGGTTAACGCAACAAATAACTCAAGTGTATACATGCTTAGCCCTGCACCACTTAACGAAAAGGCTAAACTGAGCAACAAGGTAACCGCGAAAATAGCAATGACCGGCGTATACGTTGTGCCTTGTTGGCCTGCAGGGGATTTATTAAAGTATTCTCTGAGTTCATCATACCCACCGATACGCTCATCATCTATAAATGTTTGTGGTGTTGTTTTTACATCGTATTTTTGTTTGAAGGTATCGGTATCGGCTCTTGAAGTGAGTAAATGATCGTCTACTTCAAAGCCTTGACGTTCAAGTAAATCTTTAGATTTTAAACCAAATGGGCAAATATGTTCATCGGTTGCCATTCTATACAATTGGGCTGACTTGGCCATATTTTACTCCTGTATATTTATACCAATTTGCAATAATACTTAATCATTTTGAGGGGGCAGATTAGACGCTAACAGCGTTAAAAACGTCTCATTTAGAACAACTCAATAACGAAATTTTTTGCCTTGCTATCGACACGATTTTCCTCCCTCAAAATAGCTCAGTTAATTAAGCGAATTGGTATTAGAGGGGTTAACTGAGTTATATAACCTTGAAAGATCAACAGACCCTAAGTGTAAAATTTACAACATGTGCCGTTTTATTGTTAATAAACTCAGTGGTACAGGCTATGCGTTCAAAAATCAGGCCGCTTTTAATGCTTTAAGCGCTGAAGGGGGACTTGCAGCGCGTGCCAGCTAATGAATTATAAAGCTATAGGAGGGGCTGTTGAATCTCTGACAACCAGTTCTGGTGTGTATAGTTTAATAATATCGCGGTCATTGCCATTACGAATTTGCGCTATCAGTAAGCTGGCTGCATCTTCAGCAATTTTATTATTTGGCTGATGCGCTGTAGTGAGCTTTGGCCATGTTTGGCGTGAGAATGGGCTATCCTCAAACCCTGTAATAGAAAGCTCGCTGGGTATATCAATGTTCATTAATCTGGCTGCAAATAACGCACCGGCGGCGATTTCATCGTTACATGAGACGATAGCGGTTGGCCTGTTTTGTTGAGTAATGAGTGTTTTAGCACCCTCAACCCCGGATTCAAATGAGTATTCGCCATCAATAATTAAGCTAGGGTCTATAGTAATGTCGTATTGTTTTAAAGCCGCTTTGTAGCCCTCTAAGCGCTCTTTGGTGGAGTTATGTTCGCTGCCCCCAGCTAAAAAGCCAATGCGTGTGTGGCCATTATTTATAAGGTGTTCGGTAATTGATTTAGAGGCGAGGTTATCGTCAATCATAATACAGGGCGTTAATGTATCGGGCGCGTCGTGTCCTGATAAAATACGCACAACTTTTAGGTCAAGCTGTGTCAGCTTTTCAACAAAATGTGGCATCTCTGAAAATGGCGGCGTGAGTAAAATACCGGCAATTCGGGTGCGTTTTATCATGCTGGTTATTTCGTCAATAATATGTGCTTCTTTGGCATCGCATGGGTGGATAAGTAGTTCAAATCCTTGCTTTTTACACGCATCTAAAATGCCGTTTTGCATATCTATAATATAGTAGGCATTTGGATTGTCGTAAATGTAAGCAATGCTGTAAGCTTTTGTTCCTGCGAGACTTCTTGCAGCAAGGTTAGGCTGAAAGTTTAACTTTTTAACCGACGCCATGACTTTCTCACGGGTGTTGTCACGCACCGAGGTTTCGTTATTTATTACTCGTGATACCGTTTTTATTGATACCCCGGCATCTTTTGCCACGTCGTTTATTGTTGTTCTCATAGGCTTAATAGACCTTTACATATCATTTTGGGTACTAATTTATCTTTATCGGTTAACAACTACAGCAAAAGCAGTTAACAGTGCTCGGTTTTTATTATTTGACGGCTAAATTATAAAGACATCATTGAATATTAACAGTTAATTTATACGCCTTTCTTGTGAGAATGGTAGATAAAGTTTTAGGTAATAATTTAGTAATATTTAAATTTAATTTAAATACAATAGTTTAAAAGAATATTAAGCACATACATGTAAATTTTTTGTATCTTTTTTGCCCTTCTGTGTAGCTATAAAAGAAAAAAAAGGATACATTAACAACTTTATGACAGCGTTGTCATAAGTTGGTGCGCGCTGTTAATTATTATTTAAACCCTAAGGTAGCGGATTGTGTGCGCTAAGGTAGCAATTGCTAGATGTGAATAGTGATTGATTTAAAAGCGGGATTAATTTAAGTATCTGAAAGAGATACTTGAGTGACTAATTAATAACAATAGAGGGAAAGTAGCGAATGAAGATTAAATCATTACTGACAGCATGCTGCTTAGCACTGGGTTTGAGTGCGTGTCAGGGCAATGTTGATGAACAAAATACTGTATCGGTTCAGCTAAGCCCCGCAAACGATAGCGCCGTAGAGTTACTTGCTAAAACGTTACAAATAAAATATCAGCAGGTTGATAACCGTCCATCAGCACAGTGCGATCCAGATATAGAAAACGGTCACTGTTTTAAAGCGTATTTACATTTAACCGCCAACTCGGCGATTAACGTTGACCAATGGAAAATTTATTTTAGTCAAATTACACCTATTCAAACGGCGGTTAGCGATGAATTTACTATTAAACGCGTTAATGGCGATATTCATGTCATTGAGCTTAAAGACGGGTTTACTGGCTTTAAAGCGGGTGAGACTAAAACGATTACTTTTTATGCGCACTTTTGGTCATTATCGCAAAGCGACGCAATTCCTAATTATATAGTTGTTAATAATAATGACACCGCTAAAGTGATTGAAAGCACAAAACCTAAAATTGACCCAGAGACAGGGTTAGAGGTGTTGCCACATGTTATGCCTTACACCGATTATGAACGTCAGTTTAAACGTACCGCGAATGATAAAACGCAGTGGCTTAGCGCTGAACGCTTGTTTGAGCGCAATGAAAAATATGACTTTTCTGCTTATTTAACGTCGCAAAATCAAGTGAGCAATGTGATTGCTCAACAAATTATACCCACTCCACGTTTTAGCGAATTTAGCCAAACTCAAACGCTAGATATAAGCCAAGGGCTTAATATTAACTACTCAGGAATAGATAAAACACATTTATCTGCCGCAACACAAAGGTTAGCACTACTAGGTATTAATATAAGCGATGATGCAGCGGCCATTAAGGTCACACTTAATACAGTAACTAAAAATGATGAATTTGAAGGCAGCTATAAGTTAGCGATTAAAGCTGATGAAATTGTGATTAATGCCGCTGATGAAACGGGCATTTTTTATGCTTTGCAAAGCTTAGCGAGTTTGTATCAGGTTAACAGTAATATGTTACCTGTGGGAGAAGTAATTGATGCACCGCATTATCAGTTTAGAGGTGTGTTGGTGGATGTTGCGCGTAACTTTCGCGACAAAGGCTTTATTTTAAAGCTGCTTGATCAAATGGCGGCTTATAAACTTAACAAGCTGCATTTACATTTAGGTGATGATGAAGGTTGGCGTATAGAAATCCCATCACTTCCTGAACTTACAGATATAGGGGCGAAGCGTTGTTTTGATCAAAGCGAGCAACAATGTTTAATGCCACAGTTGGGCGCAGGGCTTGATACTTCAAGTGCAGCAAACGGCTATTATTCGGTGGCTGATTATCAAGAAATACTTAAAGCGGCGAGTGCGCGTCATATTCAAGTGATCCCATCACTTGATATGCCAGGGCATTCTCGCGCTGCAATTAAAGCCATGCAAGCGCGTTATAATAAATACATAAAACAAGGCGATAAACAAAAAGCCGAGCAGTTTTTACTTTATGATCCGCTTGATACAACCGTGTATTCGTCGGTACAGCACTATAACGACAATACGATTAATGTGTGTTTAGACTCATCGTATGCGTTTATTCGTGAAGTAATGGAACAGGTAAAAGGCATACACAGTGATGCACAGCATCCGTTAACCCGTTATCACATAGGCGCCGATGAAACCGCCGGAGCGTGGGTTGACTCACCAGCTTGTGCTGATTTTATTAAACAAAATAAGTTAGAAATTACTGAAGCGAGTCAGCTGGGCAGCTATTTTATTGAACGTATTGCGAATATGTTGGCTGATATGAATATTGAAACTGCTGCATGGAGCGATGGTTTATCGCATACTAACCCAGAGAATATGCCAGAGGTTGTACAAGGTAATAGCTGGGATTTATTAATGTGGAACGGCCATCAACGTGCCCATGAATTTGCTAATAGAAATTGGCAAGTGGTGCTCTCGTCGCCAGATGTGCTGTATTTTGACTTTCCGTATGAAGCAGACCCACAAGAACACGGTTATTACTGGGCTTCAAGGCATATAAATACCGAAAAAATATTTCAGTTTATGCCAGATAATTTACCTATTCATGCTGAATTTTGGCTCGATAGAGAAGATAACCCCTATGTCGCTGATGACACGTTACAGCGTGATGAGCAAGGCAAGGTAGTATCAGCGCCTTTGGCAAAAGATAAACGCTTTATTGGTATTCAAGGGCAGTTATGGAGTGAAAATACGCGCACCAATAATATGGCCGAATATAAGCTCTTCCCACGGTTATTATCGTTGGCACAAAGAGCATGGCATAAGGCAGATTGGGCGGTACCGTATGATCACAATGGCTTTGTTTATAGCCAACAAACAAATCGCTTTAGCTCAGCATTAAAACAGCAGCGCGATCAGCAATGGCAGACTTTTGCAGCCACAATGGGACTAAAAGAATTTCCTAAGCTAGAAATGGCTGATGTGCATTATCGTCTTGCAAATGCGGGCGCAAAAATTGAGAACGGCATGTTGTACGCCAATATTGCCTACCCTGGTTTGGTAATTGAATACAAACAAGGAAGCGGCCAATGGCAAACCTATAAACAACCCGTCAAAGTAACACAAGATGTATGGATTCGCTCTAAGACTCCATCAGCAAGTCGTGTAAGCAGAAAGCTCAAAGTAACGCACCGATAAGGTGCGTTTTCCTTTAAATTATTGAAGATGAAAGAAGTTATTTATTTGTAAATAAAAATAATGACAACGCTGTCATTTGTGCTAGTATAAGATTCATACAGTATGACAGTCCGGTTTTATTTTCAGTGTTTTGCAAAACGGTCGAACAAATTAAGAGGCAAAAATGATCACCAACAATATTAATAACAATGAACTCTTTGTGGGGATCGATGGCGGTGGCACTAAATGTAAAGCAATTATCGTCAATAGCTGTAATGAAATAGTAGGCACCGGTGTGGCAGGCCCTGGTAACCCGTTACATGGATTTAGCCAAGCAACGCATTCCATTGAACAATCAGCGCGTTTAGCCTTGCAAGATGCAGGACTCAAAGAGACGCCTTTATCTGCATTAATCGCAGGGGTTGGCCTGGCGGGAGTTAACTTACCAAGTTTGCATAATCAAATGACCCAGTGGCAACACCCATTTAAAACTATGCATTTAACGACTGATTTACTCATTGCTTGTATGGGCGCTCATCAAGGTAGTGATGGCGCAGTGATGATTGCAGGTACTGGCTCGTGTGGATTTTCATACGTTAATGGTCAATCGTTTATGATTGGTGGTCATGGTTTCCCGCATGGCGATAAAGGCAGCGGTGCATGGATAGGCTTTACTGCTTGTCAGCAGGTGTTGTTAAGCCTAGACAAGTTAATCCCAAGTGGTGCGCTTACTAATTTGATTATGAAGTATTTAGAAGTGCGTGATGCAATGCAACTTGTTGAAGTAATTGCGAATAAACCCGCCGCCTTTTTTGCGCAACTTGCAGGTTGTGTTTTTCAATCAGCACAAGCAAACGATGCCATTGCGATTGCCATTTTAAAAGAAGGTGGCGCGTACTTAAGCGATATTGCACGTCAACTATTAGATAAAAACCCACCAAGGCTTTCGTTTATCGGTGGCTTATCAGCCGTGATGACAACATGGTTAGATCCAGACATTCAAGCTATTTTATCAGCCCCATTATCGTCACCAGAAATGGGGTCTGTACTTTACGCTAAACAACAGCACGTTAATTACAGCAGCCAGGAGTTATGATGTTTAACACCCTAATGGAAAAAGAAGCGGCGCAAACGCCAAATGTTATTGAAAAGCAAATTATTGCCAACCAACCTTTAGTGGAAAAAATTGGTCATAAGCTTCGCGATATGGCCCCTAAGGTGGTGATGATGATTGGTCGCGGTTCATCAGATCATGCTGGCGTTTTTGGTAAATACTTAATTGAAATTGAAGCCGGTGTACCGGTCAGTTCAGCAGCGCCATCAGTGGCGAGTGTATATGGTAAAACATTAAAGCTTGAAGGCGCTGTGGTGATTGTAATTTCTCAATCAGGACGCAGCCCAGATATTCTCGCTCAAGCAAAAATGGCGAAAGAGGCGGGCGCTTATTGTATTGCACTGGTTAACGATGAAGCGTCACCATTGCAAGACATAGTAGATGATTTTGTCCCCCTTAAAGCCGGTGATGAAATTTCGGTGGCGGCAACAAAAAGTTACTTAGCCACGTTATCGGCATTGGTACATATTGTTGCTAATTGGACGCAAAATGAGTCATTATTACAAGGGCTTAAAGAGCTGCCTAGCGCGCTTGATGCAATGATAGACTCGCCAACTCAGTTACAGCCTAGTGAGTTTGCAAACATTAAGAACATGGTGGTATTAGCCCGTGGTTTAGGGTTTTCTATCTCAAAAGAAATGGCACTTAAGCTTAAAGAAGTGTGTGCTATTCATGCTGAGTCATTCAGTAGTGCAGAATTTTTACATGGTCCGGTAACCTTAGTTGAGCAAGGGTTAGTGATTTTAGATTGCTCGGTTGATGATGAAACTAAAGAGTCACATCAGCAGCAAATTGCTGAGGTTAAAAAACGCGGTGCACACGTGATTAGCCTTAATCAAAACGGTATTAACGTACACCCTCGATTAGCGCCATTTTTAGTATTGCAGCGTTTTTATCTTGATGTGGCAAAAGTAGCGTTAAGCCGTGGTTTTAACCCTGATGAGCCTAAGGGGCTTAAAAAAGTAACAAGGACATTATAAATGTCAGTAAAACGTATTCATGTAGCAGAGTTTTTTGATGGCGAGCAATTTGTTAACGACAAAGTGTTGAGCATTGATGCGGGTATTATTACGGCAATAGATGATAACGTGCAACAGGCAGATGAGCACCTAACGGGGTTAGTTGCACCAGGCTTTATTGACTTGCAAGTGAATGGTGGCGGTGGTGTATTGTTTAATCGTACTAGCAGTGTTGCTGGGGTTAAACAAATGCTGCTGGCACATGCCAAGTATGGCACAACTGCCATGTTGCCGACTTTAATTACTGACACGGTTGAAGTGATGCACCAAGCAGCCGATGTCATTGCTGATGCTATTGCTTTGCAGACTCCCGGTATTATTGGCATTCACTTTGAAGGCCCGCACTTATCTGTTGCAAAAAAAGGCGCTCATAGTGCTGATTATATTCGCCCTATTTCTGAACAAGAATGGCAGGTATTATCTCGCCAAGATTTAGGTAAAGTGGTGGTAACAGTTGCACCTGAAAATGTTCTGCCAAGTGATATCGCTAAAATGCGTGAGGTAGGCATACACGTTTGTTTAGGTCATACCAATGCAAGCTTTGCTCAAGCTCAGCGCGCGGTTGATGCTGGCGCAACCGGATTTACGCATTTATATAATGCTATGTCGCCATTACAGGGGCGTGAGCCAGGTGTTGTAGGCTGTGCATTATTAAACGATGACACCTATTGCGGCCTAATTGTTGATGGGCATCATGTTGATTACGCTGCATGTCAGCTTGCGTTAAAAGCAAAGCCAATGGGTCGTGTTTTTTTAGTCACTGATGCGATGCCACCAGTGGGTACGAATGACACCGAATTTGCTTTTTTTGACCGTACCGTCACCTTAGATAATGGTAAGCTCACCTCTACCACGGGTGAACTGGCAGGATCTGCGCTTGATATGGCAACCGCAGTAAGAAATACAGTAACCCATTTAAAGCAGCCATTAGCGCAAGCGCTTAATATGGCAAGTTTATATCCTGCTCAGTATTTACAGTTGCCCGCCACACACGGGCGATTAATACCGGGCAGTCCAGCAAATTTTGTACAATTAAACACACAACAACAAGTCATTAGCACGTGGATTGGCGGCGCTCAGGTTTGTTAACAACATAATAAATATAAATAAAGGAAAATAACATGACAACCAATGTTATGGATACGTCCAAAAATAGTAGCGTGGTTCCAATGGCCATTGTTGCGGTATTATTTTTTATACTGGGCTTTGCTACTTGGCTAAATGGCTCATTAATGCCGTATTTAAGTCAGATTTTACAGTTAACTCCGTTTCAAGGGTCGTTAATTTTATTTTCCTTTTATATTGCCGTCACCTTTACTGCGCTTCCCTCGGCCGTGTTAATTAAAAAAGTTGGCTATAAGAATGGGATGGCGCTTGGCATGGGGTGTATGATGTTAGCGGGTTTACTGTTCATTCCTGCTGCTATGTCACAGTTTTTTCCTCTGTTTTTATTAGCCCAGTTGGTGATGGGGGCAGGTCAAACTCTATTACAAACTGCGGTTAACCCGTACGTAGTGCGTTTAGGGCCAGAAGAATCGGCGGCTGTGCGTATTAGTATTATGGGTATTTTAAATAAAGGCGCAGGGGTTATTTCTCCGATGGTATTTACGGCCTTAATTTTAAGCAACTTTACCGGTACGGTAGGCACAGAGCTTAGCCAAGAGCAAGTTGATGATATGGCCAACGGCCTTATTTTACCTTACTTAGGCATGGCCATATTTATTGGTTTATTAGCTTTTGCGGTTAAAAAGTCGCCGCTACCTGAACTTATTAATGATGAAGTTGAAGCAATAAACGATAAGGGTGAAATTCGTGAAACACTCTCTCATCCAAACTTAGTGTTAGGCGCTATTGCGATATTCTTGTACGTGGCGGTTGAGGTTATTGCAGGCGATACCATAGGTACTTTTGCACTATCGCTGGGCGTCGAAAAATATGGGGTAATGACCTCATACACTATGATGTTTATGGTGTTTGGTTATATTTTAGGTATTTTACTTATCCCTAAATTTATTTCTCAGCAGAGCGCTTTAACCGCATCGGCTGTATTAGGGATTGTTATTACATTATGTATTTTACTGCTCGATGCACAGTCGTTTGTTATTGCCAATGCGTTATTGGTGCCTTTAGGCGGCGCTAATTTGCCTGATGTTTTACTGCTGATTGCCTTTTTAGGCTTAGCAAATGCCATTGTTTGGCCTGCGGTGTTCCCACTAGCATTATCAGGATTGGGTAAACTTACTAGTACTGGTTCTGCGCTTTTAATTATGGGGATTGCCGGAGGTGCATTTGGTCCCGTTTTATGGGGGCTACTGAGTGGCTTTACCTCGTTACAAACAGGCTACTCGGTGTTGTTACCTTGTTATCTATTCATATTATTTTATGCCGTGAAAGGCCATAAAATGAAAAAGCAATAACCTCCACCAGCTATCCCTAGCTCAGTGCACTTTGCAGTATAAAGTGCACTGATTATCAGCTTAATCGCGTTACTTTAAGTTTTATCCTACCGGCATTCGCACCATAAAAACGACTTAAATCATTAGCAAAAGGGCAAAACTCTCCCGATTTTTTAATGGTTATTTCAACGCCTTCAGCAATTTCAAAGGCATGTTCATCGCTTTGACCAATCGTGCCGATCAAGCTAAACCACTGCGCTGTAGCTAAACGTCTAAATGGCTCAAGTAATGCCATGGGGATTTCTTTAACGCCGAGTTGCACGTTATCGCGATGCCACCCAGAAGGAGAGCACTTTATACCATCGTCATACCAATATTGATTAGGATAAGGAGTAAAGCGATAGGTCGCACCTTGGGCAAGCATTAAGCCGGTGGCGTTGTAGGCTTCACTGGCATATACCATCACATCTTGGCTTTGGTTTATGCTAAGTAAACTCATATTTTGGTTGGCTAGCATTATATGGGCACTGAGTCCCATAAAGTTTAACGTGCTGTCGTCGCTGTAAATCATTTTATAATGTAAGTTTTTTAACGATTCGGGACGATAGCTGGTTAGTTTATTAATTCGCTGTGCAACACTGTGATGTATTAATGGGGCGACGTGGCTGATTTCATCGTCAATTAATACACAGCACTGCCTATCAACAAGTTTAAAAAATGGGTTTAGCCAAAAGTAATTTTGCTGATGACTTAACGCCAGTGGATCGGGAATAACAGTCACATCGTCTTGGGCAACTAAGTTACTCTCAGGTAAAAGGTTTTCGTAATCGATGTCATGACTGGTTAGCAATGAAACTGACAGTGGCTGAGCAATAAGCCACTCAAGTGCATAACGCAAGCAAATATCGGCAAGTCCATCGCGATAGTAGCCGCCTCCCACATCGGAATGGGCTCCTGCAAACCACAGCTCGGTAATGTTAGCTTGCTGGTTCATTAACGTCGGTTCAAAGGCGCGACGTTTTTCATCAAGCGCTACACAGTGCAGCGCCTCAGAGACATTACTGGCAATGGTGTGATTTTCAAAAATAACATGCTCTGCACCCCAAGTGGCTTTACTCACCTTTGACATGCCAATCGAGGCCACTGTATCAAACACACATAAATACACCTTTTCATGTATGAGTGGCTCTAAGCACTTTGCAAATCGCCGCGCTAATGCAGCGCCTCTGCTAAAGCCAGTAAGTAAGAGGGTATCGCCGCTTTGGTAATGCTGTTTAAAATCATTAATAGCTTGATTTAAAATGCTGGCTACATCGTCTGAACGTGGGGCGAGTGCTTGATTTAAAATTCGTTTTAAACGACTACCTTTAGTGCCTATGCCTTGGTAATAAAAACTTAACTGTTTGGAAAATGGGGTGGTGGGAGAATCATCAAGTTTACCACCGAGCAATAAGTGTAGTTTTAAAATATTAGAAATACTGGCGTCTTCTTTAAAATGCTCTGTACTAAACTGATCTGCGTCTCGGGGTTCACTGCCGGTACCATCAAAATTAAAAATAAGCGTTTTATCCGACATAGCCTGTTTCCTTAAAATTTTTGTGTACTTTATATAGCTAATATTAAAAATTAAAGACAGTGGTAACTTAAATTACCACTGTCTTTAATTTTGGCTAGTGCAGCTTCATTTTAGGACGCACAACACGCAGCACTTTTTCGCTGATCCACAAAGCAAAGGTTTTGGCACTGCCATGAATAGCGCGCTGATGCATTCTATATAATGAAATATACATAAAGCGGGCAATTTTACCTTCAATAAAAAAGCTACTACTGGTTAGGTTACCCATTAAGCTGCCTACTGTGCTGTAGCGCGATAAATTAACCAGTGAGCCATGGTCGTTATACTCGAATTTTTTAAGGGGCTGCTCACGTAATGTGGCGATTAAGTTTTTTTCAACGCATTGTGCCATTTGATGTGCCGATTGTGCGCGTGGCGGCACTTGCGTACCATCATCTTGCGTAAACGCGCAGCAATCACCGAGCACATATATTTGTGGGTCAAGGTTGCTTTGTAAGTACTCGTTTACTTTTATTTGGTTATTACGAGTCAGCTCAAAAATACCCAGCTCTTTAATAAAGTCAGGTGCTTTTACGCCCGCCGCCCACACCATAATATCCGCATTTATTTGCTCATCATCATTGGTGATAAAGCCATGTTCGGTTGCTTGTTTAACTTGGGTATTTTCCCGAACGGTGACGCCTAATCTTAATAACTCACGCTTGGCCGAACTGGCAATTCGCTCAGACAGCGCCGGAAGAATCCTGGGGCCCGCTTCAATCAGATGAATATGTAAACGCTTAGCCGACATATTGGTTAAACCGTATATTTTTAGTAAATCAGAAACATGATACAGCTCAGCCGAGAGCTCAACCCCAGTTGCTCCACCGCCAACAATGGCGATGTTTAATGAGTGTAATGGGTCATCGTCTTGATGAAGGCGAGTAAAGTTATCCAGCAGCGCGTGTTGAAAGCGCTCTGCTTGTTGATTTGAATCTAGGTAAAAACAATGCTCTTTAATGCCTGGCGTATTAAAGTCGTTACTCACACTGCCAATAGCAATAACTAAATGATCATAGTGAACGGTGCGTTTAGGTAAAATTTGATGCCCTAACTCGTCATATAGAGGGCTTAAGGTGATGGTTTTATTGTTGTTATCGAGGTTGCAAAAGGTACCAAGTTGAAAGTTATAGTGATGTTTGGCAGCATGCGCGGAGTAAACAACCCCATCTAAATCGGCATCAATAGAGCCAGTTGCAACCTCGTGCAATAACGGTTTCCATATATGAGTGCGATTTTTATCGATGAGTAATATATTTGCGTGTTGTTTCTTTCCTAGTTTGTGCCCTAATTGAGTTGCTAGCTCCAGCCCACCAGCGCCACCGCCGATGATGACGATTTTTGGTATGGTTATATCCATGACTATGCCCTTAAAAAGAATATACCGAAGCAATTTCTGTACGTTGATTTTTAAAATGACTTGGGTATCAAAAAATTATTTTGGCAAAGCACGTTTTTATGGGGCTATAGTGTGCGCCTAATTAAAGGATATGTCAGCAATAAATCACGTCATTTGATGTATACTGATATGCAAATATTTCATCTACTGCGCATTTACAGCATTTATGGGCACCGACATAAAAAGGACGCTTTTATGAGTACCTCGCTAGTTCAGTCTCTTGAGCAACATTTTGGTTTTAATCAGTTTAGAACAGGGCAACAACAAACCATAGAGCAGCTGCTAAATGGCCAATCATCATTGGCAATATTTCCTACAGGATCGGGTAAGTCGTTGTGCTATCAACTCACCGCGTTACATTTACCGCATTTAACGCTGGTGGTATCGCCGTTATTGGCCTTGATGAAAGATCAAATTAGCTTTTTAAATAGCAAAGGCATCTATGCCGCCAGCCTCGACTCAAGCCAAGACCAAATGCAAAGTAGCACTGTAATGAACGACGTACGAAGTGGTAAAGTTAAAGTGTTAATGGTGTCGGTTGAGCGCTTTAAAAACGAACGCTTTAGGGAGTTTATAAGCCAAGTGGCGCTTTCTATGTTGGTTGTTGACGAAGCGCATTGTATATCTGAATGGGGGCATAACTTTAGACCCGATTACTTAAAACTACCTCGTTACCGTGAAGAGCTAAATATTCCGTTAGTGCTACTATTAACCGCTACCGCCACTAAAAAAGTAAAACGCGATATGGCCGAGCGCTTTGCTATTGAGCCACAATGTATTGTGCAAACGGGGTTTTATCGCGCTAATTTAGATTTAAATGTGCTGAGTGTTAAAACGGCGGATAAAAACAATGAGCTTACTAAAATTGTCCGTGCGCAAACCGGCCCCGGTATTGTGTATGTCACGCTGCAGCAAAGTGCTGAGCAAGTGGCCAATATGTTAAGCGCGCAGGGCCTGCACGCGGTGGCGTATCATGCAGGGCTTGAAGACACCCTACGCGGGCAAATTCAAGACGATTTTATGGCAGGCAAAATAAATGTAGTGGTTGCTACCATTGCCTTTGGTATGGGGGTTGATAAATCAGACATACGCTTTGTAATTCACTACGATTTACCTAAATCAATAGAAAACTACAGCCAAGAAATTGGCCGCGCAGGGCGTGACGGCAACCCATCAAATTGTTATACCCTGGCTAATTTAGATGGCTTAAATACAGTAGAAAACTTTATTTACGGCGATACTCCAGAGCTCAGCGGTATTGAATATGTTATTAACGATATTCGCCAAGCTCAACAGCAATGGGAAATGCAAGAATATAGCCTTTCAAGCGAGAGTAATATTCGCCAACTTGCCCTTAAAACCTTGCTGGTACAGCTTGAAATGCAAGGCGCAATAACCCCGCAGTATGCTTATTATGCCGATTTTAAGTATAAATTTTTGGTTGATAAAAATGAGTTACTTAGCCAGTTTGATGAGCAGCGCCAAGCTTTTTTAACACAAATATTTAGTCATACCGACTTTAAAAAAATATGGGGCACACTTAATTTTGACTCCCTAACGCAAGCCGCGCAGGTTGACCGTAAACGTGTGGTAGCCGCGCTTGACTATTTGGCTGAAAAAAACCTTATCACCCTTGAAACCAAACGTATTACTCACGTGTACAAAGTGCATAGCGAGGTGATTAATAATCCTGCACTTGCCCAGCAGTTACACGATTATTTTACTGATAAAGAGCAAGCGGAAATAAAACGGATTGCTGCTTTAGTACGCTTTTTTGAGCTGCAATCTTGCTTAAGCTATAACTTAGCCCGTTACTTTGATGATGCGAATGCGCCACAGCAGTGTGGACATTGCTCGGTGTGTCGTGGGCATTCAGTTAAGCTTGAATATTCAATTCCCCCTGCAACGATTGATACAGCGCTTATTTATCAAAAGGTCGATGAGTTTTTAGCGCACATGGCAACTAAAGGTGTACACAATGTAGGTATTGAAACCCAATGCCGGTTTTTGGCGGGAATGAGCGTGCCACTGTTTGCGCGTAATAAAGTACGTCAACTAAGTGGTTTTGCACTGTGCGAGCAACAGCGCTACAGCGAAATTAAAGGGACATTGCTATCAAGGTCGATGGCTAAATAATATTAGAAATCAGTATAAAAATAAAAGAGTGTTAATTTTTTGTTTCTTTTTCTTGCTTTACTATACTCAATTTGGCTATGACAGCCATTATAATAATGAGGTGATCAATGAAACTGCAAAAAATTATACTATTGGGAGCATTTATATCAGCAAGTAGTTATGCTGAAATTAATATTTCGGGTTTTGCAAGTATTAATGCAGGTAAGGTACTGAGCGGTACAGGTGTCCCGCAATATGGCGTTGAACCAACATTTCTTGCGGACTATCCAAATGTTAGTGCATACACTGAAGATTTATCCTTTTCGCCAGAGTCTTTGATTGGATTACAGGTATCAGGCGATTTGGGTGAAGGTCTTTCTGTAACAGGTCAGCTAGTTGCCAGAGGAGTCAACGACTTTGAGGCAAACTTTGAATGGGCTTATATTTCTTACGATATTAATGATAATTGGACTATTCAAGCAGGTAAAAAGCGTTTACCACTATTTTACTACTCAGACTTTTTCGATGTAGGTTATGCATATGTATGGATGCGAGCCCCTGCAGATAACTATACATGGCAAGTATTTAACTACGAGGGCGTTAATTTACTCTACTCAGGTTCTATAGGTGACTGGGGAGTGTCTGCGAATATTTATACCGGTAAAGAGGACGATGACGATAACAAGCTATTATCAGACTTCTTCTTTCAAGAGCCAACAAGAGAAATTTGGGAAGATATGTTAGGCGGCGTACTGTTACTAAATCGTGACTGGCTCGAACTAAGAGTGACCCACATGCAATACACCAACAAGCGTTTTCGTGCGGGTGAATCGGTTTTGTGGGACGGCAAAGATAGCAGAGATGGTAAATTTTATGGTTTAGCTGCAAATCTTGATTTTGGTGATTTTTTCGTTTTAAGTGAGCTTAACCGCTTAGACTTAGATGGTAATCTCGACACTTATATGATCAGTGCGGGCTATCGTTTTGACTCTATTACACCTTATGTCATGTTTTCAGACTTCGAACAAGAAGGTGAAGGTGATACAGAGCAGCATAATACATTTGCTGTTGGTGTGAGGTGGGACTTTCATCCGTCAGCTGCATTTAAAGTGCAATACGATAGAGTCAAAGATGACTCGTTTGATTTAGCTGTGGCCGGTGATAGTAAAGCTATCACGCTTGGTGTCGATGTTGTATTTTAAGGAGAAGTAAAATGAAAAAATTAATATTAAGTGTAATATTCCTGTTTACGAACTTCGCCTATGCAGATTTTGCTATTATCGTGCATCCTTCAAATGAAAGTAGCTTTGATGAGTCTGTTATCAGCCGAATTTATACAGGAAAAGAAAAGTCATTTAGCAATGGCAATAAGATCATTCCAATATCTCAAGAACCAAGTAGTGCTGCAACCGAGCAATTTAATAGTAAATTACTTAATAAAACGTCTTCTCAGTTAAAAGCATATTGGTCAAAACTAATTTTCACAGGAAAGGGCACACCACCTAAAGAGTTAGAAAATGACAGTGAAGTAATCAAAATGGTCGCAGCTAACCCTGACACCATTGGCTTTGTCTCTTCATCAGCTGTATCGGATAACGTTAAAGTGGTTTTCAATTTTTAATCTTAAATAAGCGTGCTGGTTAATCAGCACGCTTTTTTAGTGATTAGTTAATTACAATATAACGATGTTTAATATCTGACGTTATTTTACTGTCACCCTTGCCTCGCTCGTGTATCCTATAGCTTGTATATCATTTATCAAAAGTCTGTATGCCAAACTCAATCATTGCTGTTGAAAATATCAATACCCAACCAGTCACTTGCGCTAACTGCCAAGCGTGTTGCTGCCAATTAGAAGTGCGTATTGTCACTGATACCGGTGTTCCTTTTCGATATATTGATTACGACAAATGGGGCAGTGAGGTCATGAAGCGCGGCGACGATGGCTGGTGCGAAGCACTTGATAGAAATACCCTCATGTGTACTATTTACGAAAATCGCCCATTAACGTGTCGAGAATTTGAAATGGCATCGGGTGAGTGTATTACTGAGCGGGAGCTAGCGGGTATTTAAAACGCGGGCTGATTAACCCGCGTGAATGTTTGTTAGCCAATAGAGAGTTGCGCGCTTGGGTATCTTAGCTTTTTAGTGCGTGGACTTGCTAAAAAATAGGCGATAGTGAGCGGACCTATTCTGCCCATGAACATTAAAAACATAATAATAAACTCTCCCAGTGGTGATAGCGAGGATGTTAAACCACGTGAAAGCCCTACCGTCCCCAGTGCAGATACCGCTTCAAAAGCAACATCTAAAAAAGGCGCATCTTCGACGACCAGTAAGGTAAAAATAGCTAACCAAGTGACTCCTGCTGAAATAATGGTTAAAGCTAATGCTTTATACACAGATTCTTTGTCTATTTCTCGGCGTAACACAGTGACGCCTTTGTCACGTCTTAGGTAGCTATAGGTTGCTAAAATTAAAACGATAAACGTAACGACTTTAATGCCACTTGCGGTACTTAAAGAGCCGCCACCAATAAACATAAGCATCATAGTTAAAGCGGTGCTGGCATTTTTTAATTCTTCAATAGCAATGGTATTGAATCCCGCAGTACGGGGAGTGACAGCTTGAAACCAAGCAGCTAACCATTTACCTACTTCAGACAGTGGTTGCAGTGTTTTTGGATTATCGTATTCAATCGCGTAAATAAGCAATAATGCAATAACGTTAATAATAACTGTGCTGATCAACATTAATTTACTGTAGGGACTGAGCTTTGCCCAACGCTTTGATTTATATAAATCCATTAATACGGTAAAGCCAAGCCCACCAATAATAAACAAACCGGTAATAGTTAAATTCACAACGGGGTCATCAACATACTGCATTAAGCTGTTAGGACTCAATGCAAACCCTGCATTGTTAAAAGCGCTAATGGTATAAAAAAGAGCATGAAAAAAGCTTTTCTGTAAACCCATTTCAGGTAGCCAATACAGCGTTAAAATAACAACGCCTATGGATTCTACGATTAGTGCAAACAGTAAAACAGACTTAGCGGTATTGACCAACGTAGATGTATCTGTTTGATTAAAAGCAGCTTTGGTGACTGTTTTTTGAATAAAGCCAACTTTATTACCCAGTGCCATTAAAGTTACAACCGCAAAGGTCATTAACCCCAGACCACCCAGTTGAATTAATAACGCAATAACGCCTTGTCCAAAAGGGGTAAACACTGAACCGGTATCCACTACAACCAGTCCAGTTACAGTCACCGCAGAGGTTGCCGTAAACGCACTTTGTATCCATGAAATAGGCTCATAGGTTGCAAAAGACAGTTTTAATGCCAATGCTCCTAGCGTTATTAATATTAAAAAACTGCAACATAAAATAAGAGGCGGAGCCGCATTGATTTTTTTATGCCCACTGACTTTGCGCTCAATAGGCGTTTTGAGAGGGTGCCATAAAACCATGATTATAAGAGCCTTGGAGCTAGATAGTTTAATTCGACTCGGCTACCTGATAGCAGTAAGGTGTCGTGGGTATGTAACTCAAAGTCGTCATCAAGTTTGACAAACGTTTGCTTGGCGCGCTTTACCAATAGAGGGTCTACAGTGCCTTTTATTTCTCTGAGTAGATGCCCTAGTTTTGTTTTATGTAGGTGAGCTTTTATACTTACTTCAACAACGTATAAGCCATTGCCTAATGAAATATAGTCGTTCACTATCGGGTAATTAAGCGCTTGTGCAACGCGCACCCCCATTTCTTCCTCAGGGTGAATAATGCGTGTTACACCTAATTTAGAGATAATAGTGTGATGGGCTTTAGTACTCGCTTTTACCCATATTTGCTCAACAGCTAAGTTTTTTAATGCAAGCGTGCACAGAATGCTCGATTGCATATCTTCCCCAATCGCCACTAAAACAGCCTGACTACTCGCTAAATCAAGCTCTTTAAGCGCGGCTTCATCGGTGGAGTCGCAAACGACGGTTTCAGATAAATGCTCAACATACTTTTCGGCGAGTTTTGGGTTACTATCAACGCCAGTCACTGTGTGCCCTAAATGAATTAACTCAAGACTTGCTGCAATGCCGAAGCGACCTAAACCAATCACTGTAAAATGTGCCATATTATTCCTCGTTATTTTTTCCAAAAGCTATGAGTAAAAAGTGCAAAAACAGTAAAATATTCTAACCGGCCCACGATCATAGCGACCGAGAGTATCCAAATACCGGTATCTGAAACGGGTTGAAAGTTAGCGCCAACTTCACCAAACCCAGGGCCAAGTACATTGACGCAAGCAGCTACCGCAGTAAATGCACTCCAAAAATCAAGACCCGTTGCCATAAGCAACATTGTAAACAGTAAGCTTGTACCAACAGCAAAGGTCATAAATGCCATAATTGCATGGCGTACATCTTCTTTAACGGGCGAACCTTGATATTTAAGTGTAAATATCGCTCTTGGATGGAGTAGCTGTTTAATATTGTTATTAATCATTCTGCCAACAATAATGTTACGAATTATTTTATTTCCGCCAGCGGTTGAACCTGCGCAACCACCAAGATAGCCAGCAATAACCAGTAAAACCCCAGCCTCAGCTGGCCAGTCAGTAAAGCCTGCTGCGCCATAACCGGTGCTGGTAATAAAAGAAATAATATGGAATGTGGAGAAACTAAATGCTTCAAGTACATTTGAGTAGCTGTCTTTAAGCAGCAACATAGTAGTTAAAAGAACTGATAAAAACACGACGATATAAATAAAATAACGTGTTTCTTCATCGTGATAATAACTAGTAATGGCTCTTTTGTGCGCCACTTTGAAGTGCAAGGCAAAGTTAATCGCACCTGCAAGCATAAAGACATTAGCTATCCACAGCAGTAAATGGCTGCGGTAATACCACATACTGGCATCATGCGTTGAAAACCCCCCAGTTGAAACTGTGGTAAAGGCATGTGCAATCGCATCGTAAAAACTCATTCCGCCAGCGTAATAGGCTAAAATACAAAGTAGCGTGATTGCAAAGTAAACACCCCATAAATAATGCGCGGTACTGGCAACGCGCGGAGTTAATTTTTCGTCTTTAATGGGGCCTGGGGTTTCTGCTTTTAATAATTTCATGCCACCAATATTCAGCATAGGTAAAATAGCCACTACAAAAATTACTATGCCTAAACCGCCCATCCATTGTAAAAATTGTCGATACAATAAAAAGCTAGCAGGCATGTTATCGAGCCCTGATAGCACGGTTGCACCAGTAGTAGTTAAGGCGCTAATTGACTCAAATACTGCATCGCTAAAGTTAACGCCAGTGACAACCAAAATGGGAATAGCGCCTAACACACCGGCTATAATCCACGTTACTGTGGCGTAAATGAGTGCATCTCTGAATGTTGCACCGGTATAATCTGTTTTACGTAAATTGATAAGTAGCACTAAAGCGACTGAGATCATCGTTGCGCCAGAAATAAGAAACGCACTAATAACGCGATCTTTAAAAATAAATAATGAAAGCGCTGCGAATACTAGTTGCACCACTCCCATCCAAATAATAGGAAAGGCGAGTAGTCTTAAGGTGATTCTCCAATTTATCATCAATACGCCTTATCAAATACCTATTGCAGGTAACACGCAATCACTAAAGTTGAGTTGAATATACGGGATCAAATACTAAAGTCAGCGCTGCACTGCAAAGCTTTATAAAGATTTAACGAACGAGATAAAAAACTTTATAAAAACTTTATAGAGGCAATATCGAAAAGGCAGTAACCTAAGTGCTCAAATGTTAGAGGAATAATTAATGAATCAGGTCGAGGCCAAACCAAGGTGGTATAAAGCATTTTTTTTGGCGGTAATAATGCCATTAATTGTGGTTATGGCCATTTTCCCTGTACGTAACTGGTTTACTACAACCGATATTGTAATGCTTCAGTTATTGTGGGTGACTTGGGTTGCTGTACGTAGTAACCGTCGCCTTGCGATACTGACCACCTTAGTAAGTGTCGCATGTACAGATTGGTTTTTTGTTGCCCCTAATTTTACTTTTCATATTGAAAACATAGAATATTTAGTAACTTTTATTGTTATGCTAATTGTTGGTTTTGTGATCAGTCAATTGGCGGGGGAGCTCAGTACTAAAGTCAGAGATGTGCAATTACACGCAAGTAATAGCCGCACCTTGTATGAACTGGCAAAAGACCTAAATAGCCTAGATACGCTGGACGAACAAAAAAAGTACTTTGTACAGCGGATCGGTAAGCATTTAAATGCATCTTGCACATTTATGCCTGCAGCACCGCGAGGCAACAGTGAATTTATATTACTTAGTGAGGCTAACCCGAGCAGGGGCGGGTTTAATTTTACTAAACGGTTAACGCAAGGGCAAAAAGCTTTTGCTGATACCGCTATCTCGCTGCTTTATCAAGTACATGAAAAAACGTTATTACGCCAGCAGTCGGCTGCTATTTCGGTGCAAGCGGAATTAGAACGCGCTAAAAATGCACTTTTACGTAGTTTGTCACATGATTTACGCACACCATTGGCAACTATTATGGGCGCATCCAGCATGCTTGCAGATGATGAAATTACCCTCAGCGACAGCGTGATAAAAGAGCAAGCGAGTAATATTTATGAGCAAAGTAAAATACTTAATCAACACTTTGATAAAGTCATGGAGTTAAGCCGAGTTAATAAAATGGGTGAAAATCTATGTTGGCAAACAATAAACTTACAAGCATTACTCAGTGAAGCCAAAGCTCGCAGACAGCAGCAACTCACCCATTTTGTTATAGATACCAATATAGACGCTCAGTCAAAATGCATAGGGGATGTGACTTTATTAGAAATTGCGCTAGCTAATATGCTCGAAAATGCATGGCGTTATGGTGATGGGAAGGTGAGCGTTGAATTTACTCAAAGTAGCAATCAGCAAAAGGTATGTTATCAGTTACTTCTCACTAATAACGTGATCACTAAAGCGCAAACAAGTAGCGATGAAGGCGTTGGGCTGGGCAGTATTATTTGTGATGTGGTGGCTAAATTTCACCAAGGTACATTTACATTAACAATTAACAACGAGACACAGATGGCGTACGCAAAATTGATCTGGGAAAAAGACAATGACTAAAATCTTAATATTGGAAGACTCTCCCCCTTTACAAAGCTTTTTAAAAACCTTGTTGCAAGCCAGTGGTTACGAGCTAAGTATTTGTGATAAAGGCTTAGATGGTTTTGCACGTTTAAGTGAGCAAAGTTATGATCTTGTGTTATTAGACTTAGGCTTGTTAGATATGGACGGTCAAGACTGGCTGATTGAGTTTCGACAATGGAGTGCCTTACCTGTTTTGGTGCTGTCAGCGCGAGATGGCGAAGTTGAAAAGGTAACCGCGCTTGATAATGGAGCAAATGACTATATTACCAAACCGTTTAGCGCGAATGAGTTACTCGCCAGAATTCGGGTGTTATTGCGCACCCAAAGTCAGCCGAGTGTGGCGTTTACCTGTGGGAATATAAAAATAGATCCACAAAAGCACATAGTAACCACCTCGGGGAATGAGATAAAACTGACTAAAAAAGAGTACGCAATATTATTATTGCTGTTTCAAAATAAAGATAAAGTACTCACTCATAATGCAATTTTAAGCCATATTTGGGGAGCGCAGTACATAGACCGTCCTGAATATGTGCGGGTACATGTAGCGCAGCTCAGACAAAAACTAGAAGCTAACCCTGCTAGTCCAAAATACATATTAACTGAACCCGCTGTGGGTTATCGGTTGGTCGATTAAACAATAAGAACTTTACAGTCTGCTCTACAACTCAGCGAGTCTGATAAATTATATAAATAACGCTTTTGTTTCCAAGCGATACTCTATTTAACAACCTTGTCCGTTATATAGCGGGTATTTTAATACCCCGCTTCTGCATTAATTTCTACACAATTGATTTGCCTAGAAAGTTTTTATAGTCTAATTTTTAAGCTTAATACTTCAGATCCTCAGGATGTTGGCTTGCTTGTTTAAGCCTAAAATTATGCGACTACCACTCATACACTCTTTGCAAGGAAAGATGCTGCTGTATTTGGCATTGCCCGTCATGCTCATTATTGCCAGTATCTTGAGTTATTGGTATTCAACTAGCCTTAATCAGGCTGTTATACAAGCAAAACTAAATTTAAGCCAGACGGCAGATACGATTGCCGCGAAGGTAAATGAAGAAACGCAATTAGCGGTACGCACTACAGAGATTATGGCCTTAGCACAGCAAAATGGGTTGTTTGGTGATAGAGAGGCAAGTATTAATTTTGTTCGTGCAGTGCTTAAAATGAACCCTTCATTTGTGGGGGCTTCGTTTGGTTATGAGCCTAATGCCGATAATCAAGATCAAGCCTATATTAATGCTCCACCGTTAAAAGAGGGCGTTTATGTAGACCAAACTGGCCGTTTTTTACCTTATTGGCATCGTGATTTTAATGACTCTGAACGTTTGTTACTTGAGCCCTTGGTCGATATGGAATCAAGTCTTTATTATGAGGGAGTACGTCAACAGTTTTTACGTGATGGTAATACCGAGACGATGATCACTGAGCCCTATGTTTACGAGGGAAGAATGCTGGTTGAACAAAGTTCGCCAATTATTATTAATGGCGAATTTGTCGGTATGGCAAGTGTAGATAGAGCACTTGCTGATATAACGGAATTCTTACAAACCATAAAGCAGCAACTAAAAATTGATGTTTTGTTACTCAGCCAACGTGACAACGTGATTGCCACGACATTAAATCATTCAGGACTAAAAACGAAAGCCATTTTAGACACAGATTATGCAAGTATAGCCAAACAGCTAAAATTACAGGGGCAAGCAAGAGAAATATTATCTGCTAACGATCCTTTTGATTCTGGAATATTCTATTTTGATAAAGCCAAGGTTGCCACTGGGCATTGGACAGTGATAGTGCGTCGCTCTGAAACCGATATTATTGGGCCTATTCAAGCGCAATTTAGCCCATTATTGGCAGCGGCTTTTGCAAGTGTATTACTGGTGTTTTTACTCTTTTGGTATTTTATTAACCGAACAACCAAGCGTATTAATATTGCGATTAAATCTGTTGAACAGCTAGCTAATGGAGATTTATCTATTCATGTTCAAAAGTATATGACTCAAAAGGATGAGCTTGGCACCATGTTTAGAAGCTTTGAGCGTTTAATTAAAGCCAGTAAAGATATTGATCAGGTTTGCTCTGCGATTGCAGCTGGGGATTTTTCTCAAACAGTTTCTAAGCGCAGCCCTTATGACAGTTTAAGTGATTCTATTAATTTAATGTCGAGTAAACGCCATGAGGCAGAGCAGGCTCTACTTGAGCAAACCATAGAGCTTCGTCGCACTCAGCAGGAACTTGTTGAAGCAGAGAAAATGTCTTCACTTGGAAGTTTAGTCAGTGGTGTGGCACATGAGGTGAATACACCGTTAGGTGTTTGTGTGACAGCGACATCTCATTTGCGAGAAATGTTAATCGAAACTAAAAACAAAGTGGCTTCTGGCACCTTAAGTAAAACAGAGTTTAGTGAGTTTATTAGTGAAGTTGATTTAAGCTGTGACATTTTGCTAAAAAACATGCAACGTGCCGCTGATTTAATAAGCAGTTTTAAACGTGTAGCGGTTGATCAAACAACCGAAGAATTACGTAATTTGTATGTAAGTAGTTATTTTAATGAGGTGCTAAAAAGCCTCTATCATACCCTTAAAGCAACACCGGTTGATATTACCATTAGTGCAACGGAGCCTGAGCCAGAAGTGTATTCTGATCCTGGTGCCTTAGCGCAAATTTTCACTAATTTAGTAATGAATTCAATTATTCACGGTTTTCAAAATGGTAGAAAAAAAGGGCAGATAAGTGTTCATATTGAGTACTCAGACTCTGTCTGTATTCATTATCAAGACAGTGGTCAAGGCATGACAGATGAAGTTCAGAAAAAAGTGTTTGACCCGTTTTACACCACAAATAGAGCGGGTGGCGGCAGTGGCTTGGGGATGAATATTGTTTATAACCTCGTAGTTCACCGCCTGAAAGGGCAAATTGCAGTAAAGCAAAAAGAATCCACAGGCGTTTATTTTTTCATTCAATTTCCGGTAACGCCACCGAATTAATTAATAGCAGGGTGTGTTTATGGAGTGGTTACAAGATGATGTAGTGTCAGATAAAGCGGTTGCCAACAGCAATGCTAAGCCATGGAAAATCTTAATTGTTGATGACGATGACTCGGTGCATCAGGTAACTCAACTTGCAATGAAGCGCTTTGAATTTGAGCAACGCCCTGTTGAACTACACAGTGTTTACAGTGCATCTGAGGCGAAAGAGAAACTACAAAGCTCAGAACGTTACGCATTAATTTTACTAGATGTCGTAATGGAAACAGAACATGCAGGATTAGATCTTGCGCGATTTATTCGCCAAGACTTACAAAATGGTTATAGTCGAATTATTTTGCGAACAGGTCAGCCTGGGGTTGCGCCTGAGCGCAGTGTTATTCGCGATTATGATATTGATGGCTATAAAGCGAAGAGCCAACTGCAAAGCCAAGATCTTGAATTGATTTTTTATACCTCTTTACGAGCCTACCGCGATATTTGTATGCTACAAACTCACCGCTATAATTTAAAAAGACTAATAAAAGCTATCTCTACCATTACCCAAATTGGTGACTTGGTAGAGTTTACCTCTGTTGTCATGGAAGAGTTAAAACTTGTACTGAATATGAGCTCGGCCAATTTATATATAGATGCGCCTAAAGTATTTGGTATTTGTCAGTTAGATGAAAAGTTGCAAATGATTGAAGGGGAAGTCTCAGGTATACATCTGTTCACGGGAAGTGGTATTGATAGTATTCCGAAAAAGCATCAAGAGTACTTTTTAAGGGCGAAACAAACCAAGCAGAATTTTATTGCAGAAGATCATTATGTTTATTTTCATCATTCACAAAAAGGTCTAGATTCAATACTCGCATTTCAATCATTGCAACCGGTTAAAAAAGAAGCGCAACAGCTTGTTGACTTGTTTTTGGGCAATGTTGTTCTCACATTTGAAAGTTTATTATTAGCTAATTCAATTGAAGAAACCCAGCAGCTGGCTATTTCACTGATGGGAGGTGCCATGGAGTCGCGCTCCAAGGAAACGGGATCTCACGTAATTAGGGTTGGCTTATATGCAAAATTACTCGCGCAGCTGCATAATCAAAATCAAGCGTACTGCGATAAAATTAGCCTAGCTGCGCAATTACATGATGTAGGAAAGGTAGGGGTACCAGATCTCATTTTAAATAAGCCAGCAAAATTAGATGCTGACGAGTGGGAAATTATGAAACAGCATACCACTAAGGGCTGGGAAATTCTCAAAGGGACAGCTAATCCTGTTATTGATATGGCTGCAAACATTGCGATTGATCATCACGAGCGTTGGGATGGAGCCGGTTATCCGCACGCAAAAAAACAGCAAGAAATCAGTTTAGAGGGACGAATTACTGCGATTGCTGATGTGTTTGATGCGTTATGTTGTCGCCGTTGTTATAAAGAGCCTTGGAGTATGGATGACGCAAAAGCGGAAATAATTAAAGGTGCAGGTAATCATTTTGATCCAAACTTAGTTGCACTTTTTGAAGCACATTTTAATGATTTTAAACAAATTTATCTTGATAGACCTGAATAGAAAAGCGGGTATCGCTTTGACTGTGAAACCACAATCAAAGCGAAAGGTAAGTTAGTCGTACTTGGCTTCTAACTCGTTAGCGGTATGAAATTTTTCATGAGATTGTAATTGCTCATCGTATTTAACCAGGTTTTTAAAGTGCTCTAACTGGCCTGCATTTTTAACGATTTCAACAATAAACGACATCATAAAATCGGCACCGGTTAGGGTCTCGCCCACTAAATAACGCTTGCCTTCAAGACGGCTGTTAAAATAGCTAATCACTTTAGCGGTTTCTGCATCAGCATAGCCCTCTAAAAACTGGGTTTTAGCACCATCTTTTTGCACAAACATTTTGAGTAAAAGCGGTAAAATTGCTGAGCTTTCTGCAAAATGTAGCCATTGCTGGTAGTCAACGTAATCAGGGGTGCCTGCTTTTGGGGCAAATTTACCTTTGCCATATTTAGTGATCAGGTAATCTGTGATAGCGCCAGACTCGGCAATCACTAAGCCATCATCTTCTATAACTGGCGATTTACCCAGCGGATGCACATTTTTAAGCTCATCAGGGGCTAAAAAAGTCTCAGTGTTACGTTGGTAAGCAACAATTTCGTAATCGACCTCAAGCTCTTCTAGTAACCAAATAATACGTTTAGAGCGAGATTTATTTAAATGGTGTAGTTTAATCATTTTCTTCCTTATTGAGCTGTGTTGAATTACAACACAGCCTGAATGTTATTATAGTGGGCTGTTAATCTTTACTACGGTTTTACCAAAGTTCTTCCCACTGATCATGTCGTTAAATGCACTGATGGTGTTTTCAATGCCTTCTACCAGATGTTCGCGGTATTGAATTTTTCCGTCTTGTAGCCATTTTTGCATGTCTTGTGCAAATTCGTCATAGCGGTGGCCATAATCATCAAAAATAATAAAGCCTTGCATTTTGATGCGCTTAGTTAGTAATTGTCCCATTAACATGCCCATTCGGTCTGGGCCCTCAGGCAAACTGGTCGCATTATATTGCGATACCAAACCACAGATAGGCACGCGCGCTGAGGTATTAAGCAAAGGTAATACGGCGTCAAACACTTTTCCGCCCACATTTTCATAATAAACATCAATGCCTTGGTCACATGCTTTTTCTAATTGTTCGGCAAAGTCATCGGCTTTGTGATCAATACAGGCATCAAAGCCTAGCTTTTCAACGGCATGAGCACATTTTTCGCTGCCACCGGCAACTCCAACCACTTTACAGCCTTTAATTTTAGCAATTTGGCCAACCGTTGCACCAACAGGTCCCGTTGCTGCTGCAACGACCACGGTTTCACCTGCTTTAGGGGCGCCAATATCGAGTAAACCCATGTAGGCGGTAAAGCCAGGCATACCCATAATACCCAATGCGTATGAAGGGTTTGTTGGTTCTTTACCTAATGACATTAAGCCTTCGCCATTTGAGATGGCGTAAGTTTGCCAACCTGTGTACGCTAATACCCATTCGCCTTCGCTAAATTTATCGTTTTTAGATGTTTCTACTTGGCACACCGTTGCACCAACCATTACATCACCAATTTCGACAGGGTCGGCATACGATTTAGCATCGCTCATACGGCCACGCATGTAGGGGTCTAATGATAAGTAAATTGTACGCAACAGTACTTCGCCCTCTTTTAACGATGGAAGCTCTTTGCTTTTAAATTCAAAGTTGTCATTGGTAGGGGCGCCATGTGGGCGCGAGGCTAAAGTAAATTGACGGCTAGTTGTAGACATAAAAATCTCCAAAATAAAGTGAAAAAACCACCTATTACCGAATGTTTAAGCTTTAAAACAATACACGGCTCAACAATAATGCGCGGATAGGCAGATAAAATTTGTACCTTGATACACGAGCTTTGGGCGAGAGGGGGTTAATTCAACCTTTGCAAACATTTAATTAGAATAATTACTCTGTTTTTAGCATGCTAAATATATGGCTATCAAAATAGTGACCATTTTTATAAATTGCTTGTTTTAAAATAGCCTCGGTATTAAAGCCACTTTTAAGCAGCGCCTTTATTGAGCCCGCATTACCAGCAAATACAGCCGCATAAATACGGTTTAAATTAGTACTTTTAAACACTTCTTTAGGGTCTGTTGACCTTTGCGGATTACAATTTGTTCAAACTAGGGGCGGTTTAATCGCGGCGCGAGGTTTGTAACCTAGTGGGCTAAGTCAAAACCGAGCAACAAAGAGTAAATAGCCCCTAGGCAGAACCCGAAGGGCAGCGCCTGTTTAGCATTAATACTGCGTTATCGCCTATTTATTTGGAATAACCACACCTCATAGGCTCTGCCTTGCCTAAATACCAAACAGACTGTTGCAAATTTAACCTTGAAAGGTCAACAGACCCTAATAATCAACCCAATGGCTTGGGTGATAATACCTTGCCCCCAATATTGCTGACTAAGCCAATAGCCAATTTCGCCACTGCGGCTATACTCAAATTCACCAGGAATAACACCAATACAACCAACACACAGGCCATCAACTTCGATGGCTTTAATGATGCCACATTTTGCTCCCTCGTTTATCCACCAATTCGCATCTGCCTGCGTATACGGAAATGGAATTTTAGAGGACAAATAGCGAGCTACTTGTTGATTGTTCAAAATGGTTACGATTTGAAAGGTATCGTGTTGCTTGAACTCACGTAAAATCATCATATGGTAAATAAGTTTATTATTATCAACCAATAACCTAGCAAGCTTTAGGCGTTTAAACAATGAAACTATCTTTTTAAAATTAAAGTGTATACAGCTATAACTTTGCTTTAAACTCTTTTAAAATATAATAAAAAGTACCTACACAGAGTCACTATGCACCCACACATTGCCGCCCTTTATAATAGCGCTAAAAAGCCTAGTCGTTTAATTATTGGCCTAATGAGTGGCACCTCTTTAGATGGTTTAGATGTGGCGCTATGTAAAATAACCGGAGCGGGTTTGCATACCCAAATAGAGGTATTAAAATTCACCACGGTTGAGTACAACGATGAGTATAAAACTAAAATAAAACAGGTGTTTGCTAAGCGCGAATGCGATTTAGAAGTGCTGACTTTGTTACATCCGTGGGTAGGTAAACTCCATGGTGCTATGGTTAATCAGTGTTTAGCACTGTGGCAAGTAAATCCAGCCGATATTGATGTAATAGCCAGTCACGGGCAAACTATTTATCACTGCCCGCAATCCCAACATAACCACCACGATTTTAAAAATGGCACGCTACAAATTGGCGACAGCGATCAAATAGCGGTTACTACAGGCATTACCACGATAGGTGACTTTAGGCAAAAGCATATTGCTGCTGGTGGTGAAGGCGCACCATTAGCTGTGTATGGAGATTATTTGTTTTTTGCCAGCCCAAATGAAAATCGTATTTTACTCAACATGGGGGGCATTGCTAATTTAACATTTTTACCTAAAAACGGCGATACTGGAGCGGTCTTTAGCTCTGACATTGGCCCTGGCAATACTATTATGGATGCTTATGTACAGCATTATTTTAAAGGGCTCCATTATGATGAGGGAGCTAAACTTGCCAAAGCTGGTAAAGTGAATACAAAGCTTCTTGCTGCGCTTACCGATAACGCGTTTTTTAAATTACCACTGCCTAAAACAACCGGACCTGAGGTGTTTAATTTAGCTTATTTACGGGCGGCACAAATGCATTCAACGACACAAAGACTAAACCACGAAGATGTTTTAGCGACTTTAAATGCCCTTTCTGCCACTACGATTGCCAAGGCGTTAAATGACTGTGCTCAACATACTCAAGACTGTGTAGTATATGCCAGTGGTGGAGGTATTCATAATCCATTATTAATGGAGCAATTACTGATGCACTGCCCAAACATTAAGGCGTTTAAAAACACCGAGAATTTAGGCGTAAATCCTGATGCCAAAGAGGCCGTGCTGTTTGCTATTTTGGCAAATGAATGTTTGGCAGGGCAACGTCAAGGCTTAAATAATAACAACCAAGGGATTTTAGATATCACTATGGGTAAAGTGAGCTTTGCTGATTGAGTAATAAAAAACCAGTGGAAAAGTGTGCGCCAATAACTAAAAAAGCGAAAGTAAAGCTGTTCCCATATTAGCGAAATACTGACGTACTCGATGCGGCCTAGGCGGCGCTATATAAGTTGCAGGTGCAGTATAACCACTACCAAATTGGTTAATATGCATATCAAACTGCAAACTATTTTTTAACGTGCCGTGCTTACCATGCAAAATCATTTGCATCACAAAATCATGACTATGTGCTATTTGACTCAAAGTTAGGTTGACTCGCCCTTGTTCTAGATCAGATAGGTTGAGTGTTTTTTCTGTGTAGTATTGAGCCGCTCGTGCATTTGGCTCAGTTGCGCTGAGTGAAATAATATCACTTTCATGAGCAGCCTCAGGTAAAACGCATTGCAGTGTGATTTGATGCTGACTGTTAGCATCCTGCGATAGCGTTTCAAATTCCATGCTGTGACTCATTGCCGCAGACATAGGATCTTCAAATGACGGAAGTGCAAAGGTAAGTTGCACTATAGATTCGCTCATGAGGGGCTTCAAATGCTATTTTTGATTAATAATGCAGCTATTATTACCGCTCATTATTGCAAAATTATGACTAAACAAAACGACTTCATACATGAGCTGGTTTAAATTACATTTTACAACTAAAGCTATTGTTTTAAATCAATATTATATTTAATAAATAAACTACAATGGTCGCTTAATAATATCGTTTATTAAATGCAAGGACACAACGAGGCCTTAGCTTAGCAATAACAATAATGCTTTTATCGAGCTTGCTGGTTGTTAATTAATGTTGCCTTTATTGTTAATTAAAGGTGTTTATTTGTGTGTGTTTTCTTAATTTTGCAATAAAATAGCTTGAAAAAAAACCAAGCTAGCCATAAAGTGCTTTTAAGAGCCCAAATACATAACACACTACCAAACAGGTTGTGGCGGGGTTGTGAGAATTAGATGGCACTAATAAAAAATAATTTATGGAAACTCTTCTGTTTTTTGCTGTTGGGTGGCTTAATTTTATTAAGCGTGCTTTTGGTTTACGAGTGGAAAAACATCAAAAAAGATTACCGCACGAGCTCCCAAAATCGTGTGGAATTTTCTGCGCAAGCACTTAAAAGCACCCTTAGAAATAAAGAGCTGATGCTAGATTTAATTGGTAGAGATATTCTCTCTAATAATAATTTACATGAAAAAACGTCGACAATTAAACTTCTTGATAATATTTTGCTAGAAAATCCCGTGTTATTAGGCTTTGGACTGTTTAATCCGCAAGGCGAGATTATTTATTACAGCTCAAACTTAAACGCTTCAACCATGATCAACCTGAAAGAAAATAAAAATACACGCCAAAGCTTTGCGCAAACCCTCGTATCAGACAAAATGGTATTAGGACAGACTTACTTTAATGAATCTTTACAAGAGTGGGTCATCCCAATAAGAAAAGCATTACGCGATAAGAGCGGCACAGTAATCGCGGTTATGACGGCAGGTATGGCGGTGCCGAGAGGGACTAAGTACTTAAATATTTTGCAAAGTAATCGTGATGATTACATCATGCTAGCAAGAGAAATAGATGGCTTTATTCAATACAGCTCGGTTAGAGATGCAGATATAGCAAGTTATATAAAAACCCAGACTAAAGAGGCATTGGGGTTATCGGGTAATGCTTTGATAGAGCAAACAGGTAAAACAAAGCAAACACTTAAATCTTCCGAGGAAGTGTTTAGCATAGAAACGACGGTAAAAGGCAAACCGTATATCACCTCAGCAAAATTTGATAACCGTTATCAGTTGTGGACTCTGTCACAAATGGCGATGCAACCAATAAAAAATCTGTATTATTGGAAAGTTGGCTTGTATGTCCTAGTTTATGTGTTTATTTGTATGGTGCTATTTTTTGGTTTTAGGCTTATTGCACGTGCTGAAAAAAAGCGTATTGATGAGCTATTCCATCTTTCAAGACATGATGATTTGACCAAACTCCCAAATCGAAAAGCGTTACGTGATAGCTTTGAAGAGAAAAAAGAAACATCGTTTAGCTTAGCAATCATTAACATTACCAACTTGCGTTCTATGAATAATCGCTTTGGCATGGAGTTTGGCGATAAAGCGATAAAAACCTTTGCTGGCTTTTTAAAAACAACATTTTTATCACCCTATTTAGTATTTAGAAATAGTGGGAATGAATTTTGTATTATTGCACCTCACACTTTTGATGAGCAAAACAGACGTGCATTCGAGCATATTTTAGAGTCAGCAATCCAGCAATATGAAACCAACAATAGTGAACGATTACTTAATATAAGTGTGGGCATAGCCTGTTATCCAGAGCATGGTATAACAAAGAGTAAGCTCGTACGAAGTGCGCATTTAGCTAACCAGTGGGCAAAAGATACCGGCCAATGGCTGTGTCATTATCATGCTGATATTAAACAAGCTTACTTACGTCGTTTAAAAGTAGAAGAGCGGCTTAATATGGCGTTAAACGAGCAGTCATTGTCTATGGCGTATCAGTGCCAAGTAAATGAACAGGGTAAAATCCATGCTATGGAGGCGCTCATTCGTTGGCAAGATGGTGAGCTTGGTATGGTATCACCCGCTGAGTTTATTGCTATTGCAGAGCAAAGTGATTTAATTTTTAAAATTGGTGACTTTGTTTTAGCGCGATCTATTGGTGAGTTTGCAAAAATGCAGCAACACAGCGATACCCCTCTTGAATTGGCAATAAACATTTCAGTAATGCAATTTCAAAGTAGTGTATTTATTCCTACATTATTACACAGTTTAGAGACGCACAATGTTACTGCGCAAAGTATCATTTTAGAAATAACAGAATCCCTCTTTATGGATAATCTTGAACATGTGATTGATACGATTAAGAGCTTAAAGTCACGTGGAATACGCTTTTCAATGGATGATTTTGGCACAGGCTATTCATCACTGAGTCTTTTGAGACGCTTACCGATAGATGAACTGAAAATAGATAAGAGCTTTGTTGATGATATTTTGGTGGACTCTAAATCAAATAGTATGGTGCAAAGTATTATTGCCATTGCCAACAGCCATAACTTAAGTGTTATAGCTGAGGGCGTGGAAGAACAGGCACAGTTTGATATGTTAGTTGATATTGGCTGTAAACGTTTTCAGGGGTATTACTTTTATAAACCAGTGGCAGCAGCAACGGTTATTGAATACCTAACGGTTAATTAACTTATCCTGCAAATACTGTGGTGGCACGGCTAAGGCGGTCATTCACAGCCCCCCACTTACTGCTTACTGGCGGCTTTTCGATATAAATATTCATCGGTGTTGTCTCATCGATATGATGCAGCGTTTTATACATGTTTTTAGCATACTCAACAGGGCAAGCACTTAGCTTAGTAATGTACTGAGGCGAAATGTGATTAGCTAATAACTGTTGCTCTGCCTTGGTTGAATAGATTAAATAATGTGTTTGCAAATGGGGAGTGTTACTCAAAACACTTGGAAAATCTGCGCTATTAATAAGTATTGCAGGAGCATGTGGCTGATAATGCGCTTTTACATTGCCAGGCACTGCCTCATTATGTGAAAGCGGTGTAGTGACATTCAGTCCGGTTTTCTGCAAAATATCTGCAGCGGATATAGGTCCTGGGCGTAAAATGCGAAGCTGCTCAGTGGTGGCATCAACAATCGTTGATTCAATACCCACATCACATTGCCCGCCCTCTAATACTGCGCTAATTCGGCCATTTAAATCGCGCATAACATGGGCTGTGTTTATTGGGCTTAGTTGTTTGTAGCGATTAGCTGAGGGAGCTGCAAGTCCAGTATTTAATTGTTTTAAAACTGCTAAAAATTGCGGATGTGCTGGTACGCGTAAACCAATGCTATTCAAGCCACCTGTTACAGGGCTATTTAAATTATCTTTTGCATTTAAAATAAGTGTGAGCGGCCCTGGCCAAAAGGCTTCAGCAAGTGTAATCGCTGCCTTATTTACATTTTTTGCCCAGTGGTGCACATGTGATAGTTCAGGAATATGCACAATTAACGGGTGGTTTGTCGGGCGTCCTTTCGCGGCAAATATTTTTGCTACAGCATCACTATTGCTCGCATCGGCAGCAAGGCCGTACACAGTTTCTGTGGGTAAGGCAACGCATTCGCCCGCTTTTAATAGTGCCACGGCTTGGTTAATACGCTCTTCAGTATTCAATAATTGAGTGGGTTGTAATGATGTCATAATAACTCTTAAGGATTACAAAACTGGCAATATGTTGCATCAGCAACGCGTTTTTTATTCGTTTCAATGTGGCTAAAGCCGCAACTATCACACACTGAAGTAGTTGATTTCATTTGTTCTGTTGGCATATTGCATAGCTCACAGGGCAAGCCTTTTGTAACTTGTTTAGCAACAAAGTTAGGGTTTTGGCACTGTGGGCATGTTGATGATAGTCGCCTTGCAAGATCTTCTGCAGCTCGGCTAATAATTACTTGGCGTTGCGGGCTATACATGGCCCTCAGATCAGGCGTGATTGTACCTGTGCTTGGCGTTTTTTCTGTATACAAAGCAATAAGCGCTTCTATGCTAAGCCCTTTATGAAGCGTTTGGGTGTCGTCAAGTATCCAATGCTGGTTTTCATAGCGCTGACATGCAGTAGTGATTGATTCAGCACTGGTTTCACTGCTAATGCTTAAGCTGCTGGGCGAAAATGGCCCACCAGCGTATCCATAAATAGCATTGTTATTGTGTTTATCATAAAAACAAATAACTTCTTCGTCCCAGTTCATTAAACCCGGATACGGCCCACCCCCAAAACTGCCTTCACTGCCAAGCCCAAATTGCTCGCCTGTGAGTTCACATGCGCGCTGAGCTTTTGTCAGTGCCGCTGTATTGGCACTACAATGACGTTGTACTTCGTGACTAAACATCCCAAGTGTATCGGTATCAAATAAATCAGTAGTGAATACCTCAAAACCAAGTGGCTCCAAAGCGGGAGCTACTAAAGGCGCCTTTTTATGTTTAGTAGCAATGACTATCTTTGGCATAGCTTATATTGGCTCATTAGAGGCTGAAATAGTTGAGAAATGTCCATTTTCGAACTGCTCTAGGGTATTATCATCGCCCCAGCGAATGAGAGTGAGCCAATGGTTATCAATCAGCTCCTTCACCATGACATGTTTGTTATAAATTGCCGCGATTGCCGATTGCGGCGCAGCAATATATACATTAAGGCGAATTGGTTCGTGCATCCATTTTTCCCCATTGTGCAGTGACTGCATGGCTAAGCCAATACGAAGGTCACCGCCATTACCTTCAAATAATCCAATATTACCGCCGACTGCATTGTGGAGTATTTTATTACCACTGCCGTATTTATGGTTGTCGGTAACCGAGGCATTATATTGACTATTGATCCAATGGGTTACTATCATGGGTGCGGTCATAATCAGTTCTAATACCGCAAATTCGTTATCGTTTTCCCATTCATAATCATGTAAAAAACAGCGTCCTTGTAAGTTAACACTGCGAGTCCAGGCACGTGGTGCAACAATAAAGGCGGCGTTATTAGCAAGTCCCCATTCTGGGCGTACTTGCGACCAATCACGGGCACGCTGATGATAAGCATGGTTAATTTCATCTGCGGTTTTATTAACTAACTGCGGGTCGATATTTACTAAGCGCTCTTGCTGAGCGGTTTGCGTGGCAACGGTTAGCCATTTTTTTAGATTGTCATTAAGCTCGGTATCGTAAGCGGTGATGACATCCGTGGTTGTGTTATGAATAGCGGCAATAAATTGCGTGCTCTGTGCCAGTGTTAGCCCTCGCTCTTTAAGCGCTTGGCGCACTTGGGTATCGTTTAGTAAGTTAGCCAGCACGCGTACATTAACTTCGCCACTTTGCCCTCCACAGGCTCCACATTCTAGGCCAGCGCTGTGCAAGTTATTAGTTGTATGGCTGGCGTGGCCCACCAACATAACATGCGGCGCAAACTCTTTTATTCCTAAGGTGTTAAGCACTTTTTGAGCTAAGTCGGTTTTGTCTTTTAGGGTCAGTTTTTGCTGATTTTGTGTTAATTGCCAGTCGGTGGTTGCGCACTTTTTAGCTTTACCTTTAGATAAAAAGGTATTTTTTATTAATTTAAATGCATACAGCCAGCCTGCTGATTCAACCATAGAAAACGATGAGGGGGCTGATTTTGACCAACTTTGCCATGTAGCACTATTTTGACGAGATGCTTCAAGCGCCGCGTCTTTGTGTGTTTGTGTGGCATGTATGGCTGGTTTGAGTAGCCCTGGTAGTTGAGGACGAGTAATTGCACTACCATTTTCTTGATATTCTAGTGGCAAGCCAAAAAAACCGGCAAAGCCGAAGGTTTCTATATTTTTACTTTGCGATTCAAGCGCGCGGCGAATAACCTCTGAGCGTACATCAATACAAAACACTGCTTGTAATTGAGCGTTGTTCACTGGCGTTTTAGTGGCGTTTTGTAGCGCATGATTAAGCGGGTATTGATAGCTCAGCTCCAGTGCTTTTGCCCACACCCATAATGGCTTTTGTGCCAATTTGTGTGCATGCAGGCGCTCAATTACGAGTGACTTTTCTTGCTGCCACTGACTTTGTAGTTGTTTAAATGAAGCACTATCATGATCTGCCAGATACTGCCAAATAACCAAGTCCCATGCCATTCGCATGGCCAGTAGCTGTTTCATATCATCTTTGGGTTTAGCGTAAAGTTGGCCTTGGAATCGTAAATACGCCAACCACGATGCCCAACCATTAATATCTAAAAGCAGCGAATGAGCATATAACTCTAACGAGTCGTTATCTATATTAAGGGTTGAGAGTGTTAGTGCAATCAGTTCATCAGCGCAAGTGGGCAGTCGCTTAAAGTAGCCATTTAAATGCTTTTCATCCATTACAATACTAATGCCTTTATCCGCTTGAATAACGGTTAACCAATGGCGATATAAAGGTGATTGTGATGATGTGTCATCACCATGAAGCATAGGGCCAAGCTGCTGATAATGCGCGGCACAAAACTGGCTCAATTGATGGGTGATTTCATCATGCCAAGCCATTTTATGTTTATTGCGCTGCTGGTCGAGTAAATCTGCAATGTTGTGCCAATCCACTAAAGGAACATCAATGTGAAGGGTTTTTATGAGTTGCTCATGCGTAAAGTCACTGTTAAGTAACTTGGCTGCATCGGCTAAGTGGTTATCAGTAATAATGCCGTTGTCGTACTTGTGCTGATAAAAGTCTTTAGGCATTAGCATATTGGCATTACATAAGGTATCAATGCGTGCGCTTACATCTTCAATAGGAAGGTGGCGCATTTCCCAAAATGGGTTAACGGCAATCATCTGATCTAAAGGCCAGTTTGGTGCTATGTAACCGCATACTTTATTAAGTATGTTGTTTTCAGTGTCACTTAACGATAATGCCGTGTGATTTGAATGCGTTTGATTGCTCATTTTGATTCCTCAACGGTGATTCCAGCTGCATGATTTTTTAAATCGGTGTGGCCATTATTAGGTAAATTTATCGGCCATATTTTTAGGGTTAACCGCGTAAACCACTCATCTAAATACAAACCTGCAAATAATAGGGTGGAAAGTGATTTAACCTGTGGTCGCCAAGACTGGTAGCGTAAAAAGTAGCTGGCAATCATTAACGTTAAAATAAGGGCTATTACCCAGCTATCGGCGAGGCTAAATGCAGCTTCGCGCCACTGCTCAAGCTCTAGTGCTAAAGTAAATATATTTTTAGCAACCACATAACTAATAACAACTAATAGTGCGACTAGCAGTTTTTTACTGTGAGTTTGCACGCTAGAAGCGCCATGTTGGTTGGCCAGTAAAATAGTTAAAGCCGATGCTAAAAGTAGCCACACACTGACCGCGCCTTGATAGCCACTAATGGTCCATGCAGCGCTAACTAGGGTAATCGACACCAATGCCCCCGTTAACCAAGCAAAGCACGTGGGTGATTGTTTTGGAATGTGGCGGCGAATCAGATCTTCGTTTACACCGTTGCCTGAGTTTAAAAATGCAAAGGCTTTATAGGTTGAATGAGTAACAAGGTGAAGCAGAGCCAGTTCAAATAATCCCAGCGCACATTCTATGAGCATTAATCCCATTTGCGCACTGGTAGACCAAGCAAGCCTTACTTTAACGCTTATTCGGGTAGTCATTATCAAAGCGCTGATCACCGTAGTTAAACCAGCAATAATTAAAATTAACCACTGTGCAGCCGCAGCTTGAATAAACAAAGGCGCAAATAAAATTAATAAAAAGCCACCTAAATTTATCACCCCAGCATGCAATAAGGCACTGACGGGTGTAGGCACCTCAACCACTTTGATTAGCCAGCCATGCATAGGCAACTGAGCACATTTGATTAAAGCTGCAAAAGCGATTAAAAAGGCCGCGAGTTGTTCAGCCAAAGATAGCGGTAGTGTGGTGGTGTGATAAAAAGTAGTGATATCGCTAATGTATAGGCTATTGTGAGTAACCGATAAAATAATAAATGCGACGAGTAATAAGGATTCGGCTACGCGTGCCACAATAAACTTTTTATGAGCGGCGAGTACCGCACGAGGGCGCTCAGGATAAAACATTAATAGCTTGTGCAGTGCTAAACTAATTGCCACCCAGCCTAGCCAAAATAGCGCTAAGTGATTGCTCATAACTACAATCATCACTGCGGTTACGGTTAATAGCAGCCAGCGCCAAAAGTAGTTTACACGTGGCTCACCTTGCATATAGTGTTTGCAAAACCGAATTAATATTAGCGTTATGAACAGGATTAGTCCTAGCATAATAGCGCGGGTCACTGAGAGCGATAAGAAACTCAGTAAATCAAAGGCATAAATACGATAAAGTGCAACGGCACTGATAAATGCAACACTATTAAATAGCATCACTTTAAACAGTACATTGCCATTTGAGGCACAAGGTTGTCGGCCAATTAGCCACGCCGCTAAAAATGTGCTTAATGGCATCATTAGTAATAACAACGAAATAATATACTCGCTCATTCAGTGCTCCTTATTTAGTTATTGGAGTATGACAAACTAGATAACTAAATAAAAATAGATATAATGCATATAAACGTTCTATAAAAGAGAACTACAATGAGCCGTTTGAACTACCATCACTTGTATTATTTTTGGTCTGTTGCCCGAATTGGTAACTTAACCCAAGCAGCTAAAGAGCTGCATTTATCGCAGTCAGCGCTCTCCACTCAAATTAAACAGCTAGAGCACACCATTAATATTCAGTTATTTGAACGTAAAGGACGTACCTTGGCATTAACCGATATGGGAAAGCGGGTGCAAATGTACGCTAACGATATATTCACTAAGGGCGAAGAACTGTCGTCTTTTATTCATAAAGGGATGATTTCCCAAACTCAGCATTTATCAATCGGGGTGCTTAATACGCTCTCTCGTAACTTTATCGAGGAATTTATTAACCCTTTAATGAGTAACGACGAAGTACGCTTTTCGCTTACTGCAGGGCGTATGGATGGGCTATTAAATGGTTTGGCAGAGCACGAACTGGATTTAGTTTTAACCAATAAACCCATCGGACTTGAGCACTACGATCAACTGTGGCAAAGCCAGTTGGTATCTCGTCAGCCATTAGCCATAGTGGGCCCTGCAGATAAAAAAACACGCGGTCAATTTCCTACCGGTTACACAGATGCACAATGGGTGCTACCCAGTAAAACCTCCGCGATTAGAGACTCATTTAATGCTTTGTGTGCCCGCTGGCAATATCAGCCAAAAATAAAAGCAGAGGCTGATGATATGGCTATGCTGCGATTACTTGCTCGTGATAGTGGTGCACTATCGGTATTGCCATCAGTTGTAGTAAAGGATGAAATAGAACAAGGCCTATTAGTTGAATACCAACGTTTACCTGATGCATTTGAGCACTTTTATGCCATTACCGCACAGCGCAAATTTGTACCTGATATACTCAAATCATTGCTCGCCAAAACGTGTTAATTACTTTTAAACTAACGTTTTTATTAAAATATTTTATGCTTGAATAATAAAAAAAGAATTAAAGGTTTTAATTAGATGGCCGACAAAGTACTTAATTGTACTGAAGATTAAGGATAATCATGGTTAATAAACTACAAGGCAATTATGCTAACCTAAATGCGTTGCTTGCCCAATCAGTCAATAATTCAAACCAAACCAGTATGCCCACAGGTTTGCAATCGCGTGCTCACTTAGCGCCAAGCACGGCAATAATCACCGATGAAATGCTCAGTCAGTTTAGTGACGAACAAGTCGATGAAATACTTAATCAGCAATTATCCTCTTTACTCACGATTTCCAGCGCACCCAGTGGCTCAAATTATAAACTCTCCAGTGAAGAGGTTGCGCTGCGAACGGTTATAAGTTCTCAGCAAGAGGGCCTATTAAAAAATGAACGTAGTGATCAGTTAATTGAGCGTTTAAACAGCTCGGTAAAAAATATTCAGGGCGCTTATGCTAACACTAGCGATATTTTATCAAACTTGGGGCAGCTTGGGTTCAATCAAAAAACGTTTTTAGCGTCTAGTCAGCAGCGTGTTGAACGCTCGCTAGACCCCTTTATGGAAAGTTTTAACCGCGAGCGATATGAGGATGATGATAACTATGGATTTGAGCTGTCGGTAAAAACCAAAGAAGGTGATGTTATTAAAATCACTTTTCATTCTGCGCAAGGTTACGATGAGGAAACAGGCGAAACCACTGACGAATTTAGCGTAAGTTATGAAGTAGATGGCGACTTATCTGAGGCTGAACACCAAGCATTAACGCAAGTATTTTCTGGTGTAGGCGAAATGGCAGATGAATTTTTTAAAGCTAAACAAAGCGCTTACAGTCGTTATGTACCCGCAAACCAAACTGATTTAGATTTAAGCTTTTTAAGCAATTTTGATAATAAACAGCTTTCGGGTTTTGATTTGTATTTTTCAACGTCAGAGGGAAATACTGCCGATGCTGATGGAGCGCTACTTGGAAAAGACAATGAGCTTAATTTAAGTTATACCCTTGATGAAGATTCAGAGCAGCAAATACTCGAGTTTGAATCGGTAAATGGTCAGAACAACATTGATTTTTCGCTCGATATGTCAACCATTGGCGCGCAAGACAAAAGCCAAATGCAGCAATACATAAAAGCGCTCGATAAAAGTTTAGAAGATAGCCAGCTCAATAGCTCAGAGAAAAGTACGCGTTCGGCGTTTGGCCAAAAAAGTGATGAAGTAATGAAACAAGGGTTGGCTGTATTTAAAAGTGCGTTTAGTAGTATGTCATCAGCCGCTGAGCGCTATAGTCAAATAGAGTCAGTAGCTACACAGCAGTTTACTAACGGACGCGAGCTAGTAGCTGATTTGGTTGACAATATGATCACCCGTGATCCACGCTATCAAGGGCTAGGAAGCAGTAATAAAAATTCCTTAGGTGATGGTATATCTAAGTTAGCTGATTTTGATGCAAAATTCTCTTTTGCAATGGATCAAGGTGATTACATAGCAACAAGCACCACAAAGCTGAGTCAAAATACAGAACACCAAAAATCAGCAGGGTTAACTGGAGTTACTCAAGATAAAACGGCGAGCACGCGTTTTAATTATGAAGAAGGTAACCGCTCTGACATCCCTCCTGATTATTATGACAAACAAGAAAGTTACACTATTGGTACCGCTGTAAAAAATAACGAATTGGTTGCCCTTGATCAGGCTCATGAGGTGGATGTAGATAAAAAAGTGTATCAGTTTAATCCCGAAATATCTCAATACGAGCTAAAAAAAGAATTGAAAGAAACCACCACCAGTGAGAGTAATATTCGTCTTATTAATGATATTTGGCTCGAGAAAAATGAAGATAGTCATAGTATGGATGAAAGAAAACGACTCAGTGGTGTGGGGGCGTCGAACGAGTTTAGAACAACATCGAGTTATTCACATACGCAATTAGTAACGTTAATCGGTGACTTAGATAAATTAGAACAAAACAAAGAAGCCAAACGTGAGTACTTAGCCGTTTTATCACAAGTGGATGATTTTATGGATAAAAGCAAGTGACTTTTATTTACTTAAGCTCGATTATGGGTATAGTAGCTAAAACACTATTTAAGTATAAGATTATGTTTAAACAATTAATTTTACTTTTAATGTTGAGTTTACCACTGGCAGTGAATGCAGCGCTCAAACCACACTCGGACGCTATGACTGCTAAGCGTTTATTAAGCGAGCACGATAAATTTGCTAAGCAATACCAAACATTCTCGCCTACACCGCAAGACGTTGCATTGATGCAAAAATTAGCAGGTAAAGAGTTGTTAGTGCTTTTAGGTAGCTGGTGTCATGACAGTGCTCGCGAAGTACCTCGATTAATAAAGTTACTTGATGAGTCTAAGGTTGAACTTTCGAAAATAACCTTTGTTACTGTAGGTTATGACAAACGTGATGAGGCAGGTATTGCGCTGGCGCATGACTTACAATATACCCCCACTTTTATTATTAAGCATAACGGGGTTGAAGTTAACCGCGTAGTAGAAAAGCCTAGCGGCACACTTGCCCAAGACTTAACCTTGGGCTTATAACGAGAGTCAGCTAGCCAGTATTATGTTTGAGGTTTTGTTATTACACAGGCCAATCAGCGGCGTCTAAGTCATCTAATTGTGCATCGCAGTGCTCATTTCCTTGCCACTTGGCAATGTATACACCGTGTGGGTCGTATTGCTGGGTTTGTTTTGCCAAATTAAAGTGTCGCCCACCGCGCGGATCGACCCCAACCCCAGCAATATATTGCCAGTTGCCCCAATTAGCGGCTACATCGTAATCAATAAGTTGTTGTTCAAAGTAAGCAGCGCCATAGCGCCAGTCTAGTTGTAGTTCGTTGACCAAACAGCTGGCTGCAATTTGTCGTGAACGGTTAGTGATAAAGCCCGTTGCGTTAAGCTCTTTCATAATAGCGTTAACCAGCGGAAATGGGGTACTGCCTTGGCACCATTTTGCAAAACGGTTCGGGCTAAAAGTGGTAAGTGGCGAGCTTTGTTTTTTACCTTTAAAAGTAAATAACTGATGCTTCACATTAATTGCTTGCCACTTAAAATACTCACGCCAGAGCAATTCAAACTTGATCCAGTATGTTGATTCATTTTCCCCATGCTGCGCTTCATAAGCATCTACTGCACAAAAAATTTGCTTGGCACTAATACAACCAAAAGCCAGCCAGCTACTAAATTTAGTCGAGTTATCAAAGCCATCCAGCTCATTACGGGTGATTTTATAGCTGCTTGGTAAAGCTGATGAAAAGTACTGTAGACAATGCGCAAGGCCGGCTTTGTGTCCACCTTGGAGTAAAGGGTTTCCTGTTGGCGGCTCTGATATAGGCTGTTTAGCACATAAAATAATAGGCGGTGGAAGTCTTTTTGCTGAGAACGGCACTGCGGATAAACTGATACCAGTGGCTTCGATTTTTTTTCTAAAAGGGGTAAAGCCGGTTGGTAAATCAGCAAGTTCAAAGGGCAGTTGTTGCTGTTGATATAAGGTATCTTGCATCACAGATTTAAATATCACAGTAGCGCATTTCGATTTAAGTGCGGTAATTTGGCGTTGCTCATAAACGCCTATTTGCTCGCTATAAACAACTTCATCAATGCCAAGCTCATTAATACGCTGTGTTAATACCCTTACCGGATCGCCTTCAATAATATGTAAAGTTTGGCCAAGCCCTAAAACAGACTCCTGTAGCTCGTATAGGCTTTGCATTAGAAAGCGTTGTTTATGTACACCATAGGGTTTTTGTTGATAGTTATTGCTTTTAAACCAAGCAGGATTGATCACAAATACGATATCAAGTTCACATTGTTGTTGTGATAAATCATTGAGTATGGGGTTGTCATCAATGCGCAAATCATTTTGCAGCCAATACAGAATACGTTTTTTCATACTTAAGCTCTGGTTTTTAAAATCATTAACTTTACGAAGCAAAAGCGGGTAGGGATTAGTTTTGAGGTGTTTAATAGGGTTTTAAAAAGAGGCGGTAACAATACCGCCTCTCAATTTGTTCTAGCTTTATTTTAAATAGCTGATTTTTGCTGTGCTATCCAGTCATTAATTACATCTTCAAGTACCGCCATAGGGAGTGAACCTTGACCAATAACGGTGTCGTGGAAGCTGCGTATATCAAATTGTGCGCCTAGCTGTTTTTCTGCTTTGGCACGTAGTTCGCGTATTTTAATTTCGCCCATTTTGTATGAAAGCGCTTGGCCTGGCCAAGAAATATAGCGGTCTATTTGATCTTCCACTGCGCTTTGTGGCAAAGCGGTATGATCAGCCAAATAATCAATCGCCTTTTGGCGGCTCCAGCCAAAGGCATGAATACCGGTATCAACCACTAAGCGCACAGCGCGCCACATTTCGTAGCCTAAACGGCCAAAGTCACTGTATGGGCTTTGGTAAAAGCCCGCTTCTTTACCTAAACGCTCTGTATAAAGTGCCCAGCCTTCGCCAAAAGCAGAGTGGCTCAGTGTGCGTCTAAACTCAGGAACGTCTAACTCCATCGCAATGGCGTTTTGTAAATGATGCCCAGGTATGGCCTCGTGTAGGCTAAGTGCTTCTAAATTATATAAAGGCTGTAGCTTTGGAGTTGAGGCTAAAAAGTAAGTCCCCGGTGAACGATTATCTGGCGGTGGCATATAAAATGCGCCACGACTCGCTGAGCCTTTAATAGTAAAAGTGTTACGCGGTAAGTGGCCAAAGTAAGTAGGGAGTTTGCCATACATTTTTTGGGTTATAAAGGCGGTTTTTTCGAGCAAGTCTTGGGGATCGGTTGCGTAAAACTGCTCATCGGTTGCCAAAAATTCTAAAAACTCGCTATAGCTGCCATCAAAGCTAACTTCATCAATAATACTTTGCATTTGCGCTTTGATGCGTGCCACTTCTTTAAGGCCAAGCTCATGGATTTGCTTGGGGGTCGCATTTGTTGTGGTGTAATAATTTACTGTATATTTGTAATAATCAAGGCCCCCTTTGATGCTTGCAATACCGGGCTGCGCTCTACAATGTGGCATATACTCGTTTTCAAAAAAGTCGTAAAAGTGCTCGTAAGCAGGCACGACTTTTGAGGCAATTAACGCTTTAGCTTTATTTTGGTAAGTTTCTTTTTGCGCTGCGCTAAATGTATTAGGGATACGGGTAAATGGCTCATATAAGGCGCTATTCTCAGGTTGTTTAACTATATGGGCGCTAATACTTTGGCCATAATTTTTAAACGTTTCGCAGTAGTGGGTAAAACCAGTTTGAATGCCTTGCTTCATTAAATTAATGTTTTGCTGATTAAAGCGCGGGTAATCACCAAGGCTCACTAAAAAGGCATCGTAATCCTCGGCGGTTAAAAAGGCCATGTTAGCCGGCGCTTCTGCAAAGTAAGTATGCCAGCCACTTAAAAAATTAACCGGAAAGTATTTATCTTGGTAAAGGTAGCTTTGCTGCTCGGTTTCTCGCTCATATTTAAACAAGCGGTAGTTCATTAACTGCTCGCTATTGAGCGTTTTAGGATCAATGCTGGCTAAGTTTTTTAGTACGCTGTTGTTGTAAGCTTGGCGCTTCGCAATGGCTTGCTCGCTCCAATCGGGTAGGGTGCCGTTGGGCTTCCAACCATCAGGATCGGTTCTAAAAAATATTTTCTCAGCTTTGGCGTTTTGCCAGTGGTTATCAATAATGGTTTTTAAATCGCTGTTACTGTCGGCTAAGCTTGGCAGCGAGGTGGCTGCTAAGGCAATAGCTAAGATTGTTTTTTTTAGCATGTTGAATTTCACTTTTTAAAATTTTAATTATTACTTATGCGCGCTGATTTTATGATAATAACAATTTCACTCAATTAATGCGTTGTTTTATAACATTAAGGCGTGTGTTTAATTGCTCTCCTTACTTATTTTATTTATATAAACAATGGAGAAATAATTTTTTAAGAATAATGATTTAAACAGTACATAGACAGCTTACCAAGGGTATGTGGGGCAACCATACGCTTTGCACTTTGACGTCAAATAACCCTTTTACGAGTACTATTACTTTATTTTAGATAAAAAAATAGCGTACTTTTATTGTACGCTATTTAATTTTGACCTAGCATCTAGCATCTAGCATCTAGCATCTAGCATCTAGCATCTAGCATCTAGCATCTAGCATCTAGCACCTAGCTTTTATTGCGGTTTTCTTTACTAAACGCACGAATTTTACGTTTTTGCGACAGGGTTACTTTATTAGTACGCCCTGCAAATGGGTTATCGCCTTCTCTAAATTCAATTTTGATTGGCGTACCCATAATCTTAAGTGCTTTACGGTAGTAGTTCATTAGGTAGCGTTTGTAGCTATCAGGTAAATCATGAACTTGGTTACCATGAATGACGATACGCGGCGGATTATAACCCCCAGCATGCGCATATTTAAGCTTAACACGACGACCGCGAACAAGTGGCGGCTGGTGATCCGCTTGTGCCATGTCCATAATACGACGCAGCATAGCGGTGCTTATACGTTTAGTTGCCGACTCATACGCTTCGTCAACTGATTCAAATAAATGACCAACACCCGTACCATGTAGCGCAGAGATAAAGTGCAAGCGGGCAAAATCAATAAAGCCCAAACGACGATCAAGCTCAGTTTTAATACGATCTTTAACGTAGTTATCTAGGCCATCCCACTTGTTCACGGCAATCACCAATGAGCGCCCTGAGTTAAGGGCAAAGCCTAATAAGCTTAAATCTTGATCTGAAATACCATCGCGGGCATCAACCACTAATAGCACCACGTTACAATCTTCGATTGCTTGTAGTGTTTTAATGACTGAGAACTTCTCAACCACGTCACTTACTTTTTTGCGTTTACGCACACCGGCTGTATCGATAAGAATATATTCTTTATCATTACGGGTCATCGGAATATAGATAGAGTCGCGCGTTGTACCTGGCATATCGTATACAATAACGCGATCTTCACCCAGTATACGGTTAGTAAGGGTTGACTTACCAACGTTAGGACGACCAATAATAGCCAGCTTTACCGGCTTGTCGGCAAACGCTTGGTGATCTGTGTCATCTTCTTCACCTTCTTGATATAAGTCGATAAGTTCTTCATCGTCATCGGCTACATCTTCATCAAGTGCGGCAAGTTCAGCAATAACTGGCTGAAGTGTTTGTTCGAGCAGTAAAGTAATACCACGACCATGAGCGGCAGCGATATGATGAACTTCACCGAGTGAAAGTTGATAAAACTCAGCACAGTTCGAGTCAGCATCAATCCCATCGGTTTTATTGGCTACCACAAAGCACTTTTTCTCTTGCTTACGTAAGTGGTTAGCAATAGCTTGGTCAGCCACTGTCATACCTACGCGAGCATCAACTAAAAATAAAACAATATCCGCTTCTTCAATGGCTAGTAATGACTGATCAGCCATTTCGGTTTCGATACCTTCTTCTGAGCCATCAATACCGCCCGTATCTACCACGATAAATTCAAAGCCATCGTAATTTGCTTGGCCATATTTTCTATCACGCGTTAAGCCAGGAAAGTCGGCAACGAGTGCATCACGAGTACGTGTTAAACGGTTAAATAATGTGGATTTGCCCACATTGGGTCGCCCTACAAGAGCGATCACGGGAAGCATAAACTACCTCTTTAAAAAACAACAAAAGGCTTCGCAGTGCGAAGCCTTACAAAAAATAATTAACTATTAGTGCCTTACACTAATAGTAGACAGTTAGTTCGGTATTTTTACCGCGCTAACTTCACCATCACGGGTGTATAAAATTAACTTATCGTCAGCAACAACAGGCTCAACAAAAAAACCTGAGCTGTCAAAGTCTTCACGAGATACTAGCTCGCCAGTGTCTTTATTTAACCAATGCAAATTGCCTTCTTGGTCACCTAACGCTAAATAATTACCGGCAACCGCTGGGCCTGTTAAGTACCAGCCACGAAGAGCGGGTTGGCTCCAACGCTCAATGCCTGAATCTTTATCAAGTGCATAAACAACGCCGTTACTATCAACAACGTAAATTGTTTGCAAATCCATGGCAATTTCACGGTAGCTGCTGTATTCACGTTTCCATACAACATTACCAGAACGAATATCAACTGCTGATAAGTTACCATTGTATGCAATCGCATAAGCAAACGGGCCACTAATAAGTGGTTGTGTATCTACATCAACTAAACGCTCAAACTCTGATGCGCCTTTTGCTACTGCAATTTCTGCGCTCCACGCTGAGTAGCCGCTCTCAGAAATTAAAACACTGAGCTTACCTGTTTCAAGGCCAACCAACACACCACCATTAGCGACGGTTGGTGAACTTTGACCGCGTAAGGTAAGTGCTGGCACTTCTTGCTCAAAGCTCCAGCGCTCTTCACCCGTATCAGGATGCAGGGCCAGTAACTTACCTGATGCTAAATTAACAAACACTAAACCATCGCCTGCAGCAGGTTTAGACAGTGATTCGCCTGGCACTTTTTTACGCCATACCTCTTTACCTGTCTCACGATCAAGGGCAATGACATAGCCATGTTCTGAACCTAAATAGATTTTACCATAAGCTTGTAATATTCCGCCTGATAATTTTGCACTATCGTTATCGCTCCAAGGCCAAAACGATAAATCATGACGAACATCGGTTTCCCAAAGCGTATCACCATTGGCAAGTGATAACGCTTCTACTTGGCCTTCGCGACTCGCTACATACACAGTATCTTTATAAACAGCTGGTGATAGGCGTGAGAAGTAATGCTCTACACCGCTACCTATTGATTCTTGCCAAACAACTTCTGTTTCAAACTGATTGGCTATTTCAGGAAGTACCAGTTCTTCATCATCATCACTTGATGAACAGCCCATAAGTGTTGCTATACAAAGGGCGAGCGTTGCTGTTGTTATTTTTCTCATGCCTAAAACCTTATGCCGCTGGGCTAGTTACTGCTAGGTCATCTAACTTAATTTGTAATAGAGGATTGCTGGTTAATCCACCGGCATCAACCGCAGCTTGGTAGGCTACGCGTGCTTGTTCTTTATTGCCTTGCTGAGTGTAAATATCGCCTTTTAACTCAGCAATATTTGCATTAAATGCCTCTGGCAATGGTGAATTTAATGTAGTTAATGCGTCATCGTATTGTTGTTGAGCAATTTGCACACGCGCTAAACGCGTAGTGGCAATGGCTTTTAGCTGCGCGTTATCGACATTTGATACAATCCAGCTTAGCTTTTCATTCGCTACATCTAATTTTTGTGCATCTACCGCTTCTTTTGCAGCAACAAATGCCGCTAAAGTTGCGTACTGAGTGTCTTTATTTTCACTGATGAAGGCATCAGCAGAGGCTAATACGTCATCACTTTCAACAAGCTTAGTGTAGGCATCAGATGCTTGCTCTGCTGTTGTTATTTGGTTTTGGTTGTAGGCCTTCCAACCGTACAAACCACCTAAGCCAACAATTACACCTAACGCAAGTGATAGGCCGTTTTCACGAAAAAAGCGTTTAATCGCTTCTGCTTGTTGTTCTTCAGTTGAATAAATTTCCATGCTTACCTCTATTAAAGCGCTTTACTCGCTGCGCTTTATGTAATTTTAACTATTAATTAGTTCTGCAAGTAGCGCTTTAGCTTGTTCTAGTTCTAATGTGACTTGTTCTTTACGCTCACGTAAATACTTTATGGTCACAACGCCTTGCTCTAATTCATCTTCACCGATAATAACCGCGACTAATGCATCGCTTTTATCAGCACGTTTTAATTGTTTTTTAAAGTTACCACCGCCAGCATGCACCATAACGCGTAATCCAGGTACGTCTCGACGTAACGTAGATGCAATAATAGGCGCTTGAATGCTGGCTTTGTCGCCCATGGCTGCTAAATATACATCAGTACTACGGCGTATGTCACCTACACATTCAAGTGCTTGAAGTAGTAAAACTAGGCGCTCTAATCCCATCGCAAAACCAACTGCCGGGGTTGATTTACCGCCTAATTGCTCAACTAAGCCATCATAACGACCACCGGCACATACTGTACCCTGTGCACCTAAGCTATCGGTTACCCATTCAAATACAGTACGGTTGTAATAATCTAAGCCACGAACTAGCTTTTCATTAACCGTGTATTTGACGCCTGCGGCATCTAATCGTTCACATAAATTTTCAAAATGTTCTTTTGATTCAGTATCTAAATGTTCAGATAATTTTGGCGCATCCACTAATATTGCCTGTATATCTGGGTTTTTAGTATCCAAAACGCGCAGCGGGTTAGAGTACATACGACGCTTAGAGTCTTCATCTAGTACATCGGTATGTTGTTCTAAGAAGGCAATTAAGGCATCACGGTACTGCGCGCGCGCTTCATTTGAGCCTAATGAGTTAAGCTCTAAGCGTACATGGTCGCTTATGCCAAATGCTTCCCAAAGTTGCGCCGTGAGTAATATAACTTCAGCGTCTATATCGGCGCTGGCAATACCAAAGGTTTCTAAACCAAATTGGTGAAATTGACGGTAACGACCTTTTTGTGGGCGTTCATGGCGAAACATAGGGCCCATGTACCAAAGGCGTTGTTCTTGATTGTATAACAGGCCATTTTCGTTACCTGCACGTACACACACCGCGGTACCCTCAGGGCGCAGAGTTAAATTATCACCGTTACGATCGGCAAAGGTGTACATTTCTTTTTCTACAATATCGGTTACTTCACCAATAGAGCGTTTAAATAGGTCGGTTGATTCTACAATTGGAAAACGAATTTCTTGATAACCAAACGATGATACGGTCTCGCGTAAAATGTGCTCTACTTTCTGCCAAACTTGCGTATCGCCTGGCAGGCAATCGTTCATACCGCGAACTGCCTGAATTTGTTTTGCCACTGATAAATCCTAAATCTGTTTATGTGCAGTCTTAGACTGCAACCACGTAAAACTAAAAAAATCGACCGCGCATTATAACCCTAACTACAAGGTAATTGCGAGTATAGCGGTGTGTATGTAATTTGTACTGCGCTGTGAATGCCGCTACTAAAAAAGTCAATTGAATGCATATTGCTGGCGTTTAAATCACTCTACGATTTTTATATCGATTGGTGTTTGTTGCTGCTTTTGCTCGATAAAATCGCGCACATAGCCTTCGAGCTGATCAACAATATTATTGTTATCAATACGGGCTTTTTGGCGTTCGCCATTTATGTATAAGCCTGAGCGACGGTTTGCACCGGCAAGGCCAATATCACTGACTAGCGCTTCGCCTGGGCCGTTAACAACACAGCCAATTACAGACACTGAAACCGGTTCAATAATGTCTTCTAAACGTTCTTCAAGTTGGTTCATGGTGCTCACCACATCAAACTCTTGGCGTGAACAGCTTGGGCAAGCAATAAAGTTAATCCCGCGCGAGCGAATACGCAGTGATTTTAATATATCAAAGCCAACTTTTATTTCTTGTACTGGGTCTGCAGCGAGAGATACGCGCAGCGTATCACCAATGCCTTCTGCTAATAACATCCCTAAACCAACGGCCGATTTAACAGAGCCAGAGCGCATGCCGCCAGCTTCAGTTATTCCTAAATGCAGTGGCTGGTCTATTTCTTTAGCGAGCAAGCGATATGCGCCTACCGCTAAAAATACGTCTGATGCTTTTACTGAAATTTTAAATTGATCAAAGTCTAAACGGCGTAATATATCTACGTGGCGCATAGCCGATTCTAATAGGGCTTCTGGAGTAGGTTCGCCGTATTTCTCTTGTAAATCGCGCTCAAGTGAGCCGCCATTTACCCCTATTCGAATAGGAATGTTATGCTCACGCGCTGAATCAACTACCGCTCTAATGCGCTCTTCACTGCCAATGTTACCTGGGTTGATACGCAAACAATCAACACCGTATTTTGCTACTTTTAATGCAATGCGATAGTCAAAGTGAATATCGGCGACAAGGGGTATCGACACTTGCTCTTTAATACTTTTAAATGCCTCAGCGGCGTCCATGGTAGGTACTGACACGCGAACAATATCTGCACCGGCATCTTGAATAGCTTGAATTTGGGCTACAGTGGCATCAACGTCCATCGTATCTGTGTTGGTCATCGACTGCACGGCAATAGGTGCACCATCACCAATAGGAACATTACCCACATTTATGCGTGTGGATTTTCTGCGTTTTATAGGAGATTCTGAAAACATAGCGACTACTCTGCTAAGGGTAATTTAAATTTAGCTAAACGGTTTTTAGGAAAGGCCGAAATATCAACTGGCTCACCATTTAGGGTAATACGAACAACATCATGCTTGCCTAATACCACTGAAAAAGGCGCTACTCCGGTTAGGGTCATTTCGTAGCCTGCTTTTTTTACACCAAAAGCAATTTTTTCATCATTGGCATCGTGAATTTCTACCCAGCTCTCATCGTTAAACATCATAAAAATGGTGCTTAAATCACTGTTTTTTGGCTCACTGGTGCTCTGTGCATTATTAACTGGCGCAGCTTGAATTGTTTGTTGTTCATTTTGTAAAGCAGAATCTACTTCTTCTGTAGATTCAATGTCATTTAATAGTGCCTCGTCGGCGGCTTCAGCTAACAGCTTGGTGTTTTCTTGCTGTTGAGTTATGAGCGAGTTATTAGCATTAATAGTTTTAGTTTGTTCATCAATAGGCATTGCATTTTGCCACCACCACACTGCAGAAGAACCAATAACGATAGCTAAAATTAAGTAACTTACGGTCATAAGTCGGCTGTCATGGGCTTCTTTTTCTGTGCGCCTTGAAAAGCTTTGCATATCGACCGGTTTATCTGATGTGCTAAAGGCCGGCAGCATCGCTAAAATAGCTGCGCTATCAATGTTTAGTGTACGACAATAATTTTTTATATAGCCTTTAACAAACGTTTTTGCACCGAGTAAATGATACTCGTCGCTTTCAATATGCTCAACTTGTGATTCTGTTAGCTTTAATAGCGAGGCGATTTCAGCAATGCTGATATTTGCATTTTCTCTATGCGATTTTAGTATTTGTCCTACAGAGGGTTCGTCGCTCTGCGGTTGTGTATTATCTTCATTCATAATATGTATGAGTCTGGATCCACGAGTAAAAGTTAATGTTTTGGCTTAATAACCAGAGTAAGACTTTGTTTTTATTTTTTAGTGTTCGTTTATTCTTGCTACTAGAATGCACGCTTTTAAAGGGTATCATCAGCTGCGGTTTTATAAAAACGTTAGTATCGCCCTTTTAAAATTTTGCTGTTTTTATTTTTAAAGCCCTTTAATGCACCTAACATATAGCAGTTTAGCATTGAATCACACTGAAATGCTAAATTGGTTTACAGCAAAACGAGCGATATCAATCGATACACTCGTTTTTACTCTTATTTTACTAATTTAAAAAGGTATTTGTGTCTCTGTTGTATTTTTTGCAGCTTACTTTACTGAATCTTCAGAGTTTACAGCAGATGTTGGGCTTTTTTTACGAATAATTTTTATTTTTGGCTCTACAATAATTTGATTGTTATTACTGCTTTCTTGTAATTCATCAAGTTGTGCTTGACGGTACTTTTCTCGCAGCACTTCAAACTCTGTTTGCCTTAATTGGTTGTCACGAATGGCGTTAGCTTGAACACTATTTGGGTACGTTTGCAAAATGGTAGCTGCAATTTTTTCAGCATCTTCTATTCTACCCATGCGTTGTTTAACCAAGTAGCCGAGTAACAATGCTCGCGAAGAAACCTGTGCAGTGTCGTCATAACGTTTTATTAAAGTACTGGCTTTATATAAGTCACTTTTTGCGTAATACAAAGCCGCTAAGCTTATTAATGTAGAGGCGCGTTGCGAGCTGTGGTTTAGCGCTTGTTGAAAGTAGCTTTCTGCATTGGTAAAGTCATTAAATTCAATGGCGCATAAGGCTAAATTTTCATAGCTTTGTGCTACACGAATATAGCTAGGAATTTCAATCGCTTTTAAAAATTGATCGGTCGCGCGATCATACTCATCAATACTACATAAAAACGTACCGTAGTTATTTAGGGTGTTCGGATCGTCAGGCTTAATCGCCAACGCTTTTTGATAGGCTTTGTCGGCTAATGCATTTTCGCCAACTTGTTGGTAGTAATAGGCTAAAGAATAATGAACTTCGGGAAGATTTGGTGCATATTCGCTCGCACGCTCAAGGTTGTATTTTGCTTGGGAATTATTACCGGTGTTTAAATATTGTAATGCCAAAGCAATGCGGGTACGTGCTGCGCCTGCGTTGTTTATTTTATTTTCGACGACGGGTTTGTCACTGCCGTTGTAACTATTTTCAGTCACACAACCGCTTAAAAGTAGTGTTGATAGTGCTAAAGCAAGTAAAGATCGCATTACCTTGTCTCTTTATTTATTTCCATAGCCTCTATCTTACCTCAAAGCCTTTGTGTTGCATCATTTATTTAAAAATAAACAATTTATCACAAAGGCACAAAGGCACAGAGTTACTTAGTTAGGCTTGGTGAATATTTACTGCAATTGCATTGTCATCACGCATTTTCTTTTTAGCCATACGTTTTGTTCTATCAACCACATCGCCAGCTAACTGACCACAGGCAGCGTCAATGTCGTCCCCTCGTGTACGACGAACAATACAGGTAATCCCCGCAGCTTGTAATACCTTTGAAAAACGGTCAATTCGGCTGTTGCTTGAACGCGTATACTCATTACCTGGGAACGGGTTAAACGGAATAAGGTTTACCTTAGATGGCGTACCTTTTAGCGTTTTAACCAGTTCATGTGCTTGGTCGGTACTGTCGTTTACGCCATTAAGCATAACGTATTCAATGGTGACATCTTTATTGGCTTTTGAGCCATCAATATAACGACGACAGGCCGCTAAAAATTCTTCAATTGGGTACTTTTTATTGATCGGTACTAAAATATCACGCAGTGCGTTATCAGGAGCGTGAAGTGAAATAGCCAGTGCTACGTCTATTTTTTCTTTTAATAAATCAAGGGCAGGTACTACACCCGAGGTACTTAATGTAACGCGGCGCTTAGATAAACCAAAGCCCCAGTCGTCCATCATCAGCTCCATCGCCGGGACTACGTTTTTAACATTCAGTAGCGGCTCGCCCATTCCCATCATAACGACGTTAGTGACAGGGCGTTTTTCACTGTTTCCATCAAGGCCAATGTCTTTGGCTACACGCCATACTTGGCCAATAATTTCAGACACTTTTAAATTACGGTTAAAGCCTTGTTGTGCCGTTGAGCAAAAAGTACATTCCAGTGCACAGCCCACTTGAGACGATACACATAATGTGGCGCGATCTTTTTCTGGGATCCAAACAGCTTCAACTTCTTGGCCGCCCTCAAGTACGAGTGCATATTTAATTGTACCGTCGCTGGCTTGCTGGCGAACTGAAATTTCAGGTGCAACGATTTCACACTCATTTTTAAGCTTTTCTTTTAGCTTTTTGTTTACGTTGCTCATTTCGTCGAAATTATCTACGCCAAAATGATAAATCCATTTCATCACCTGATCGCCACGAAATGGCTTTTCACCGAATGATACAAATAACTCTCGCATTGCATCTCGGTTTAAATCTAATAAGTTAATCTTTTTTTGCTCGGTCATGTAACAACCTCAATCGGTGGCGGTGATGGTAAAAATTTACAAGGGCGAATTGTACACAATTCATCCACTATAATCATTAAGTAAAACATCATAAATAAACGGTTAATACTTTACGTAATGACTAAAAAAGGGCTCGAAAGCCCTTTTCATACTTTGCATCACAGGGTTAGCTGTGAACTCGAATTAACGAGTACGTGGGCAAAGTTCTTCGTCAGCGAAGAAGTACGCGATTTCGCGAGCAGCAGATTCAACAGCGTCAGAACCGTGAACCGCATTTTCGTCGATGCTATCAGCGTAGTCTGCACGTAAAGTACCCGCTAGTGCTTCAGCTGGGTTAGTAGCACCCATGATTTCACGGTTTTTAAGAACAGCGTTTTCGCCTTCAAGAACGGTAACCATTACTGGGCCAGAAGTCATGAAAGATACTAAAGCACCAAAGAAAGGACGCTCGCTGTGCTCAGCGTAGAAACCTTCAGCTTTCTCTTGTGAAAGGTGAACCATTTTAGCTGCAACGATTTTAAGACCTGCAGTTTCGAAACGGTTGTAGATTGCGCCGATGTGGTTTTTAGCAACTGCATCAGGTTTTACGATTGAAAAAGTACGCTCTAAAGCCATCTTTGTGCTCCAATAATTTAAATAAAAGGTTGAATATTAACGGGCGCGAATTATACGCGTTTTAGTCAAAAAAACCTAATTTATTCTACCTTGCTTGCTTTTTTTAATTTGCTAACCCCGATTTATGAACTAAAAACAATGTTTTTACGTTTACTATGTGTTTATAAACATGAGCTATACTTTTGTTTAAGTGGTGAGACTTTTTATTCATAGTACACTTTTTATAGACTCAATATGCATGCCGATACATTTAAACACTAAGGTAACAATATGTTTTTTAACCAATCTTTAAAAAATTAAATCGCTGATTTACAAAGTAAGCTTTCTGTAAGGGAGCAGGTTAAGCAAAGCTTAGACAGTGAAATGCTGGTGTTAGAGCTTGATAAGCAAGGTGCTATTTTAAGACAAAATAAAAATTTTGAGCGAGAGTTTAACTACTCAAATAACAAAATAATTAATAAAAATATTTTAGACTTCATTCCTGAAAATGCTAGAAATAACGCGGATTTTCATGCCTTTCAAAAAGCGCTAAGTAAAGTAGAACATTTTGCCGGCGCTATCCAAGTATCCCACCCAAACGGACAACGAGATTGGTTACGCTGCATTTTACATCCTATAAAAAACGAGCAAGGTCAGCTTGAGTATTTAACCCTGCATTGCACTGTGCTTACACAAATAATTGAGAGTTCAAGAGAAAACGAAGATTTAATCAAAGCATTGCATCGTTCAACAGCGGTTATTGAGTTTGATACTCAAGGTATGGTGTTACGTGTTAATGACAACTTTTTAAAAAGTATGAGTTATTCAAGACAAGACGTGGTGGGCAAGCATCATGGTATGTTTTGTGACGAACAAGAAGCGAGTAGTAAAGAGTATCAGGCCTTCTGGCAACGTTTGCGTAATGGTGAGTTTATTGCGAGCAGATTTAAACGTATTGATAAACACGGCCATGTAGTTTGGTTAGAGGCTTCATATAATCCGATTTTTAATGAAGCAAATGAGCTCTATAAAGTAGTTAAATTTGCCACAGTGATCACTGACCAAGTAGAAAGAGAACTGGCTACAGAGCAAGCGGCGAGTATTGCGCATGGCACTTCTATCGAAACTGATAATAACGCGGATAAAGGTGCTGAAGTGGTACAAAAAACAGTTCAGGTTATGAACGAATTGTCGGTACAAATGGAGCAAGCTGCTCAAGAAATTTCAGCATTAGATAAACAGTCGCAACTGATAGCGAGCATAGTGCAGAGCATTAGCAGTATTGCTGATCAAACTAATTTATTGGCACTTAACGCGGCTATTGAGGCCGCGCGTGCAGGCGAGCAAGGCCGTGGATTTGCGGTGGTGGCTGATGAAGTGCGTTTACTTGCCTCCAGAACCAGTAAAGCTACCGAAGAAATCGTGGATGTTGTACAGCAAAACCAAAATTTAACTCAATCAACCGTTGCAGTAATTGAGCAAGGTAAAAATAAAGCGCAACAAGGTCTAGCGCTCTCCAAAGAATCTGGTGATGTAATGAGTGATATTAAAAAAGGCGCGCAACAAGTTGTTGATGCCGTTAGTCAATTCTCGAACCAATTAAGCAGTAAAAAATAACTTAAATTTACAGCTCTTCATTTATTAGCGCAGAAGAGAAATTTTGATGATCTTGATCAAGGTTTCTCTTTTGCCATCTCATTATACTTGCGCGCTTTATTTCCCTTAATTATTCATGCAACCGGCTTGAACCCGGTTCGATGTATGGAGCGCACATGTCAGCTGTTTCTTCTTCAACCTTATTTGTACCTGAATTACTTTGCCCCGCAGGCAGCTTAAAAAACATGCGTTATGCCTTTGCCTATGGTGCCGACGCGGTTTATGCCGGCCAACCGCGTTACAGTTTAAGAGTGCGCAATAACGAATTTGATTTAGATACATTACAAATAGGGATTAACGAAGCACATGCGCTGAATAAAAAGTTTTATGTAGTGTCGAATATTGCCCCGCATAACGCAAAAGTTAAGTCGTATTTACGTGATATAGAGCCGGTGATTGCTATGAAACCGGATGCATTGATCATGTCAGATCCTGGGTTAATTATGCTAGTACGTGAAAAATGGCCTGATATGCCAATTCATTTGTCGGTTCAAGCCAATGCAGTGAACTACGCAAGCGTACAGTTTTGGGCAAAACAAGGTATTGAGCGGGTAATTTTGTCTCGCGAGCTATCGCTTGAAGAAATCAGCGAAATTCGTGCTCTGTGCCCAGAAACAGAACTAGAAGTATTTGTGCATGGCGCACTGTGTATGGCTTATTCAGGGCGTTGTTTACTCTCAGGCTATATTAATAAACGCGATCCCAACCAAGGCACCTGCACCAATGCATGTCGTTGGGAGTATGATGTTAAACCTGGTACAGAAAACGAAACCGGTGAAATGGTACATAAAATTGACCCTAAAACGGTTATACCTACGTTAGGTGAAGGCGCACCAAGTAACGATGTATTTATGCTAGAAGAGCAAGGTCGCCCGGGTGAATATATGCCTGCATTTGAAGACGAGCACGGCACTTATATCATGAACTCAAAAGACTTACGCGCCGTGCAATACGTAGAGCAGCTAACAAAAATGGGGGTGCATAGCCTAAAAATAGAAGGGCGTACTAAGTCATTTTATTATGTTGCCCGTACCGCACAGGTATACCGTAAAGCGATTGACGATGCGGTTGCAGGTAAACCATTCGATGCTGATTTATTTAAAACTCTTGAGAACCTTGCACACCGCGGTTATACCGAAGGTTTTTTAAAACGCCACGCCCATCAAGATTATCAAAATTACGAATACGGTCACTCTGTATCTACCAAGCAGCAATTTGTAGGCGAAGTACTAGGGCGTAATGCCAATGGTTTGGTTGAAATAGATGTAAAAAATAAATTTTGCGTTGGCCATTCATTAGAATTAATGACGCCAAAAGGTAATATTAGCTTTGTGCTTGAATGTATGGAAAACAAAAAAGGCGAAAGCATTACTGATGCTAAAGGCTCAGGCCATATCGTAAAAATTCCACTGCCTGACAACATTGATTTAGAGCACGCGATACTGATGCGCAACTTGGATGAAAACCAAGACACCCGCAATCCTTTCAAACAAGCTGTTTCATAATAGAGAGTTTAATCATGGCTTTACTTATAAACAGCAAATGCATTAACTGTGACAGTTATAAGGTTTTCAATTAAAGTCTTTAAAAACAGGTTGTTACTTTGTCGTGCTATGGTTTGTGCTACGATTTTACGTAACTCGTCAGCACTTACTTAGTATCTTAAAAACGGCTCAAAAAAGCAAATTGCACTAACTAAAAAATTTGAAAACACATAACCATATTAGAACAGTATAAAAAGCTAAACACACTTAGCATGAATAGCTTCTAATAGAATAGAGCTTGGAGGATCTACACGCTCTAGATTTATGTTGATTCAGGACAATACGAATCGTAATGCCTGAATCAGTTACTCACAGTGATTAAAATGATATGACTTTTGTTTCAGCATCAAGCATTTTTTTAGCTATGTGGGGAGGTAAAGCAGGGGTAATACCTTCAATCAAATCAGTTTTTTTAACACCTTTATTAGGTAGATAAAGAGCGCAAACTTGAACTGTTCCCCCCATTTTTATAATGTTTTTCATTAAGCTTTGTGGGCTCATATTTTTAGGCTTTAGCTGTGTTAAAACTGATTGAGGAGCATCGATCAGTGCAATATCGCCGGCTTGCCCACATAAAAGGATATTGACCTCAGCACCTTGTTTTAAAGCTTGTAATGATAAAACCATACCCATTAACTGAGTTTGTGTGTTGTCAGATGTTATAAATGATAAAAGCTTAGGTTTAGTGCCTGCCTTATTATCGTCTGCAAAAGCACTGAAACTAATAGTAGAAGCCAATAATAAGATGACTGTTAATATTCGCATAAAATTTACCTTTTTTAATTCAGTAATTGAGGGCACTTGTTTTTAATTACACTCTCTGGTTCCACGGCATCAATGCTATAATTCTTGCTAGACCACAAAAACCGGTTGCGCCAGCAACAAACAAGCCTGCTGCAATAAATATTATTGGCCAAATGAAAGCGGTCGAAATTGTTAAAGAAAGAGCACAGAACACTAAAATTAGAGTACTTATAGATAATTGAACTTGACGATCTAGTGGCAAAATTGATTTTTCACCTTTACGAACATTATATCCTTCATTGACCCACTCATTTATGCCTCCGCTGATATTGTATATATTCAAATCTGGGTTATGGGCAAGTAACTTTTCACACGCACTTTTACCACGACCGCCTTTTTGGCAATATATTATATAAGCGCTTTTCTCATGTTTAATATCTTCTCCTTTTAGTTTACTCAAAGGGAGTAATTCAGAGCCCTCTATGTGTGAAGTCATGTGTTCTGCTGGTTCACGAACATCAATTATTCCTACATCTTCCCTTTCAATTAACATGAAAGCTTCATTTGCAGATATTTCTTTTGGTTGCATTTTTTAATTTCCTCATGAAATAAAATTATTTAGAACAAGCTGTACTTTATATTAGATTATTCTAATATAAAAGGTGAATACTTTACTAAATTTATAAAATTGAGTTTTACTTTTCGAGGTTGGTAATCTTTTTTAACTCTTAAAGCTTACTTTTTCATCGATAATATTGATTAAGTTAATCTGTTTTTTGATATTGCTTTTAGTTATATGCTTATGCGATATTGATCTTGTCAAAACGATAAACATCAATTATGAGAATGTTATGACTGAACAAAATGAAAGACAATTACAGTTCCCACAATTAAACAAGCCAGCACCTGCATTTAATGCGAAGACAACTCATGGTAATCGTACACTTGAAGATTACAAAGGTAAGTGGTTAGTGCTTTTCTCGCATCCAGCAGACTTTACTCCGGTATGTACTACCGAGTTCATGGGTTTCGCAAATGCAGCAGAAGAGTTTTCAGCGATGAATACTGAATTATTAGGTTTATCGATTGACAGTATTCATGCGCATATTGCTTGGGTACGTAACATTGAAGAAAACTTTGGTGTGAATATACCTTTCCCAATTATTGCAGATCTTTCAATGGAAGTGGCTCATGCTTACGGCATGGTTCAACCTGGTGCAAGCGATACTGCAGCTGTACGAGCTACGTTTATCATTGACCCTGAGGGGGTAATGCGAGCGATGGTTTATTACCCAATGAGTAATGGTCGCTCAGTAAATGAATTTTTACGTTTAGTTAAAGCACTACAAACAAGTGATGAAAATTCAGTAGCTACACCAGAGAATTGGGTAGAAGGCGAACCAGTTATTGTACCACCACCGCATACCGTTGAAGACGCTGCTGGTCGTAAAGATAAAGGATACGATTACGTTGATTGGTACTTTAGTAAAAAATCTCTTTAATACTGTTTAATGAAACGTTAGCCCAAGGATTTCTCCTTGGGCTAACTTCGAGGGAATATTTATGAAAACAAACTATGAGATACAAGAATTTCTTGATCAAGACAGTGAAACATTTAGCTATGTCATTTTTGATAAACAGACAAAGAAAGCTATAGTCATAGACCCTGTATTGGACTTCGATTATAAGTCTGGCCGCACTTCAGAGGAGGGGGTTGAGAAAATAGCGAATTATATTAAGAAAAATGAGCTAAATCTTGAGTGGGTGCTAGAAACCCACGCACATGCTGATCATATTTCAGGTGCTCCATTCTTCAAAAAGGTATTTGGTGCAAAAATTGGGATTGGTGAACATATTAAAACGGTCCAAAAAACATTTAAAACGTTATTTAACCTAGAAAAAGAATTTCTACCAAATGGAACTCAGTTCGATAAATTATTTAAAGATGGTGAAATATTTCATATAGGTGAACTTACTATCCGAGTAATGCATACACCTGGGCATACACCTGCCGACTTGGCGTATTTAATTGATGAAAGTGTTGTATTTGTTGGAGATACAATTTTTATGCCGGACGTTGGAACTGCGCGTTGTGACTTTCCGGGTGGGAGCAGTTCACAGCTTTTTGACTCGATAAAAAAAGTATTGGCTTTGCCGGATGAAACAACGATTCAAGTATGCCATGACTACCCAAACGAAGATCGAGATTATCGCCATAGCGTAACGGTTAAAGAGCAAAAGGAGTCTAATATCCATGTCAACAATAGCGTAATAAAAGAGCAATTTATAGAAATGCGTGAAACACGTGATAAAACGCTATCTATGCCGCGCCTTATTTTGCCTGCAATTCAACTTAATGTGAGGGCTGGTAATTTTCCACCTGCAGATAATAACGGTGTAAGTTATTTAAAAGTACCACTAAATCAGCTTTAAAATTATAGCTACTTTTATAGTTAATCTATTTTACAAGAGCTCAGAGGGAAGAGTAATGTTAAAAAACTACTTAGTTTTAATTTTAATCATGGGTTTTACTCCTTTAGCTGTAAATTCAACATCACTTGGTGAAAATGATAAAAGTGTATTGGAGCAAGAAGCACAAAAGCGAATAAAAGAATTCTCGAGCAGTTTAAAGTCGCAGTTAAAGTCAGCTATCAATAAAGGAGGGCTCAGCGCTGGTGTTAAAGTGTGTAGTGAGCAGGCACCAAAAATAGCTGAGCAGTTGTCAACTGACGGTTGGTCTGTTGGTCGTACTAGCTTACGCACCAGAAACACCAGCAATACGGCTGATCAATGGGAGCTAAAAACACTGGTTGATTTTGAAAAACTCAAACAACAAGGTATTGAGGTTAATACATTGGCAAAGTCGAGTTACGATGAACAAAGTTTTCGTTACATGAAAGCGATACCAACCGGCGGTTTGTGCTTGGCTTGTCATGGCTCCTCAGTCAAACCTGAAGTCAAAAAAGTTATTCAGCATTATTACCCTGAAGATAAAGCAATTGGATTTAATGTGGGTGATATTCGCGGCGCGTTTACACTAATAAAACAATTAAAAGCAACTAATTAATGTAAACAGTACTGAGGTTAGTATTAGCACAATGAATTTTTTATTATATATTTTATTTGAGAGTTGATTTTTTGATCAGATCAAATATAATCCTTATATTAAAATTTAAGGTGCATATATTAAAATGGAATAAAGGCTATTAAAAGCCTTTTACTGTTATGAATTACTGGTGAGTTAAATAAATTTTATTCTGCTAAGGTCAATAGATCAGAGCGTAATTTTTAAAATATTAGGAATGGATATGGAACTAGATCCACTTTTACTATCCCGAATACAGTTTGCGTTTGTTGTGTGTTTCCATGCAATATTCCCTGTCTTCACTATAGGCTTGGCAAGCACAATTGCTGGCTTTGAATTCTTATCATTTAAAACGGGTAATCCAATATGGCAAAGGCTCTCTAAATTTTGGATTCAAGTTTTTGCAGTCGTATTTGGTATTGGTGTTGTATCCGGTATCGTCATGTCCTTTCAGTTTGGAACTAACTGGAGTAACTTCTCCTATGCAACCGCAAACTTTTTGGGTCCAGTACTGAGTTACGAGGTTGTGACTGCGTTCTTTTTAGAGGCTGCCTTCTTAGGTGTACTATTATTCGGTAGAGATAAAGTGCCACAAGGTGTTCATCTATTCGCCGCCTGTATGGTTGCGTTAGGTACATTTATATCTTCTTTTTGGATACTTGCAGCTAACTCCCTTATGCAGACGCCTCAGGGATTAGAATTAGTAAATGGCATTTATCATGTTTCTTCATGGTCTGAGGCATTGTTTACTCCCTCGTTTGGATATCGCTTTCTACATATGGCTTTGGCTTCTTTTTTAACTGCGGCATTGGTTGTAGCAGGCGTAAGCGCATGGTTCCTGCTTAAAAACAGAGAGTTTGAAGCTAACCGAAAAGCGCTTTCAATCGCATTATGGTTTTTACTTTTCTTAGCTCCGGCACAAGCGCTTGTAGGTGATTTTCATGGAATTAACACACTTAAATATCAGCCTATGAAAGTAGCTGCAATGGAAGGTAACTGGGAAACACAAAAAGGTGTTCCACTGTTACTATTTGCAATACCTGATAAAGAAGAGCAAACAAATCATTTTGAAGTAAAAATTCCAAAACTAGCCAGCTTCATTTTAACTCATGACTGGGATGGTGAAGTACCAGGCCTTAAAGAAGTGTCCAAAGAAGAGCAGCCACCAGTATTTATTGTATTTTGGTCGTTTAGAATCATGGTTGCGCTTGGCTTTTTAATGATAGGGTTTGCATTGTGGGGCTTAATCTTAAGAAGAAAAGGACAGTACTATAAATCGCCTTTATTTTTAAATGGCTTAAGATTAATGAGTTTAAGCCCGTTTTTTGCTGTTTTAGCTGGTTGGATAGTAACAGAAACTGGCAGAGCGCCTTGGTTGATTTATGGTCAAATGACCCATGCTCAAGGACTAACCCCTTCACTAACCGGCGGTATGGCACTATTTACTTTAGTTGGGTATATCATCGTTTATTCACTCGTATTCAGCTCTGGTGTTTACTACTTATTAAAAGTGTTTAAAGGCGGAATAGAAAAGGCGAGTGCACCACATGAGATGGATGAAATTGAGCGCCCTATGCGTCCGTTTTCTGCAGCACATGTTGCTATCGATGAAAAGGAATAAATTATGGAACAACCATTTGATTTAACCATTATTTGGGCAGGCATTATTGGTTTTGGGATCATGATGTATGTATTAATGGATGGTTTTGACTTAGGGCAGGGGATTTTATTTCCCTTTGCCCCAAACGAAAAAGCACGCGACAAAATGATGAATTCAGTCGCCCCTGTCTGGGATGGAAATGAGACTTGGCTAGTACTTGGTGGTGCGGGTTTACTTGCGGCATTTCCACTGGTTTATTCTGTTTTTTTACCTGCACTATATATAGGTGTTTTTTTATTACTGGCTGGACTGATTTTTAGAGGAGTTGCATTTGAGTTTCGTTTTAAAGCAAAAACGTCAAAACATTTATGGAGCTGGTCATTCTCAGTAGGTTCTATTGTTGCCTCATTTGCTCAAGGAGCGGTCGTTGGTGCTTATATACAGGGCTTTGAAACAGAGGGTTTTGTATATTCTGGTGGCCCGCTTGATTGGTTAAGTGTATTTACCATATTGACCGGATTAGGATTGGTTGTAGGTTATGCATTATTGGGAAGTACTTGGCTCATAATGAAAACTGATGGTGAAGTACAAGAGTGGGCTTATAAAATTACGCCAAAATTACTAGTCGTATTTTTAGTTATGTTTGCAATTGTATGTGTTTATACCCCTTACATCGATGACAGCGTTATGAGCAGATGGTTTGATGAGATAAGCTTGTTATGGATAATTCCTGTTTTAGTGATTTATTGTGCTTACGTTGTTTATCGTTCAGTTAAAAAGCAAAGTGACGGTATGCCGTTTGTAGCAACAATGGGTATTTTCTTGTTTAGTTACATAGGCTTATTAGCCAGTAAATGGCCATATATTGTCCCACCTAAGTTTACTATTTGGGACGCTGCTTCGTCGTATAATTCTCAGTTATTTTTACTTATAGGGTTTCTTTTTGTTATCCCTATTGTATTAGGTTACACAAGCTGGAGTTACTGGGTATTTAGAGGGAAAGTTAAGGATACTGGTTACCACTAGATGCTTAAGAAAAATAAACCCGCCAGTGAGAGTGCAGCTCTCACTGGCAAGCTGTTTTTAAAACGCTACAGTAAAAAACAGTCATTTTTACTATATGCGGCTGTATTGTCAGGAACAGCCTCCACGTTACTTCTTTTAATTCAGTGGGTTACTTTTAGCTATTTGGCGCACTCCTTATTCATTGAAAAAGCACAATTAAATGATTTATATGGCTCCCTTATCGTGCTTTTTACCTCACTAATTGGCCAACCTTTATTTATAAGGTTGCAAGTTAATTTGAGTCAAAAAGCCAGTGTGCGAATCAGAAATGATATTCGGCTATCAATTTTAGCTAAATGGCGGATGTCGAGCCCTTTGGTGTTAAAAAAACACTCCGCAGGGGCCTCTGCAGCTCAATGGATAGAAGAAGTTGAATCTATGGATAGCTACTTCTCTAGATATTGGCCGCAGCAAAATTTAGCTATTATATCTCCTATTTTAATATTAAGCGTTATTGCTTGGCTTGATTGGCTATCGGCATTGCTTTTACTTATTTCTGCGCCTCTTATTCCGTTATTTATGATTTTGGTGGGAATGGGCGCTGAAAAAGTTAATCAGAAGTATTCATTGATCCGTCAGCGTTTGGCTGGTCACTTTTTAGATAGAGTGGCAAATCTTGATTATATTAAATTATTGCGCTCAGAAAGCGCAATTTATGACGAGGTTAAAGTTAATAGTGAAGGTTACAGAACCGTTGTAATGAAAACGCTTAAGCTCGCATTCTTATCCTCAACGGTATTAGAGTTTTTTACAAGTGTCGCGATTGCTAGCTTGGCAATCTATATTGGTTTTTCTTTATATGGGTCAATCGATTGGGGACCCGCAAGCGAACTTACTTTATTTTCAGGGTTAGCAATTCTTATTTTAGCACCTGAATTTTTTCAACCACTTAGAAATTTAGCTGCATTTTACCATGACAGAGCGACTGCTTTAGGCTCTGCTAATAACCTCGTCTTATTGCTTGATAGCGATGAATGTGATGAAAAAAGCACTACAAGTAAAAAGTATTATAATTTAAGTGTACCTGATAGTGGTTCAGAGCAACACATTGCGGTTAGATTGCAAAACTTAGTCATTGGATACAACCAGAAGTTACCACTTCCTCATACAATTAATATTGATATACAACAAGCACAAATGTTAAGTATTACGGGGCCTTCGGGTGCAGGTAAGTCAACACTTTTAAACACACTTGCAGGATATACAGCACCGATAGCGGGCACTATGAGTATTTATCCGCAAGCAGCACCCATTGCGTACTTGCCTCAAAGAGGGTGGATAAAAAATGACACCGTTTTTAATAATTTAAAAGTGTTAGCACCTAATGCCACAAAAGAGCAGATGTTTGATGCGCTTCGAATTGTTGGTCTTGATAAAGAGTTATTACAAAAACACACGGGTTTAAATACTCTTATTGGCGAACATGGGCAAGGTTTATCTGGCGGGCAAATTCAGCGTATTAGTATTGCAAGAGTATTATTAAATCCAGCACCATTGATTTTATTAGATGAACCCACTTCTAAGTTAGATAGATTGAGTAAAAAATATATTATCAGTGCGCTTAAAATGCTTAAAAAAGAGCGTATATTAATTGTTGCCTCGCACGACCCATTACTTTTGAATATTGCTGATGCCCATTTAGATTTATCAATAACAAGCACAGAGGATGACAATGAAGTATTGGTTTAAACTTTTATACCAAAGTCAAAAAAAACGTCTTTTTTTAGGTGTTTTCTGGGCTTTATTAACTGTTATTTCAGGTGTGAGTTTATTGATGGTATCGGGCTGGTTTATCACAGCTACAGCATTAACGGGTATTGCAATAAGCTTGGGCATTACTTCTATATTAAATTTATATATACCCGGCTCCGGTATTCGTTTTTTTGCATTAAGTAGAACGATCTCTCGGTATATAGAAAGAATTTACAACCACGATACTATTTTAAGATTAATATCTGTTTTTAGATTATCTCTTTTTAATAATCTTTCAAAATCAACCATAGAGCAGTTGAGAGCTCGTTCTGATAGCGAATGGCTTAGTAAGCTAACGGTTAACTTAGATGCACTTGATAGTTTACTTCTTCGTTATATTGTCCCGCCAATTATTTCAGTATTACTGATCACTATATTAACTGTATTTACCGGCTTTATTTGGTTGGACTTTGCATTGTATTTTGCTTTGTTTTTATTATTTGGTATTACCTCAGTAATTGCAATAACAACCAAGTTTACAGCTAAGCTTTCATATAAATATGCCAGTATGATGGACGAGTTTAGGCAAAAAATAATTGAGCACTTAAGTGGCGCCTTTGAGCTAAAGTCAATAGGGTTAATGCAACATCATGAGCAGATTATTATTGACGAATTGGCGTTATTTAACTCTCTGCAAGAACAGCTGAATGCAAGAATTGCTAATGTTCAGCTAATTTTTGATTCATTATTAAATATTGCATTGTTTGTTGTGGTTGTGAGTGCTTTTTTTGCAGTTAATGAACAGCTCATAAGTGAAGCACAAGCAATTATGCTCGTAATGATGCTGATAGGTACCTATGAGGTTGTTCAAAGTTTACCTAATCATTTTAGCTCTTGGGGGCAGACTTCTTTTGCAGCGACAAAACTAGCAGCTTTATCCCGTTCTAATCCATCAAGTAAATACAAAGAGATTAAGCCCCTAAGCGATATTAAAATTGATATAAAAAATCATAATAAAATACCTAAAAGCTTAGATACGCCTCTTAGTTTATCTATAAAACAGACCCAGTGTGTTTCAATTATTGGCCGCTCTGGTACTGGTAAATCAACGTTTGCTAATTTGTTAATGGGTATTGAAAGCATTGATTCAGCTCATGGAGGTGTTTACATTAACCAAATAAACCTGCAAGAGATAGCATCTAATAGTTGGTATAAAAAAGTGAGCTACCTACCTCAAAGTGATGCCATTTTTTCAGGAACACTTGGTTATAATTTAATATTAGGTTTAGATGGCATTTCAGAGGGTGATATTTGGTCAGTTCTAAAAACAGTAGAGCTATACGATTGGGCGATTAATTTACCTGATGGTTTAAATTATTGGTTGGGTGAAACCGGAGGTATTGTCTCTGGCGGACAGGCAAGACGTATTTGTTTGGCAAGATTATTACTTCGAAGCCCTGAACTAGTTGTTTTAGATGAACCCTTTAGTAATCTTGATGAATCAATGGCGTGTCGAGTATGGGCTAATATGGCTCCTTGGTTAGCTAAAAAAACAATTGTGTTGTTAACTCATGAAACCCCTCAATTTTTAAGGAATAAAACTGCTGATTTAGTAATATCGCTTGATTAATTTATGTAAATTTTAACTTGTTGATTTTTGATGACTGACAAGTATAAGTTTTGAATGAAGTCTATACTTAAAGTTAATATTTAATTGAATAAGTCGAAATGCTCTATAACTCAAGGTTAGATATTAGGGTCTGTTGACCTTTGCGGATTAAAATTTGTTCAAACTAGGGGCGGTTTAATCGCGGCGCGAGGTTTGTAACCTAGTGGGCTAAGTCAAAACCAAGCAAAGCTTCCGCGTCCTGCTCACGCCCCTTACCTACATCCATGTAGGCAACAAAGAGTAAATCGTTCCTAGGCAGAACCCTTCGGGCAGCGCCTGTTTGGCATTGATGCTGCGTTATCGCCTATTTATGGGGAATAACCACACCACATAGGCTCTGCCTTGCCTAAATACGAAACAGACTGCTGCAAATTTAACCTTGAAAGATCAACAGACCCTAACGTAATTAGCTTTTTCTTCGTTCATAATATGAAAAAACTAAATATCAAAAAAAAATTTTTTTAGAGTTAAGTGAGGGCTTTAATAATACATAGTTAAAAGTAAGTTTAAATTAATACTTACTTTTAACCTAAGCTCTAATCCCAGTCCTTTTGCGGGGACAGGACAAGCATTTGTAACAAGAATCTAACTAATTTTTATGCTACTTTTTTGTATTCATTTAGACCGCCTGCAATGTATTTCGCATTTACATAACCCATATACCTGAGGGTGGCCGCCGATAATGCCCCTCGGTTATTTGCATTGCAGTAGCATAATATTTCAGTATTTAAATCTGGGAGCTTAGATTCTATGAGCATTTCCAATTTCCCCCGACTTATATTTAATGAGCCTGTAATATGACCATTTGCATGTTCATCAGGGTCTCTTATATCAAGTGCTATTGCCCCCGATGCAATCAACTTATTGACCGTATTGGCTTCTACTTTTTCGACTTGAGTTTGGGCTATATTTGCCAAGTTTTGAAATTTTTCAGTGTATTTCATAGGTCACCTTTTAGTTATAAAGTAGTAAATTTAAAATATTAGATAGGATATTTTTCATAAAGCCTCTCGCTTTTAATTTTCAGCTCACAGCAATACGGCTGGTGTGAAGCTTATTGCATTGGTTTTACCTGTTAGTTTTAACGCTTTTGATTAATATTCCACCGAGGTAAAGTGCAACCCCAAAAGCAACATGAGATACAATTACCTTTGTAATAACAAACATGGGGTTGGGAGTTAAGTAACCGGCAATACCCATTCCCATACCCGGTTGCATGATTAAATAAGGAATAACAACGGTAACCATACCTATGATTATTGCAGGTTTAAACATTGGCTTTTCAGGCCATTTTAATCCAAATACAAGGAGTAGAAGGGCAGCAAATACAATACCTATAAAATAATGGCCTAACCAGCCAGCTAATAGCTCATAGGGCAGTGCTGGAGATGCTTTTATAGAAGCATGGTAAAACTGACCATCAAGCATATAAAGCATCCACCGGCCTATAAATTCATATTTGGTCAACGGGGTATCAAATAGGTAATGTCGACTCCAATTCCAAGTATCTAACATTGCAGTTGCGAGAGTACCTAATATAATTGAATAAAAGCTGAGCTTGACGAGGTATTTCATTTTAATCTCCAAAGGGTTATATCAAAGGAATCGATACAGATAAACGAACATTTCGCCCCATTCCTAATGTGTAACCTTTATAAGTATCTAAAAAATTTCGATATGATTTATCAAAAAGGTTATCTATTTTAAGTTGAATAAAAAAAGGCTTATCAAGCAACAGCGAATCTGCCGATGCACTAATCCCAAAAAGTCCATAGCTTTTAGTTGACGCGGTTCCAAAAGGTAAATCATCGTATTGGGAGAATGGCTCATAAGCCCCAGCTGACTGTTTATCTGCATAAAAAGAATAGTTAGCGTTGAGCTGTAGATTTTTTGCTAGCTTGGTATCGTCAAACAAATAATTCACTGCAATGTAGCCACTATCCGCGGGCATCATAGGAAGTTCTTCAGTTGTTTGCGCTAACTCACTATTAATCCATGTATAGTTTGCTTCGACGGACGTTTTTTCATTAATCTTCCAATTTAGTTCAGCTTCTACACCATCTATAGTGGCGTTGTTTTGTTTTTGAACGTATATGGGGAGCGAAGAGTTATGATCAAACGATAAGGAGTTTGCTTGGTATATATAGTCGTCTATTTTGTTATGGAAATAGGTTATTGTACTACCTAGTTTATTTCCTAAATAAGTTAAGCCAATTTCTTTATTTAAGGAATATTCTTCTTTTAGTTCAGGGTTACCTATTTGATATGCAGCCACACCACCATGAACACCATTTGCGTAAAGGTCGAATATTGAAGGAGCTCTAAAACCTCGTGCAACCCTGTTCATCAATAGCCATTGGTTGTCAAGCTTCCATGTTATACCAATTGATCCACTCAGTGCCTGCCATTGGTGTTCTGTAAAATCATTAACCCATGCTTGTTCTTTATTAATAGCTTGTTGTTTTATTGAGTCATAGCGAGCACCGAACTCAGCTATATATAGATCTGAGTCTAATACTTCATATAAAAATATCGCTTTGGAATTATAGTCAGCATCCGGTACAAGTGTGCCGATTGAGGTATTCTGATTTTTACTAACAAGCTCAGTGCCAAATTGGCCCTTCCAACCATGTACTTGTGGGTGATTGAGTGAAATAGTGGCTTGCTTTCGCTCTAAAGAGATAGCTAAATCTTTATTATATTCCGTTAATTGTTGATAGGAAGCGCCTGTTACTGCATCCCTCTCATTCTTTTGTAGACTTAGTTTAATATTAGCTGACCACTCAGATAAAAATTCATAATTTAAGTTTGCTGCAAAGTTTTCGTTGCGTAACTTTTGACCTGTAGGAAGGCCATTCGGTTGTAAGAAGTTTTGATCGTTATTCCAAATATTTATGCGAAAATCCGCATCCAAGTGGTGGGCAGAATACCCTATGGCAACATCAGCATTTTTAATATTGAAGTCTGTAAAAGGAATTTCACCTGTAAACTTCGGGGCATTTAGTGTTTGTGAATCGTAATAAGATTGAGTGTTTGGTGTTTTGAAATTATCAGCCGCAGACTCCGTTAAAGCTGCGTTCCAGCCCCATCGGTTTGAGCCACCTGACAAACTAAGATTATAATCTTTTTGTGAATTATTCGTTTGATAGGATAGCCCTAAATTAGCATCAGAAATAATGTTATCTGCGCCAATGGGAATATCGCTGCTTATTAAATTAACAACGCCACCTATTGCATCTGCACCATATAAGACACTCATCGGCCCTTTTACTAACTCTATTCTTTGGGCCAGTACAGGTGTTAAACCTGGAGGATGACGAACACCAAACTGTAAAAAGTCTTGCGCCACTGAATTCCATAAAATTTTTATTCTATTTCCACTCAAACCTCTGATCACTGGCTTCCCAGACTGGCTGCCTGTTGATATTGAGCTAACACCGCTGTAACTGGCTAATGAATCACCTAAAGATAAAGTCTGTTTTAAGCTCTTTTCTTGCCCATCTAGTATTTTTATTGCTGCTGCAGAATCAAGAACCTTAGTAGCGAAAGGAGAAGCGGTTACAGTTATTCGGTCTATTTCTGAATAACTATGCTTGTCTTGATTTGCAAATAAAGAATTAGAAAACAGCAGTAAAAAAAATATCAATTTAATTTGATTCATACTTAGCCCTTACAAAAAGTAAGATGTTATATTATATCTTAAAAATTAAATTGACAAGGTTGGGTTTGTTTGTTTTAAACATTAGTGTTGTCTAATGTTGATTTTTATTCATATAAATCAATGGCTTTAATGTTGATAAAAATTATTTCGCTGGCTGATTTTCCATTATCTTAAAAATAGATTGCGTGATTCACCTTTTTTAATTAGACATATTCCCTCTCAGTTGTTATAACATTTAATTATATTATATTCTTTTTGGTTTGAGGTTTGCGGTATGGTTATTCTTGGATATTTAATGGCCGTTTTTATGGGGCTAATTCTTGGTGTTATAGGGGGAGGGGGTTCAATACTTACAGTTCCTATACTTGTTTACCTAATGGGAATTTCACCAGATATCGCAACTGGATATTCATTACTTTTAGTTGGAGCTACAGCTGCATTTGGAGCAATTCGATATTTTCGTGAAGGGCTAGTTGACATAAAAGCTTCAATACTTTTTGCGATACCGTCAATTGTAGCTGTATATCTTACTCGTGCTTTTTTAATGCCAAATATCCCTGACGACATACTTTTGTCGCCCATACATATCACTAAAAATACAGCGATTATGGTTTTATTTGCCATCTTAATGTTGGCATCGGCTGTAATGATGTTACGTAAAGCGTATAAATCTCAAACTGTAACTAACTCCGCACCTGCTATCTCAAACTCTAGTTCTAGAGTTGCTTTAATAATGACTGAAGGCGCTGTAGTTGGTTTAGTGACAGGTGTTTTAGGGGCTGGAGGTGGCTTTTTAATTATACCTGCACTTGTTTTGTTTTTAGGTATGCCGATGAAAAACGCGGTTGGTGCTTCACTTTTTATTATTGCGCTTAAATCATTACTCGGATTTGTTGGCGATTTACAAGCAGGTATTTCTCTCGAAGTGCCGTTGCTTCCACTTATGCTCGTTGCCACCTTTATCGGTATGGCTATTTCAACAAAAGTAGCGAGTAAATTAGACGGTGCTTCATTGCAAAAGTTCTTTGCCTTTTTCACTTTGATAATCGCCATTTTTATTATTTCTAAAGAGTTAATCTAGAAGGAAAAAACTATGAACGTTGAAACATTTTACGACACAACAACCGCTACTTTTACTTATGTTATTGTTGATAAAGCAACAAGTAAGTGCGCTGTTATTGATTCTGTACTTGATTATGACGCTTTTTCAGGAAAGTCATCAACTGTTAATGCAGACAAAGTGATTGAGTTTATTAATAGCAACAATTTACAGAATGAATGGATTTTAGAGACTCATGTTCATGCAGATCACATAACAGCTGCCCACTATCTAAAAACAAAGGTTGGAGGAAAAATAGGCATTGGCAGCGGTATCAAAGAAGTATTAGATACTTGGTTACCTGTATTCGAAATGTGTGATGACACGCCAAGCGATGGAAGTCAGTACGATGTATTATTTGAAGAAGGTGATACATTTAATATTGGTGATCTTAATGTAACCGTTTGGCATACACCGGGTCATACACCTGCTTGCGCAAGCTATTTAGTTAATAACTCAATTTTTGTCGGTGACACCATGTTTGCACCCCACCTTGGGACTGCTAGATGTGACTTCCCAGGCGGTAGTGCAAAAGATTTATATAATACAATCCAGCGATTCTTTACTTTGAGTGATGATACAAAGGTTTACTTAGGTCATGATTACCCTAAAGAAGGTTCATCACCACTCTCTTGTATTTCAATTGCTCAAGCCAAATCTGAAAATGTTCAAGTCTCGCCAAGTGTAACAATGCAAGAATACATTACCAAGCGTGAAAAAAGAGATGCGACATTAGCAGTGCCTAAATTACTACTACCAGCAATTCAATGTAACTTGAGAAATGGCCAATTTTTAATATCTGAACAGACAGGCAAACCTTTTATTAGAGTTCCTGTTAATTCAATATAGTTGGAGAGATGTTATGAATATTAAAAAGTTATCTGATGATGTATCAGTTTCACCCCAAATAAATATTGAAGACTGTACGGAAATATTAAAAATGGGGTTTAAGAGCATTATTTGTAACAGACCCGATGGTGAGTGCGAAACACAGCCCTCATTTTCTTCTATTAATGAACAAGCTCATGAGCTTGGTATATTAACTTATTATCTACCAGTCATTAGCGGTGCTATTACAGAAGAAAACAAGCAAGAATTCGAGTTTGCCCTTAGTAAGCTACCAAAACCTATTCTTGCATATTGCAGAACGGGCACTCGTTCAGGGATTCTTTATTCAATGGTTAGTGCAAATAGTGAGGGTGAACGATTATGACCTTTAAGCGAGTAACACCTGAATTATCTGTATCAGCACAGATAACGCTGAACGATTTGCAGCATATAAAAGAGCAAGGCTTTAAATCTATTGTCTGTAATAGACCTGATGGTGAGGGGGCTGATCAAATTAGTTTTGCTGCAATAGAAAAACAAGCAAATAATTTAGGCTTAAATTGCCATTACTTACCTGTTGTAAGTAGTAAGGTGACCGATGATGATATTAAAAACTTTGAAAATATTGTTAGAGACTTACCGAAACCTATTTTAGCTTATTGTAGAACAGGTACTCGCTCAATCACGCTATGGGCCATGAGTGCACCAAAAACATATTCTCATGAAGAGATTTTAAATTTATCACAAAAAGCGGGCTATGATTTAAGTGGTGTTATTAGACGTTTAAAAAATAATGGTGAAACGCAAATCAGTAAAGCTGATTTTGCTTACCCTATTGTAATAATAGGTGCTGGGGCAGGTGGTGTCGCTGTTGCTGCGAGTATTAAGTCACGTTCACCAGAGAGTGAAATAGTTATCATTGAGCCCAATGAAATACATTATTACCAACCTGGTTGGACATTAGTTGGCAGAGGGGTTTTTACTCCTGAACAAACGGTTAAAACTACAGCGTCGGTAATACCTGATGGTGTAAAGTGGCTTAAAGGTGCAGCAGCTGCATTTATACCCGATGAAAACTTGATAATAATTGACGGTTGTAGAACGGTTAAGTACGAACATTTGGTAGTATGTCCTGGAATTAAGCTTGATTGGCATAAAATTGATGGGCTCAGCGAAACATTAGGTGAAAATGGCGTAACCTCAAATTATAGGTACGATTTAGCACCCTATACTTGGGAGTTGGTGCAAAACCTCAAGAAGGGAAAGGCGGTGTTCTCTCAGCCACCAATGCCGATAAAGTGTGCCGGAGCTCCCCAAAAAGCCATGTATTTATCATCCGACTACTGGTTTAAAAACAAAGTAATTAATAATATAGATGTGGAGTTTTACAATAAAGGCGAAGTTCTTTTTGGTGTTAAAGAGTATGTACCTGCTCTACTAGAGTATATTAAAAAGTACGATGTCAATATGAATTTCAATCATGAGTTAATTGCTGTTGATGGAAAGCAAAAAATAGCGACTTTTAAAGTGGTTAATGGCGAAAATGAATCTGTGGAAAAAGTTAAATTTGATCTGTTGCATGTCGTGCCCCCTCAATCTGCTCCAGATTTTATTAAAGTGAGCCCACTTGTCGATGAAAATGGCTGGATAGATGTTGACCAATCAACACTACAGCATAAAAAGTTTAGTAATATTTTTGCATTAGGTGATGCTACTAATGCGCCAAACGCAAAAACGGCTGCTGCTGCAAGAATGCAGGCACCAGTTGTTGCTACTAATCTTTTATATGCGAGAGGATTATCTAAATATCAAGCTATATATAACGGTTATGGTAGCTGTCCACTGACTGTTGAACTTGGCAAAGTCGTATTAGCTGAATTTGGTTATGGTGGTAAAGTAATGAATAGCTTTCCGTCATGGATTATTAATGGTAAACGCCCATCTAGACTTGCTTGGCTACTAAAAGAAAAGTTGTTGCCGCCTATTTATTGGTTAGGCATGTTAAAAGGCAGAGAGTGGATGGCAAAACCAGAGAAGTTATCAGATAAATCAGACTAGCAACCCTACTAACTTTGATAACAATAAGGCTTAATAATGAATAATCCTGTTGACTTTTGGGACGACCGATTTGCATCAAGTGACTATGCTTATGGCAAAGAGCCTAATGATTTTTTAAAAGCAAATACACATTACATTACGGGCGAAAAAATATTGTGTTTAGCTGAAGGGGAAGGGCGTAATGCTGTTTATCTAGCCAAGCTAGGTTACGAAGTTACTTTAGTTGACTTTTCAAGTGCCGCCCTTTCTAAGGCTAAAGCCTTAGCACAAGAGCAACAAGTTGAGATAACAATTGTTCAAAGTGATCTGTCACAGTATCAAATAGCTGAAAATAGCTGGGATGCAATTATTATGATATTTGCACACCTTCCACCAGCAATTAGAAGGCAGGTGCATTCTCAGTGTGTGTCTGGATTATCAGACAATGGTGTATTTATAATTGAAGGTTATACGCCTTTGCAACTTAATAACAACACCGGTGGCCCAAAAGACGAATCGCTTCTATATACTCAACCAATGTTTATTAATGATTTTTCAGCACTTTCATTTATTATTTTTCATGAAGTAGAGCGAGAAATAAGTGAAGGGGTTTATCACTGTGGTAAAAGTAACACATTGCAACTCGTCGCGTTAAATCGAGATCATAATTAAAGCTTAAAATTAAAAACACAAACTACCATAAACTTTGAATCGATATTATTTAATAACGCTTTAATACCTGTTCGATAGACGTTGGCGCATTCTTGCCTTGAGTTGGCACTTTTGTTAAGTCATATAAACGAGTTAAGTCGTCGAGTGTTTGCCAAAAAAGTAATAGCTGCATGAATGAAATTAGTCGAGTAATTTCAAAATTTTTTATTGTTTGAGATCAATAAAGTAACAAAGAATAAAGTGCATAATTTACGACTGTAATTTTATGCTAGTAATAAGCAATGAGGTTAGAAAGTGGCTTTATTAATAAATAATAAATGCATTAACTGTGATATGTGCGACCCCGAGTGCCCAAATGAAGCCATTTATATGGGCGCTAAAATTTATCAAATAGATTCAGATAAATGCACCGAATGTGTGGGTCATTACGACAAGCCAACGTGCGTGAGCGTATGCCCCATTGATTGTATAAAGCCCGACCCTAATCACCGAGAAACTATAGATGAGCTGGCAGAAAAATATGTGAGGTTAATGGGTTAGTTACTTAATATGTAGATTAATTATATGTTTTTCTGAGAAAGCTAAGTGCATTGTAACTAATTAGTTATTGTTTATTTTTGGCATAGTTCCCACATACAATTAAAAAAGGATTTAAAGTGCTCTTGAGCGAAATTAAAAATATAAAGAGCTTTCTTGGTGCCCAACTTTATTTTCAGCTAAATGGCCGAAGCTTAAATAATTTAATAGCTAAAGAGTAAAGGTCACAAATATACAATCTTATAAAGTATTATAGGGTTATTGAATATAAGAGATGACTTTATGAATACATTATACATTACTGGAGCAGGTGTAAGTGCTGCTAGCGGTATTCCCACCTTTCGCGGTGAAGATGGCTTTTGGACTATTGGTAGTAAAAACTATACGCCAATGGAAATGGCGACACGTGCAATGTATGAAAATAATCCAAGTGAGTTTTTAGCTTGGTATTATCATCGCTTTGCAACTTATCGTCATCATGGTCCTAACGAAGTGCATCATTGGCTTAGTGATAAAAACTTAATAACTCAAAATATTGATGGGCTAGATGGTAAGGCGGAAAATAAAAATTACATTGCGATTCATGGTCGGCTTGATCAAATGACTGTATTTCATCATCAAGGTGATAACGTTACACCACAAGCTACGCTATGGAGTAATGTTGATGAGAGCAACTTACATCGCTCTCTACTTGCGTTATTCAATATTGAAAACCATCAGCCAAAGCTTAATCATTCTTTAAAGCCCTTTGTGTTGTTATTTGATGAATATTACACCGAGCTATACCGCATTACTGAAGCGCAGCAGCGAATGATTGATGCCGATAAAATGGTGTTTATGGGTACTTCGTTCAGCGTTAATATTACCCAAATGGCATTAGAGATTGCACGTAATTACGCTATTCCTATTGAAATTGTTGATCCTGAACCTACTCATGTATTGCACTCAAATGTAAGTTATAAAAAAATGACTGCGTTGGAGTACATACAGCAACAAGGTTAACTAGGTAAATAGGTTTTGTATTGCTGCTGGTATACATAACCTATTATGCGTTATTAATAATCAGTACAGTTTAGGCTATGTTATTGTTAGTCTTTAATTCACACTATGTACCGGTTATTTTAAGTACTAAAATACATTATAAGTAGACGACAGCAATGTTAAGTATTTCTCTTGGGCCTTTGGTTATTTCCATTTCACAGTTGATCATTTTTTTAGGGTTAGGCATTTTTTGGGGGCTTACCTATTTATTGACACGCCAACATCCATTACAAAAAGCGATTTTAGACACTGTTTTTAAAGCAATTGTGGTGGGGTTTTTAGTCTCTCGGTTAGCGTTTGTTTTTACTATGTGGGATGCCTATCAAGGTAACTGGTGGCAGCTTTTTAATATTAGCGATGGCGGCTTTATTGGTTATTATGGCTGGCTCAGCGGTATAGTGGTTTTAGCGTTTTATGCACGTGGTAAAAAAGCGGTAATGAAAAACTACGCTATTGCTGGGTTTGTTGGTTTTTGTTCAATGATTATTCCTAATTTTGCGCTGTCTATTTATCAAACGGGTGTGCAGTTACCGCAGTCTGTTGTGCATAATATTCAAGGGCAGCAAGTTAACTTACAAAACTTCAAAGGTAAGCCGGTGGTGATTAACTTTTGGGCGTCGTGGTGTCCGCCGTGTCGAAAAGAAATGCCGGTACTGCAAGCGGCTCAAAAAAATAACCCGAATATCACGGTGGCATTTGTCAATCAAGGCGAAGACTTACACACGGTAAAAGCGTTCCTTGATGAACAGCAACTCGACCTAAATCATGTGTTTTTTGATCAAAGTAGTAATGTGAGTCGCGAATCAGGTGCTGCGGGCTTACCAACAACTTTGTTTTATAATAGCCAAGGTGAGTTAGTTACCAGTCATATGGGAGAACTTTCTCATGCGAGTTTAGGCTATTATATTCAGGCTATTAGTGATAAAAAATAACGGTGTATTGCTGTTTAATCGCGTCATTCCTTTTTTATGCTCTTTTAATAAGCAGCTAAATAGCAATTTTGCTGCTTAACTTCCTACCTTTATTCGAATTGACTATTTTTTGATAGGTTATTCAGTTACTTATCAGTTTACATTAACAAACTATTAAGTTTGGTTGTGTAAAATACAGCTACTTTTTTCGTATCAGCTTTAGCCGGTACGCTCATCTTTAAGTATTAACTGTATTTTAAATGGAACTGTTAAAACTATGACCGCTCATCGGATAACCCACGCTGCACATCACTCTCTTCCACTTTTTATTAAATCAACGCTATGCGTGTCTATTCTATCTGTTGTCAATCATGCATATGCTGATGAAGCAGAAGATAAAACATTAAAAAGCAAAGATATGGAAGTCATTGAGGTGCGTGGTATTCGTTCCAGTATGGCGGCTAATTTAGATATAAAGCGTTTATCGAGCTCTGTGGTTGATGCCATAACAGCAGAAGATATTGGTAAGTTTCCTGATAAAAATGTCGCTGATTCATTACAACGCGTACCTGGCGTGGTGATTGACCGTGACGGAGGCGAAGGCTCATCGGTAAGTATTAGGGGGTTATCATCTGAGCTAACCTTTTCTCAGCTAAATGGTAATTTTATTGCGTCATCACCAGGTGAGCCGTCTCGCTCATTTGATTATGCATTACTGCCCTCAGCCATGATTGAAAGCGTGGAAGTGTATAAATCGCCAGAAGCGCGTTTAGATGAGGGGGGCGTAGGCGGCACGGTATTAATGCATAGTCGTAAACCGCTGAGTATGGAGGCAAACTCTGGGGTAATTAACATGGAAAGCACCTATGCCGATGTGACTGAAGAATCTGAGCCGCAGTTAACCGCGCTTTATTCTTGGAAGAACGAGGCTGATACCTTTGGCATGTTGTTTGGTTATACCTCACAAAAACGCACTAACCGAACTCTCTCAGGAGGCACAGATGCAAACGTATGGCGCTTTGCCGGTGATAACCCGGTAGATACCAATGGCGAGCTGGTTGAAAATAATAATCAGTGGGGCTCAATAAGTGATGCTCAGGGTAATAATTATAACGATGTTTGGTTTCCTCAAGTGGTTCGTGGCTCAATTGTAAACGAATTACGTGAGCGAGAAGGGGTGCAATTTAGCACGCAGTGGCGTCCAACCAGCCGTGTTGAAATTGGCTTTAACTATTTTGGATTTTCACTTGATAAAAATAGAACAGAGTCGGTGATTGATATACCTGAGTGGTCTTTAAATCCTGACTTTTTAACCGATGTAAGTTTGGATGAGTCGGGCACTATTATCAATGGGATGCAATTTGATGCAGCTGCGAGTGGCGCAGAGAATGATATGCAATTGCCGTGGATGCGAGGCCGTTATGTGCGTGAAGAGTCGACCTCAAACACCTTTGATTTTAATTTAACCTATGAAGGCGATTATTTTAAAGCCCGTTTTGTGGCGGGCAATACGCGCTCTGAAGGCGGGCCAAAGGAGAGTTGGGAAGCGGCGTATAAAAGTTCAAACGCCGGTGAAAATGAAAGCCGTATAGAAAATGCATCGCAAACAGCGGGTTGGCAAATTAATGAAAACGACATTAGTTTAAATATAGACCCAAATACGCTAGCAAACCTACTTAATGGCGTGGGAGGCGGTCGCGATCCGGGCTCGTCAAATTCAAGTTTTGTACGCAGTGAACTCGAAGAAGATTACTACCAAGCTGACTTTGATATTTATACCGATTGGGGCATTTTAAGAACAATTAAAACCGGCGTAAAGTACCGAGAAGCTACGCTGCATCGCGAAACCGGTAATACCTTCTTTTTAGATCCTAATTTTGATATTGCTGCAGGAGAAGCCAGCGAGGGGGGGATCACACGTTTTGACAGTTATCAGTGGAACAACGGTATGCCACTAGCACAAGACGTGTTTATTAACGAGGGTAACATTGCTGGTGGTTTTAATATAAACCAAATGCCCGGTATTGATTGGCAAAAATATCGTGACATTGTGACCAGTCATTATGTGCCGTATACACGCAAAGAAGATAACTTTATTTATGATATTGAAGAGCAAATAGCGGCGTTTTATCTGCAAGGTGACTTTGAGTTTAATAGCGTGCGAGGTAATTTAGGGGTGCGTGTGGTGCGCACTAAAACCATGACATCATCAACCGACCTATATACTTATTTATTAGATCATACCAATGATGACACCGGCGAGCCGGTAACGGGAGATGATCGATTTGTTGAAGACTATCAACTTATTACTCAAGAGAGTACCGATACTCAAATTCTTCCTAGCTTTAATATTGCGTGGGATATAAGTGATGATGTAGTGGTACGAGGCGCGGTTGCTAAAGTGATGTCACGACCTGATTATGCCGATTTAGGCGCACAACAACGCATTACGTTTGTCTCAGATGAGTGGGCAGACGATAGAGCTGAGTTTAATGAAATTCCGGGTTTTAGTGGCAGTGGCGGTAATAAAAACTTAAAGCCATTTGAGTCGGTGCAAGCTGATTTATCTATTGAATATTACTACAGCGAAGGCTCTGCCATTGGTTTAGCGCTGTTTCATAAAACTGTTGATAATTTTGTTGTACCCTTAGTCATTGATGTACAACAAGATTTTGCTGGTAAAGAGGGCATTGTTGAGGCAGGAAATATTACTATATCGCCATATAGCACAGTAGGTAATGGCACTGATGCCGTATCTAAAGGGGCGGAAGTATTTATACAGCATGCCTTTGATAGTGGTTTTGGTTTTTATGCAAACTACACTTATAACAAAACCAATAAAGCCGATGTAGAAGTGGATGGTAAAGAGTTTGGTAAATCGCCACTAATAGGCAGTGCTAAGTATCAATACAATACCTCGATATATTATGAGGGAGATGCCTTTAATATTCGAGCTTCTTATAATAAACGCGGTGAAACTGTGTTGGGTTTAAATAGCGGCTTAAATGTATACCAAGACCCATACGAGCAAGTTGATGTAAATGCTTCGATTAATTTATTAGAGGATTTGAGTTTGACCGCTGCAGTTATTAATTTAACTAAATCTGAGTCGGTAAAGCGCCTAGGTAACGATACAGAGTCTCGGTTATTAAACTCAAGCTATTCGGGAAGACGTTATTATGCGGGCATAAACTACCGTTTTTAAGCTGAGTGTGTTGAGTTTAGGTAAACAAGCTGTTTTGTTGCTGTTTTAGCTTTTTCTTGTAAGTTATTACTTTATAATGAGCGTTATAAAAATTATAGAATTAATATTAACAGGATTGAAATGAGTGATTTAACGGCAATAGCCAACTTATCTATTTTATTAGTTGAGCCTTCTGAAGTTCAACAAAAGCTAATAAAAAAATCACTGGCTCAGTGCGGTGTTACACAAATTGAAACGGCCAGCACTCAAGAAAACGCGCTGGCTGCTTTATCAAATTATCACCCTGATTTAGTCATTAGTAGTATGTATTTTAGTGACGGTACTGCAGATTCTTTATTACAGGCAATACGCAGTAATAGTAATACCGAGCAACAGGCATTTATGTTGGTATCGAGCGAGCGTAATAAGCGCCATTTAGAGCAACTTAGGCAATCGGGGGTATTAGCGATTTTACCTAAACCGTTTAGTGCCGACGAAATAACCCGAGCGCTTAAAGCGACTTTGGATATTATTAGCGAGCAAGAAGTGGAACTAGAGCACTTTGATGTGACGCTTCTTAGAGTGCTTGTAGTTGATGACAGCCGTTTTGCACGAAAACACATAATACGAGTGCTAGCGGGGATGGGAATTCCAGCACCGGTAGAGGCCGAAGACGGTAAACAAGCAATTGAAATGTTAAACAGCCAATCATTTGATTTAATTGTTACTGACTACAATATGCCAGAAATGGATGGTAAAGAATTAACTGAAACGGTAAGGCAATCGAATGCGTACTCGCATATTCCAATCTTGATGGTGAGCTCAGAAGCTAACGATACCCATTTAGCTAATATTGCTCAAGCGGGTGTGGATGCCATTTGTGACAAACCATTTGAACCTGCTACTGTGCGCGATTTACTCTTTAAAATCATGAGTTAAAACATAACTATAAAAGCACTTTTTAACTAAAGTGCTTTTAAGTAACGCAATGAAAAATTGAGCAGCTTGGCGGCCGGCAAGGGCTTACTTAAATAAAATCCTTGAGCAATATCGCAGTTTAGCTCGTTGAGTAAATCTAGCTGCTCTTTGGTTTCTACCCCCTCAGCCACTACTTTTATTTCTAGGCTGTGCGACATAGCTATGGCCGCTTTCACTAAATTACAGTCTGCCTTGTTATCTGTTATGCCAGTAATAAAGCTGCGGTCAATTTTTAGCACATCAAAAGGGTATTCTCGTAAGTAACTTAATGATGAATAGCCGGTGCCAAAGTCGTCCATTGACAGTTTTATGCCCAGCTCATCAATTTGCAATAAGGCATCATGAATTGACGCTTGGCTATTCATCAGCACCCCTTCGGTAATTTCCAGCTCTAAACATTCATTATTAATACTATTTTTATGCAGAGTGTGTTTAATTATATTGACCAGTTCAGGGTCTCTGAATTGGCGCGGTGATAAATTAATCGCCATGGTATAGTTTTGCTTGTTAATTGATTGCCATTCATTTAAAAAGCGTAAGGCTTGTTGAAGAACAAATACACCAATAGGCGTAATTAAGCCGGTTTGCTCTGCAATTGGGATAAACTCATCTGGTGTGATTTCCCCTAACACTATATTATGCCAACGAAGCAAGGCTTCAGCGCCAACGATGGTGTTTGTTTTTACATCTATTTGTGGTTGGTAATAAAGCTCAAATTCGTTTCGCTCCAGTGCACCATGCATTTGCTCTTCTATTTCAAAGCGGCGGCGCATGGCGACGTTCATTTGTGGGGTGAAAAAAGAGGATGTGTTTCGCCCCATGGTTTTTGCTTGGTACATAGCGGTGTCGGCATTTCGTAACAACACCGAGGCGCAGGTGCCATCCTTAGGGGAAATAGCAATCCCAATACTTAATGTCAGTATTAAGTCTCTACCTACAAGTTTAAAGGGTTTCCTAAATGCTTGAAGTAACCGCTCAGCAATCGCTAAAGCATCGTTTTCATCATTTAAATTGGATATTAAAACAATAAACTCATCGCCGCCCAATCGGCCTATTGTGTCACTTTTTTTAAGTGTTTGCTGTAATCTTGCTGCTGCCGCAATTAATAGTTCATCACCGACTTCATGGCCTAAAGAGTCATTCACTTTTTTAAAGTCATCAAGATCTAAAAAGAACACCGCGGCTTTTTCGTGGCTCTTTTGTACTTCCAGTAATATTTGTGATAAGCGGTCTAGGGATAAAAAGCGATTAGGTAAATCGGTTAAACTGTCAAAGTGGGCCTGATGGCGAATTAGTTCAGCGGAGCGGTGTGGTTCGCTAATATCACGAATAATCACCATAATTTGGTTTTTTTTGGGCAGTAAACGCAATCTCGCTTCGTAATAAATTACGCCTTCAGGCATGCTTAATTCGTATTCAAAACTGACCATACTGTCTTGTGTTATCGTTTTTTCTATATGAACCTGAAACTTTTGCGCTACTTTTTCAGGTAATACATCCTCCATTTTTTTGCCAATAAACTGGTTAGGTGAAATATATAAATCGTTTTCATTATTTGCATGGTAGTCAGTAATAGTGCCATTTTGTTCTAGTACAAAAAATAAATCAGGAATTGCCTCAAATAAAGTTTTGAGCATGGTGGCATTAAATACGGCTTCTGCTTGTGCTTTGTGAACCTCAGACAGATCAATATCAATACAGTACATTTGTTTGGTATTGTACTGATTGGTAAACATAACATGGCTTGAAAATACGGCTACATCATTACCTTCTTTATGTTTAAGAGTGAGTTCTGAGGCGGGAATTTCAATATTATGCTTAATCCAATTTCTATGTGCCTCAATAACGGGCTCTCGCATTGGTGCGGGTATAATTAAATCTTCGAGTTTTTTGCCAATGGCTTCTTGGTGTGAATACCCATAAAGTAATTCGCTGCCTTTATTCCAATAAATAACACGTCGTTGCTCATCGTAACCTTGTACTGAAATAGAATCGACAGCATCAAAAAGCTGGTGCAACGGGTCATTAGTAACATATTGATGAGTCGGCATATTATTAGTTTTATTGGGGGCCATTAAATGGGTCCAGTTATTGAATTACTTTATTTATATAGTAGACATAAAGTTGTGATTTAGCATGGTAAGTGGCGATTCAATAAGTGATTTTTTATTGATTGAATAGATAGTGATTTGAATAAAGCACAGGTAAGCACTTTTAAAGCAAAGGCCAATAAATATTGGCCTTTATATTTTATTATTAGTTGGTGGGCATTAAATAGATTTCGCGTACGCTATTACGCTGACTAGCTTCAATGGCAAATAATACCGCATCGGCCACGTCTTGAGGGTCGAGCTTATCTGGTTTTGCTTCATCAAAAAAAGGCGTGTTCACCATGCCTGGTGCAATAGTGGTACAACGGCCATGCCAAGGTTTCATTTCCTCTGCAAGGTTTTGACCAAAGCCATGAGCAAACCATTTAGTGGCACCATAAATAGAGCCATCAATGGGTCTTCGCCCTGCTGCAGAGCTGGTTAAAATAAAATGCCCTTGGTTTTCACGTAAATGAGGCAAAGTGAGTTTGGCGGTCCACAGTAGTGCTTTAATATTAAGGTCAACCATGGCTGACCACTCTTTAGGATCGCCATTCTCTGTACCAGGTGATGACACACCCATGCCGGCGTTAGCGAATGCTGCGTCTAATCGGCCAAATTTTTCAACGCCTTTACTCACTACATTCTCAAGTTCATTAAATTCAGTGGCATCGGCTGAAACGCTAAATGCATTTTCATGGCCTAACTCGTCAACTAGTTTATTGAGTTTATCTTCGCTGCGCGCGGTTAAGATCACTTTGTGGCCATTATTAACCAATGTTTTAGCGGTTGCCTCGCCAATGCCGCTCGATGCGCCGGTAATTAAAATTACTTTATGTGTTGCCATGGTTTGTCTCCTTTTTTGGAATTCTGCCAAGCTTGAGTGTATAGACTCAATTAAATGAGTTAGTTAGGGTTAATTGAGTGACAGTAATGTCGTTTAAGCATGCTATCAGGAGTAATTCATTACCCTAATAGATAGAATCATATTTTTTTGAATAGTTAAGCTATAAGTATAATTATATAAACTTAACCTTAATTGAATTTAGAGAGATTAGCGATAAGGGTTTGAACGTATGTTTCAAACCCTAGTAGCCGAAAGCAATTAAGCTTCTAGTTGAAATGGGTATACCGATCCTAGGCTAAGTAACTGGGTTAACTCATCAAGCGCTTGATAACTTTCGGTTAATAACGCTGGATCGGCAAAATCGTTAGCACCGAGTTTATCGCGGTAATGGCGCGTAGCCCAATCACATAATTGGGTGTACTTTTGCTCATCTAAAATAACCTCAGGATTTACCGCTGCTAATTCTTGGCTATTAAGCGCCACGCGTAAACGCAAACAAGCAGGTCCGCCGCCATTTTGCATGCTTTGGCGTAAATCAAAAAACTGCACTTGATTTATGGGGTTATCGTCAATAATCATTTCTTCAATATACGCTTTTACAGCAGGATTACGCTGGCATTCTTGTGGGGCAACGAGCAACATTTTATCGTCACTAAGGCTAACCAGTTGGCTATTAAATAAATAGCTACTAACGGCATCTTGAATACTCACTTTGCTGGTTGGCACTTCAATAATATAAAGCTGTTTGTTACCTACATAGGCTTCGCGGATATCGTCTAATGCTTGCGTTTGATTTAAAAACGCCTGCTGATGGCATAATAAAACATTAGCGTTACCCACCGCGATTACATCATTATGGAACACCCCTTGGTCAATCACATCAGGGTTTTGTTGTAATAGTATTTGGCTGGTATCTTTTATATTGTGCAATCGACAAATGGCTTCAGACGCTTCCAAGGTTTGCCTTGCAGGGAACTTAACGGGTTTAACAAGCTGACTGTTAAAGGCACTTGCACCAAATACAAATAATTCTAGCCCGGTTTCACCATGGCTGTCGCACAGGCGAGTATGGTTTGCTGCGCCTTCATCACCAAAAAAACCTTGCTCAGGCAAATGTGAATGGTGTGCAAAGTATTGTTCGTTATTAAACATCGCTTTGAGCAAACGTGTAGTGGTGTTTGGCTCTAAAGAGCGATGAAATTTATTATTTAGATTAGCCGCAGTGAAGTGTACTTTGCCGTCGTTAGTATCAGGTGAAGGCGATACGGTGGCTGCATTAGCGGTCCACATGGCTGAGGCAGAGTAACAAGCGCGCAATAAAATAGGATCGGCTTTAAAGGCTTTATTAATGACTTGTGCATCGTTGCCAGTAAACCCTAAACGCCGCAATACATTTAAATCTGGGCGAGCATGAGGCGCAAATACCCCTTGGGTTAAGCCTTTATCGCGCATGGCTTTCATTTTAGCCAAGCCCTGCAATACTGCTTCTTGCGGATTTGAAAAGCTCGCCGCGTTATTTAACGAGGCAACATTGCCATACGACAAACCTGCGTAGTTGTGAGTAGGGCCGACTAAGCCGTCAAAATTAACTTCTAAAGCATGCATACACGTTCCACTAACCAATTAAATAGTCTTTTACAATACAACGCTATGACTTAGCTTGCAAAGTCTGTTCAAAAATAGTTTTTAACGCGAGTAGATACGCTCTTTCTCACTGGTGGTATGCGTATTTGTTGGCTCATTAACTTGCCACACTGTGATATCTAAGCGCCATAAAAAATAAAGAGTGTTGTATAAATTAGACATAATTTTTTTCCTTGGTGTAACTAATGACAATTAAATATAAGGAAGAAGTATGCCAATTGTTTATTGAATATTTTATGAATATAAATCAGATATTTAGTATTATTCGATTAATTGCTAGTTTGGCTGAGGCACCAAATTGGGGGAGTAATTATAAAATATGCACTTTTTTGGTGTGATGTTATAAAGCCCTGCATTACATGACAGGGCTAGGGTAATTGCGTTAGGTTATTAACGACCTACTTTACCTTTTACAAGGGGCGTAAACGACATCACTTTAAACTTATTAGGGTTTTGAGTTTTATCATTGCTTAAAACTGGCGAGTTGTGCAAATCGTTTACTGTAAAATATATTTTATGATCTGCACCATAACTAAAGCCATCTGGCCAGCTTAGGCGATCATCTTTAAATAACACTTCATAGTCGCCATTTGGTTTTACGACGCCAATTGCACCATTGGTTATATCGGTCACATAGACGTTACCGCCCCCATCCACCGTAATGCCGTCGGAAATGGGTTTAGTGCCGTAGCGCATTACTTTAGCTTCTAGCGCTTTTGCTGAAAGCTGCTCGTTGTTAATTGCGCTGGTGGCAATACGATAAACCGAAGTCCCCGACATTGACCCAAAGTAAAGCCAGTCTTCGTTAGGATCAAGCGTAATTGGGTTAACACCTAAACGCGCAGGTTGTCCGCCCAGGCGCATTGTTCGGCCATTAATAACCATATCAATATTTTCGGCGGTGGTGTATTGGCTATCTTGTAATACTCTTCGCGCTTCACCGGTTTTTAGGTTTACTATAATAATCGCAGCCTGAGTGCCTTGTGCTGTATCGGCAATGTAAATAACGCCGTGTTTATTATCGATGACTAAATCGTTTAAAAACGAGGTATCGGTAATTGTTGGCTTGGCTAGGTAAATAATTTTATGCAGTTGCTCTTGGTTGGTATCCCAACCAACTAATCGCCCCGCATGATCGGGCCCTGAGGTATCAAGCATCCATAGTATGCCGTCACTTGATACATTAACACCGAGTACCCCGTAAAAGCCCTTACCTTTGTTATATGCGTAAGCCCATTGCTCATTAGGGTAGGGTTTAGTGGTGCCATCACTTAATAGCTCCATGATTTTTTGATTTTGCCCATAAAAACCATGTATAGATAAGAACTTACGGCCAGATGGCGTAATGGCTATGTTGCCAGGCGGGTGTTGTGCATCAAATGTCGCAACAGTGGTTAATTCACTATTATTGGCAAGTGCTCCATTACTTACCAGTAATGTAATGCTGTAAGTAATAGCAATAAGTCGTTTTTTTAAATGAGTCATTAATTAACGCCTTGTTTGTTAAGTTATAGCTGGGTAAAGCTGGGTTTTTAGTCGGTCAGATCATTGACCACTAAGTCGAGTAACTGCATTAATTGTTGTGCTTGGGTTGTGTCGATACTGTCAAATTTGCAAAAAATCCTTTTTGGGATGTCGGCAGCTTCAAGTTTTAAAGAGTGGCCCGTGTGAGTCAGTTGCACCAAACGCTTACGCTTATCGTGTTCGTCTTTTATAACGTTAAGTAATGACTTGTCGGTCATTTTTTTTAATATTTGAGTAAGCGCGCCACCATCAATTGCGGTTTTATCTATTAGCTCAGCGATGGTTACTTCATCTTGTTCCCACAGCGCCATCATAACAACATACTGAGGATAGGTAAGGTTAAGCTCAGCTAGAGGTTCTCGATAGGCACGGGCTATGCTGTTGGACGCCATATATAAACGATGGCATAACTGATTTTTTAATTTTAACTGTTCAAACGACATCGCTTTATCCTTCATTTCAATACAGAGTATTTTAGTTTGCATGCAAAGTATTTGCAATCGGAATTTAGTTGATCTATTATTTTGCATGCAAACTAATTAACTTAGAAATTTTAACCTTAGGAGTTCACTATGAATGTATTACAAAATGTAGCTTATACAGCAAAAGCAACGGCAACAGGCGGACGTGAAGGCGTTGCTAAATCGGATGATGGTCGTTTAAATGTTAACTTATCAACACCTAAAGGGTTAGGTGGTGACGATGGACAAGGCACTAATCCAGAGCAATTATTTGCAGCAGGTTATGCTGCCTGTTTTATTGGTGCACTTAAGTTTGTAGCGGGTAGCGAAAAAATTGCGTTACCAAGTGATACTTACATTAACTCTGAAGTGTCTATTGGTGCGATTGATGCCGGTTTTGGTATTGCTGTAAAATTGGCTGTATCACTAGGTGATATGGACAAAGCAGCGGCACAAGCCTTGGTAGAGAAAGCACATCAAGTATGTCCATATTCAAATGCAACTCGTGGCAATATTGAAGTAGAGCTGTCGGTTATTTAATTAACCTCTTTATATTGTTTATAAAAACACGCCATGAGTGATCATTGCGTGTTTTTTATTGGGCACACCTCTAAAAGCCAAACTTGAGTTGACGCGGAAAATAGATAACTTTACCTGAATATATGAAATTTCATATATTCACTATTCCATATGTCTTTCTTTTCATATATTGTTGTTGTATGCAAAACAAGACTACACTGTATGAATCAACTAAATCCTCTGCATTTTTTTAAATGTATCGCTGACGACACCCGCTTAAAGACAATACTGCTTATTGCGCATGAAGATGAGTTATGTGTATGTGAATTAGTGGCGGCACTTGATGTAAGCCAGCCTAAAATTTCACGGCATTTAGCTGTATTACGTCAATGCGGTTTGCTTGCTGATCGTAAGCAAAATCAATGGGTGTTCTATAGCTTAAATAAATCACTACCTGATTGGGCGAAAGATGTAATTACAAAAACATTACATGCCACCCCTACATTTTATGAGCATCAATTACAGCGTTTAAATGTGATGGGCAAGCGTCCTGAGCGAATTTTAAAATGCTGTGACTAACTAAAGGAATTTTATAATGACGATTAAAGTAGGCATAAATGGTTTTGGACGAATCGGACGTTTAACCTTACGAGCGGCAATTGATTGGCCTGAGGTTGAATTTGTACATGTTAATGATGTGGCTGCTGATGCGAAAACACATGCCCATTTATTAGAATTTGACTCGGTTCACGGGCGCCTAAAATATGAGGTGCAAGCCGATGATAATAGTTTTTCTGTAGCAAAGCATACGGTTAAAGTAACAAATAATAAATCGATTGCAGAGACTGACTGGTCACAATGTGATGTGGTGATTGAAGCCAGCGGTAAAATGAAAACAACAGAATTACTTAACGCTTATTTAGCGCAAGGTGTAAAGCGTGTGGTTGTTACTGCCCCAGTTAAAGAAGAAAGTGTTTTAAATGTGGTAATAGGGGTGAACGATCATCTTTATAATCCGCAGTTACATAAAATTGTTACCGCGGCTTCATGCACAACAAATTGTTTAGCGCCTGTGGTAAAAGTATTGCAAGAAAAAGTAGGAATTAAGCATGGATCCATAACAACGATTCATGACATTACCAACACCCAAACCATTATAGATGCACCTCATAAAGATTTACGTCGCGCGCGCTCATGCGGAACAAGTTTAATTCCTACCACTACCGGCAGTGCAACGGCTATTACGCAGATATTCCCTGAGCTCAAAGGAAAATTAAACGGCCATGCAGTTCGAGTCCCCCTAACCAATGCATCAATTACTGATTGCGTGTTTGAACTAGAGCGTGGTGTAACCGAACAAGAAGTGAATGGATGGTTTAAGCAAGCGGCTAATAACGAGCTAAAAGGCATTTTAGGCTATGAAGAAAAGCCATTGGTATCTATTGATTACAAAACAGACCCTCGTAGCACAATTATAGATGCGCTTTCGACAATGGTTATAAACCACACTCAACTTAAACTCTATGCTTGGTATGACAATGAATGGGGTTATGCCAACCGGACTGCTGAGCTGATGCTCAAAGTAGGACAAAGTGATTTAGTAAACTAGTTCAGGATATTGAAGATGTTTTCGCAAATCGCCAATTTACCATCGGCTTTAAAACAGTATGGCATTATTACGGGTAATTACTGGGCTTTTACACTAACAGATGGCGCACTTCGCATGCTGGTGGTGCTGTATTTTCATCAGTTAGGGTATGGCGCGCTCGCGATTGCCATGCTGTTTGTGTTTTATGAGTTATTTGGGGTCATTACTAACTTAATTGGCGGTTGGTTAGGTGCGCATTTAGGTTTAAATAAAACCATGAACATAGGATTAGGGTTGCAAGTTGTGGCTTTAGCTATGTTGTGTGCACCAAGCGATTGGTTATCGGTAAGTTATGTAATGTTAGCGCAAGCCTTAAGTGGGGTTGCCAAAGATCTCAATAAAATGAGCGCTAAAAGTGCGATTAAATATTTAGTTCCCGAAGGTGACAATCAGCAAAGCCAATTATACAAATGGATTGCTATATTAACGGGCTCTAAAAATGCATTAAAAGGAGTTGGCTTCTTTTTAGGGGGGCTATTACTTACTTTACAAGGATTTGTTGGAGCGTTAGTTGCTTTAATTATGCTTTTAACTATCGCTTGGATCATTAGCTTAGTGTATTTAGAGGGTGATATAGGCAAAGCTAAAAATAAACCAAAATTTAAAGCGTTATTTTCTAAGTCTAGGGCAATTAATTTACTCAGTGCCGCTCGGTTTTGTTTATTTGCTGCTCGTGATGTATGGTTTGTTGTTGCACTGCCTGTTTATTTAGCCTCGCAATTTAATTGGCCACACTGGTGGGTTAGTGGTTTTATGGCACTATGGGTGATTGCTTATGGGGTAGTGCAATCTCAAGCACCAAAAATTACAGGCAAGTCACTTGTCAGTAATGATGCGATAAAGAAAGCGTATTACTGGGGGGGAGTATTGGCGTGTGTCACCTTGTTATTAGCTTGTTTGATGCAGTTGAATATAGCTGTAAACACTACGCTAATTGTTGGGTTATTTATTTTTGGTGCTGCATTTGCTATTAACTCATCATTACACAGTTATTTAATTGTTAGCCTTGCTAAAAGTGATGGTGTTTCTCTGGATGTAGGTTTTTATTACATGGCTAACGCTGCAGGAAGACTGGTCGGGACAGTACTTTCTGGTTTTATGTATAAAGTATATGGACTGCAGGCCTGTTTGTGGGTAAGCGCTAGCTTACTTTTGCTCGTTTGTTTACTCACTCAACGGTTAACTAAACAAAGTTAGCCGAACACTAAATACTAAAATAAGTCACTAAACGGTATTTCTGAAATATTTTATAGTATGTTCTTTTAATTGGTCTAAACTAAAAAATACATATGTAAGGTAAGGTAATTTTAATGCGGGAAATAGCGTTAGCAAAAAAGTTATTGTGGATAAGTGTTGGAAGTATACTTTTAACGGTTGTACTATTTTCAGGAATATTGTGGTCTAAATTATCATCAAGTAATGCACAAACCTCTTCAGAGGCAGAAGCATTAATTGTCAGTGAAGTAGATGGTCGCTTAACCGCAAATGCAGCAGCATATGGTGAGAAAATTGCGGCATTTATCAATGAAGCTTATCGGATCCCATACTCTCTTGGCAGTATTTTAGAAGACGCCGATAAAACATCCATAAACAGAGAGTCTGTTGTTCTACTAAATCGCTCAATATTAGAAAGCAATGATGTTATTTCTAGTATTTACTCACAGTTTGAAAAAAATGGCTTTGATGGCAAAGATAGTGATTTTACCCAAGGGTACGATCATTCAGTTGCTGGAGCTGGCACACTAGAGGTTTATCTAACGAGAAGTTCGAACGGCGTTGTTGAACAACAAGTAGTAGAAGATGCCTCAGAAAAATATGTTGATAAAATTAATGAATTCGGTTTACGTGAAGCCGAATGGTACTTATGTGCAAAAGACAAATTAAAACCCTGCATTATGGAACCCTACCTCTATGAAATAACACCGGGTTATTCTGAAATGATGACCTCTTTAGTGGTACCTATTATTAAATCAGGCCAGTTTGTAGGGGTAACAGGCGCGGATATTACACTACCTGTATTTCAAAAATTGACAGAAGAGCTTTCAAAAGCGCTTTACGATGGTAAAGCAAAAGTAACGTTACTTAGTCATTTAGGTTTAATTGTCGGTACGAGCCACTACAAAGAAAAACTAGGTCGCCCGCTAAAAGAAGCGGTTAGCGCTAAAAGTTATGAGAGTTATAAAGCTCTAAAAGGCACCAAAGGAACAAACAAACAAGGCGCTGAAATAATGGTGTCTTACCCGATTGAAATTAAGCTTGCTGATGTGAAATGGATGCTGCTAATTGAAGTACCCGCTGAACTTGCCTTTGAAGGACCTATTCAATTAACTGCTGGGATGTCTGAGGCTGCAAAAGAGCTGGGTGTGATTATTTTGATCACGGGGACTGTGATTGCGGTATTGGCATTTATAGTAATGAAGCTTGTAGTAGGCAGTGTTGTAGCGCCACTTAAACAAATACAAGAACGTGTAGATAACCTAGCCAGCTCTGAAGGTGATTTAACACAAACACTACATGTTGATACGCATGCTGAGCTTATAGCTTTGGCCGGAGGATTTAATAAGTTTTTATCAAAACTGCGTGAACTTATTAGTGAGCTAAAAGCGGTCTCGGATCAAACCAAGCATCAAGGCGAAGTTACCTCAAATATTGCCGTAGAAACCAAGCATAATGTTCAGGCACAGTTTAAAGAAATTGAAAGTGTTGTGACGGCAATGAACGAAATGAGCGCGACAGCACTTGAAGTGGCAAAAGCTTCTGAGCAATCTGCGCAACAAGCTGATGAAATCAATACCTTAGTGGTTAGCAGCGAGTCGAGTTTATCTTCTGCGATGACCCAAGTTAAAACAATGTCTGAGGAAATCAAAGAAGCCAACCAAGCAGTCGAAAAAGTGGCCTCACGTAGTAATGATATTACGCAAATTTTGGATGTGATCCGAACTATTTCTGAGCAAACAAATTTACTGGCATTGAATGCCGCCATTGAGGCTGCACGTGCCGGTGAACATGGCCGAGGTTTTGCTGTTGTTGCGGATGAAGTTAGGGCTTTAGCGTCTAAAACTCGCTCATCCACCGACGATATTAGCAGCCTAATTGATAGCTTGTTATCAGAAGTAGGAAATGCCTCAACTGTCATCGAAAAAGGCGTTGTACGTGCTGAAAATGCAGTTGATGAAACTTCTACTGCCTTTGATGCACTGCACAGTGTTGTTGTAAAAGTGGATGAAATAACTAACCAAATCACCCATATTGCAACCGCAGCTGAAGAGCAAAGTTTGGTCACTGAAGAAATAAATCGTAATTTAACTATTATTTCTGATGCGGCATCTCAGCTCTCTGATTTATCTGCTCAGGCAGGCGATAGCAGCCAAGAACTCAATAAGTTGGTTGCACAGCAAGACGCTGAGCTGAATAAGTTGAAAACGTAAATTTTTTATTTAGAGTTAAACAAGCGGCTAATTTAATACAGATTAGCCGCTTTTTTATCGCTGAGTAATCAAACTGAATATAAAAAGAGTTTATTTAAGCGCAAAGACAAGCCACCCAATAGGATTACAGTTTTTTGATTAGTACAAACATTTGGTTGATCATCGGCATCGCCAAATGCTCGACTGCAGGGCGATTAAAGTAACCTCGTAATCCTGTAAATTGCACTTGGAAAAATTGTGCGTATGCAGTTGCAGTTAAATCACCGCTTAGCTCACCATTTTCAATAGCGCGGGTAAACAATGTGGTTAAATAAGATTCAAATTTAGTCAGTAAGCCTGCGCTTAACTCACTTAAAGCCGTGTCTTTTTCAGCAAATTCGGTATTTGCTTTTACTAACATACAAATAGCACTTGGACTGCAGTCCTTGGTTTTAATAATTACATTTTCAACAAATGCCCGCAAACCACCTAAAATCGAATCAGAGTTTGCTATAAAGCCCTCAATTTGGCTTTTCATCTGTACGGTGTAGTCTTTTAAAGATTCACTGTATAACCCTTCTTTAGAGCCAAATGCAGAGTAAATACTTCCTGGTCGCATATTTATAGCTTCCTGTAAATCGCGGGTAGAAGTAGCATGAAAGCCTTTCTCCCAGAACAGCTGACTTGCCACGCGAACAACATGTTCACGTTCAAATTTAATTTTATTGGCCATAATAGTTTCTATTAATTTGAGCGACTGTTCAATTTTAACTTGAGCGACCGCTCAAAATCAAATAATATGTTTCTCAACACGACTTAATACTATTTATTATATAGGAGCAAACTATGGCTGAATTTACCTTATACACGCAAGAAAATGCATCAGCAGAGGCAAAACCTTTATTAACAGACTCTGTCGCCGCTTTTGGAATGTTGCCTAATCTTCATGCTGTGATGGCTGAGGCACCAACATTGCTAAAGGGTTATCAAGTACTGCATGAGTTATTTCAAAAAACATCGTTTAATGCACAAGAGTTAACGGTTGTTTGGCAATCAATTAATGTTGAGCACGTGTGCCATTATTGTGTGCCAGCACACAGTGGTATAGCGGCTGCCATGAAAGTTGATGAGAATATTGTGGATGCATTAGTCAATAAAACCCCGCTTGCTGATCCTAAACTTGAGACACTTCGTGAGACAACGCTTGAAATGACACGAGAACGTGGTGTGTTAAGTCAGTCACAGCAGGAAAAGTTTTTTGCAGCAGGGTATACAAAACAACAGCTTCTTGAAATTGTGTTGGGTCTTGCGCAAAAGGTGATGAGTAATTACACCAACCATCTTGCAGATACGCCTGTTGATAATGCGTTTAAAAAATTTATAAAGTAACTTAAGATCAGTGTTCTAGTTCAAAATCGTAATTATTAATGGCTAGAACACTGTTTTTTAAAGAACTAATACGTTTTTAGGTAATACAAGGCAATAAGTAAAACTTATTTAAACTTTACTTCTTTATTGCTGCGATGGTAGGTGCGAATTTGCGGCTTAGTCCATTCACCTTTTTTTAAATAACTGGTGGAAACAACAAATTGCTCATCTTTGAATTCACTAGTTGATTTAACTTTAGTGATGCCCTCTTGGCTGCCAGTGACGTCTTCATAAGCAACAAATTGTGTTGGGCTCAACACTTTCATGACTCCTTTGGTATAAAAGCCAGCCGTAGTAAAATAATAAAATACTAATGACTGTTTTTTGCGATCATAGAAAATCATTGATTCGCCCCCATACTCACCTTCATTTATAGAATGCGTAGTGCGAATGGCTTTACCATTTAAGGTGCGCTCCCATTTGGTCACATCTTGGGTTGGAAGCGGGTTTTTATCTATATGAAAATCAGCTTGCCAAGTACCTAAGTAAGGAGTGAATACCGCAAGCTCAGGCTCTAGTAAATCCGTTTTATTATTTGCTTGAATACTGAATATACATAGTGAAAACAGCAGCATCGAAGCCTTTAAATATGTCATAATTTAACCTTGGTGTTTCTTTTAATTATCTTCATTATAGGCGATTATTTTTTGATAAAAAGTAGCTTAATTATATTTTCCAGCTTGTTTATAGCCTTATTTTGGTTAGCTTACTTAAATAATGAAGTTGAAATGTACTTACCCATATATGTTTCTTTGATCAGCTGTATTACATATATATATTACGCATGGGATAAGCGAAAAGCGGTACAATCAAACCATAAAAAAGTCAGTCGTATACCTGAACGACACTTACATCTATTGGCTTTATTTGGAGGATGGCCCGGTGCACTTATAGCGCAGCAAAGTTTACGGCATAAGTCACAAAAAAGAGTTTTTATTGCAGTGCTATGGGTATGTATTGTAGTTAATATTAGTGTAATTAGTTATGCGTGGTTTGCCTATTACCGTATTTAAAATGCCTTTATTGAGCGTAATAAAGGCATTTTAAATTGATCATTCGCTTATTGCGCAGACTGGCTTAGCTGTTTTTCATCTAGCTCAATAGTTAAGATGGTTTTTTTGTCAACCGTTACCCATTTCCTATAAGTCACATAACCTGCTTTACTTACTTCGATATCATATTTACCTGCATCTAGTTCAATAGCGTCTTGATATACAGGCACTATATTCATAATACGTACTCTAGAGTCAGCAGGGTTAGTAATAACAGTCAGTGATATTGGCGCATTCTCTTCGCTAACTTGAGGCGTTGGCTCAATAACTACTTCCTCTGTTTTGTTTACACTAGAAGTTGTCGAACAACCCGTAAGTATAACGGCTGCAGCTAATAAGCTTAAATTTTTCATAGGTACTCCATTAATTATAAAAAGTCTATATATTTTAAAATCTTGGCGGAGTGTATGATGATGAAAATGCACTCGTCGTCCTTGACTTTATTGTGTATATTTTGGGTTAGTCTAATAGCTAACTAATCTATATTCAATTATATCTGTGTTATTTTTGAGCAATAAATAAGAGTTGTTTAAAGCATATTGTCTAACGATTGCGTGATGGCCTCACTTTTTTCAACCAAACGCTCAGCTGCTTTATACATTCTTTTTTTCATTAAATCGTTCGCTGTACTAATGTAACGTCTCGATAATTCTTTTCTAAGCGATACCAAAAGAGAAAAATCGTTGGGTAGTGCTGTCGATTCGGATTTAATAAACTCTTCAAATTCCATTAAAGCTTTATGATCTTCAATAGTTTCTAATTGTGCAGAAAAGCGTTGAAACTTTGGACCATAAAAAACGACCGCATCGGCACGAGGAAACTCAGCTTGTTCGCCTAAATTAATCTTTTGTTGGTATGCGGTCAGTGCATTAATTGCAGACTCACGCTTCATTAAATTAGCAAGAAGCTCTTCTGCTTTTTTGTTATTTGAAAATACAATTTTACCCACATTTAAAAGTACTTTTTGTGAGATGACATCATCGCTTTCTATGGCTGTGTTTAACGCAACAGTAAAGTTATCAAGATGCAGGTCTGTTGGTTGATAACGGTAAGTTTTATCTACTTCTTTTAGATCTTTAACGAGATGAGCAATACTATTGGGCTGGTCTTCGTTGTAGCGTGATTGTTCGAGTAATAAATCTATTCTCGCGGTAATATCAAAAATAATTGATTGGCGCTCCCTCAATACACTTTCTAATTGCATCGAAAGTTTTTCTGAATCGGGATAGTAGTTCAGTGCATTAGAATAGACCGCTATTATTTTATCAAAATCTTTAAATTTACGGCCCGCAATATTATTAAACTGGCTTGCTTCATCATTAAAGCTATCTAATATACTTTGCTGATTTGATCTGAGTAATCCTTGTTTAAGCACCTCATACTGTGGCGGAATTTGTTCTAGTTTGTTTAAAATAGTAGGGCCTTGCCAAGACATCCATGCTTCCACTTGTTGGTTGATTGCCTTGGCGTTATCAAGTTGTGCCTGTAATTGCTTGGTATTATCTGAGCTTGAAAAATAATTTTGAGTGATTAAGGCAATAATTGCCACACTAGCCACACTGGCAAAAATAGCGGGTTTTAAGTTCACTTTTAGCGTTTTTGAAATTTGTTCTAGTGAATCGAGTCTTTGGCTGGCGCTTAAAGATAATGCTTTATGTAAATTTTTCCATAAAAGGAGAGGGCAATTACTTGGTTTTTTTACAGTAGTATTTTTAGGGACTTTATCTGCAGCAATGCGGTTAAATGGGTGCTTACTGCTCAGAAGCTCATAAGCAATACAGGCAAATGAAAATACATCATCTTTAATGGATGCTTCGCCGCCTTTTAGCTGCTCAGGGCTAGCATACGTTGGAGTATAACCACCAATGGTTGCAAACTCACTTTCGTTTTTAACAGCATATTGGTCGTCCAAACTTTTGTGTTTAGCAATACCAAAATCAAGCACTTTGAGGTTACCATTAGAGTCAAAAATAATATTCGAAGGCTTAAGATCATTATGTATTACGCCACGTGAGTGGGCATATATAAGGGCGTCAGTTAATTGCTCTAAAATAATTTTCGCTTTTTTAAACGCTAAACCTGATGGTTTATTTCGCTTAATAATTTGTTCTAGAGTTTCTCCCTCAATGAGCTCCATAGTGACATAATATAAATCGCCATCAGAGTCTGCTGAGTACACTTTTACAATACTAGGGTGAGCAAGTTGTTGTGTTTTTGCTGTTTCATCTTTCAATAATGAAATAGCTTCTTCAGAGTTGGAAAACTCTTCTTGGAGCACTTTTATAGCGACCGATGCTTCAGAGCGACCGCTGTTTTCTAAAAAGGTATCTCGCGCACGATATATATAACACATTCCACCTTGCCCGATGAGCTCTTCAATTAGGTAGCGATCGGATATCTTTTTGCCGAGGAGGTTTTGTTTATGGATGCTTGATGTTTTTTTTGTGCTGGAGTCTAGAGAAGCAATCTGAGTTTTATCGTTGTTATCATTAATATTGCTCATTAAAAAATCCTTTTATTGTGTTTAGTTAAATAATTACAAAGGTAAATAATCTCTACTTACCTATCAATTTTCCCTCTGATATAAGCATGTATTTTACAAAAATATACAATTATAGCAATGCCTGAATAGCATATTGTTGCCGGTGAACTCGCTTTATAGTGAATTGAAAAAGTCGGTTTAAAGCCAGAAGATGTCTCTAAAGTGTTTATTTTTGGCCTAGTTAAAAAGCATTAAAAAGAAAAGTAACAAACGCCGTCGATGAGTATATAGGGCGTATTGTTTTAGAGACAAAATCTACAATGCGACATTTCTCTGTGTTAATTTCAATGTTGACAATAGTTTCGCTTCTACTTTATCCTGTTCACAATAATGCTATAGGGACAGACTTATCAAATGGAACTGATACTAAACATCACTAGTTATCACAGACTTTCGCCGGAAATCGAAGCTACCAAAACTGTAAAAGATTCACTCACTTTTGGTCGTTCTGAGGGATGCGATTGGCATCTCCCCGATCCTGAAAAAATTATCTCAAGTAAGCACGGTAAAATTGAAAAAGAAGGCGATTCTTTTTACATATACGATAATTCAACCAATGGCTTGTTTATTAATTTTGCAGTGGCGCCTTTAGGCCAAGGTAATAAACAACGTTTGTCAGATAGTGATGTCTTAACTATTGGTGATTTTCAGGTTGATGTTAGTTTAGCTGATGAGCCACACGCAGATATTAGTAATCCTATTACTTCAAACAGTTCTCAACAAGTAAGTACATTTGCTTCACATAGTAGTCAAACTGCAGAGTCTGCGCCGTTATTCAATGATTCAATTATGAATGAGTCTATGCCTGCGGTATCTGTAATTTCACAACAAGCAACAGCGGATAATCATATTCCAGAAGATTGGGATGAACTAACTCGCCTTATGAATACCGATGAGTTTGATCTTGGTAATGACGAAGTGAATTCTTCAGCGCCAGTTGACACTCCAGCTCCAATAAAAGAAAGTGCGCCGACTAAACGTTATAATGCTGAGCAGCAAGCTGTAAAACAAACAGCGCCTGTAAAAAGCTTTGCTCAAAATGATAAAGTGTTTTGTGATGCCTTTTTAAACGGATTGGGGATTAAGGATGAGCTTAAAAGTGCTCTAGATAATGAAAAACTGTGGTTTGAGATGGGGCAGGGCTTAAGTTTATTACTGACAGAGCTTATGGAATCTTTACGCCAACGTGCGATTGTAAAGAACAAATTAAGACTGAACCATACAATGTTTCAGACCGAACAGAACAACCCATTGAAGTTTTCTGCCAATATTGATGATGTTATTCAGAACTTGTTCATAAAAAATAGTGCAAGCTTTCTGTCTTCGAATGAATCTATTAAAGAAAGCTTTGTAGATACACGCAAGCACGAGCAAGCACTGCTCGCTGGTGCAGATGGCGTGCTCAAAGGGATGTTATCGCAAGTTTCTCCCGTGCAAATTAATCAACAGGCAAACGATAATTCTAACGTGTTAAAAATTATTCCAGGCCAAATAGAGTCTAAATGCTGGAAGTTATATCAAAGTTTATATGATGATATTTCTCAGGAAGTTAACGCGAAAGGCGCTATGGCTATGTCTGATGATTTTTTAAAAGCATATAACGATCGAATCAAAGAAACGCTCTAGAAAGGAAAGTAAATAATGCATAAAGTTAAGCTCTATTTAATGAGTTTTAGTTTACTATTTTTGGTACTGGGATGTACTACGATGAATAAAATCGTACCTCCTTCTACAGATCTGATCATCAATGTATCTAAAAATGTTAATCCGGATACATCAGAACGCCCTTCTCCGGTGGTGATGAAAATTTTTGAGTTGAGCTCAAGAACAATTTTTGACACGCAGGATTTTTTTAGCTTATATGATACGCCAGAAAAGATATTAGGCCCTGATTTATTAAAAAAGGATGAGTTAGAGCTTCAACCTGATTCAGTACAGCAATATAAAATGAGCCTTAATCGTAATACTCGTTATGTTGGGGTTGTTGTTGCTTACAGAAATATAGACCAAGCAAGGTGGAGAGCGGTTATTGAAGTTGACCCCACCGGTTATGACGACATCAATGTAAATGTAGAAGCGATTGCTACATACATGAGAGAGCAATAAAAAAGGATTTTTAAAATGGGTGATAACACTCGTGTTGCTTGGACTGAGGGGATGTTTTTAAGACCTCAGCACTTTCAGCAATCAGATAAATATATTTCAAATGTGATTAAGCAAGTATGCAGTGGAAATCTTGCTGATCCATGGGGAATAATTGATATTAGTATTGATAATGAATTACTTAACAGTGGTCAATTCGCTGTTGATTCATTAACTGCAATCACCCCGGATCTATTGCCAATTGATATGCCTCAGTCAACCTCTTTACCTGAGCCTTTAGTGGTTAATAAAGATGTGTTTGATGAAATTGTTTATTTGGCTATTCCTGCGCTAAAAAATAGTGGTGTTAATATATCGTCAACTGACGATAATATGGTTACTCGCTATAAGCTTAACGATTTGGCAGTGAGTGATGACTTATTGGGAGCGCAGTCTCAAGAAATAATTCAAGTTGCAAAAGTATACAGTAAGTTGATGCTGTCTTCTGATGATCATTCAGGGTATATCGTGTTGCCTTTAGCACGAATAGTGGATGTGAGCAGCGAAGGGCAAATAAAGTTAGATGCAAAGTACATTCCTCCCTCTTTAAAAGTAGGGCAGTGTAAACCTTTATCGGGGCTAGTGAGAGAAATTGGCTCAATGATAAAGCAACGCGCTGAAAGCATTGCTGCTAGGTTGTGCCAAGGTTATGCGGGTAGTACGTCAGTTGCAGATTTTATAATGCTGCAAACACTAAATAAATATGACGCGATATTTAATAATTTGCTCAGCGTTAATAGTTTACATCCGAACGTGTTTTATAGCCGCTTAATTGAACTGGCAGGTGAGTTATCAACCTTTAGCACGGCTAATAAAAGAGTGCCTAAATTACCTAATTATGATCACACAAATTTAGGGCAAGTGTTTAGTGAAGTGGTTAACTTTTTATACCAATCATTAAGTCATGTAATTGAGCAAACCGCGACTGAAATTAAGCTTGAACAAAGTAAGTTTGGTATTTCGTTTGGTGCCTTAAAAGATAAATCTATTTTAAATTCAGCGCAGTTTGTTTTAGCAATTAAAGCAAGCGTTCCGCATGAAGAGTTGAGAAAAATTCTACCTTCGCAAATTAAAATTGGCAGCGTTGAAACCATTCGTGATCTTGTTAACAACCAGATCCCAGGTATTACAATTAGTAACTTGCCAACAGCGCCAAGACAGATCCCTTACCATGCTGGTTTTCATTATTTTGAATTAAATCGCCATGGTGAACATTGGGAAAAACTGCGCTCCAGCGGAGGAATTGCTATCCACCTCTCAGGAAGTTACCCAGAACTCCAATTAAGCCTTTGGGCTATTAGAACTTAACTTTTTAAAAGGAAGAGTTTCAATGGACGAAACCATTATAAAACCACGCCCTGGCCGACTAGGGCGAAATACCCCAAGCAGTGGTGCAGCGCAAAATGATGCTGATAAAACCGTTATGTCGGTTGAGCCACCCTCTGCAAAGCCGATGAGCAATAATAAGGTATCAATTTTTAAAAATCCCTTGTTAGAAGCGGCAACAGATTGCTTTTCTCTTGTGATATCCATAAATCAATCGCTTGAAATGAGCAATCTAGCAGCGCTCAAACACCGCTGTGTTGAGGCTATAAAGCGTTTTGAAGTGGAAGTCCGTAACCAGCACCTATCAAAAGAAGTGATTAATAATTCACGCTATTGCCTATGCGCTATTCTTGATGAGTCTGTATTGAATTCAAAGTGGAGCTCAATGGAGTGGGCTGATGAAAGTCTGCTGTCGACTTTTCACAAAGAAACCTTTGGTGGTGAATATTTTTATACTCTACTTGATGCCGGGTTAGGGCAACCTGAAAAAAACAAACAGTTTTTGGAGTTGCAATACCACTGTTTAAACTTAGGCTTTAAAGGGAAATATCGATTAGATGCCGGCGGCGATACAAAAGTCGAAGAGTATCGTTCACAGCTTTATCATTTACTCAATCAGCTTGATGGCCCGATTAATAATAAACTATCTCCAAACTGGCAACAAAGAGTTGCTGCAGGTGTTGAACTAAGAAATCAAGTGCCACTGTGGGTCATATTTTCTGTGCTGGGGCTGATATTATTGATGATTTATCTATCAATAAATATGAAGCTAAATAACGATGTTTTTGCGATTAATGAAAAACTAGCGGGCATTCATCCGTTAGCTGTTAATCAAACGGTTGATAAAAAAGATCAGCAGCTGCGTGTACTTGAACAGTTACTGCAAACAGAAATTAAAATGGGGATTGTTGCTGTTGCAAAAAATTCCGATGGGATCCGCATAACGATAAACAGTGAAAATTTGTTTAAACAAGGGGATTCTCAACTACTTCCATCATTTCAGCCTATTTTAGAAAAGTTAGCGTTAAGCTTAGAGGGAACTAAAGGGCGAGTGCTTATAACGGGCCACACAGATGACTTACCAATTAGTACAGATAAGTATCCTTCTAATTGGCATCTTTCTTTAGCCAGAGCAACACAGGTTGCTAATTTAATGGCTAAAAGTACCAACTTAAGCGGTCGTTTATGGCCAGAAGGAAAGGGCGCTGCAGAGCCTATCGCCAGCAATTCAGATTCAGCTTCTCGGTCATTAAACCGACGAATTGAAATCGATCTATTATTTTAATGAGGCTGCAATGAGTTTCTCACAAAAATTTAAAAAAATAACCTACGCACTAACATCACGAACCGCTATATTAATTATCGGCTTTTTAGCCTTATCATTATTAATTTGGTTTGGTGGCCCTTTAATCGCAGTGGCAGACTATGTACCGCTTGCAGGTGTAGCATCACGATTATTAACTATTTTATTGGTATTATTAGTTTTTTCAGTGACCAAAATTTATCGTCTTATGCAGCAAAATAAGCGCGATGAAAAAATGGCAGATGAGTTAATTGATAACAATGATGCCAATAGTAGTGAAGTAAACGAAGAAATTACTACTCTTAAAACGAGAATGAATGAAGCTATAGATCTACTAAAAGATGTAAAGCTATTTAAAGGTAAAAATATATACCAGTTACCTTGGTATATTATGATTGGCCCTCCGGGTGCAGGTAAAACAACGGTTATTCATAACTCAGGCCTCGATTATCCATTAAAAGATAAGCTAGGCGTTGACTTAGTTCATGGTGTAGGCGGTACGCGTAATTGTGACTGGTGGTTTACCAATAAAGCGGTATTAATTGATACCGCAGGGCGTTACACAACACAAAGTAGCCACGCAAAACATGACTCAAGAGCATGGGAAGGTTTTTTAGGGTTATTAAGAAAGCATCGTCCGTTACGTCCTATTAATGGCGTGATGATCAGCATGGGTATTTCTGAGCTAATGAGCCAGACCAAAACTGAGCGAAACCTACATGCTCGTGCTATAAAACAGCGTCTTCAAGAATTACAAAACCAACTAGGGATGACATTTCCTGTTTATGTTATTTTTTCTAAAGTTGATTTAATTGAAGGCTTTAGAGAGTTTTTTGCTGAGCTAACTGAAGAAGAATGTGAGCAGGTTTGGGGAATTACCTTTGAACTTGATTTAGATAAAGATACTCAGGTAGATGCGTTCAATAAAGAGTTCCATGCTTTAATTTCTAAGCTTACAGAGATGTTAAATCGTCGGCTTATCAATGAGCGAAACGAAGCTATCCGTGCCAAAATTTTTGAATTCCCTCGACAGTTACGGGTATTGCAGGGCGTAGGTGATGACTTTTTAAAAGAAATTTTCACCCCCAATGCCTATGAAGAATTACCCATGTTCAGAGGGGTGTACTTAACCAGTGCGACGCAAGAAGGGACACCGTCAAGCTTTTTAAATGATGCGAGTGCAGGGAAAACAGATTACATAAATCAATCTAAAAGTTTCTTTATTAAGAATGTTTTAGAAAGTGTTATTTTTCCTGAGCAAAACTTAGCAAGCACTAACAAACATCATGATAAGCAAAATAAATGGCTTCGCGTTGCAAGTATTTCAACTGCGTGTGTTGCTTTATTAGGTTTTTCAGTTTCGTGGTACTTTAGTTTTGCATGGAATAGCAACTTAATAGACGCCACCGATGAGGCAATTACTACTTACCAAGAGCTCGATGCCTCTTCGTTTGATAGAAATAATTTATTGGTGTTGAACGACAGACTAAATGCACTGAGAAATCTACCTGCTACTAACTCTGAGCTTATTAACCCTGAGGATGCTTCATCAGTTGGTTTTAATAAGTTAACCGAAATTAAAGAATCTTCTACTAATGCTTACAAGCGTTCTTTACAAACGTATTTAGAGCCATTTGTTGCTAATACTTTAATTAAGGAAATGGAAGCGCATCCAGAACACCTAAGCTATTTATATGAAACGCTAAAGTGTTACTTAATGTTGTTTAAACCTGAATACTTTGAAAGTGAAGATATTGTGGTGTGGTTCAGTGCTTATTTAGACAGAAACTTACCCGGTGATTTGAATATGCAAACGCGTGGTGAGTTAATGAACCATATTTCAGCTTTACTTAATGAGGGAATCACGCAAACCGAAATAGATAACCAAGCTGTGCGAGTTGCACGTGCAGAGTTAACTAAACTACCGATTGCGGAAAGAGCATACCAGCGTCTTCAAGCTGATTTTCTCGATAGTAGTATTCCGCCTTTCAGACTAACCGATATTATTAGCTTTGAAAGTGCACAAAAGTTTACTTTTCGTAATAACGGCGACTTAACGCGAAGCATTCCAGGGTTATACACCTTCAATGGTTTTCATGGCATTTTTAATATTGAAAAAGGAAAAATGCTTGGCAACTTAATGGCTAGTAGCTGGGTTTACGGGCAAGAAGCCTCAGGAACTTACGATATTTCTAAAGCGGAGATAGAGAAGAAACTAGAGCAGCGCTATTTCCAAGATTACATTTATTATTGGCAGTCATTTTTAGATGACTTGAGTCTTAATCAATACAGCTCACCCGCTGAAGGCGTCAATATTACTGATGTATTAGCAGGCTCTGAAGCACCGATTAAAAATATCATTAATGCGGTGAAAAAGAATGTTCAGCTTACTAAACTACCAGTATCTGAAAATCAAAAAGTAGCCGGTGATGTGGCAGCCAATGCTGCTAAAGTCGCTATGCAAACTAAAGCAAATCGAATTAAGCGCTTTTTACCTGATGAAGCTCCAAAATTTGAAATTGATCTACCAGGTTACCAAGTAGAAGAAGCCTTTGAAGATATTATTGATATTGATGTTCAGCAACTTGATAATATTCAGAAAAATTTAAGAGAGTTAAATATTTATTTAACCAAGCTTGATAGAGGCGATCAGCTTAAGTACTCCATTAAAGATCAAATAAGCGGTAAGAGTAAACCTAGCTTTATTCGCCAATTAGAGTATCAAAGCAGCGACTTACCTTATCCATTTAATAGTTGGTTACTGGATATTAGTAGAGATACTAGCAACATAACCAAAAATAGTGCTAACAGGCATCTAAATGAAATTTGGAAAAGTAAAGTTTTACGCGAGTATAACGCGGCGATTGTGGGCCGTTACCCATTTGCTCCGCAGGCTGAAAAAGAAGTCAGCATTAAAGACTTTACCCGCTTCTTTGGTCCTAATGGCACCATAGACAACTTTTTCAATAGCTACGTAGCCCCGAGTGTGGACATGAGTTCAACCCCTTGGAAGTTTGAAAAAGATATTGGTATTAGCAACAACACGTTAAAAATGTTCGAGCATGCTTACAAAATTCAAACCGCATTTTTTGACCGTGGTAGTAATACTCCAAGAATTGAGTTTGGCTTGCGTACCTTTAAATTAGACAAAACGGTCTCAAGCTTCATGATTGAAATTGATGGCCAATCTATGATTTATCGTCATGGTCCGCTTAAGGTGACCAACTTTGTTTGGCCTGGTGCAAGTGGTCAAAGCAAAACTCGAGTGGTGTTTACTCCACCAAATGGTGGGCGTTCAATTAACACCACCTACCAAGGTGAGTGGTCACTTTACAGAATGCTAGATGAACTGAGTGAAAAGCGAAGTAAAACGCGTGAAGACTTAGAGCTGCATTTCTCACTAATGGGTAACAATGCAAAAGTAGAATTATTGCCGAGTTCAATCAGGCATCCTTTTTGGAATAGCAGTGTAGAGAAGTTCTCATGTCCGACCCGATTGTAGATATTGGTTATCTTGGCAAAGTCCCTTGTTTAGGCGACTTTGTTCAAGATAATGTTACTAAAGAGTTTTCAGAGCATTGGGAGCAATGGCTTCAGGCTGCCATTGCTGTAAGTAAAGAACAGCTTGGTGATGTTTGGCAAGAAAACTATTTAACAGGTCCTGTTTGGCATTTTGCCTTAAGCCCAAATATTGTGGGTGATACTGGCGTTATGGGCACGTTATTGCCAAGTATGGATGCTGTGGGGAGGCATTATCCTCTCACGGTAACGCGAACAACACATATTGCTCCTGTCGATGTGCTTCATTCTGGTGTTTTTTCGTTGGAGTACGAAGATGCAGTACTCAAAGTACTTGATGGCTCCGTTGATTTATTTTCTTGGCGCAAAGAGTTAGCTAATACTTTGAGCGAAATTACTTCAACTAAAAAGCAAGTTAGTTTTGCAAACTCGCTAGATAAGAATAAACAGGCTACAGCATTGGAGTTTTCTGGTACCGAATTAAGTGATCACATTTTACAAGATGCCATGCATGCCATTTTATATAAAAAGTATGGTGATTACAGTGTTTGGTGGACTCATGGCTCATGCAATATTAAGCCTATGGTGTTGATCACTTCGGCTCTACCGCCTGTAAATCAAGTGGCCGCTATGCTAGATGGACGATGGAAACATTGGGAATGGAATTTTACACAGGTAAAAAATAGTGATTAATAATTTAAGCTCAAGTTATGCCATTACCCACCGAGGTGCTGTTAGGCAACTTAACGAAGACGCGCATGTAGAAATTAACAGCCATAATTTATGGGTAGTAGCTGATGGTATGGGAGGACATGAAGCGGGTGAAGTTGCCAGCCAATTAGTTGTTGATGTTATAAGAACCCATGTTGAAAAGTTTAAACTAGAAGATTTAAACGTCAGTGACATTGTTAAAGCTATTGAAGATGCAAATAAACAATTAACTGAATATAGCGCGCAATACTTAAGCAACAAAACAGCGGGCAGCACGGTGACAGCTTTGTTTGTTAAAAATGAGCGCTATTACATTTTATGGGTTGGCGATAGCAGAGCTTATTTGTTGCGCAATAGTAAGTTGACTCAAGTTTCTAGAGATCATAGCCAAGTTAACGACTTAATAGATGAAGGAATGATTTCTGTTGAAGAAGCTAAAAATCATCCACTATCTAATGTAATTACCCGTGCCGTAGGGGTAATGGATGAAGTAAAAGTTGATGTTGTTGAAGGGGATATAAACACAGGCGATATATTTTTACTGTGCTCAGATGGTCTTACTGGCGAGTTATCAGATGAAGAAATATGTTTGTCATTAGAGCCCTCTAGTATTATTGATTCAGGAATGGCGTTAATGCATTCTTCGTTAGTCAGAGGAGCCAAAGATAACGTGACCTGTATTTTAGTAAAATATGATGATGTGGATGCCAATCAATCGATACAATCTTGCAATTTGCAAGATGAGGCAACGATTCCATTGTTCACTAAGTAGCTGATTAAGCCTGTTTTAGTATAATCAAGAAAAAAAGTTGTAAATAAATCAGGAACAAAAAAACTGTTATTTCAATTATTTATAAAATAACATTAGCCAGCTTATCGGCATAATAGCGTCAAGGCTTGTAATTTAATTTAAAGAATGTAATATAATTTCCGCTTTGCTTCTTAGAGCACATGGATAATATTTAGGACAATGGAATGTTTTTATTTGAAGAGTATATTTCCCCTATTTCAGATGCTGAGTTTGCAGGTATTGATCCGCGCTCAGACGTCTCTCCAACGTCTACTTACTATGCCTTAAAAGATTTAAGAAACCAACTTCGTGCGGCTGAAAGAAATGCCTTAGTCGATGAAGAGGGAATTGCTTCACTTTCGCGAGATTGGCTGCCATTACTTGAACAATGCAGTGAGGCAGTTAAAAGCGAAAGCAAGGATATTGAATACCTTGCATGGCTAATTGAAGGTTTATGCCGCGTTCACGGGTTTAAAGGAATAGCGTTTGGTTTTCGCGTTGCCAAGTATTTGCTTGAACACCATTTTGAATCCCTTTATCCAACACTTGATGACGGTGATGAAATTTCAGACAAAGTGTCTGCCTTAGTTGGCTTAAATGGTACAGCCGGTGAAGGCACGTTGATCATCCCAATAAAAAGCATTTATATGACAGACAGTGTCAGTATGGATCCTTTTTCTTTTTGGGAGTATCAGCAAGGGTATGATATTTCGCGTTTAAATGATGAAAAGCGCGAAAAGAAAATAGCCCAAGGCGCAGTTGATTTTGAGCAATTAGAAAAAAGTGCCGCTGAGACCAGTACCGAATTTTTTGTGTCTTTAAAAAACGATATTGAAGATGCGATAGAGCAGTTTGCTGCCTTGAGCGAAGTTATGGATGAGGTGACAGGTGAGCCACAACCGACGTCTAACATCAAACAAGCATTAGAAGTGAGCTTAGCGGCGGTAAAACACGTAGCAGCAGATAAGCTTGAAGCAGCGCAAACTGCACTAGATAAAGCTAACGCTGAGCCTGAAGAGGAACTCGTTGAGGATGCGATTCAAGCTGACTCAGAGCAACCTAAAAAGCTTAGCAGTGATGAGATTAATTCAAGAGAAAACGCAATTAAAAAACTTCAAGAAATTGCGACTTTTTTCAGAAAGACTGAACCTCATTCACCGATGTCTTACACGATAGAACAAGTTATTCGATGGAGCGAATTATCGCTACCTGAGTTATTAAATGAGTTAATTACAGATAGTGATGCTAGGACTGGATACTTTAAGTTGTCTGGCATTAAGATCAGCGAAACTGAAACATAGTAAAAGGAGTTCTCAATGAGTATCCATGATAAGTTAAAACGAGTTCGTAAACCTAGAGTACATATCACTTATGATGTGGAAACTGAGGGCGCGGCAGTAAAAAAAGAATTACCCTTTGTAGTGGGTGTAATGGGCGATTTTTCTGGTGATAATACAGAAGCGCTTAAGCCACTAAAAGATAGACGTTTTATTCAAATTGATCGTGATAACTTTAATGATGTTTTAAAGCGTATGAGCCCATCTCTACGTTTAAAAGTAGACAACACATTAACGGATGATGGTTCTCAGTTTGAAGTTAACTTGAACTTCAAATCGATTGACGATTTCGAGCCTGCAGCCGTTGTAAATCAAGTAGAGCCGTTACGCAAATTGATGGAAACGCGTAACAAGCTTCGTGACTTGATGACGAAGATTGACCGCTCAGAAGAACTTGAAAACGTACTAGAAGAAGTTTTAAGTAATACAGCAAGCTTAGATTCGATGGCGAAAGAACTTAACTTAGAGGAGACTGATAAATGAGCACTGAACAATTAGCAACAGAATCAGAATCAGTAGCAGAAGTTAGTTCTTCACTTTTAGAGCAAGCAATTGGTGCGACTAAACAAACAGAGTCAAGCCGTGCTGAAGAGTTACTGAAAACGTTAACTGAAGAAGCATTAAAAGGCACAGTTCAATGGAACAAAAACATGACTGTGACGTTTAATGAAGCAATTCAATTAATCGATCAAAAAATCTCAAAGCAGTTAAGTGTCGTAATGCACACGGATGAGTTTCAAAAACTTGAAGGCTCATGGCGCGGATTACATCACTTAGTGATGAATTCTGAAACTAGCTCAACATTAAAAATTCGTGTTTTAAACATGAAAAAGAAAGAGCTGCATAAAGACTTAAGTAAAGCTGTTGAGTTTGATCAAAGCCAAACCTTTAAGAAAATATATGAGTCAGAATTTGGTACCCCAGGTGGTGAACCGTATGGCACGATTGTAGGTGACTTTGAATTTACTAATCACCCAGAAGATGTTGAAACATTAAGCTTAATGTCTAATGTTGCAGCCGCTGGTTTCTGTCCATTTATTGCCGCATCATCACCGTCGTTATTTGGTTTTGATAATTGGGAAGAATTAACTAAGCCACGTGATTTAGAAAAAGTGTTTGAATCACTAGAATACACTAAATGGCGCTCATTTAGAGACAGCGATGATTCACGCTTTGTATCACTTACTATGCCGCGTTTCCTTTCGCGTTTACCTTATGGTGCAGCGTCAAAACCAGTTGAAGAATTTAACTACGAAGAGTTTGAAGTTGAAGCGAAAGATGGCCGTTCAGTCAGCACTGATAATAGTGATTACTGTTGGAGTAATGCCGCATACGCTATGGCAACAAACATGACCGCTGCTTTCTCTCAATATGGTTTCTGTACTGCTATTCGTGGCGCAGAGGGTGGTGGTAAAGTAGAAGGCTTACCAACGCACATATTTACAAGTGATGATGGCGATCCAGATCTAAAATGTCCAACAGAAATTGGCATTACAGACCGTCGTGAGGCTGAGCTAAGCCAGTTAGGTTTCTTGCCTTTATGTCACTATAAAAACACTGATTATGCTGTTTTCTTTGGTGGCCAAAGCTGTCAAAAACCAAAAATCTACTCAACACCTGATGCAACCGCTAATGCTGCCATTTCAGCACGCTTACCTTACTTAATGGCGACTTCTCGTTTTGCTCATTACCTTAAAGTAATGGCGCGCGATAAAATTGGTAGCTTTATGGAAGCCGAAGACGTTGAATCATGGTTAAACCGTTGGATTCTGTCTTATGTAAATGCGACAGAGGGCGGTGGTCAAGATATTAGAGCACGTTACCCTCTTGCTGATGCGAAAGTATCTGTAAAAGAGATCCCAGGACAACCTGGTGCTTATAACGCTGTTGCTTGGCTTAAACCTTGGTTACAAATGGAAGAGCTTACTTCTTCTTTACGCCTTGTAGCTAAAATCCCAGAGATCGGTTAATAATACCGCTCTCTGCATTAAGGATGATGCAATAGAATGAATCACGAAGAGTTTTCATTTATCAATCAAGACTTCACTTTTCAACAAAAGTCGCAGTCTCGAATAAGTGATAATGACGCTTTACTCGATAGGTTTTTGAACGAAAAAAACCTAGATAAAGCGTTATTACTATGGCTTGAAGGCTCTTCTGATTCTCCACTTTCTTGGAATAAGGAGTCATTGAGTCCTTATTTACAGCGTGTGATCATTGAACTCGATCAACTGATTTCTGCACAACTCAATCATATAATTCATGCAAAAAGCTTTCAAAATTTAGAAGCTAGTTGGCGAAATCTATGGTGGCTATTATTACAAACAGAGCAACAAGACAAAGAAAAAAAAGTAAAAGTTAAATTGCTTAATTGTGACTGGCCAACGCTCTCAAAAGACGTAAATAAAGCGATAGATTTCGATCAAAGTACTTTTTTTCAATTACTCTATCAAAACGAATTTGACAGTGCCGGCGGCGAGCCCTTTGGTATTGTGATTGGTGATTATGAAATTAGTAATGGTTGCTCAGCGGGCACTATTTACAACGACATAGATACTATTAAAGAAGTGTCAAGAACGGCTGCCGCCGCATTTTCTCCTTTTATATGTTCGGCATCGGCTAACTTATTTGGCGCAGATAGTTTTTCCGACTTAGGTTATTACTCTGATTTATTCAATCATTTTGAACAGCCTGAATATATAAAATGGCAAAGCTTTAGAAAAATGGAAGAAGCTAGATTCATGGGTTTTACACTCCCTCATGTGCTAGTTAGGCCGCCCTATGCTAATGATGGCAAGCGCCATCAAGAATTTTATTTCAAAGAACAAATTATTAATCCAGAAACCGATATGCTGTGGGGAAATGCAGCCTATCAATTTGTATCAACAATAATCAGGGCTTACTGCGATAGCGGCTGGTTTGGGCATATACGTGGTATAGAGCCAGGAAAAGTGTCAAAAGGCTTAGTCACAGGGCTTGCTCGTGATAGTTTTGCTAATGATACTTATCAAAAAGAAGCCAAGCCGCCACTGGATTTGTTAGTAACCAGTAAGTTTGAAAAGCAATTTTCTGAACTCGGTTTTATCCCAGCCTCTTCAGTCACAAATACCGAACATATTGTTTTTTACAGTAATGCGTCGGTTCAAAAGACAAAAAATTACGACTCAAGCGCTGCTAATATCAATGCGCGTTTATCGTCTATGTTGCAATACATTTTATGTGTATCGCGCTTTGCGCACTATTTAAAATTATTGGCCCGAGACCGTGTAGGCTCTTACAGCACGGCTCAAGCGTGTGAAAGAGATTTACAAGCGTGGATCAATAACTACACAACCGCGTCAGACTCTGCGTCTGAGCACATTAGAAGTAAATACCCACTCAGTAATGCAAAAATAAAAGTAAGTGAAAACAAGGCTAATCCGGGTCATTACTTTTCGGTTTTGCAGTTACAGCCCCATTTTCAGTTAGACCAAATGGTCTCGAGTATTAAGTTAATAACAGAGCTCAGTCCTCATCATAAAATAAAGGAATAGTCATGAAGAAAATACACAGTTTAATTCGCGAGGGAAAACTTGCTGATGCTTTATTATGTTGCGCTACAGAGTTGCAAGATGAGCCTTTAAATTTTGATATTAGAAGTCTTTATTCTGAATTACTTTGCATTAACGGTGAACTTGAAAAAGCAGATAAACAGCTAGATTTTATGGTGCAAAAGAACCCTGAATTTGCTGTAGGTGCGGTTAATCTTAGGCATTTAATTCGCGCACAACAATCGCGTGTAGATTTTTATCAAGGTAAGGGCATTCCTAAACTCTTTCATGAAGCTAATGAGCTAGACACCTTGTTCTTAAAAATGCACGTAGCCTTACTTGAAGGCGAAACATCTGAAGCGGCAACGCTTGCAAAACAAATGGAAGCACTCCGTCTTGAAAGCGTTGATGATGAGCATTCAGCAATTAGAGATTTAGATGATAGCTTAAGCCCATATTTAGAAGTGCTAGGCACGAATGGCGAGTTTTACCTTGCAAACTTTAATGAAATTGAAACATTAAAAGTAGAACCTGTAGCGTCTTTATTAGAGAGCATTTGGTTACGCGTTGAGATCACTATCAAAGACGGTCCGTCAGGTACTGCACATTTACCGCTGGTTTATGCAAACTCAAATACTGAGCTGGAAAAGTTAGGTCAGGTTTCTGATTGGGATGAGCTACAAGATGAGTTTATTGTAGGTAAAGGAATGAAAATGTTATTTGTCAACGATGAAGCAATCACTATTCCTAGTCTAAAAATCAACGCCGTTGAAACAGCAGAGTAAGCGCAATAAACGATTATGATTGAACATAAGCAGCAACTCCAAGCATCTATTTTAGATAGGCTCATTGACGATGAGCCTGACTTTCAAGATGCACCTTCTCGTACTGAGGGGATCAGCATTAGTGAGCTGAGAAAAAATGTGCGTAGAGACATAGAAGCGCTGCTAAATGCTCGAATTCAGTGGCATACCTGGCCATCACAATATGCTGAGTTGTCGACTTCGTGTTTATCATATGGTTTGCCTGACTTTTCGAGTATGTCTGTAAGCTCACACGAAGGGCGTGCACTTTTATGCGAAACCGTAAGAAATACAATTTTAAAATTTGAACCGCGGTTTATTGAAGTAGAAGTGTTTACCGATGATGAAGTACCCGTGAACAGAGTATTAAATCTAAGGATTAACGCCTTGTTGTATGCCGATCCAGAACCTGAATTTATCAGCTTTGATTCTGAAGTTGAGCCGGTTAATTTAGGTATGAAGATTATTGAGGCCTCTTTATGAACGATGAGTTATTAAAGTACTACAACCGCGAACTAGCGTTTGTTCGCCACATGGGTAAAGACTTTTCTGAAAAGTACCCTAAAGTTGCTGGGCGATTAAAGTTAAGCGATGACCATATTGAAGACCCTCATGTATCTAGGCTAATCGAATCGTTCGCATTTTTAACTGCTAATATTAGGCAAAAACTCGATGACAGCTTTCCTGAGCTAACTGATGCGCTATTGGGGCAAATGCTGCCAGACTATCAAGCGCCTATCCCTTCAATGTCGGTAGTAAAATTAGAAGCTGAAAATCTGTCCACCACGGGCGTGGTCATTCCAAGAGGCAGTGAAGTAGAAACCAATGTTGAGTCGATGAAGCAATGTAAGTTTCAAACCTGTTACGAAACTTATTTATGGCCTGTTGAGATCACAAGTGCCCAATTTGATAATAGTCCGTTTGTTGCCCCTAAGCCTCGTTGGCATGAAAAAGCTAAGTCAATTTTTAAACTTGAGCTAACCGGTGAATATCCGGGTGTATCACTTGCTGAAACCGGGCTGGAAAAATTACGATTATTTATAAATGGCCAATGGCATCATACGCTTAAAGTGTATGAACTATTATTTAAACACGCTATTGGTATTGCTTTTGATAATGGTGAAGAGGGTATAAAGTACCTTTCTAAAAACCAGTTAAAAGCCGTAGGCTTTGATGCAAATGAAGCGGTGGTGCCCTATTCGCAGCGCTCAAGTGCTGGTTATCGGTTACTGGTGGAAAACTTTACCTTTCCGGAAAAGTTTCGCTTTGTTGAACTTGAAAATATTCGTTCATCACTGCCTAAAAAGTCTAACAAATGCAGTGTGTATATTTATCTTGATTCAGAGTCAACCGAGCTTGAAAAGCAAGTAGACAAAAATATGTTTTTAATGGGATGTACACCCATTATCAATATGTTTGAGCAAGAACTAGAACCGATTCGCCCTGAACTGAGTGAATACGAATACCAATTAACACCACGCTATATGGACTCTGAAATCTCAGAGGTGATTGGTATCTCAGAAGTTATTGCGTTTGATCACAAAGGGAACAAACAAATAGTGTGTCCTTTTTATGGGCAGACTCATCCACGATACCAAGGCCATGATGATTTATTTTGGCACATCCGCAGAGAAACCGCCTCATGGGCCGGTGGCTATGTTGAGTCAGGTACGGAATCGTTTCTATCATTGGTAGATGCACGATTTGAAAATAGCGCTATGGATTATGCTGAAGGGAACACGGTATTAACAGTACGCGCTAACTGTAGTAATCGAAATCTTCCTGCAAGCATGCCTTTTGGAGATGATGAACTCGGGCTTTTAATGCCTGAACGTGGCGATGTAATTAAAAAAATACGTTGTTTAATCCCATTTACTCATGCAGTTAGACCGATATTAGCCGATGCAACTCGTTGGCAATTAGTTAATCATTTAACCCTTGATGCGTTTAGTGGAGAAGATGCATGTAACAAGCTTAAAGAAGTGTTACGGCTGTATGACTTTAGAGCTTCACCGCAAACAAAAGGCCTTATCGATAATATTTACCGCGTGATTGTAGAACCCGCAACGGCGCGTGTTGTGCAAAAAGGGCGAGTAAGCTTTGCAACGGGAAGTGAAATTGAAATTACCTTCGCCAATGATGATTTCTCGGGAAGTGGCATGTTTTTCTTTGCCTCTATTCTTGATCATTTCTTTGCACAATTTGCGGCAATCAATAGTTTCACGCGTGTTAGTTTAAGGCTCAAAGAACAAGAGCAAGTGTATTATCAATGGCCTGCTCGAGTTGGGGAAAGCCCGTTAATATGATCCAGCATATTATTTCTCAAGCGTCACAAGTTGATTTTTATAAAGCTGTTTTCATTATTGAAAACCAGCTGAAAAAGCATGGCTTAGAGTATCGCTATGTAGGGTATGACAGTAGCCCAAAGCAAGAGTTAATTAAATTTACCGCAACACAAAAATTTGGTTACCCAGGTAACGCTATCACAAAATTAGAGCAAGCTAGCTTTGAAGATGGGTTGCATAAAGTCAACATGCAGATCTCTTTTATGGGATTAACGGGTTGCTCAGGTGCTTTACCCCAATTTTACAGCGAGCTGGTGATGCAGCGTCTTCGCTATAAAGATACCACCATGCGTGACTTTTACGATATGTTTAATCATCGTTTGGTGTCTTTATATTATCGAGCGTGGAAAAAATATAAGCCGTCTTTAAATCATGTGAACAAAGATAAAAACAAAGACCCATATACACAAATATTGGGACTTTTAAGTGGCGGCTACAATGATCATCAGTTGCACTTTTCAGGCCTTTATAGCCGAAAAATTCGTAACGCTTTTGATTTAAAAAGTGTATTGAGCTCTTACCTTGGTTGTGATGTTGTCATCAAACAAATGGTAGGAAAGTGGCATGATCTGAAACCACAAGAACAAACTTGTTTAGCAAGTGAGCGCCTATATGAGGGACAACATGCTCGCTTAGGCGTTGATACCGTAATAGGTAAAAAGATATGGGATATTTCTTCTAATATTGAGATTCATATCAGCACTACTGATATTGATAAAGCAAAATCCTTGTTACCGAAAGGCAAGTTATTTGAGTTAGCTACAAAGATTGTAAAAGATTATGCGGGCAATGCGATTTCATTTCGACTTATCATCGAATCAGATTTTCAACAACTTGATGCGGTGCAGTTGTCTAAACGGGAATGCAAACTTGGCGCTAATAGCTTTTTAATGGCGAGTAAAAACCCACCTAAATTTAACCCTATTAAGTTATCGTTTAAAGGATAATTAAAAATTAAAAGGAACAGCGTATGTCAACGATGACATTAAATAAATTAGTTGAAAAACTAAGCCCAGATTGTAGAAAAAGCTTAGAGGCAGCTGTTGCAATATGTAACAGCCGAAGCCACTTTACGGTTGAGTTAGAGCATTGGTTGTTAGCTATGATTGAGCAGCAACTAGACGATGTTAGGCTCATATTCGGTTCTTTCGATATTGATATTGATCAGGTAAAGCAAGATTTAAACCAATCACTAGAGTCATTTAAAACGGGCAGTGATTCATCGCCTAGCCTATCAGTGCATGTGACTACATTATTAAGGCAGTCATGGTTAAGTACCAGTATAGAATTTACTGATGAGCAAATTCGTAGTGCTTACGTTATTTACACGCTCACAAAAGATGATACCTTGTCTAGTTTAGTAACGCGTTGTAGTAAGCTTTTCAATAATATAGAACCTGGACAACTGTTACATGCATGGCCTGAAATTGTTGCCCAATCGCAAGAACGTAATACCAGCACTGCAAGTGCTACAACACCTGCAAATGGTTCATCTAAAACACCAAGCTTAGATCAATTTACAGTTGATTTAACCGCTCAAGCAAAAGCGGGGAAAATAGACCCTATTCTAGGTCGTGATTTTGAAATACGTCAAATGGTTGATATTTTAACTAGACGTCGTCAAAACAACCCAATCTTAACGGGTGAAGCGGGTGTAGGTAAAACCGCTGTGGTTGAAGGACTTGCCCTAAGAATTGCCCAAAAAGACGTACCTGCAGTATTACAAAACGTTAAGTTGCACAGCCTAGATTTGGCTTTGCTTCAAGCAGGTGCGGGCATGAAAGGTGAGTTTGAAAATCGCTTAAAGTCGTTAATTAACGAAGTTAAAAACGCTGTTGACCCTGTGATTCTTTTTATAGATGAAGCTCACACTATGATTGGTAGTGGCGGACAAGCGGGTCAAAACGATGCGGCTAACTTACTAAAACCTGCTTTAGCAAGAGGGGAATTACGTACTATTGCAGCAACAACGTGGGCTGAATATAAAAAGTTTTTTGAAAAAGATGCTGCACTAACACGTCGCTTCCAAGTAGTTAAAGTTGAAGAGCCAACGCCAGAAAAAGCGGTTGCTATGCTACGTGGTTTAGTTCCTGTTATGGAAAAGCATCATAAAGTGTTTATTTCAGAGCAAGCACTTGAAAGTGCGGTGCATCTATCGCACAGATACATTACTGCGCGACAACTTCCCGATAAAGCAGTTGCATTGTTAGATACGGCCTGTGCTCGTGTTGCTATGAGCCAAGCATCGACACCTAATGCGATTGAGCAGTTAATGAATAGACTTAGTGAAATTGAAGCGCAAGTTTTAATGTTAAATCGTGAGCAAAAAACCGGTTTAGATCACAGCGAACATTTATCAGCACTTAAATCTGAACTAGTTGAGATTGAACAGCAACTTGAACCATTAAATGAGCAGTTCAACGTTGAAAAAGGCATCGTTGCAGAATTAAATCAAGCGCTTGAATCGATTAACACCACCGATGCAGACTCTTCTGTTGAAGTACTTGAGCAGTTAAAAGAAAGCAAGCTTAAGCTAGCCTCGTACGAACATAATATGGTGCATTGGCAAGTTGATGAAGAGTTGATTGCACAGGTTATTTCTGATTGGACTGGTATTCCTGTTGGTAAAATGCATGAAGATGAAATTCATGGCATTTTAAATTTAGCTGAGCAAATGAAACAACGCGTAGTTGGCCAAGATCATGCGCTTGAACTTATGGCTAAAGTAGTACAAACCTCCCGTGCTCAGCTTGCAGATGAAAGTCGCCCTAATGGTATATTTATGCTGGCAGGCCCAAGCGGAGTGGGTAAAACAGAGACCGCACTTTCACTAGCACAAGAAGTGTATGGCAGTGAAGATAACGTAACGGTTATCAACATGTCTGAGTTTAAAGAAGAGCATAAAGTGTCATTACTACTTGGCTCACCTCCAGGTTATGTTGGTTATGGCGAAGGCGGTATTTTAACCGAAGCAGTAAGAAGAAAACCATACAGTGTGGTGCTGCTAGATGAAATGGAAAAAGCGCATCCTGGCGTACAAGATATCTTCTATCAAGTATTCGATAAAGGCACCATAAAAGACGGTGAAGGCCGAGACATCGACTTTAAAAACACCATCATCATTATGACCTCAAATGTGGGTACTGATACCACAATGAGCTTATTTGAAGATGAAGAAAGTAAGCCAAGTATTAAAGGCTTATTAAAAGCACTACAAGATGATTTATTAGGGGCATTTAAGCCTGCATTTTTAGGACGAATTAACGTTATTCCATATATTCCGTTAAGTGATGAAATTCTTACCCAGATTGCTGCGTTGCAAATTAGTAAAATAATTAAGCGTGTTAAAAAGCACTATGATGCGCAATTAACGTATAGCGATGATGTGATTGAGCACATTATTGCAAATTGTCAAAATGCCGGATCGGGTGCACGAAATATTCACACCATATTACAGAATAAAGTACTACCTCTATTGTCTGAGATCTTGCTTTCAAGCATGGTTGAAGGTGAAAAAGTGACATCTATCTCATTGTTAATTAAAGATAATGAGTTCGATGTTGAATTAACTAAAGTTAATTCAAAATAACTTGTTTTTAAGGTTGTTTCTTTAGTTTTAGGGCATTATAATTCGTGTGTCTTATATAGAAACAAGGAATTTTTGAGACATTGTCTTCATCTAGGGAAAGGAATTCTGAAGACCTTTTCATTGCTGTTTTAAAGATAATGATTTCAAGGAATTTTGGGTAACCAAAGTAAACGAATCCACATAATGGATAATATTGTTTAATAAAAAGGAGCATTATCAAATGCAAGCAAATACATATTTAAAATACGGTTCAATCAAAGGCGAAACTACTGCTGAGTCTTTCAAAGATTTAATTACAGTTTTATCTTTAGATTGGAACGTTAGCCGTGAAATTAGCGCAGCGACTGGTACGGCGATGGATCGTGAATCTAGCTCTACTCGTTTAGGCGATGTGACTATTACTAAACTTCAAGATAAAGCATCTCCGGATCTTTTCAAAGAAGCAACTATTGGTAAAGGTCTACCTGCTGTTTTCCATATCACTAAACAAGGTGATAAAGTTGAAGAAATCATGAAAATCGAACTTACAGATGCCATGATCTCTAGCTACTCAGTATCAGTTCAAAACGACCGTCCAATTGAAACAATCACTATCAGCTACACTGAAATGATGATGACTGTTACACCTACTGACGACCAAAACAACATCACTGCACCACTTGTATATGGTTACAGCGGTGTTAAAGGTCAACAAATGTAATATTTGTTACCCGATTGTAGCTCTGGGCTTTGCCCAGGGCTTTTTTTGATCTTCAGGATGGGAAAAGCAAGGAATGCAAAAAGCAACACAAGATAAAAACGTAATTCAAATTAGTACTCCTGTTGGTAAAGACGCCCTTTATTTAACACGCTTCGTTGCGCAAGAAGCCATGTCAGATTTGTTTGTTATGTCGGTCAATATGTACACCATAGGCCAACAAATTGCACATGAAGATCTGGTTGGCAAGCCTGTTTCTATCAAGGTAAAAAATGCCGAGGGTGGGGGAGAACGTTATTATCACGGTATTGTGAGTCAGCTTGTTTCTAACGGAAGCCGTACGGCGGATGTTGATGAGCAAAAAAATTACATTGATTATCAAGCTACCATTGTGCCTTTTGCTGCTTCTATGCGTAATCGCAAAAACAGTCGCATTTTCCAAAAGAAAACAATTAAAGATATATTTGCTGATTTGTTTGGCCAACACAACGTGGCTTTTTCAGACAAAACCAGTAAAACCTATCCCAAATACGAATACTGTGTGCAATATCAAGAGTCAGATTTTGACTTTATCCAACGCTTATTACAAAGCGAGGGGATTTTTTACTTCTTTGAGCATACAAAAAGTAACCATACATTAGTTTTAGCAGATGATATTACCGCATATGAAATGTGTGGTGAGGCTAAAGTTGTTCATTCAACTGGCCATTTAAGTGAGTCTCATGTTTCGCGTTGGCAGGGCGGATTAAGCTTAGCGCCAGGTAGTTTCAAACGTTTGGGCTACGATTTTAAACAGCCATCACGTTACCCTGATGCAGAGCAAGCAAACGCAGAATTACCGACCCAATCGGTATCAGAAATTTTTGAATATACAGCTGAAGCAGAGTGTCATCCCCGCGCGGCTAATTTGGCATCAGTTCAACTAGAGTCACTGCAAAGAGACATGAAGCTCTCGAGCGGGCGCAGTGACTGCCGCTCATTCTCTGTTGGTAAACTGTTTAGTTTCAAAAAACATGAAGACCCACGCCTTGAAGGTAAAACCTTTGCTATCACCTCGATGATGACGTCGATTGTGGTACCAAACCAATCAGGCGCTGCACAAGCATCGAGTGAAGAAGTGTATTCTAACCACTTTGAATGTGTGCCAAAAGACATTCCATACAGAGCGCAAGTGAGCAAAAAGAAACCGGTTATCAACGGCGTACAAACAGCCCTAGTAACGGGTGATAGCGCCGATGAAATTATGATTGACCAATATGGCCGCGTTAAGGTGCAATTTGATTGGGATCGTGAAGGTAAAAAAGACTCTAAAAGTTCATGCTGGATCCGAGTTGCACAAAACTGGGCTGGCAAAAAGTGGGGCGCCTTTTTCTTTCCCCGCGTAGGTCAAGAAGTACTCGTCGACTTTATTAATGGCGACCCAGATCAACCTATAATAAGCGGTGCTGTTTATAACGCAGACCTAATGCCTCCGTACGCATTACCTGGCGAAAAAACGCAAAGTGGTATTAAAACCCGCTCAACTAAAGAAGGTGGGGCAGATAATTTTAATGAATTACGTTTTGAGGATAAAAAAGGCAGCGAGCTTGTGTATATGCAAGCCGAAAAAGATAAACAGCTTTACGTTAAAAACGATCAAAACGAAAAAATAGATAACGACCGTAATGTTGAAATCCTTAATAACGATAATCTCAAAGTCACAGCTAACCGTGTTGCTGAAATGGGTGAAAATGACACCTTAAAAGTCGGTAAAACACTTAATATTGAAGCGGGTGACGAAATAGTGATAAAAACAGGCTCTGCGCAAATTAAAATGAGCAGTAGTGGTAATATTACTATTGAAGGTACAAACATTGATATTAAAGGCAGTAATGTAAAAGTAGATGGCAGTGCCATTACCTTATCTGCTGGTGTAATTAAGTTAAATTAATGATGGAAATAGTCAATAACTTTCAATCAGGATTTAGAAACGGCATTGCAAATAACGGGCACGTTGTTTACTGCCGTTATGGTTTACCGCATTTAGTGTGTTTACCGATAAATAGGCCAGATGATCCATTACTAAGCCCAGCTTTAAGTCATTTAAAAGCCATGAATGGCTATTATGCTCAGCAGTTTTTTATTCATTTAAGTGATGCACTTAATAGTGAAAATGTAATTTCAAACTTATATCAATATGCAACTCAAAGCGCTGTGGCACTTGCTGATCACAGTAAAGATGAGTTAATTGAAGAAATTTCGCTACTGGTAACCAGTAACAAGCTATTAGTTATCCCGCTTTATGAATAGCATTTCATAAACCAACAAAGACACGACAAGGAGTCAAAATGGGTAAACCCGCTGCTACAATTGGTCATATGCATGTATGCCCTAAAGTGACCGCTAAAGTTCCACATGTGGGCGGACCTATAGTTGCTGGCTCTGGCAATGTATTAATAGGTGGCATGCCCGCTGCCCGCAAAGGCGACATGATAGTGTGTGTTGGACCGCCAGACAGTGTGAAAACAGGCTCGGGTAGTGTTCAAATTAATGGTAAACCTGCGGCTAGAATGGGCGATGATAGTAGCCACGGCGGAAAAATCGTTGTGGGCAACCCAACTGTGTTAATTGGTGGTTAACTTTGCTAGCGACCTATTTAAGTGATCATCAAGCACAATTACTACAAATTAGTAATGCTCAACTGTGCCCGTTTACGTGTGTAGGTCATGTTCGTTATTTAAGAAAAACCCTATTAGAAAGCTGCTGGGTAAACGCAAAAAACAATAATCAAAAAAATAACTTTGAATTGCCCACCACTGAGCAACTAGTCGAAATAATAACTAACACCAAAAACGATGAATTAGTTGCCCAAGCATGTATTGAAGTCATGGCTAACTTGCCACAAAATAAAAATATTATATTTATAAATGAATTACTTAATGAGCCAGCGCTGAGTACCTTTTTTAAAATCATTATAAATAAAGTCGTTATTCAACAGCATAGCTTTAACTTAATTCGGCTATTAAATTTAAACACCTTGTTTTTTGCTTACAGTGCTGATGATGAAATTGCCCCGCAAACACTGGTCACTATAAATCAAATTACTAGCCTTACGCAGCACCACGACAGACAGATATTAACGGCTATTTTTGATGCATTAAGTGAGCAAGCCCATCTATCACCTTTAATGTCGTTATTTTTGTTGTCATTAAATTTTGAGCAAGTAAATAGCTTAAGCAATCATGCTAGTAATACCTTATCGGTTGATCAAACACTGCATATTTTATTACAAAGTGGTTTTGTAAAACTGATTGTTTTAGCCAATTCTTTATTAAAACAAGTAGAGCAACCCGCGTTAATTATTGCGCTAATAAGACGCATGTTAGGTGATAAACTCGATCAGTTAGTTGAGTACGATATCCAGCGACTCGCTTGGCAAGGTGATGAAAGCGCGCTAATAAATTTTCAGCAGCAGTTAAAACATAACTGGCCTAAATATGAAACCGCCATGTCGAGTTTACGACTGATTGCAGGGCACCCTCTTGATGAAGTGCCTAATGCCATTTATTTATCTGCCATGGATAGCTATAGCCAAGGAGTGTTTAATTTATATCGCTATTATCAAAATCTCGCAGCCAATAAAACTCAGGACGAGGTGGCATCATGAGTGCATTTTCAATCGAGATGACATGCTTTTCTGCCCCAAATATTAGCAGCGTAGACACATTATTATTTGAAGATAACAGTGCTGTTTTTAATGAACTGCAATGGCAGTCTTGGGATGCTTGTGTTTACGATTGCATAATTAAATCTAAAGAATTAATGGCAGAAGTCACCGACAGCACATTGCCGATGATTTGGTTACTACCGGCGTTATCATTTCAAGATGAGCTCAAACAGTTATTAACTCAGAGCTTGCAACAGTTATACCCCGATCATAGCAACGAGTTGATTTTTCATGGCGTTACAGCCGCGCACTCTGCTATAGCCTTGGCCGGTGAAAAAAAATGGCAAAAATTTAATGTAATTGCTTTAGATGCAACCTTTAAAGTAAATAAACAGCAGCAGTTTGTTTATCAAGGTGTAGGTGGCGCATTGGCTTTAGTGGAAATGGTGTCTTGTGGGTGGTCGCAGGTAAGCCATGAAATTGCAGCATCTATTGATTTTAGCAAACATAATCAGCTAGCAGGTATGCTTACGCGATTAGCTGAACAATCAGAGAATAAGATTGATCTAATTTTTGCACCAGGAAATGGGGTAGATGATGATAGTTGGCTAAACAATTTACAGCTACTTACTAGCTTAATTGATGAGCACACATATTACGAACTACCCAATTATAAATTAGGGAAAATAGGCGCACTAGAAGGGTTAGTTAATTTGTACCAATTAACCACAAGCCCTGCAATTGTTGAGCATTTTAGTTATGCATTAATGCTCTCTCAAGAGCAAGCAAAGCATCAAGGTGCAGCATCATACTTATGGATAAGTGAGGAAGTAGACAGCTAATGCAAAGTAATACCGTTGTTTTACAAGGAATAAGTTACCCAATTTGCCTCGTCGCTGGTAAAGGTTCTGCGCCGTCGGGCTTTGTTGCTGTAGCAGCTAACACGCCTGAAAGTGCCAAAAATCAAATTGCGCAAATAGGCAGTGCGCTTACAAGCGACGCCGCTAAACGTTTAGACGTTATTAACTTGCTTAATCTTGCAGGAGTGAGCTGTTCGCGTGGTGCGTCTGCACGTGAAACCGCGAGTGTATTAACCCAAGCTTTGGTTGCAGGTACTATTAGTTGTTATCACCAAAAAGTTAAATCGGCTATTCAGGTAAGCGATAACACCAATAGCGGCGCAGCAGGTAAAAAGCCAAGTAGCAAGAGTAGTTCAACAGCCTCAGGTAAAAGTGCCTCTCAAGCGCCGGCTAAAAACAGTGGCGGTGCAAGTAATAATACCCCAAGTGAAGAACCTATCACTAAACAAGAGTGTCGTTCTGATCCAGTTTCTATGCTCTCAGGTGAAGAAATACTGCCGCTTATTGATTTCACCTTAGCAGGCAGCAAACAATTAATTTGGCGACGCCTATACCGTTCATCGCATGCGGATGTATGCAGTGTAATGGGTAATGGTTGGCGACATGACTTTATGGTGCAGCTAACTGAGCACTATTTACCGCCACCTAAAGTAGGCCCAAAACAAAAAGGCACCTACTGGTTAGAATACCAAGATGAGCATGGCGCTAAACACCGTTTTGAAAAAGTAAAACCGGGGCAATCGAGCTATCAGTTAAGCAGTAATTTGGCGTTGCATTACCAAACAAATGGTAAGCAAGTATTGGTAACGCCAGATGATCAGCATCTTACGTTTAAAGCCGGCGAAAACTCATGGTTGCTCGAAAAGGTTATTAACGAAAAAGGCCAAAGTATTGGTTTTTATTACGATGCGAAAGAGCGCTTGCATCGCGTTGAGGTAAATAAAGCACGCGGCTGTATTTTAAAATATAACCCGCAAGGGCTGCTGGCAAACATTTCGGCATACCGTACAGGTGATAACAATAAGCCTGTATTACTTACGCCGCTACTTGCACAATATGATTATGATGAAAACAAAAATCTCGTTCGTGCAACCAATCAACAAGGTGAAACAGAGCATTATGGCTATAACGCGGCTAACTTATTAACTAAGCGTACCCGTGCCAGTGGTTTTAGCCATCATTTTGAATGGGACAGTTACTCATCAAGTGCTAAATGTATAAAACAATGGGGCGATAACAACACCTATACGTATCAGTTTGAATATAATTTAGATGCTGGTGAAACAACCTGTATAGATTCGCGTGGTCATAAAGAACACTTTGTACATAACGCGCAAGGTAAGTTAGTTAAGCACACCGATCCTAATGGTAATGTGTGGCACTACGGCTATAACGCACAAGGCCAAAAAGTTACTGAAATAAAACCTGATAGCAGTAAAATAAAATACAGTTATACGCCTTACGGCCAGTTAGAATCAATAACGCAGCCAGATGGCAGTGTCACTAAATTTGCTTACAACCAATTGGGTCAGCGTGTATTAACCACTTTGCCTGATGGTCAAACCATTACACGTAAATACAGTGTGGCGGGTTTACTGCAAAGTGAAACCTTTGGCGACGGTCGCACAGTACTTTACAGCTATGATAAATTTGGCCAACTAACCCAGCACATAAATAAAAATGGTCAAGTCACTAAATTTGTATGGAACGAACAAGGTGAGCTATTAGCAAAACACCATAACGATGAGCTTATTCGTTACAGTTACGACAGTTTAGGCCGTGTAAATGCCACCATTAATAACGCAGGTTTGTTGACTCAATATAAATACAATGAGCACGGTCAGCTTGCGCAAACTATTGCCTTTGACGAAAAAGACCCTGAGAACAAACAGCATCAATATTTTAGTTACGATGATGCGGGCAGACTGATAAGCTCAAAAAACAGCAAGGGTGATACCACAGAACAACACTTTGAAGGGCTAAGCCAGCCACATTGTGTTATTCAGCCCGATGGCAGCGCACTGCATTTAACTTACGATAAAGAGCGTAACTTAACCGCCATTGAGCGCAGCGACGGCCATGTATACCGCATAAGTTATGACGCTAACGAAAACCCAACGCAAGTTACTGGGTTTGACGGTACGCTACAGCAATATAAATACGATGCCTGCAATCGCTTAACCTCTGTTACACAGAGCGATAAACGCCATGTAAAAATAGAGCGTGATAAATTAGGCCGCGTGATTGCGCAGCATGCAAGTTTGGCAACCGATACTCACATCGTAAATAATGCCAATTACTACAACTATAACCTGCAAGGTAAAATTACTCGTGCGCACAATGCACAATCAACCTTAAAGCAACAGTTTGATAAAGGCGGGCGGTTACTGCGTGCTGAGCAAGTACATAATCAGCAACAAGCGCATACCTTAAAGTATAGTTACGACGATTACGGCAGAAGACAAACCCTTACCCTGCCAGATTCAAGTACGCTTAAATATAGCTACAATAAATTTGGCCAGCTAAGTGCTATTCACTTACAGCAAGCTAACAGCACGGCTGTTGAACTTGCACAGCTTAGCTACGACAGCCAAGGTAATATCCAAACGCAACAATTTGGTAATGACATAACCCTTACTCAAAAGTTTGATGTTTTTAATCGCTTAACACAGCAACAGTTAACCCATCCTGCGCAAGCGCTATTTGATACCTGTACGTACAATTACGACAGCGTAAACCAGTTGATTGCGCGTAAAGAGGAAGGCGTTAGTAGCCATAATATTAATTTTGAGTACAACAGCCTTGGCCAGTTAATTCAGCAAAATCTAGTAAGTTCTGAGAACACAAAAACTACCCAATACCAGTGGGATAGTTTTGGTAACCCAGTTAGCCAATCTAAAATTCAAAATAACCAATTAGCCGAGCAGCAAACTCCTCAGCACAATGATGATAGCGACGCCAGCAATAAGGTTGAAAGTAACCAGTCAGCTAACACAAATAACGTGCTTCACAGTGAGTATAGTGACTCAAAGTCAGCAACACTTTCCAGTGACCTAAGCAAAGACGATGGGGTTATTAAAGGCTCTACAGACGCTGACCGGTTAACTCACTTTGGCGACAGCGACTTTCATTATGATGAATTTGGTAACCAAATACGCGAAACCGGTAAAGGCATAAAAACCCGCCGTGAATACAACGCGTTTAATCAGCTAAGTTGCTTTAACAATAACGGTACGCTTACCCAATACGATTACGACCCACTGGGGCGTCGTATTGCCAAGCATACCGAGCAGGGTAAAATAGACTACATTTGGGATAACGACCAGCTAATTGGCGAATACCAACACGGTGAATATACCTGGTATATTAACCTGCCTAATCAATTTCACCCAGTCGCGCTGATTAAACAAGGCGAGGTCTATTACTACCACCTAGACCAATTGAATACCCCACGCTTTGTAACCAATAACAAAGCAGAAGTCGTGTGGGAAAACCAAGCCGATGTGTATGGTTATGAAGAGCTTGAAGCAGACGCTGACTTTAGTAAAGAAAATAGCTTCACTCAGCCAATTCGTTTTCAGGGGCAATATTTAGATGAAGAGAGCGGCTTTCATTACAACCGTTATCGCTACTACAGCCCCAAACAACAGCGCTTTATTAACCAAGATCCAATTGGTTTAGTAGGTGGGATAAACCATTATCAATATGCGCCAAACCCGGTGAATTGGGTGGATCCGATGGGGTTGAGTTGTAAAGAAGGGACTGCCACAGTTTTAAAAATCGGTCATGGTAGTGACATGCATTTTGCGATTCAGGTCAAAACAAAGTTTGATACGACTAAAACTCACCAACATGGTGGTACTGAAGAGGATGGCACGAGAACGAATACGCTTATCATCGGCTACGATGAGGAAGATTTTGCAGGTAAATCGATTGAAAAGGCGACGATTAAGTTACCAAATGCGATAGCTGCAAGTGACTTACAAAGGCAGCTACTTAGAGAGGGCGACATGGCTCTCGATAGAGCTGATTGGAATCCAGATAACTTGGACACACCATTATATGATCCTGTTAATCAAAGTTGTTTAACCCATGTATTTGATGTGTTGAAAGCTGGAGGTGTTGAGAATGTTCCTAATGATTCTAACATTGAAGATCGAAAAGTTAAGGTGTTTACGCATAAGTTAATGAAAGGAAAGCTAGACCCTTCTCATAAAAAGCTAGATCAAGACAAAAAAGAGCCTAAATCCGAAGATGCTACTCTTCAAAAACATATTAAAGCAGTTGAAGAGTATAAAAAACACTATGAAGCGCGACTAAAAGATTCAAAAAAGGCAGGAGACCCAGCTAGAAGGCAAGGTGCTTTTAAAGCCAAGATTACAGAGGCTAAAGGTGAACTTGGTGCTTCCATGTATATGGAAAAAGAGTTTTCAGACCCACCACCACCTGCAACCATGGAGATGGGTTTTGGTCCGGGTCCAGGAGTCGATCAGGTATGGGCTAAACGAGACGAAAATGACAAAGTCATAGAGTACTTTGTTGTTGAAGCTAAAGGCCCTGGTGCGAAATTGTTAACTGGTGCAAACAAAGGCGACCAGATGACTGACCCGTGGGTTAAAAATAGTTTGAAATCAATGAAAAAGTCAAAAAAATATAAAGAGAAAAACAAACTAGGTAAAGATATTTTAAAAGCTATAAAAAATGATGATCCTAAAGTAACTAAATTAGTAATTGAAGCCAAAGAGGTCGAAGGTAAAATTATTGGTGGAAAGCTTCAGCCTCTTCCATAGGAAAAAATATGTTAAAACTAAATAATTATGATTTTGAATTTGATGAGTTATTTGAAGAATCGCCTATTACAATAGAGATAAGACTGAGACATATGAGTGATCAATCTGTTGAGGTTGGTATCAAAAAGAGAGCTTGTTGGGTTCTTTCTGAGGAGTACCAAGAGTTGGCGTACGCACACTATGTTTTAGAAAATTATGAAGAAGCTAAGTGTTATTTAAAAAAAGCAGCGCCATTCGCGTATTTAACAGGCTTTGATCCTGAATTAAAAGGACACAACAATGAGTGGACAATCCAAGGTGAGTTAAATGTCGCTCTGTTGTTCGGTGATGACTCAATAATAAGCAAGTTACGAGCTCATGCTGATGACTTTACAACCAGCAGCGTGACTAAAAAAGCTATTTTTTTATATGATCACTTACTAATAAAAATAGGCACAGGTAAAGTACCGCCGGAAGAAGAAATTGAAAATGCGCTTACTGAGGCCAAATCAACTAAAGATAAAGATGTACAACAATGCATTGTCCCTCTGATTGAGGCCATTAAAGGTCTTACCGTTGGCGATGATTTGTTATGGCAATCAAGCATTGACAAAGTAATTGCGTGGCACGCTGATGAATGTAAATACGGTGACTTCAAAGAAGATGGAAATGCGGTCATGTCATTAAATGCGCTTAGTATGGCTAAATTAGGTAAAGACATACATGGCTGGCAGTGTAAAACTGATTCACTTTATTTACCGTTATATTTAATTAATGATTAAATCTTTCACCACTAATTTTAAGAGGTAATGATGAGTAGTGTAATTAATCTTTTTATTGTTGATGAAGATGTTTATCCCACAACACTGAATTTAAGTGATGAGCAAAGATATCAAGAGTTGTTAGATATAACCCAAGATGAAGCTACTAGATGGCAATCTATAGAGCTAAACATGCGTGGTTTTATTCCTGCTATTGAGCTACTAGATGCAGTGGTAGGTGGCCAAGGGTTGTTGCCAGTTTGTACATTTAACTATTTTCCTCATCAATTAATTGGCCCCGATGCTAACATAAGTGGTTCTTTTGGTTTTTTTTCAAGAGAGATGGTGCAAGACCTATTTCCTTTGCTAAAAAAGTATTTTGAGGTTGATATAGATAATAGTGAAAATAAAGAGTTAGTGGATGAAGTTGAGCATAGGGCTGGTGAGCTCGACCCGCAAGCTTATGAGATAGTTCGCGATCGCTACTTTGTTACGTTTAGAGACGCCGCAGAGCAGAAAAAATCTATCGTAGTATTGATTGAAGAGTAAAAAATTCAATCGAATTTAAAAGATGCTTTAATGTTTTGCTTAGATTAAAACGGAGAAAAAATGCCTACAAAAGAAGAGATAAATAAATTTATTACAGCACAAAAGGTGTGTAGTCATTTAGCAAAAAGTATTGTAAATAAAAGCAAGATAAAGCCAATTCCTTACGCAATCGATTTCCTCGATGATAGCTATGATTTAACTTGGTACTGCGATGAATGTGTTAAAAAGTACTGCTTACCAGAAAACGGTATTTTTTTATACCACTTTCCAGAAGATGATGAAGAGGTAACTGATTACGTTAAAAAGTTAGGTGATTTGAAAAGCCTGGAATTTCAAGTAAGTAAATTAAAAGGGTTTAAAGTGTCAGAGAATTATGACAATTCACCTTTTGCAGATTTTAGTAGGGATGAGGCTAAAAAACCATCGCTGTTCAGTCAAATGTTATTTGATTCGTTGTCGGAACTAAATGACGAAAAAGTAGAGCATATGGTAGAGAAAGCCTTAATGGTTCCATTTGGCACTGAGATTGACTTAGATGATTCAAATTAATAATAAATATGCAAATGGCTTTTTCAAGCGTAGAGATTAATAACATTAACCAGTACTTCAATTAACTATAACTGCGGCGCTTTAAATCAAACCTAAAGTACAAATTAGCACCGTTATTACTAATAAAAATTATTAAAATAATACACTTCTATAGAAAAGGAATTTCATGTTCAACTTAAATATGACTGCAAGTGTTGGATTAAAATCAGCAAATAAATCGGCTGACGTACAACTGATACGCTCACTCTTAAATGCTTATGCACGTAAAACGGGGTTATCCCTTATTGTGAATAGTAAGGTCGATCACCACTTTATTGACCTAATTAAGCACTTTCAGAAACAAGTTATAAAAATGGGGAATCCAGATGGCATAGTTTCTGCGAACCGAGGGACTTTTAGAAAGTTAGTTGAATTTTTGTCTAGCATTTATACCAAAGTCTCAATTACAAAGCCTAACTACGGTATTTTAACATGGGATGCTGAGGGTACAGAAGGTGGGGTTTATCACAGCCGCTGTTTCCATGTGCCAACCAATAGGTCTGGGTTAACCATTGGTCGGGGTTACGATATGCGTGAAAAAACATCTTCCAAAATTAGTGGTCAACTTATTCAATCGGGCATCGATAATAAAGTGGCTAATGTTATAGCCCTTGCTGCAGGTAAAATGGGTAATGCAGCTAAGCAGTTTGTTATAGAAAAAGACTTACTTGATTTTGAAGTATCAGCACAGGTGCAATTAAAGCTATTTGAAATTGTTTATAAAGAAATGGAAGCTGATGTAAAGCGGATATGTAATAAACCTATAACAAGTCAAACATATGGAAAAACAGATTGGCTAAATTTAGATCCGAAGATAAAAAATGTTTTGATAGATTTAAGGTTTAGAGGAGATTACCGCCCTGCTAGTCGTAAAATTTTACAAAAACATGTTGCGAACAATGATTTAATATCCTTTAAAGCTGAAATAAATAAAAGTGCTAACTGGGGTGGTATACCGCTTGCCAGGCAACAGGCGCGTATTAAATACATAAACTCATAGGTGTATGATGAAACAATTGATGATTAGCATTTATTTGATTTTTACTTTTTTTTGTACTGAAGCAATAAGTAATGATGACAAAACTTATGTTAGCTTTGATGTTATAGAGATGAATGTGGAAAGGGTTAATGATAACTTATTCCGCTGGATAAAATTTCATCCTGATAGCGAGTTCCCATGTTTAAGATTAGAGATTTTAGAAGCAGGTAGTAATGCGCTTATCAAACGAAAGAATATTTGTAACGTGTATGATGAAGCTTTAAAAGTTACACATGATTTTAAAAAGTTATCATTTTTAGATATCTACAATCTGAGTGTTGAATCTCAGACCCTAACATTTGAGTTGGAGCTATCTCTACTAAGCCAAAATGTGGTTAATATGAATTGTTCAATTAAGATTGAAAATACAGACTTTTCTCCACTTGTTTGTCACCGTTCAGAGTCAGAGTAGTTGGGATAAACTGTGGTGAGAATACCGTTCACATTTGTGATGATTTTAATGATTCAAGTTTTAATGGACATATATTTAACATTTTAAATGTAATAACGGCTCCAAACTATCTAAAATAATTACTTAAATAAATAGGTATGGTTTGGTACGTTTCAAAAAAGCTCAAGAGTTTTGATTAGCTAAAATTTAAAGTTAGGTCTGTGGGGATGGTTTTAATGGCTAAAGGTACCGAAATCTTTTTTTATTTCCCCCATAGAAGCTTTTAAGTAGGTTCTTATTAGTAACGGTTATCTTACTTATAGGAACTGTTTATTCAGGCATGACATTGTTAACACAGTACTTTGATACAAGTCCTGAGTGTCTGTTGGGTATTTTGTTTTCCGTTGGAATTATGTTTTGCCTTTTAAACTTTAAAGTTAGTCAAGGCTCTTTTCTATGTGCAAAGTTATTGAAATACGATGCTCTATTTTTAGCTTTTATTTGCAATGAGCTATGAATATGCAGTTGCTCCTTACAGCTCTGAAAATAATAACGCTATTGAGTTTTATAAATGGTGTTTTGAAAATTTAAATAAAGAACAAGGATAGGTAATGAATAAAATAAACACGGATGTAAACTACAGAACAATGGCGGGCAATGCGCGTTTAGTGATGCTTGGCGAATCGAGCCATAGTGCTGCCGGCTATAAATATGAAGCTATAAAAGCTATTAGGCAGTTAAAGGTTGCGGGTTTTACACATTTTGCTATAGAAATGCTGCCTAGCTCGATGCAGGAAAAAATAGAATTTTATCAACGAACAGGTAAAGGCTTTAACGTAATACAGCAATATTTTGATAAATATTGGACACATGGTGATTTTACTCCTCAAGCCTATGGTGAGCTGGTAAAGGCGGCACGCAATGCAGGAATGAAGATAGTTGCATTGGATGTTTCTGTAGAAACGATGGAAGTAATGGATAGTGTATGCCCATCGACAAAAGCCGTGACTGGAGAGTGTTTTGACGCGCATACGTTTAGAAACGATCTTTGGGCTTATAATTTAGCTACAATCCTCAAGAGAGCTAAGCAGAATAAAATTGTTGCTTTTATGAGTCGATGGCACGCAGTTAAGAATTTAAAGTATCAAATAGGTATTGATTCGTTAATTAAAGAGCACGGTATTCAAAATGTTCGTTTTATTGATTTTATTGGTGGCTTATCTTGTTACAGCGACAGGCCATGTAAGGGCATGTCTAGCCAACAAGAGACTTTGAAAGGACAATACTTCTACAAAGAGGGTTTTCCGTATGAAAGTACGGTTAAATCATTTCAAGTCCACCTACCAGAAAAGCGTATTAATAATGATGGGTCATTCCAATGGTAAAAGCACTAGTGACACTTGTGTTAGCAATTAGTTTTTTTGCCTCTATGGATACTAAAGCATCCATGTTTGCGAATATTGATATTAATGATCCGAACTTAACCGTTGAAATTGCAGCTAAGCAATGCGAAAAAAGCTATATGCACGCACCTAACAAATTAGAAGAATGGTGTGAAAAAGCTTACGAAATGGGCCACTTAGAGTCCTTGTATTATATTGGTATGTATACTGGGAATGGTTCTCGTTATTTGAATGAATTAAATACTCGAATTGAACAAGGTGAAGCTAATGCTATTAACACATTAGCTTGGTTATACCAAAGCGGCCGTTTAGTTAAAAAGGATTTAAGTGAAGCTACACGCTTATACAAGCTTTATTTAGCTCAAGAAAATAATCAAGCAATTACACTTAAAACTTCTACACATTTTGAGTTAGCCACAATTTATAGAAAGCTGGGTATGTGGGATGAAGTAATAACTCATACTAAATATGTAATTAATAATGCAAAAAGAGAGGGTCGTAGGAAGCTTGCACAGAGATGGCGAGATGAGGCCGAAACATCTTTGAAAGAAAGTAATTTGTGAGTTTACACTTGTATTTAGCTTTAGAAACGCAAGCAATATAATTAAAACTGTTATTAAGAGTGTTATTTAGGCGCAGTTAGGATCAATTTAAAGTAGAGCAATGTGACGTGATAAAGTATTTATTAATTAGTACACTGTTTACTTTTAGCTTAATTTGTAATGCAGCTGGCCCTCGATGGGGTAATTCAATAGATATAAATGCTCCAGATTTGACTGTATCAGCTGCCGCAGAGCAGTGCCATAAAAGCTTAATTAACGCGCCTGAGTATCTCGAAGAGTGGTGTGAAAAAGCTTATGAAATGGGATACTGGAAGGCATTGGTTACACTAAGCTTTCATAATGGAGATGGAACTCGATTATTAAAGGAGGCCAAAAAGCGGGTTGCGGCAAAAGAGCCAAAAGCTTATTCAACTTTAGCTTGGTTATATGGCAGTGGTATGTTTGTGGAGCAAGATATTAATTATGCTATTTCCCTTTACAAAGAATTTTTAGCATTAGATGCAGAATTGCCAAATCCGTTAGTTGCAGCTGCGCACTTTAAGTTGGCAAACTTATATAAATCGCAGCAGAATTGGCTTGCAGTAAATGAGCATGCACAATATGTTATTGACCACAGCCCTTTAGCTTATGATAAAGAACGAGCTGTTGATTTGTTAGAGTTAGCTAAAAAAGAAATTTTGATTAAAAAATCATTGAATAAAAACTGATACAAAAAGGAGCTATAAACGCTAAATTTAAGGCGTTATAGAATTATTATGGAACAACAACACCAACACACATTAACCAACCTTGTATACGATATTTACGAGGATCCAACCAAAATTGAAAAGCATCAAGAGCTTATTCAACCACTATTGAGCGATTTAGTCGCAACTGCGCCTGCGGGTTTTGAAGGCATGGCGACGATGATTAATACTCACATATCAAACGGGTTTAAGTTTAAAAACCCTAAAATACAAAAGTTTGAGCTTGAGTCGGGCTTATTAAAGCTTAAAACCTACCTGCAAAAAATAAACCTTTAATTAGTTTCGTAATTGCCAATACTCTCGGCGCAGTGTATTGGCTGTAATCAAGGATGATAAATGACTCTTATAAACACCTGCATTTTAATGCTGTTTTTACAGCCATTATTTGTTTATTTAGCACTATTTAAACAGTCAAAATACAGTGTTAAGCCCAAAAGCTCGTTAGATAATGAAGATTCAATGTTTTTATTTATTGCCCCTGGCTTATCGGTTTTTTATCTTGATCAGTTTTGGGTCGCGCTGCTTTATTTAAGTAGTGTGTGCTTGTTGGGTGTATTGCTAGCTAAAATTGTAGAAAGTAAGGCAAACAAGCGATTGACCAGAGACGATTCAATAGGGTTTATGGTCGCCAGTTTTATCTTTTTTGGAATGATAAAGTTAATTATTGTTGCGGCTGCGTATTTTTTTACCGATGACGCTTCAAGCGCGATAACAGAAGATTTAAGCCCAGCTAAAGAGCCCTCATTGACGATTAGCCAAATGTTTAGTGTGGATTATTTGTATAGCCAGTTTAAACCTACGGTTTATTTTTTAGCATTAATGGTCGTGACCTTAGTGCTCAAAATTATTGAGTACAAGTTCTCTTTGAAGGAGGCGCTTTCAGGTATCCTTATTATGCTAAGTGCTATATTAGTAGGCATTTCCCCACTATTTGGCGAAGCTTATATATTAGGCTTAATTGCTAATTTTTTTATCTTTTTTATAGTGTGCTCTACATGTATTGAAATAGACAAAATAGGGGATGCATCGGGTGGCGCTATTGCTATTTTATATGGCTATATATTAATGATGGGACTTGGGTTTAGCATTATATGTAAGCTGGTTTATGAATTGTTTTTTTAGGGAATGATTTATTGCTTGTTTTTTGCTCTAAATGCTTGCAGTGCGCTTTGTACCCAATTAGAATAAATTTTAGTTGAAATGGGCAATTTCATTAACGCTGATAGTTAAGAGTTTAAAACGTCATTAAATAGCAATACGACACGTGTATTTTGAGTTTAATAGTTGGGAGCTTGTATATTTTGTTATCACGTTTTAAAGCTCACATTTTGGTAATTATATCTATTGCTATTATTTTTACTACAACACAGGCTTATGCAGATATATTTGGTTTTTTTAATAAGCAGGATTTTGTTTTATCGGCTCCGATGAAGGGGCAATTATTAGATAAAGGGCAGCCTGTTGCAAATGCTAAGGTTGTACGTGCGCTTACTTATGGTGATGAATATAAAGATGAAGCAATAACCGATCATAATGGTTTTTTTACCTTCACAGAAAAATCTATAAAAACGAGTAAGCCTGCAAACATGTTTGATAATGAATCACTGGTTCAACATGTTTATTTAGAAAATGGTACGCCTGAGGGCGTTGTTCTTTGGTACATAACCGTGTCTATGCATGATGGGAGTGATACCCTAAAAAGCTTACTCGCTGACTTAGAGTGTGATATTGCCAAAGACCCACAAACATACGACATACCTATAGAAGAAGCGCCAGAGCACTTCTTTACGGTATATGGTGCATGCATTTGATTTATTGGAGATTATATTTTTGATGGAGCGGTTTAAGTTGCCATTACTCATTGTAGTTGTGGCTATTCTAATTTTATTTACTACAACACAGGTTTTTGCAAATATGTTTGGTTTTTTTAGTAAGGAAGATTTTGTGTTATCAGCTCCAGTTGAAGGGCGCTTGCTTTTTGATGAGCAGCCTGTTGCTGGTAAAAAGGTATTTCGTAGACTAAATTATGGCGATGAATATATTGATGAAGTAACAACAAGCAGTGATGGTCGTTTTTCTTTCCCTAAAAAAGTTATCAAAACATCAAAGCCATCAAACATGTTCGACAACGAATCTGTTATACAACACATATACACATTAGATGAGAATGCAAAGGAAGTTACTATTTGGGCAGTTAGGCTATTTCCTTATGAGCATAAAGATACGCTAACCAAATACTTAAGTAATTTGGTTTGTGATATCGCAAATGAGCCAGAAACATTTGATATAGCCGCTAAAGATAATAAGCAGCATACATTTGCAGTTTTTACCACCTGCAAGCTCTAACGTTTAAAACCAATAAAAGGATTTAAAATGAATACGTTAACACCTACTCAGGCAGTCCAATTAGCATCACTTGCTTATGATGCTAAAGAATTAAAAAATACAAAATTATTAAATGGGTTATTGCACGCATCCTTACGAGATCAGTTTGATTTTTCTATCAATAATAAATCCATACAAGGTGTGTCAGGCGGGTTTTTCTCTCATTTATTTGGTTTAAGTACTGGGTTTGGCCTTGTTGCACACGGTAAAAATTCATTTCAAGGTGATTCAGTAATCACAATTCGTGGGACGGCTTCTCTTAGAGATGGCCTAACAGATGCACATTTTGGGTTAAGCGGTGGCTCTAACGGAAGTATGGTACATGCTGGGTTTAATAAAACCTTTTATAGTATGAAACCTGCACTACAAGAGTTCGTTGCTGCAAATATAAGAGATAAAATGACCGGCTGTGTGCACATTGTTGGTCATAGTTTAGGTGGGGCATTGGCTACGCTTTCAGCCGATTGGATAAAAGCAGAGTATTCGTTGCCGGTTAAATTATATACGTTCGGCTCACCAAGAGTGGGGCTTGATAACTTTTCACGGGCTGCCACCTCTCGTATTGATAAAATATACCGCTGTACACACGGCGCTGATCCAGTTACAAAAGTGCCTTTGTGGCCATTTTCACATGCGCCCTACAATGGCCAAGAAATTCGTCTTGATAATGGTCAGGGCCTTAAAGGCGCAGCACACAAGTTAAGTGGTACGCCAGGCTATGTTAATACTGCAAACAGTAATGATTGGGGTAATTTAACTGTAAAAGCAAACCACTTTTTAAGCACGCCGGTACGTTTGAAGTTTGAAGACAGAAATCAAGCTTCATTTAGTTCGCATTGGGCAGATAAACTTGGCGCTGCGTTAGTTACCTTATTAAAAGATTCGGGCTACTACAGTGCTGTTGCGGCGCAAGCAGCCATAGGTACAGGTTTAACTTTTTACGATATGCTCGCGCGAACGCTTGATAAAATAGCCAAAGCGTCAGCTTCATTTGCAACACAAACCTTAGGTTTACTCGGGCACATGTTAGTGTTTGCTGGCAAAGTTATTAGTAAAGCCGTAGAGCTGACTTACAGTTTTATTAAATCGGTATTTGATTCAACTCTAGGGGCATTATATCGCGCTGCCCGAGAAGGCTTAAATGGTCTAGATTAAGGTTTTATAAGCCTTAATCTCGCTCTAACAAAATGGCACCACTTTGGGTTTCACCTAAGTGGTCGCCTTTGTTATAAATAGGGCACTTACTCATTGATAAACACCCACAGCCAATACAGCCATCAACCCGTTCACGTAAACGTTGCATATAAGCAATACGCTCATCAAGTTTCTTTTGCCATTGTTTTGAAAGTGCAGACCAGTCTTTTTGGGTAGGTGTGCGCTGCTCTGGTAACGTTGCCAGAGTTTGTTTAATTTCTTCTAGCGTGATCCCCATCGCTTGTGCTGCTTTTATAACTGCGACTCGCCTTAGGACATCTGGTTTAAAGCGTCGTTGATTGCCACTGTTTCGCCAACTGCGTATTAGCCCTTTATTTTCGTAAAAGTGCAGTGTAGATACCTTAACGCCACTGCGTTTAGCGACAAACCCAACCGTTAAGTTGGCTTCAGTAAGCTTTTTTTGTACCGCCATCACTTTAATTCCTTTTAAAAATTAAATTATTTCTTATTGACCTGAACTTAACTTGAGGTTTTAAGCTTTGCTCCATCATAAGAAAAGGAGCTAACCCAATGCAAGAAAAGTCAGCACACAATATCGCAATCATATATTCAAGTGGACGTAAAAATGGCAATACTACCGCGCAAGTTAATGCCTATAGTAAGCAACAAAGCGGCATTGTTTTTTGCTTAGATGATTATGTTATTTCACCTTATCGCTACGATAAGCAGTATCACAATGATGATTTTTATAATTTGTTTGAAGTGTTACTTCGTTACGAACATTGGGTGTTCGCATCGCCTGTGTACTGGTATAACACCACGCCACAAATGAAAGCATTTATGGACAGGATCACAGATTACATGGATGATGAGGCGTTAAAACCGAAGCTTAGAACTTTACGTCAAAAGCAGTTTTCACTGCTGTCTAATGCCGCATCTCCCTCTGCGCCAGACGCATTTATCGATATGTTTAAACATACCTTTAATTATTTAGGAATGACTTTTAAAGCGCATTCACATGTTCAGGCTAGTTAATCACGTTAAATAGCGTTAGGCTAAACAAAAAGTAAAAAGGATGATGTATGAAAACGTTACTTATTGGCTCAAGCTTACTTTTGGCTAGCTTTAGTACTCTTGCTGCAGAGCCTGCGCCTGTTATTAAAGACTATGGTTATTTTTATAATGTGCCCGAGCATGTGTCTGATTTAAGCCAAGCGCAGTTTAAGATAGCTTTTGATGTAGGTAAAGGCGCTGAAAAGGGCGCGCAAAATAATCATATTAATTCGCTAGCGCGATTTATTAATATGCATGTGGCTCACGGCGTAAAACCAGAAAATATTCAGCTTGCGCTGGTGGTACACGGTGGAGCCAGCGTTGATGTACTGCAAAACAGTGATTATAAAGCTCGGTTTGAAAAAGATAACAAAACCGAATCTTTAATTAAACAGCTGCTTGCTAATAACACGCAGGTATATGTATGCGGGCAGTCGGCAATGCATATGAAGGTAGCAGCAGAACAGCTTATACCTGGGGTGAAAATGGCGCTTTCTGCGATGACTGCGCATGCGCAGTTACAGCAACAAGGCTATACATTGAATCCGTTTTAATGAATATTTTGTGTTTTGGTGATTCCAATACCTTTGGTATTTCTCCTGTTGATGGCAAACGGCTGAGCGAAATTGAACGCTGGCCTACTTTATTAAAGCAGCAGTTGGACACCGGCTTTGAAGTGATTGAAGCCGGGGAGCCTAATCGTACTTTAGTCAATAACCCCCCGTTTATGGGAGATAAATCGGGCATTAAATATTTAAAACCGTATCTGGAAGCGCACACTGTTGATGTTGTTATTATTCAGCTTGGCACCAATGACTTAAAAGCACGTTTTGCACTGTCTGCTATCGATATTGGCAAAGCGCTTGAAGAGTTAATTTTAGCCATTAAAGCCTATTATCACTGTAAAACAATACCAAAGATAATCATTATAAGCCCGCCCAAGGTTCATGAAGTAGGAAGTTATAAAAGCATTTACGCAGGTGCAGGTAAAAAAGCTGAACAATTATCCATTGAGTTCAAAGCCGCCGCTGATCGTCACATGTGTGTATTTTTAGATTGTTATCTGCTGATACAATCTTGCAAGAAAGAGGGCATACACTTACCTGTTAGTGAGCATAGAGAGCTTGCTAATAGGTTGACACCTATAATAAAAAAAGCCGCCGTGTATTAAACACAGCGGCTTTAATTTATTGCTTAGGGAGTGTATTAAAATGCGTAACTAACGCTTAAGCGTGTTGTACGCGGCATAATGTAACGGCCATTGGGCGCGTCGGCATTACGTGGGTCGCCTTCAGTGATACCTTGCTCGTCGGTTAGGTTATCTATGGCTAATTGCAGTTTAATGCCTTCCATTGGTTCAACAATTAAACCTAAGTCTACTTTTTCGTAGCCATCGAGTGTCACGGTGTTTTCGTTATTACCAAAGCGATCATCCACCGCTGAAATTGTTCCATATAAAGTGGCATACATGCCGTCTACTTCAAAGTCATAGCTTGGTGTTACACGTACTTGCCATTTAGGCTGGCGCTGTGCTTCATTGCCTTTATTTTCTGGACTTTCAGTGATTTCGGTTTGTTGTAATGTGGTATTTAAATTAACAGAAAAGCCAGATTCATGATTAAAGTTGTAATCAAGTTCAACACCATACGCTTCGTTGGTTAAAATTTCAGCCGGCACACCCGGGCGACTTACAAAGGTATCGCCTTTTACTTCATTGACAAAAAAGGTGGCGTAGAAGTCGGTAGAGTCTGAAATAAGCTTGTAACCTAGTTCGCCCTGCGTTACTTCTTTAATGAGTTTTTCACCCCCTTGGTATGCGCCAAAGTTATCTCTAAAGTCATCAAAATATGGCATTTTATAACCACGGTTAACACGTGCAAACACGCCCATGTCGTCATTAATTGAATAGTTTAAACCGGTTGTCCATGAGGTTTTACTTTCATCGTAATCAACAGTTTTAGTGATAATACCGTCAAGGTCTTCATCAACACTGTACTGCACATCATGGTTTTCTTTACGTACACCTAAATCAAGCGTAAATGCATCTGCAAATTTATATTGGCTTGTAAAGTAAAGGGCATTGGTGTGTGCATCGCCTGTTGAGCTAATATCGTAATTAAAACCACACCCGTCAGTGTTTTGGTTACATTCAATACCATTTAATAACTCACCACCAGCTTCCAGCACATGATACGCGGTATTACCTAAGCTCCACCAATCGCTCGCAGATGTGCTTGCTGTGTAATAACCAAAAGTGGCTGATAAGTCACCAAATTGTTTTGAAAAAGCTAAGTCGTTAGTAAACGAGCTTATTTCTTTTAATACTACCCAGCGACCCAGTTGCTGAATCGCAGTGTCACTAGCATATTCGGTGTTAGTTACCGCACCGAATGCCGTTTGGCCATTGTCGGCCACTTCACCAACGGTTGTTGCTGAACCATTGGGTACTAGGCCAAATGTATTGGCATCGCCTTTGGTAATATTGAAGCGATCAATAAATTGCCAGCCATTATCAAATTCAAGTTTAATACTACCGCCGGATACATGGCCATCCCATCCTCGGCCATCACCTAGGTCAATGTCGTGTGGTTGCGCATTTGGGCCGGTAAAAATCGTCGCTTGACGGTTAAGTGTGCCAAGTTGGGTATATTCAGCATCAATGCCATTAACATTGAGTGGTGTTGGTAGGTACCATGCGCCATGATCGTCTGTTTGACGGGTATAAAAGTTAAGCTCGCCATTGTCTAACTCTTTAGTAATGTTAATTGTAAATTGGCTGCCTTTTTCAGAAGTAAAGCCTGCATCACGGATACCAGGAGAGCTTTTAACATAGCCGCCTACCATAAAATATAGGTCGTCGGTGATTTCACCACTTACTACAGCATCAACCCGTTGTAAGTCGTAATCTGAGGTGGTGTATTTAAATAAGCCTTGAGTATCTTCACTGCCACGTTTTAATCTAAAGTTGGTTGTTAAACCAGGCTGACCATTGGATAGCACAGGATTAGGACCACCACGCAGTGCTTCCATTGTTTCGATCGTTTCATCGATTCTAAATAACGATGAGTTTTCTAAAAATGAAAGAGTAGGCGCAGGGTAAACTGGCGAGCCTTCAATACTGAGTGTTAAAAATGGCGCATCACCACCTCCTGGAAACCCACGCACAAATACGTTGGCACCAGACTCACCGCCAGAGCTTTCAACCCACACACCGGGAACGGCTTTAAATAAGTCAGCAGTACTTTTAGGTGATAATTTTATAATTTGTGATGAATCAATATTTGTTACAGCGTAGCTGGCATCAATTTTTCTGATCCCAACACCTGCGGGTGTACCAGAAACGACAATTCGCTCAACCTTTTTTTCTTTTGCTTGTTCTGCTGCAAGAGCAGCGTGTGTGCTTAGGGCTAAAGTAATTGCACAGGCTAGCATGCTTTTTGCTTTATTGAATTTCATGTGTGAGATCCCGTTTTTAGTGTGTTAAACAGTGTGTATTACAGCGAGATTGATTAAATTTTAATGTAAACAGGCTGTATAAATTGAAACTCTAGAGATAAATGCAAACGTTTGCAATATTTATTTGTAAATTATTTATTAATAAGGGCTGTTGTTTTATTGAGCGTAATTACACAAGAGCGTAATTTTTGAGTTAATGGGCAAGCCAGTAAAAAATAATAATGCTATATTGTCAGTAAGTTAGATATAGCAACAGCCGCAGTGGAGCGTTTAGGGTTTTATGAATAATAAAAAAATTAAATTAGCTGATTTAGCAAAGCTTGCTGGGGTGTCTACCTCAACGGTTTCGCGCGCGCTGAATAATAACCCGCTCATTAAGCAAGAAACCCGCGACAAGCTTCAGCAGCTTGCAAAAAAACATAATTTTAGCCTTAACACGGCGGCTAGCCGTTTGCGTACGCAAAAGACCAATGTTGTTGCCGTCATTATTAATCTTGATGAGCAAACCGAGCAATCAATCAGCGATCCATTTTTACTCAAGGTAGTGAGCGAAATTAACCTTGCGCTTAATCAACAGGGGTTAGAGTTGTTGTTATCTAACTCTATTATGGCGCAAGATGACTGGGCTAATTACTTTATTAATGGCCGCCGAGCAGATGGCATTATTGTTGTGGGGCAAGGAAAAAACCAAACTAATATAGAAGCGGCTGCCGATGCAGGTATTCCTTTAGTTGTATGGGGGGATCCAAAAACACAAAGCAATTATCCTATTGTCGGCAGCGATAACTACTTAGGAGGAATGCAAGCGACCGCTCATTTAATAGAACACGGTGCTAAAAACATTTTATTTTTAGGCGATCCTGAGCATGGTGAAATTAGTGAAAGGCATCGTGGTTACGCTGCTGCACTTTCTACCCATAAACTTGAGCAGCATGTTATATCCATTGATCTTACCAGTCGCTCTGCGTATCAAGCAATTAATCAATTATTACGTGAAAAAGGGTTGTATTTTGACGCGATTATGGCCTGTAGTGACATGGTTGCACTGGGGGCGATGAAAGCGCTGAAAGAGCGCTACGTGAGTATTCCCAACGATGTGGCTCTGGTTGGATTTGATGACATTGCCATGGCTGATATCAGCCATCCTTCACTTTCTACAATTAAACAAAACACCCAATTTGCTGCGACTTTGTTAGTTAAAAAGTTAATACAACAGTTTTCAGGTGAAAAAGTCGAATCACAAGTTATTGATATAGAGTTAATTACTCGCCAGTCAAGCAAACGTTAATCTAGTATGCATGTATATTAATTGTTAAATTTAAAATGCAAACGATTGCAATGATATTTATTCTACTCTAAACTCAGGATTCACTGACTAACACACACGGTAATTTACCAGTTATGGGTAATTTGCTTTATAAACGTTATGGCGTATGTCGCTATAAACGAGGCACGCAATGAGTAAAATAAAAATCACACTGGCAATTGCTGCAAGCTATTTTATTTTCGCAATTTTATTAAATAGCGTAGGCACTGTTATTTTGCAGGCTATAAACACATTAGGGGTAAGCAAAACAGAAGCGTCGGTTTTAGAGGGGTTTAAAGACTTATCAATTGCAATAATGTCATTTGTTGTTGCTTCATTTATACCACGTTTAGGCTACAAGCTTGCAATGCTGCTAGCACTGATAGTTGTCGCTATAGCGTGTTTGAGTACGGCTGTAATAAGTGACTTTTACATGTTTAAAGTGTTATTTGCTGCTGTGGGTTGTGGTTTTGCGGTCGTTAAGGTGTCGGTTTATTCAATTATTGGCCAAGTGACTGAGGATGCAAATAGTCACTCATCATTACTGAACACCATAGAAGGCATTTTTATGGTGGGTGTATTAAGTGGCTATTGGGTATTCACCGCATTTATAGACCCTGTTGATAGCAATGCCTGGTTGAACGTTTATTACGTATTAGCAGCGCTTACGCTTTTGGTGATTATCAGTGTCGTAATAGCACCAATAAAGCCTGCTATCAAAGGTCAAAAAAGCAACTCGGGTTGGAATGACTTTATTGCTATGCTCAAACTTACCTATCAACCGTTAGTGCTGATTTTTATTATTAGTGCATTTTTGTATGTGTTAATCGAGCAAGGGGTAGGGACTTGGTTGCCTACATTTAATAATCAAGTTTTGCAATTACCAGTAGCTATTAGTATTCAACTAGCGAGTATTTTTGCCGCAGCTCTTGCTTTAGGGCGTTTAGTGGCGGGCCAAGTATTAAAGCATATTCATTGGTTTGTAGTACTTAGCTGTTGTTTAGTTGCTATGGCTGCATTGATCATTATTACCTTACCACTAACGGAAAACTTACCTAAAAGCGAGGTGAATAGTTTATTTGATGCGCCTCTGGCGGCGTTTGTTTTGCCATTAATTGGCTTTTTTATGGCACCCATTTATCCGGTACTCAACTCAGTCATGCTCAGTGCGCTTCAAAAGCATCAACATGCTGCAATGACAGGGTTAATCGTTGTGTTTTCAGCACTTGGTGGCACCACAGGGTCGGTGATAACCGGGTATGTATTTGAGCACTTTAGTGGCCAGCATGCTTTTTATCTTTCACTTGTGCCCATTAGTTTAATTTTTATTAGCGTGATTATTTTTAAAAAACGCACCCATGCCATTTCACAACACGCAGTCAATAGTTAATAGATTAGGACAGTTATGAGTTTTTTTAATAGCCAATTATTTAAAGATGTACAAACACAGCACATATTTAGCGACTGTAAAACGTTTGCTGATGCAACAGCGCGTGTTGATTGGCAAAGTGCCTGTAAACAGTATGAGCAAATAGCACCCCTTGATAAAACTCAATTAAGAGACTTTGTTGATGCGCATTTTATAACAACACCCTTATTAACAATGAAAGGGGCTGCAAATACCACCAGTGTAAAAGGCTACATAAACTCACTGTGGAGCGGCCTTCGACGTGAAGCCGATACACCCAAAGCTAATTCTTTACTCGCTTTAAAGCACAGCTATATTGTGCCTGGTGGACGTTTTCAAGAAATTTATTATTGGGATAGTTACTTTACTGCGCTAGGTTTAATTGATGCAGATAAAAGTGATGTAGTAGAAGACATGCTACAAAACTTTATAGACTTAATTAACGATTACGGCTGCATTCCAAATGGTAACCGCAGTTATTATTTATCGCGTTCACAACCGCCTATTTTAGCGCTGATGGTTGATCTTTTATGGCAGCACACTCACAGTAAAACACATAATTTAGCTTGGCTTAAATTGTGTGTTGAAGCTTTAACAAAAGAGCACGCATTTTGGATGCAAGGAGCAGATACACTCAGTGATACGCAAACAAGTGTAAAACGCGTGGTAACAATGCCATGTGGTGGGGTATTAAATCGCTATTGGGATGATGAGGCGGCTCCTCGCGCAGAGTCATTAAGAGAAGACTTAGCGCTTGCATCAGGGTTTAGTGATGATAAAAAAACTGAGTTTTATCGTAATATTCGTGCTGCGTGCGAATCTGGGTGGGACTTTAGCTCGCGCTGGTTAGCCGAGTCAAACTTACTAAGCTCAATTCAAACGACAGATATTGTACCTATAGATTTAAATTGCCTACTGTACAATTTAGAAAATCAGCTTAGTGAATGCTTTAAATTGCTTGGCAATGAGCAACAATCACAAACGTACAGCGACTATGCTGTAAAAAGAAAGTCACTTATTAATCAATATCTTTGGAGTAATGAGCAGCGTTTTTTTGTTGATTATAATCATAAGCTATCTAAGCCGTCTGCTATTTTAAGTGCAGCGGCAAGTACCCCGCTTTTTGTTAATTTAGCCTCGCAACAGCAAGCTGAACTGGTTGCAAACGTATTGAGCGAGCAGTTTTTAAAAGTAGGTGGTATTGTAACAACGGTTGTTGATACTCCACAGCAATGGGACAGCCCGAATGGCTGGGCTCCATTACAATGGTTTGCGGTAAAAGGCTTGCGTAATTATGGTATTGATCAGTTAGCTACACGCATAATGAAAAACTGGCTAACAATGGTAGAACAAGATTTTATTGAAAATAAATGCTTGCTCGAAAAATATAACGTATGCACACCGCAACAAAAAGCCAGCGGGGGTGAATATCAAGTACAACAAGGATTTGGTTGGACTAACGGTGTTACATCACGCTTTTATACACTTTTATAGGGTAACTAAACTCATTGGCTTATACCAAAAGAGCATTGTGTTTTGTAGTTAATTTAGGTAATGTGACGATTGTTGTAAATCTAATGTTTCAAGGATGAGTTATATGTTGCAAAAAAGCTCGGCTTTTATTAAGACAACGCTTCAATCGTCTTTCCATTCTCAAAACTACACAGTTATTTTAAGAACACTTCAAGCCATTTTTGGTGATATAAAAATGGACAGTACTATCCCACATATTGATCAGCGTGGTGCTTATGACATTTTTCTAATTGATGGCTCTCAAAATGATTGGCAGGACTTGATCCCAGCAGATTTAATTTGTTTGGCTAAACAGTATAAAGTTGTGCTTTTTAATGTAGAACTAGAGCAAGTATGTGAAAAAAACTTATTACTCAATCATTTTAATGGGGTATTTTATAAATCGGCAGCAGCAGAAGATATATTTAAAGGCTTAGTAAGAATTTCTACTGGTGAGCTTTGGTTTACTCGTAAAGTAATCTCTAAGGCCTTTAATGATATTCTAAGTGTGGCCTCTTCGTTTAGCTCCTTAAGCGAAGATATCACGTTAAATGAAGCTGACTATAAGCATTTAACTAAACGAGAAAAATCGGTTATTCATTTAATAGCACAAGGAGCGAGTAATAATAAAATAGCGGACAAACTAAACATTAGCGACCACACTGTTAAAACTCACCTTTATAGCGCATTTAAAAAAACTAATTCGCGTAATAGAGTTGAATTGGCCAATTGGGCGCAAAGATATATTTCAGTATTATTACCCGTTGAGAGCTAATCGTTATTTGTTTGGCCACATCAATGACGTTGTGGCCATCTGCAAGAGTAGGTTAAGTTGCCTGTTTAGCCCATAAGCCTTTATCAATACCTTTGGTGATAAGATCTGTAAGCGCCTTTTCTATTGCTTGCGTTACGCAAATGCTCATTGGTTCATTATCACTAAAGCCCGCCTCAGCTTCCGCCAGACGTTTATAGCTAACATACCTAAAAAAACCTGCTCGCATTTCTTGGCTCAATACTTTTTTGCTGGTGGCTACTGATAACAATACTTGGCCAGTTCTTACATCTACGGCACGTAAATAGATTGATATTGCATCTTCACGATATAGCTCTGATGCGCCAATACCAAAATATTCCATTCCTAAGCCACCCGTTTTTACATTGGTGTCGTAACTAATTATACCGCCTTCTAAAATGATTTTCGCAGTGGTTAACGGCGGTAGCTCGCCTTGATTAGGGTTAGTCGCTTGTGCCGCTCTAATAATTTTTCGCTCAGTCAAAATATTTTGCAAACCCTCACGTTCAACCGGCGTAAACCAGTCAGACTCATGTAATGCTTGCACTAGAATAGAGTTTGCACCTTGAGTGACGGCCGTTGAAAACGAGCTAACATTAGTTTGTGGCTTATATTGACCGGTTTGATCGCGAAATGAATAAACCGAGACTGGAATGCTGCCCGCAGGTTTAGGTAAGCTTTTTAAATCAGAAAAGACATCTGTTGGCTCTAACGTTACCGCACTTTGTTTTGACGGAGGGATTAAATTACCCATAGTAGAGCAACCACTAAGAGAAAGAGCGATTGTTATTATTATTAATTTATACATTATCCAAACCTCGGTACTTCGATAACCACAACCGAGTCATCAATTACATTTGTTATTCTAACCGTGATAGTGTCGGTTGTACTGGTGATCACTTCTATTTGATAATCACCACTCATAAAAATGGAGTCTTGATTAAAAACACTGTCTTCAATATTTTCCCCAAAAGCCATGTCGGTGATTTCTCTCACCATTCGATTTAAGTATGTCCGCTCTAATGAATCTTGAAACTGCTCTGCATACCCTTTTTCGACAACCGGCGCTTTATGTTTATTTTGTGCTTGTGCCTTACTAAGCAGCATATTTGCATTGAGAGGGTTGCCACCAAAACTAGGGTTAATAGGGGTATAAATAATTTCAGTTGCGGAGACTGAAAAGCTTAAAGTTGTTATTATTGTTAATGCTATTTTTTTCATTGTTACCATCCATTCAATGCCATATCAGGACTCGCTGTTTGCATATTCGATCGCGCCATGGCGTCCATTACAGAGTGCACTGCTTGCTCTACTCGCTCGTCCAAAGGCTCTAACTTTCGTCCCAAATGGGTTGCATAAATAATCTTATGATTCATTATTAAAACTAATTTAGTACCAGCACGGGGTATAACCGTTTCTTTTATTTCTACATTAAAGCCAGCTGTTGAAGGCAGTTCACGCCAATAATTTGAAAATTCACTATAAAATTGATACCCAAAGCGACTAATACTTTTGTTTAGTAATAATCCATCGATTTCTAAATCAGCACTGGCATTACTCAAAGGAGTATAAAAAGTTAAAAGTATAAAAAGATAGATATATTGTTTATTTTTCATAGTTAAAATAAGGGAGAGGGTTACTCTCCCCGTCTCATCAATTACATTTGTGTAATTGTTGCTGTATTACCATCACCAAGTTGAGTGACAGAGAATGTACTGTTAAAGCCAATTACGTTACCTTCAACAGTGTTGTAGTTACCGGTTTGAGTAACAGAGAATGAAACGTTTTCACCGCCTAATAAAAACGCTGAATCTCCAGTTCCACCTACCCAGTTACCTTCGCCTTGCTGTGCAATATCAATAGAGTGATTACTGCCTTCTACCATTAAGTCAATAACGTTAATATCACCATTTTGAGCAATATCAATTTGGTTTGCGTTACTATCAAGGATACCCGCTAGTGTAACAATCGCCTCGTTTTGATTACCGACTTGATTAACATCAATATCGTTATCGTTTGAAGTGAGAGAAACATCAGGGTATGAAGACTGCACTAAAATTGCGTTTTCATCGCCACCTGATTGGCTAAGATCAACATCGTTACCGCTACCATTAAAGTTAGCTAAATGAACCGAGTTAAAATCACTAACCTGGGTTACTGTAAATTCATTATTTGAACCAATGACACCCATGTATGCTTCATTAGTGTTACCAACTTGCATTGCTGTAAGCTCATTGTTATCGCCCATTAGCTCAGTAGTCGCAAGGTTTTCATCACCAATTTGATTAACTGTTACTTCATTGAATGAACCGTCAAAAAGACCAGACTCAATAGCATTATTCGAACCTTCTTGGTCTAGTTTTATTTCATTATCATTACCAGTAACGGCTGCAAAAGTAATGGTATTGTTATCACCGCTGCTTTGTTCAATAGCTATTTCGTTGTCATCACCAGCAATATCAGTAAATGTAATGATGTTACGTGAACCATCTTGGCTAACGTCAATCTCATTTTCGTTACCGCGTAATGAGCCTATTTTAAATTCATTCCAGGTGTCTGTTTGTTCAATTTCAATAATGTTTTCATCGCCTGATAAGCTAAGTACTTCAAATTCTTGCCACATACCAGACTGAGATGAAATAATTTCGTTACCATTACCTCTCATGTCCATGTTGTAAAACCAGTGACCGCCATTTCCTTGTTCAACGTCAATATTATTGTCGCTACCAGTGATAATATTGATTGCTTCATTGTTTTGAAATAACCCTTGGCCGAATTGAGAAACATAAACGCCGTTGTTATCACCCGTTATGCGCGTAATGAAACCATTAGCAACACCATCTTGAGCATAAGTTTGTTGGTTGTTATCACCTGTTGTTTCAACTTCGGCGTAATTACCATTTTGTAATTGAGCTATTTTAACATCGTTGTTGTTACCGATTTCAGTAGCTAGTGCAGTATTGCCATCGCCATCTTGAGAGACTAATGCCGTGTTGTCAGAAAATGATTGCTTAACTGTTACAGCATTCTCAATGCTACTTACAGATACTTTAGCTGCAAGCTCAGAAGTTGAACCTGCTTTTGTTTCTGTGTTTGCGTTTGCTGTAAAGCTGGCGCCCATTGCAATTGCAATTGCACAGCTTAAAAGTGATTTATTCAATTTCATTATTATTCTCCTTGAAAGATAAAATAAAATACCTTGATTATTTATTAAGTTTTAAAAAGGTATTTTCGTTGCAGCATGCCGTGCTGCCATAATGTGTGATTAGCTTTTTATTCTTAAACGTAAAATGCTGTTTTAAATATGAACTAGGGTTTGGTCATTAGTACTTGGTAAGGTGGTTTGCCATTCACTAATTCATAACTGCTCAGTCACTGTATTCTTCAATGAGTTCATTTTGAATCATCTTTTTTAATGGTAATTTAAATCTATAAATTTCAATTACTTACCAGTTTAATTTGTATTTTCTATCTATTTACATCAAAAACCAGTAAAAAATAATGAGTTAATGCCATGTTAAAAATAAGTTATTTAATTCATTAAAATGGCTGCTATTAATGTTTTTTTTACTGTATTTCTAGTTAAAAATAATGGTTTTGTTCCTGATTTTGCTTTTTTTACTTGAGTTAGTGACTGATTACCCGTTTTCTTAACGCTTGCCACGTGATTACTTAAATTCATAAACGTAAATATTTCGCTTAGTAAAGCTAAGTTAACTTAATTACGGATAGAACAATGAAAACAAAATTATCTATTATTACACTTGCACTTTTACCTTGTTTAGCTGCGGCTAAATTGCCTGATGTTAACAGTACAACTCAAAAAGTAACTGCGAGCAGTGACTCGATTATTGTTAAGTATAAAAAGAATGCTTCGCCGGAAATGCGTAAGCAAGCTCGTTCGTTAGTAAAAGCCAAAATATCTGATCTAAATAACGATGAAATTGATGATAACTTCACCTCGTTATTTTCTGGCCGCCTCGCAAAATTTAAAATATCAGGAATGAGCGCTAAAGAAGCAATTGAGCGCTTAAAATCGCATCAAGCTATTGAGTATGTTGAGCCTGATTACCGAGTGAGCATAGCAAGCGCAACTAATGACCCTCGTTTTGATGATTTATGGGGCTTAAACAACGAAGGCCAAACTGGTGGCACGGCTGATGCCGATATTGATGCACCAGAAGCATGGTCAATCTCTACAGGTAGTCGTGATGTTGTAGTAGGTGTTATTGATACGGGTGTTGATTATAGTCACCCTGATTTAGCTGCGAACGCGTGGGTAAACAGTGGTGAAATTGCCGGTGATGGTATCGATAATGACGGAAACGGTTACATTGATGACGTTCACGGTATTAATGCAATTACTGATGTTGGTGATCCGATGGATGACGAAGGCCATGGTACACACGTATCGGGTACAATCGGTGCCAGTGGTAACAATGGTGTCGGTGTTGTTGGTGTAAACCATGATGTTTCTATTGTTGGTTGTAAGTTTTTAGCCGCAGATGGTACAGGTTCTACCTCTGGTGCTATTAAGTGTATCGATTACATGGTTGGCCTTAAAAATGCGGGTGTTAATCTGCGTGTGTTAAATAATAGCTGGGGCGGCGGTGGTTTTAGCCAAGCGTTAGCTGATGCGATTACGGCTAGTGAGCAAGCTGATATTTTATTTGTTGCTGCTGCGGGTAACGATGCGGTTGATAACGATCAAAATCCACACTACCCATCTAATTATGAAAACGACAACGTATTATCGATAGCTAGTACTGATAGCAGAGATAATATGTCTAGCTTTTCTCAATGGGGCCTAACAAGTGTTGATATGGGCGCACCTGGCTCAGGTATTTTGTCGACCGTTCCTGGTAATAGCTATGCTACTTATTCAGGTACATCTATGGCAACACCGCATGTAGCTGGTGCTGCTGCACTTGTACTTTCAGTTAATCCTGATTTAACAACACTAGAGCTTAAAGAATTACTTATGTCTAGTGGTGATGCTAATGCGGCATTAAATGGTAAAACGGTTGCAGGTACACGCCTAAATGTTAACCAAGCGCTAATTGATGCTGATCCAACTCCAGGCTTTAAATTATCTGTATCGCCGGTTTCTCAGCAAGCGACTGTAGGTGATACGGTTACTTATACCTTTACGATTGGCTCAATTGCACAATGGGAAGGTGACGTTTCACTGGCTTTAGCTTCAGATCTTACCGATGCATCACTAAGCGCAACTACCGCTCGTCCGGGCGATGAAGTTGTTCTAACGGTTGCAACTAACAGCGATACTCAGTGGGGAAATTACGACTTTACTGTTACCGCAACAACTGAAGAGCAAGTTAAAGAACAAACTGTTAGCTTAATGCTTCAACCTGCTGGTTTAAATGACTTTACTTACAGCAGTGATGAAAACATCGCTATTCCAGATAATTCTCCAGAGGGCGCAAGCTCAGTTATTACGGTTGCTGATGATTTAACTATTTTTGGCACCACTGCTGATGTAGATATTACGCATACTTGGTCTGGTGACTTAGTACTTACGCTTATTTCAGCGCAAGGTACAGAAGTAACTTTACAAAGCAATGAAGGTGGCAGTGCAGACGATATTGTTAAGTCATTTACATCAAGCGTATTTAATTCTGAAGTGGCAACCGGAGATTGGACACTTCATGTTGAAGATACAGCTGGTGCAGATACGGGTAATATCAATGGTTGGTCACTTACATTTAGCGCTATTGGTGAGGTAAGCCCACAACCACCACAAGCTGGCTTTAGTGTTTCAGCACAAGGTTTAACTGCTACATTTGTAGATACAAGTCGTGATGTAAATGATGACATTTCACAGTGGAGCTGGAACTTTGGTGATGGTTCAACATCAACAAACCCAAATCCTACACATGTTTACGCTCAGTCAGGAAGCTATGAGGTTGAATTAACCGTAACGGATAGTGAAAATAACTCAGATACATTCACTCAAACAGTGGTTGTTAGTGATGTTGAAATTGAATTGAGCTTAAAACGCGCTAACAAGTCACGTCTTGATACTATGCGTGTTGAGTTAAACTGGGCAGAAGTAGGGGCTGAGTCACTTAGCCTATACCGAAATGGCGAACTAGTAGATACCGTATCAGATAATGGCCGTTACCGTGATTATGTGCGTAACGCAACATTACCGGCATACGACTATCAGTTATGCGTATCTGAAAACGTATGTTCGAATATTATTACGGTTTCATTTTCTGAATAAAACGTTTACCCCTTAGACATTCAAAGCCCAGCAATGCTGGGCTTTTTTATGGAATATCCCTTCTTAATTTTATAGTAATAAATAATTAGTTAATTTTATAATGTAACTATTTCGTATTTATTTTGTTTGTTATTTGTGCATTATTTTCTTGATATTTACGATATCCATGTTAAGTTTGTACCTGAAAGGTAAAAAATAATGAGTATAAACATCGTTAATGGAGGAGCCAATGAGCTCACGTAAAATAATAACAAATGCCTTTAATCTAAGTGCTTTATCGTTAAGTTTTCTTAGTTTAAATGTACACGCGTCTATTGATTGCAGTGCGTTAGAACAGTGGCAAACAGGCCAGACACACGTTGCTGGAGATCAAGTGCAAGCGCAAAGCACAGCGTATGAAGCTAGCTGGTGGACGCAAGCCAATCCAGTGGAGAATGCTGGTGATTATAAAGATTGGAAAATTTTGGGTGTATGTGACAGCGCTGTCATTGATAATGAAATTCCAGTAATTAGCGAGTTAATGCCTGCAGACGGTTTTCAACTAACCGATAAAGACAGCGTTGTCATATCGGCGCAAGCAATTGATAACGATGGAGAGGTAACCACCGTTGAGTTTTTTGTTGATGGTATTTTTCTAGCTGCAGATACTTCATCACCTTACAGCGTTGATTGGCAAGCTGTGGCGGGTTCTCATCAAATAAGTGCAATTGCAACGGATGATCAAGGTGCGCAGTCATTACAAATCATCAATACCTTAACAGTTGCAGATGACGTTACTAATCCTGTTAATCAAGTACCCGTTGCATCAATTTCATTGAGTACCTTACCTGAACAGCTAATTGTGGGTTCACAAGTTGTGTTTGAGCTTTCAGGTAGCGATAGCGATGGTGAGATCACCGCGCTTAATTTTGCTATAAATGGTGATGATACTCATCAAGCGACATCAGCAACTAGTCAGTATACATGGCAGGCTACAGCTCTTGGGCAAGCCAGCTTTACACTTACAGTGACTGATAACGAAGGGGCTACAGCACAAACCACAAAAACCCTAAATGTTGTTGACTCTGCAGCGCCCGGCAGTGGTGTAACTGATTGTCAACCACAAGGGTTATATCAAACCCCCGGTGTTAATACGCCTTATTGTACTGTGTATGATGCTGATGGTCGTGAAGTTATGGGAGCTGACCACCCGCGTCGTGTTATTGGTTATTTTACTAGTTGGCGAAATGGTGCTAATGACCAACCAAGTTATCTAGTTAATGATATTCCATGGGATAAAATTACTCATATTAATTATGCCTTTGCGCATGTTGATGCCAATAATAAAGTATCTATTGGCGATCCAAATTCAGCAAATAATCCTGCCACAAACATGGAATGGCCAGGCGTTATTGGCGCTGAAATGGATCCTGAGTTTGCATACAAAGGGCACTTTAATCTTTTAAATAAATATAAAAAACAACACCCACACGTTAAAACCTTGGTATCGGTGGGTGGCTGGGCTGAAACGGGGGGGTATTTTGATGAAACCGGCCGCGTTGAAAGTGGTGGCTTTTATACCATGACCACCCATGCTGATGGCTCAGTCAATTATGAAGGTATTAATGCATTTGCAAAAAGCACCGTTGAGTTTATTGAAAAATATGGATTTGACGGCGTTGATATTGATTATGAATACCCATCTTCAATGAACGACTCAGGTCACCCCGATGATTTTCCTATATCCAACGCGCGCCGTGCAGGATTGAATGCCTCATACCAAGTGCTAATGAAAAAAGTACGTGAAGAGCTAGATCGTGCAGGTGAAGCCGCAGGTAAGCACTATTTACTCACTATTGCGTCTCCATCTTCTGGTTATTTACTACGAGGTATGGAAACCTTTCAAGCGGTTAAATATCTGGATTATGTAAACATTATGTCTTACGACTTACATGGCGCATGGAACTCACATGTAGGGCACAATGCTGCCTTGTTTGACACCGGTTTAGACTCAGAACTGACACAATGGAACGTATACGGCACTAAAGAATTTGAAGGGATTGGTTACTTAAACACCGATTGGGCGGTTCGTTATTTCCGAGGGGCAATGGCTGCCGGTCGAATCAATATCGGTATTCCTTATTATACTCGAGGTTTTAAAGATGTGTCGGGCGGAACTAATGGTCTATGGGGTCAAGCGGCTTTACCAAACCAAGCTGATTGTGCCACAGGTACAGGGGTTGGTGAAAAGAACAAGTGTGGTAATGGTGCATTAGGTATCGATAACCTTTGGCACGATAAGAACGACGCAGGTCAAGAAATGCCCGCCGGTTCAAATCCTTTATGGCACGCTAAAAATCTCGAAAATGGTATTGTTGGCTCTTACCTCGAAGTGTATGGCTTAACCCCCGATACCGATGCTGACGATCGCTTAACAGGTTCTTACACACGTTATTACGACAGTGTTGCCGTCGCACCTTGGCTTTGGAATGCCGATAAAAAAGTATTTCTGTCGATAGAAGATGAAGAGTCGATGGCCTCTAAAGTTGATTATGTTATTAACAATGGCCTTGGCGGTATCATGTTCTGGGAGCTTGCTGGTGATTTTGATTACGACTCAGCAAAAGGCGAGTACTTCATGGGGTCAACGCTTACTTCACTTGCATACGATAAGTTTAATCAAAGCGGTGTTGCATATGATGTACATGGCGGAAATCCAAACTTTACAGTGCCTGCTGAAGCTGTAGATATCACATTTGAAGCCAAAGACTTCCCTGTCGGTGATGATAACTACCCAATCAGCCCAACATTTGCGTTTACCAATAACTCAAGCCTTGATTTAAGCGGTGCAAAAATTTCATTTGATGTACCGGTATCAACCTCCGCTATTTTTAAATCCAACTGGAATGCACAAGAAAAACTGGGCATGGCAGTAGAAGTAAATGGCTCGAACGCAGCGGGTAATAATATTGGCGGTTTTGAGAACGAGTTCCACCGTTTCTCAATCACACTGAACAATGAATGGGGCGGTCAACCAAAAGACTTTAGTGCTGGTGCAACTGTGAATGCACAAGTGATGTACTACATGCCAATCACTGGGCCTAGCAACTTTACCATTGAAAAAGATGGAAAAACTTACGCATTCAAAGCTGAATACCCAATGCTACCAGATGCAACACCAGGTGATGGCACGGGCAATCCAGATAACGGTGGCGGTGACCCTGCAGGTACGTGTGAAGGAGTTGATATAGCCTCGATACCTGTTTATCCAAACTTCCCTCAAACTGACTGGGCGGGCAACCCAAGCCATGCCGCAGCAGGTGACTTAATGTCTCATAACAACGCGATATACAAAGCCAAGTGGTGGACAACGTCTGAGCCGGGTGTAACGGCTGATTGGACCCTAAGTTGTAGCCTGTAATTTTCAAAAACAATGAGGGGTAGGCCTGAGCTTGCCCCATGTATTGAGTCTAATAAAGGATAAAATAATGGCATCAATTAAACTTAACACGATTACGCTATCTGCAATTACTAGTGGTTTACTACTCAGTACACTAGCACCGCAAGTGCAAGCACATGGTTATATGGATATCCCTAAAGCGCGCCAAGCATTTTGCCAAGATGATGGCGGGTACTGGTGGCAAGAAGATGGCACAAATATTCCTAACCTTGCTTGTCGAGCAGCATATTTAGAATCGGGCACGGTGCAGTTTGTGCAAGCGATTGAATTTTCTGTTAATACTCCTGACTATTTAAATCAAACCGCAGTTGAGGCCAGTGTACCAAACGGCACTTTATGTGCTGGTGGCGATACAGCCAAACGGGGTATGGATTTACCATCACCACATTGGCAGCGCAGCGATGTAGTACCCAATGCTAATGGTGAAATTCAAGTTCGTTACCTTGCATCAACACCACATAACCCCAGCTTTTGGCAGTTTTACTTAACTAAGCCAACTTTTAATGCCGCTACTGATGTATTGACCTGGCAAGACTTAGAGCTAGTTCAGGAGCATCAAAATGTTGACGTGATTAAAGACACCGATGGTGAGCGTTATTATCAAATGAGTGTGGCTATTCCACAAGGGCGCAGCGGCGATGCTATTTTGTACAGCCGCTGGCAACGAAACGATGTTGTGGGTGAAGGCTTTTATAACTGTAGTGATATAAATATTGTAAACGACGCTGCTCCAACCAATCCGAATGCGTGGGCAAGCCTTGGGTACTTTGTACGTCAAGGGCAAAATGCCATTGCAGGCGACACTGTATGGGCTCGCTTATTTGATGAATCTGGCCAAGAGGTGATCAACCAACAACTTAAGATCAGTGCCGATAATCAAGCAAATTGGCAGCAAGTGTTGGCGTCACAACTTAACCTTGATTATGCGCATTTAGTGCAGATTGGTGTGCAAAATCAAGTTGGTGATGTTGTATTTAACAGCGCTGATGTACTAACAAACCAAGTCTATGGAAGCAATCCAAATTACACTTATACATTAAGCGTGCAGGGCACCCCTGATAATACAGCGCCTATTGTTAGTAAGCCAGAAAACCTAGTAGTTGATGAAAACACCACCACGGCTGTGCATTTACATGCGTTTGATGATGAGCAAAATGCGTTAATTTATACTTGGTCAGTACCGGCACCACTGAGTTTTACCGGTAGCGATGCCAATATCAACTTAATTTCACCTGAAGTTTCAACACCTACAGATTATACCGTTGTGGTATCTGTTTCTGATGGCCAATTAACGACCCAAACCGAGTTTGTTGTCACCGTTAATGACAGCGTTATCAATGATCCTGCTATAGCGCCTTGGAGCACTACTGAGGTTTATCAAGCAACAGATAAAGTGAGTTTTCAAGAGCGTGTTTACTTAGCTAAATGGTGGAATCAAGGTCAGCAGCCCGATAGTTCAAGTGCGTGGGAGCTTGTTGAGGAGTGTACTAATCCAGCAGCATGGAGTATTAACAAAGCCTATCAAGCGGGCGCAGAAATAATCTATCAAGGACAGCGCTATCGCGCTAATTGGTGGACTCAAGGCGATACGCCAGGACAAGCCGATGTATGGAAAACACTGTAACTAAAAGCCTAAGTTTTGTAGTTCAAACTTATTAAACCAAAATAATCACATTAAAAATAGATAAGAGAGAAATATGAATATTAAACAATTAACCGCAGCTATGGGTGTTGCACTATTTGCCGGTTCTGTATCGGCAGCGCCTTCTACACCAAGTATTAATTGGGAGCCACAGCAATATTCGTTTGTTGAGGTAGACCTTGAGGGAAACGGCTCTTACAAACAGCTGGTTACCCGTGTTGAGCAAGTTAATATCAACATTGAATGGAGTGCGTGGAGCGGTGATGGCGGCGATAGCTATAAAGTGTACTTTGATGACATGCTAGTAAATGAGGGCACGCTTGCTGCTGGTTCTAAAAGTGGCACTATTTCATTCCCTTATGATAAAGCAGGCCGCCATACAATGTATGTTGAACTATGTGAAGGCGGCACGACCTGTGCGAGAAGTGCGGGTAAGCCAATTGTAATTGCTGACACTGACGGCGGACATTTAGCACCATTACCTATGGATGTTGACCCAAATAACCGAGATATTGGCGTTAAGCAAGATTTAGTGACGGGCGCTTACTTTGTTGAGTGGGGGATCTATGGCCGTGATTACGATGTAACGAATATGCCAGCACAAAACCTGAGTCATATTTTGTATGGCTTCATTCCAATTTGTGGTGAAAATGCGTCGTTAACTGGCGGTCCTAAGCGCGCACTGGAAACAGCCTGTGCGGGCTCTGCAGATTACGAAGTGGTTATTCACGACCCATGGGCCGCAGTACAAAAAGCATTGCCAGGGGTTGATGCTAAAGATCCCATTCGTGGTACTTACTCGCAGTTAATGGCACTAAAACAGCGTTACCCAGATATTAAAATTTTACCATCTGTAGGTGGTTGGACGTTATCAGACCCATTTGGTGGTTTTACTAATAAAGCAAACCGCGACACCTTTGTTGCCTCAATGGAAGAGTTTTTAAGAACCTGGAAGTTTTACGATGGTGTTGATATTGACTGGGAATTCCCAGGTGGTGACGGCCCCAATCCTGATATTGGCGATCCAATTAACGATGGCCCAGCCTATGTGGCGCTTATGCAAGAGCTGCGCGCTATGCTTGATAAGCTAGAAGCAGAAACGGGTCGTACTTACGAGTTAACCTCAGCCATTGGTGCTGGTTACGATAAAATTGAAGATGTAGATTATCAAGCCGCAAGCCAGTACATGGATTACATTTTTGCCATGACCTATGACTTTTATGGCGCATGGAGTAACGTAACTGGTCATCAAACTGCACTTTACTGTGGCGAGCACATGAGTGTTGGTCAATGTAATGGCACTGGGCTTGATGAAAATGGCGAACCTCGTAAAGGCCCTGCTTATACCACCGATAATGCAGTACAGCTGTTACTTGCGCAAAATGTACCATCGAAAAAAATCGTCGTGGGCACAGCCATGTATGGCCGTGGTTGGGAAGGTGTTTACCCGCAAAATGCAGCGGTTGATGGTAACCCAATGACCGCCTCTGGTAATGGCCCGTTAAAAGGCTCCACGGCACAAGGTGTATGGGAAGATGGAGTTATTGATTACAAAGGCGTTAAAGCCAATATGATTGGTGCGGCAGGCACCGGTATTAATGGTTTTGAAGTGGGTTATGATGAGCAAGCACAAGCCGCTTATGTATGGAATCGCTCAACTGGTAAACTGATCACCTATGATAGCCGTAAGTCTGTGCTGGCCAAAGGTGCGTATGTTAATCAGCATAACTTAGGCGGTTTATTTGCATGGGAAATTGATGCTGACAATGGTGACATTCTAAATGCAATGCATGATGGCTTAGGGGGCGTAGTTGCGCCGCCAAGTAATAAAAAACCGGTTGTTTCAGTGTCTTCATCTGTGTCTGTTAATTCAGGAGAGAGCATCACAGTAACGGCTTCTGCAACCGATGCAGATAACGATCCACTGAGCTTTAGCTGGAGTGCTGATAGCGCGCTAGTAGTATCTGGACAAAATACATCATCACTGGTTATTAATGCGCCAACAGTGACTACAGATACACAGTATGTTGCAACCGTTGCGGTATCAGATGGTCAAGCAACAGTAAATCGTGATGTTGTTGTTAATGTTATTGCGCCGACATCAGGCGGCGAAAATACAGCACCGAGTGTTAATGCAATTGCTAATGTTAGTGTTGAAGAAGGCGCATCAGCAAGTGTTGCTGTAGTTGCAAACGATGCACAAAACGATGCGCTTACATATACGTGGACAGTACCAGCAGGCTTAACGTTAGTGGGCAGCGGTGCAAATGTAAGTATTGAGGCAGGCGCTGTAGATACAGATACAAACTTCACTGTTTCAGTTGCAGTAAGTGATGGCGCATTAACTACAACGCAAAGCTTTAGCGTAACAGTGACAAATGGTGATACTACCACTCCACCAACAGGAGATTGGGATGCGAGTGTTGCATACGTTGGTGGCGATGTCGTCACTTATAACGGCGTTGAATATAAAGCAAAGTGGTGGACTCAAGGCGAGCGTCCTGATTTAGGTGGTGCGTGGGAGGCAACAACACAGCCTACAGATGGTACGGGTGTCGAAGTTTGGCAGCCAACGGCTATTTATAACAGTGGTGATGAAGTTTCTTATCAAGGTAATAAGTACCAAGCTAAATGGTGGACTCAAGGGAACGAACCTGGTTCAACCGATGTATGGTTAGCACTTTAATGTAAAACTTTATTGTTTGATTTTATAAAAAGCAGCTCTCGAGCTGCTTTTTTATCGCGAACAGCCACTTTGATTGTTCAAAACAAGGCTTTATTACTAATAATTAATCCATTGACATCAGCATACACCCAATCACCAGTATAAATTGTGGTGTTTAACATATTAACCGGGTGATCTTTGGCACCTAAACCGCGCTTAGTGGTGCAGCGCGGCGTAGCGCCTAGCGCCATCACGGGTAAATCAAGCGTGGCAAGAATTTCAATATCGCGGCAGCAACCATTAATAATAATGCCTTGCCAGCCATTTTTTAGGGCTCGCTCTGCAATCATATCGCCAATGAAGGCAAAACGCTTACTAGCAAAGCCATCCACAACCAACACTTTGCCTTCACCATTTTCATGTAATATGTTGCCAGCAAACGAGTTATCGTCTGGGCAGGTGACAGTCACTACTTGACCATAAAAGAGAGTTTTATTACCAAAGTGTTGCAAGCCACTGTCAGCGACTTGCACATGGTCGCGATGTTCATCGTATAAATCGGGCGTAGTAAACTGTGTCATTGAGGGCATCCTTGTTTTTTATAAAGCCACGTAGGCCAACGGCAGTACATTAAAAGTAGTAATAATGTTTATCGTAGGCTAATTAATTATTCAGGTGTAGCTATTGTTGTAAATTGGCGTATAGATTTTAGTCGCAATATAAGCACTTTTAACGTTTTTTAACGCTTTTTTATAAGTAACTTATGCTGTTACTTAGTTTTATTTTTTTAAATAAATTTGATTTTGCCAGAGCATTAGCCAAACGTCTCATTGTTGCGTGCTTTTTCATATGCTACGTTCAATTGTTATTTTAAAATTTGGGCTGCAATACTTGGCCCTATACACACATACAAAAAGAGAAGCGTGCTTTATGATCATCTTTTTTATTTGCCTAACTATTTTAATATTAGGCTATAAGTTTTATAGCCCGTTTGTTGAAAAGCAAGCGGGCATGGATTCAACGGTCGACACACCACAAAAACGCTTTAGCGAAGGTGTTGATTACGTTGCAATTCACCCTGTTCGTGCATTTTTGATTCAATTTTTAAATATAGCAGGCGTAGGCCCCATATTTGGCCCAATATTGGGTGCATTATATGGTCCGGTTGCGCTTGTATGGATTGTGCTTGGTAATGTTTTGGGTGGCGCTGTACACGACTTCTTCTCAGGAGTAATGAGTATAAAAGAAGACGGTAAAAGCTTACCGGAAATAGCAGGGCACTACTACAACGTTGTATTTAAAGGTTTTATGCTTATTTTTACTGCGATGCTACTATTTTTTGTTGGTGTTGTATTTATTATGAGCCCGGCAGGATTATTAAGTAACCTTGATATATTTAAGGATACAATATTTGCAAATAATACCTTTTGGGTTTTGGCCATTTTAGCTTACTACTTTTTAGCCACGTTATTACCCATTGATAAAATCATCACTAAGTTTTACCCTATTTTTGGTTTGTTAATGATTGTGATGACAGTAGCTATTGCGGTATCACTACTAATAAACGCACCGCATTTACCAGTAGCGGGCGACTTTTTAGCATACTTTGAGGCCGATCACGCTCATGACTTCTTAGCACCCAATCCTGATGGACTGCCCACTTGGCCGCTGCTATTTATAACCATTACCTGTGGTGCTATTAGTGGTTTTCACTCAACGCAAGCACCTATTATTGCCCGTTGTTTAACCAACGAAAAATACGTACGCCCAGTTTATTATGGTGCGATGATGTGTGAAGGCATTGTAGGTTGTGTTTGGGCACTTGCTGGTATTGCTGCATTCCCAGAAGGCTATGCGGGTTTAAAAGCTATGCTTGATCTTGGTGGCCCAGGTTTGGTGGTTAACCATATTGCAAACAGCTACTTAGGTGTATTTGGCGGTATTATGGCAATTATTGCTGTTGCTGTTTTCCCTATTACCTCAGGCGATACGGCGTTTCGTTCACTGCGCTTGACCGTGGTTGATGCGTTTAGTATTCCGCAAAGTTTACGTAATCGTTTATTGCTAGCAATCCCTATTTTAACCATTGCCTACTTTATGACTAAGCTCGATTTCTCTGTGATTTGGCGCTACTTCGCATTCTCAAATATGCTGCTTTCTACCAGTGTGTTGTGGCTTGCGACCAAGTATTTATTTGACCGTGGTACATTCCACTGGATCACTAGTATACCAGCAGTAATCGCTACAGCAGTGACCTTGTCATACATAATGACTGCGGCAATAGGGTTAAACTTATCAAGTGATTTAGGTAAACCGATTGGTGCAGCGGTGGCTGTTATAGGGTTTATTGTATTAGCTGTTGTGCATTCAAAGCATAAAGTGCGTACGGCTTAATAAATCGTAATCTCAAAAATGTAAAAGCGAGCCTTATAAAGGCTCGCTTTTTTTATACTTGATCGCCAATCGCTAAAAAGTGGCTTGTTCGAAGTAGCTGATATCATCTAGGGTTTTACTAATCATCATCGCCCCCTCTAATAAGCTCACTGTTTGTATTGCCGCGCGAGCAGGGTTTTTTTCACCATTCGCAGCGTGTGCTTGGGTTAACCAGGCTAAATTTTTATTAAAAAACCGCTGAACTTCAACCCGCACTTTATCAGGTAGGCTGTCGCTTTCTGCGCCGAGCAAGCCACATAAACACATTTTTTTATCAATCACGAGTGCATTTCTAAATAACTGAGTGTAAATATCAATAGGGTTTTTACCGTTTGCTTTGTGTGCCTCTGGTTCACCAAGTACAGCGATAAAGGCATCGGTATATTGATGCGCAAGCTCTGCACCTAAATCAGCTTTAGTTGGAAAGTGATAATGCACACTGGCACTTTTAATACCAATTTCATTGGCCAACTCTCTAAAGCTAAAATTGCTATAGCCACCAAGTCTAACTTTGTTTTCTGCTGCTTTTAACAGGGCTGCTTTTTTTGTCATTTTAAACTTCCTTCATATCGCTGCAAAAAATTATCAACCAGTAGGTAGTTATTTTCAAGCTCTTTTATTTTTAGTTTGCAAAGGTCGAGATCTTAATATAAATTACCTACCAGTAGGTAGGTGATTTATTCTTGCCAGTATTAGCTCAAACTGTGATTAAAAATATAAAGAGATAATTATGAAAATTTATGATGTAGAAAACTTTCCTAATCCATTACGTGTACGTATTGCGCTTGCTGAAAAAAAGGCGACTGATAAAGTAGAATTTGTTGCTGTCGATTTATTAAATGGTGAGCACCGTACTGAGGCTTTTTTAGCTAAAAACCCCTTAGCAGGCGTACCTGTTTTAGAGCTAGATGATGGAACGTTCATCGCAGAATGCACCGCAATTACTGAATATATTGATACCGCTTTTGCAGGCCCTTCATTAACCGGTGTTGAGGCAAAAGAGCGTGCAGTGATTAATATGATGCAAAAACGTGCGGAGTCAATGGTACTTGATGCTGTAGCCACTTACTTTCATCATGCAACGGATGGTTTAGGCCCAGCGCTTGAAACCTATCAAAATGTTGCTTGGGGAGAAAAGCAAGGTGAAAAAGCGCGCCAAGGCTTTGTTTATTTTAATACAGTGTTAGCCAACTCTGCTTATGTTGCTGGTGAGAATTTCAGTGTTGCAGATATTACTTTGTACGCCGGTCTGGTGTTTGCAGGCTTTGCAAAAATAGCTATTCCTAGTGAGCTATCACATTTAATAGCATGGCAAGAAAAGGTCGCTCAGCGTCCAAGTATTGCCGCTTAGATATGGAGTCAAATATGAAAATTGCAGCTGATTTTAGCGAACGTGTTGTTGTACATAGCGAATCGTTAGAATGGATAGCCTCACCGATGGCGGGTGTTGATAGGCGTCCACTTGATAGAGTGGGCAATGAGGTTGCACGCGCAACCAGCATTGTACGATATGCGCCAAACAGCCATTTTTCTGCCCATACACATACCGGCGGTGAAGAATTTATTGTGCTTGAAGGTGTTTTTCAAGATGAACATGGTGATTTCCCCAAGGGCTCTTATATTCGTAATCCGCCTGAGTCAAAACATACACCAAGCTCTGAAAACGGGTGCGTGATATTTGTGAAATTATGGCAGTTTCAGCCAGAGGATAGAGAGCATGTTCGCTTGCAAACTAATACCATGTGCAGCGTTCCTCACCCTGAGTTTAGTAATGTAAATGTAGTTTCTCTTTATAAAGATGCCTTTGAAGAGGTGAGTATTTTAGCATTTTCACCTAACAGTGAAATATCGTTAAACGCCTTAGGTGGGGGCGAGCTTTTAGTACTTGAGGGCTCGCTTGAAGAGCAAGGCGATACATTAGTACAGCACAGCTGGTTAAGAGTGCCGCCTAACAGCGAAATTAAAGCAACAGCAGGCAGTGAAGGAGCCAGAGTGTGGCTTAAAATCGGTCATTTAACAGATGTTGAAAACCAAATAGCACGGCTTAAAAATGCATAATTCAGCATTTAATTAAAATGGGCACAATAAAAGTGATGTGCCTGTTTTTTGATCTACTTCACTATTGGTTAATAAGTTATCACCTATACTTGATGCTCATATTATTGTGGAGTTCGGGTTATGGTAAATTTAACACACGGCTTATCTATTGGTATTGAGCGCTCTGGTTGCGAGTTTTTTTTAACCTTAAAAGCTATAGGTACACTCACTCATAAAGATTATGAGGTGATCACGCCGATGATTGACTCTGCGCTTGGCGAAGTTAAACATCCTATTGTTAATGTACTCATAGATGGTACTGAGCTTGATGGCTGGGAACTTAGAGCTGCATGGGATGATTTAAAACTTGGCTTAAAGCATAACAAAGAATTTAAAAAAATAGCCATATACGGCAACAAAGACTGGCAATCAACCATCGCTAAATTAGGCAGTTGGTTTGTATCAGGTGAAATTCAATATTTTGAGAACGCCACTGCGGCTTTAGAATGGTTAAAAAGTAATGATGAAGAAGCGGATGCTTAAATAAAGGCCATAATCGGCCTTTATTTTTAAAGTATTTATACCAATTCGCTTAATTAAGTGATCTATTTTGAGGCTGGAAAAACGTGTTGATAGCTAGGCAAAAAATTTGCTATTTAGTTGTTCTAAATGAGAATTTTTTAACGCAGATAGCAACACGTTTAGCCCCGTAAAATGATTAAGTATTATTGCGGATTGGTATTATACCTCTTGAAGTGTAGGTAATGCGGGAAATGCCCCCTTAGCTAAGCAGGCTTTAGAGCCACAGCGCAAACCAAAACTTAAAGCGTGTTTTACTAGATGCTCATTATTAATTTTTTCGATGAGCGGGCTATTTTCATCGGTGTGATTTAAATAATATAACACGCCTGCAATAAACGCATCACCGGCACTGGTAGTATCCACAGCATTAATGATTGGCGCCGATTCATTTAATATAAATCCCTTATGGTAAACCGTTGCCGGTGCAGGGCCATCGGTTAAAAATACCAATTTAACACCTATATTTAAAATAGATTGTAAGTAATCATCAGGTGCATGCTGTGTTTGCTCAGCTAAAAAGTTCAGCTCATCACGCGATAGCTTAACAATGTCGCAATACGCATAACACGCGTGTACATTGTGTTCAATGTCATTGCTATTTTGCCACAAGCTATAGCGTAAATTTACATCAAAGCTAACGAGTTTATGGTTGTTTTTAGCCAGCTTTAAAGCACACACGGTGGTGTTTGCAATGGCTGGATTGGTTAACGTGTTGGAACAAAAGTGTAGGGTACTCAATTCATCCCATTTGATATGGCATAAGTGATCACTCGTTAACAGTAAATCGGCGGTATTGTGGCGATAAAAATTAAAGCTGCGCTCACCGGTTTCATCTAAACTCACAATAACCACGGCCGTTTGAGAGTCTTTAATCGTAAATAAGTACTCTGTACTTACTTTATATTGCGCAAGCGATTTACTTAATTGTTTAGCAAAGTAGTCATCACCCATACCGCCACAAAAAGCAGCCTTGCCGCCTAACTTTGCATAACCTACCGCTACATTGGCAGGGGCACCTCCTGCAATGGGCAAATAAGCACTGTTTTGAGAATCTTGTGGCAGCATATCAATAAGTAGCTCGCCGAGGCTAAGTAATTTGGTCATAGTGTAAATCCTAAAAAACCCAGCAGAGCTAGGTCAAAATTCAAGGGAGAATTATTAAAACTAATTAAAGTTAGTGTAACAATCGCTGAAAAACATAGCTTCTGCGCTTGTTACACTAACGATGGTTAGTTAAACGCGTATTTAAGCGTTATTGATGTTGTGCGGCCATTAATAGTACGGGCGCGAATAATGTTATTATCTGGAATTGAGCCTTCTTCAGCTTCTGTAATACCTACCGTATCGAATAAGTTATTTACATTAAGTGCAATATTAAGGTTTTCAGATAAATCGTAACTTACAAAGCCATTTACTTGAGTGTAACCGTCAAATTTAAGGTCGTTGTTGTCTTGAGCGTAAGCATCAGTAGTACCAATAAAGTTCACACCGGCAGCACCTTTATCAAAGCTATAACGAGCCATTAAAGAGTAGATTAAATCAGCTTGGCGGCGTGGCGTATTACCTACCACTTCAGGGGTAAGTGCATCCTTAGCAATTTCTGCATCTGTCCATGTTAAGTTACCACGAAAATCCCATGCATCGATGAAGTAAGTTGATTCAATTTCAATCCCTTTTGCTTCGTATTCACGGTCAAAAAAGGTTTGCGATGTTGCTTCAAAGTTTTGCTCTTCTGTTTCTGCATAAAACGCTGTTGCGAAAACTGAAAGTGAATCAAAACGTTTTTTAACCCCAAATTCATACTGGTTTACTTCATCAACGGCATCTTCATCAGCAACCGAACCGTCAGCGCGTACTTTACCAAATAAAAGTCGGTCAGCATTTGCGCGGCCACCTTTACTCAGTCTTGCAAATGTCGCAAGGCTTGAATCTATTTGGTAGTTAGCCCCAATTGAATAGGATGCATAATCCCAATCGTAATTTACTGGGCTAGCATTTGCGGTATCAATGCCTGCTACATTTTGTTCAGGAACTGAAATCACTCCATCGCGATTCATATCGACCGTTGAGGTAACGGCACCTGCATAGTTGCCGCGTGCTTCACCACTATCGTAACGAGCACTTGCGTCAATACTTACATCACCCACTTTTGTTGAAAATGAAACGTACGGGGCGCGGGTATCGTATTCTGTATCGTAATCACGCTGACAGCAGTTACCCCAAAAAGGCGTTCCGTATGCATATAAACCATTTTCAGAAAACGCTGTACCATCGGCAGCTGTTACATTTAGTAGCGCCGCATTATCGCCCTTAAGCTCCATTAGGTAAGAGTTCCATAACCATGACATAGCAATATTTTGTGTTGAAGCATAGTAACCAAACGTAACGCTTGTATCATCGCTTAGTGATTTAGTCAGTTTGAAGTCGTTTACAATAGAGTCAAAGTCGTTCATTGTGACGTCAAACGTATGAATACGCATAGCTAAATCGTCATTAAATGCAGCTCCGGTATTGGCATTACTAAGCGTTGCACCTGCGCCGCCAATACTTTGTGCAATAGCAGTCGCGCTGCCTACTTCAGCAGGAATAAGTGAATTAAAGTTACCGCTAACAGAGGATTTACGAAAACGGTTTTCAATACGCCAATCGTTATCTAAGTCAAATACAGCTTCAAAACCCACTGAGTCAACTTGCGGGTTCATGCCATCGCGAATATCGCCGCTACTAATTTGATTTTCGCCATTTAAACGCACTGTTTTAGTAAATAATGCTGAATGCGGGGTATCTGATTGTGCGTCAAACCCTGGGATTGAGTCACCATTTGCATACATTGGCATTGGTAAGTAACCCACGCTTTTGTCATCTAAATGTTTGTAATAAAGACGCACGTAACCGTTTTCAAAGTCTTTGGTAAGGTTGGCTTTAATTTGCCCACCTTTATTTGATGTGTAACCTGTTTCACGCGGGCCTTCACCTTGGCGCACAAAACCACCTACATGAAAACGTACGCTATCACTAAGGTAAGTGCCGTATTCAAAGTCTGTACGAATAGTGTCGTAATCAAGGCCCAGTGTTGTAGAAACACTGCCTGATTCGTTTTCACCATTTTTAGATATAAAGTTAATTATGCCGCCCGGTGCATTACTTGCTGCAGTCGAGGCCGAACCACCACGAATTGATTCGATAGTTTGTACGGTATTATCTAGGCGCATAAATATATCAGCGTTACCAAAAGCAATATCACCGTATTGCATAACGGGTAAACCGTCTTCTTGTAATTGTAAAAACTTAGCACCACCAGAGGCCACAGGTAAGCCGCGTACAGCAATGTTTGCGTTACCTTCACCGCCGGTTGACTCTGAGCGTACGCCCGGAATAATTCTAAACGCTTCAGCAGTTGAACGCGGTGTAGATACTTCAACTTGAGCAAGCGATAAACTGCTCACTGATGAGCTTGATGCCATAATGGTTGTACGACGTGGTACACCGGTTACAACGATAGTCTCAAGACCTTTGTTAGCTTGCGCTTGTGTGTTTTGCTCTTCTTGTTGTGCATAAACGCCTTGGCTTACAGCCAGCGCTAAAGCACTCATTAAATATAAAGGTGTGTTGTGTGTTGTCATGTGAACGCCTCGCTTTGTGAGCCCGAAGGGGTTTGTTATTTTTACTTAATCGATTAAGTAAAAATAACAAATCTTTTACAATAAGCAAATTATTTTATTCTTTATTTGCTGTTTTTTTACTCATCTATTGATTTATATAGTGTTTTTTTTAGCCCCCAATTTGTTGATTTACTCAGTTATTAGGTTGCTCTCTTGTAAAGCGCAGGCTGATGGGTCACGGAAATAGTTAAACAGCATCGCTAAAAATAAAATAATGGCAAAGCCGGTTGCAAGGTAAAAACCATAACGTACATGACCAAAGTAATCGCTGATCATACCCATAAATAAAGGCGCTAATGCGGCTGAAAGTGCAGTGAAAAATAATATAACCCCAGCAACTGCGCCATGTTGTTGTACCGGGAAGCACGATATTCCTTTGGAGTTTAAGGTCGGGTAAACCATCGACATAAATAACCCTGAAAGCGGCAATAAACCAACAGCCCAATCAACGCCACCGACTAAAGTACCCACATAACACAATGCGATACCTAAACTTAAGTAAGCCATAACACCTTGCCAGCTATAGCGGTTTAATAACCACACCGCAATAAAACGCCCTGCGGCACGCAGTATAAAAAATATGGTGAGTGCATAGGTTGCCAAAAGGGGCCAAGAGCCTGTGTAGTCTTTTAACAGCGTCGGCATCCATACGTAAATGGCAACCTCGGTTGCAACATAAAGCGCAATGGCGAGCGAAAAGCCAAGCGCGTAGGGGTTTTTAATCATTTTCATGGTGGTAGCAAGTGAAGCGGGCTTTTCAGTGCTTTTAACAACGCTTGGATACTCTGCACGCCACGCTAAAAACGCTAAAATTAAGCACATAATGCCGGCAATAATATATAAATAAGTCCAACTTACATTTTGTACCAGTAATACACCAACAAGTGCAGGTCCAACAATGGCACCAATACCAAAAAAGCCTTCTACTTTGTTCATGGTTTTAGTGTGCTCTGCGTTGCTATGAGAAATATCGCCTAATAACGCCAAAGCGCCGGTTTTAAATAAGCCAATAGCTAAACCAATACAGCAAAGCAAAAAAACAAAAAATATAAAGCTGCTACTAATGGCGAATAAAAAGCAACTCGCAGAAAATATTAATAACCCAAGCATAATCGTTTTTTTACGCCCGAGGCTATCGGCTAAAAAGCCTAAAAATAATCCGCTAAAGGCAATGAGTGCCATAGGCGCATAGTGGAATGCGCTGGCTTGGGTCATGCTTAAACCAAATTCAGTTATGAGCTCGGGAATGATCATGCCAACGGCATCGGAGGTCATGGCAAACATAAAAAACATCATATATGTGAGCCAGCGAATTTGTTGCAACGGATCGCTGCTTACGTGTGTGTGTGATTTTGTCATGTGCTTTTCCTCGTTAAATGCGTTCTTAACACTCAGTAAGTCAGTCAGTTACTGATTATAGTATTAATGTCGCCACGATATTTGTATGTAAAATTTATAAAAATAACTTGTAAATTCGTACGTGCTAGTTAAAGATATATCTTAATCGATTAAGTTTCAACATGGTAATCACACAATGATGAAGAATAAAGTTCAATTGATCACATACGCTGATCGAATTACTGGCCAAGATATAAATGCACTTACCACTCTTTTACATGGCCCATTAGAGGGCGTTTTTGGTGGTGTGCACTTATTGCCATTTTATAACCCAATTGATGGCAGCGATGCAGGCTTTGACCCGATTGATCATAGTGAAGTTGATTCTCGAATCGGTACTTGGGACGACATAAAGGCACTCGGTAAAGACCATGATTTAATGGCTGATCTAATAGTGAACCATGTGTCGGCGCAATCTTTTCAATTTCAAGATGTGCTGGCTAAAGGTAAAGCGTCAGCATTTTGGGATTTATTTTTAACCAAAGAAGACGTGTTTCCCAATGGTATGAGCAAGGCTGAGCAGCAAGCTATTTACCGTCCACGCCCAGGCAGTTGTTTTACGCCAATGAAATGCGGTGATGGTCAAACGTATGATTTTTGGACCACTTTTACCGACAATCAAATTGATATAAACGTAAAAGTAGAGGCAGGAATTGCGTATTTAAATAATGTACTTACTAAGTTCTCTGCTAACAACGTTAATATTATTCGTTTAGATGCAGCGGGTTATGCCATTAAGCAGGCGGGTACTAATTGTTTTATGCTAGATGAAACGTTTGGCTACTTAGATAACTTATCAAAGCAAGCCAACGATTTAGGCATGGAAACCATTGCAGAAATTCATAGCCATTATCAAACACAAGTAGATGTAGCTAAGCGCGTTAATATGGTTTACGACTTTGCGTTGCCACCACTAATTCTACATAGCTTGTTTAATAACAATGCGGATGCATTACTCAAATGGCTAAAAATATCGCCGCGTAACTGTTTAACGGTACTAGACACCCATGATGGCATAGGCATTATTGATGCAGGCCCAATGGGTGAAAAACCAGGCTTATTAAATGCAGAGCAAATTGATAACCTAGTAGAAACCATGCATGCAAATAGTAACAATCAAAGCCGTCAAGCAACAGGCGCGGCTGCCAGTAATGTCGATTTATATCAAGTAAACTGTACTTATTACAATGCATTAGGCGCTAATGATTTTGACTATTTGCTGTCGCGCGCAATTCAATTTTTTGCGCCAGGTGTACCGCAAGTTTATTACGGCGGCTTATTTGCCTGTGAAAACGATATGGAACTGTTAGCAAAAACCAATGTTGGCCGTGATATAAATCGCCCATATTTGAACGCGGCTAAAATAGAGCAAGCCCTTAATAAACCGGTAGTAAAAGGGCTCATAGAGCTAATTAAAATGCGTAATGAACATCCCGCATTTGCAGGTGAATTTTCGGCTCAAGGCGGCGCAAGTGTTTGTTGTTTAATGTGGAAGCTTGAACAACAATCAATTTCATTGAGGATTGACTTTGCAAGCCGTACTGCACTTATTACGCAGGTTAATGGCACTCAAGAAAGCACTCTAAACTTACAAAGTTTATTGGCTTAAATAGCTTTATTTGTTGAAAACCAAAAGCCAAGCAGCCTCTGTTTGGCTTTTTTATTTGCTTTATTAACAGTGCTTAGCTACTTGCACCAATATCGAGTGCGTAACCTACTTCATATTGTTTTTCTTCTTTAGAAATAAATAAGTTAGCAGCCATAACGCCCTTTTCTTGGCTATTTTGATGAATTGTAGTGAGGCGAGGTACAAAACGAGCGGCTTCTTCTATGCCATCAAACCCCACAATACGCAGCTCACTGCCTATTTTTATCCCTTGTTTTATGGCTTCTCGCATGGTGGCAAGGGCAATTAAATCGCTCATGCATATAATCACGTTAGGGCGAGGGGAGGCTGTTAATACCTCTTTTGCGGCAATATTTGCAAAGCGCTCACTGCTTTCAGGAATATTCCAAATGCGGTCGTCGGCAACCGTTATATTAGCCTCACTTAAGGCGCGTTGATAACCACGCAAACGTTGATGCGAAATAGATTGGCCAGTTTCAAATTCGTGATGTTCGTATACCCGGCACAATACATTTTCATCAAGTAATCTTAAGCCTAATATAGCCACTTTATCATCTTGATTATGCAAAACATGTTTGGCTATTTCATAACTGGCTTGCTCGTTATTAACATTAATTGAGGCGTTACGGGCAATGTCAAAATCAACCGTCACCACATGTTTGGAGACTGTTTTTAGTTGCTCTACTAGTGCTTTATTGCGCGGGCGACCATAACAAATAAAACCATCGACAAAATCAACAACGCTGTTGAGGTTGTCACTATTGCCTGAAAACAATAAAACATTAATATTGTTTTTTTCAAGTACCGAGGTTACTCCCCGCATAAAACTGCTCGCAACAGGGTCTGATACCATGTATTCCACGCTATCGGGAAGGACTAATGCAACAATATTAAAGGTGCCACTTCGCAAAGACTGCGCCGCTTTATTAGGGCCATAATACCCCAGCTCTTTGCACGCTTTAAGTATGGCTTCGCGGCGTTTAGCAGAGAGTTGATCAGGGCGATTAAACGCATTTGATACCGTAGCATTAGACACACCTAACTCTTTGGCAATACTCTTTAATGTCCAGCGGGTGGGTTTACTCATCGGTGACTCATTACTACTTACAACATTGCAAACAATCTAGCATATTAGGCTGTTTAATATAACAAAAACTGTCGTGTTAGGTTAGTGGCGACACGCTTTTGGTGCAATACCAAAAGTTTGCTTAAATAAACGGCTAAAATGACTGGCGCTATTAAAACCCAGGTCGTAGCACACCTTGCTTATAGCGTGGCCTTCTAATAAAAGCGTACGGGCCTTTTTAAGCCTAAGTTGTTGTTGCCAAAGCGCAGGGCTTGTACCAAAAGCAAGTTTAAACTGCTGATAAAACTTACTACGGCTCATACAGGTTATTTTACAAAGGGTGTTTATGTCGAGGTTTTCGTTTAAATGCTCTTCAATATAATGCAGTGCATCACTCACGTTACTTTTTAGGCGCAGCTTGTCACAGTTGGCCAGCAATAAATCACGGCTCTGTTGTTGTAATAAACGGGTGATCAATTCGTTTAACGATAAATCAATCAAGTAGTGTCGCTCGGCGCCTTGCTCACTAAATAAATGAACCATGCGCTCTAATAACTGCTGCGTTTGAGTATTATGTTGGGTATGCACTAAATTAGGGCTGTATTCAAACAAGGCATCGTTTGCAAAATTTTGCTGCATATTAAGCGCATTAGCCACATTGGTTATTTTATCGGTGCTAATTTCAATCGCCAAACAGGTGGTAGGTGAGTTGATAGTTGCCTGTGGGAAATCAATCAGCACGCTTTGCTCGGGTGCTAATACAAACGATTCATGTGGTAAAAACGCTTTGTGGTATTGACTGCTCTCAACATGCATTATTTTTTTACCACTGAGCATAGCGCAAAACAGTAATTCGTTAGAATGCAACGCCACTTTTTGCGCACTTTTATAGGTATCGTAAATACTTAGCTCGGAGTTATCGGCAGCAAAGGTCACTTTGTTTTCAATCAGTACATCAAGTTGTTGGCGTTTTTTATTTAACTGAGATGTGTGCATGTTCAGCCTTTTTTAATCGTTATAGAGCGTTTTTAATATGGACTCACAGACAACTTTTTTGGACAGCTAAGCAAGTTTTTAAGCGCTTAATGGTCTAATGTCAATCAATACCGATTAAATATAAAGCAAGTTGCTACATTACTCTAACAAATTTCGGCTTAGACTTTTAGCTAACAACAACAAGAGAACACATATATGATTTACGCAAACCCAGGTTCAGCAGATGCACTCGTCACATTTAAACAGCAGTATGGTAATTACATTGGCGGCGAGTGGGTTGCCCCAGTTAACGGCCAGTACTTTGATAATATAAGCCCAGTTAATGGCGAAGTATTTTGTAAAATTCCTCGCTCTGATAAAGACGATATTAATTTAGCACTTGATAAAGCGCATGCTGTAAAAACCCAGTGGGGCACAACCTCAGTCGCCGAGCGTAGCAATATTTTATTAAAAATTGCCGATCGCATTGAACAAAACTTAGAGTTACTTGCTGTGGCCGAAACATGGGATAACGGCAAAGCGATTCGTGAAACCCTTGCCGCTGATATTCCACTGGCCGCCGATCACTTTCGTTACTTTGCCGGTTGTTTGCGTGCTCAAGAGGGCAGCATTGGCGAGATAGACGAAACCACGGTGGCGTATCATTTTCATGAGCCACTAGGCGTTGTAGGGCAAATTATTCCGTGGAACTTCCCATTATTAATGGCCGCATGGAAATTAGCGCCTGCACTTGCAGCAGGTAACTGTGTAATATTAAAACCCGCCGAGCAAACACCTGCCTCAATCTTAGTGTTAATGGAAATTATTGGCGATTTACTGCCAGGAGGTGTTTTAAATGTGGTAAACGGCTTTGGTAAAGAAGCAGGTGAAGCACTGGCAACTAGTACGCGCATTGCTAAAATTGCCTTTACAGGCTCAACTCCTGTGGGCTCACATATTTTAAAATGTGCAGCCGAGAATATTATTCCTTCAACGGTCGAGCTTGGGGGGAAATCGCCTAATATCTTCTTTAGCGATGTTATGGAAAAAGACGACTCATATTTAGATAAAGCAATTGAGGGTGCCATTCTTGCCTACTTTAACCAAGGTGAAGTATGTACTTGTCCATCACGCTTGTTCATTCAAGAAGATATTTATGAGCAATTTATAGAACGTATTTTAAAACGTACTAAACAAATTAAACGTGGCAACCCGCTTGATAGTGAAACCATGGTAGGCGCACAAGCCTCTAAAGCGCAGTTTGATAAAATTTTAAGCTACATTGAAATTGGTAAAGAAGAAGGTGCTGAAGTATTAACTGGCGGGCATGTTGAGCAATTAAGCGACGAGCTAAACGGCGGGTATTACATTCAACCTACACTATTAAAAGGACGTAATGACATGCGCGTGTTCCAAGAAGAAATTTTTGGCCCCGTTATTTCAATGTCGACCTTTAAAGACGAAGCCGAAGCACTTGAACTGGCTAACAGCTCAGAATTTGGTTTAGGCGCAGGGGTATGGAGCCGTAATATGAATCGTGCTTATCACTTTGGTCGCAAAATAGAAGCAGGTCGTGTATGGACTAATTGTTACCATATGTACCCAGCACATGCAGCGTTTGGCGGTTATAAAAAGTCTGGTATAGGCCGCGAAACTCACAAACTCGCGCTTGATCATTACCAACAAACTAAAAACTTGCTAGTAAGTTACAGCGAAGATCCGCTTGGCTTTTTTTAATAACGCGTTTTAGTTTAAACAAACAACCTATAAGTAATGAAAGCGCTACATTTTTGTAGCGCTTTGTTTTTTAAAACCCAATACCCATTGCATTAAATTAGTGGCCAATTATAACAATAAAGAAATGGCTTAATAATGAGGCGCTGGGTTGAAAAAGTAGATTAAAGGTTCTAGCTCAGGGCTGTTATGACTAGGTTTCAGGCTGTTTGTACAAGCTCACAGCTCGTCACTCGAAGCCGGCTCATTTTCTCCTCTATGTTCAAAAAGGCTTTAATGAATTAATCACAAAAAGGATTATGGTGATGTTTGAAACGATTGCGATTTATTCAGGGTTAATAGCCACATTATGGATATTCATTGGTGTCTATGTAGCAAGTCTATTTTATGAAGGCTACAGCCATTCTAAACAATTTTGTAGTGAATTAGGTGCAACGGGAAGCCCAACTGAAAAACTGTCACCGCTAATTAATAATTATCCTTTAGGTTTTCTATTTTGCTTTTTTGGCTGGTATTTGGCGCAATTGGCTAATGTTTCTATATTGGTTAATATTGTTGGTTGGTTGGTTAGTTATAGTGCATGGTATTGGTACCTGGGTTGCGGGTTATTTTCCTATGGATGCTGACCCATTTACTAAACACCCAACTTTTAGCTGCAAGGTTCACTCTTGGGCTGGTTTCATTATGTTGCTTTCGCTCGTTTTAGCACCAATATTAATAGCGATCAGTCCAACCACAGAAATTACTCCTTTATACTTTCGTGTTTTTTCAATTGTTTCTGTTATCGCTACTGTTTATTATCTGTTTGCTATGGCTAAAGCGGTTAAGCTTCAAAGTAATCCAGGTACCTATCAACGTATCTCTTATGGTATCCAATTAAGTTGGTTAAGTGTTTTTTCAATAGTGTTAATGTAATTTTAAACTAATTTAAATCGTCTTCAATAATTTAGAGACTTAACTCACTAACGACTATGATTTATTTCAGCTTATTATTTGGCGCCACAACTCAAGGAAGGCTCATGAATATAAACCACGCTAAATTCCGTTTTATTTTACTAAAAGGTGTTCTAGGCTGGGGAATTCCTACAGCTATTTTATTTCAATTAATTATGTACTTTACAGGTGAGCAAGATTTTTTTTGATGGAATCATTACATCTTTAATAATATTTCCTTTAGTAGGCATATTATTTGGATACTTTTTATGGCATTCGAAATATAAAAAAGAGCGAAATAACTGAGATAACAACCTTAATCACTTGGTTTGTTGAAATTTTTTAGCTTTGATAACAAGAAGGTTTGAGTGAAAATTTGTGAAACCCAAAGGTTGCTTATTCGGCCATTTTCAATTGATGATGTGTCGGCATTAAGTGAAATTCTTAATGACGATGAAGTGATGAAATACTCAATTCGTGGTGTGTGCGATGAAGCTGCAACTCGTGAATTTATAAAGTGGTGTTTACAATGCTACGGTTCATACGGTTTGGGCCCATGGGCACTAATAGATAAAAACAGTAACCTACTTATAGGTTTTTGTGGTGTTTCTCCACAAAGTGTCGCGGGTAACGAAGAGCCTAATTTAGGGTATCGATTAGCGGGCGATTTTTGGAATAAAGGATTAGCCTGCGAAGCGGCTTAAGGTGTTTTAAAGTATGTGTTTACTCAAACTACTCATCAATCCGTCGTTGTTATTATTGAACCTGAGCATATTGCGTCACTGAAAGTAGCAAAGAAAATTGGTTTTACAGACTATAGCACTCATGAATTTCATGGTCGTGCTGTACAGTTATATCGATTAACTAAAGCGCAGTGGAGTAAATGGACTTCTTTAGATGCTGCTTATGTGGCCATCTAAAGCTCAAGATAGTTAACGTTGATTTGTTAAAAGGAAATTTTAATGGATATAGATTCTCACATAGTTCAACTTGAAAAAAACAACCGAAAGTTATTTAGTGCATCTCATAATTTGGGACTTACGATAGCGATGGCTGTTATTGTTTTGTTGTTAATGTTTTATTTCAGCCCATTGATAGGGCTTGCTTGTTCAGGTTTTGCTGCTTTCTTTTTGAACTTTTTCTATTCACAGTATAGCTTTAGAAAACTCAACGCCCGCATAACACTACTGCAAACCAAAATTGAACAAACGTCTAAGTAAGGTGTTGCTCTAAATTTAAAGCCAGTTCATTTCAAATCTTACTCGTTGTTAGCTGCTTTTAATGTTGTTAAGTTACTGCTATAAAAATAATTTGCTGATACTTATTTGATTTAAGGTATTTTTAGTTCCACCAAATGAGTTTACAGTAATTATATAACCTAATTTAAAATGGATTTTCATGAACATAAAAACAAAAATAGTTAGCCGTACTTTATTGAGTGCTTTATTAATTACGCCTACCTTGAGCATGGCAGAATTAGCAGTTACTCCTCAAACACCAGAGCAATGGCGCAGTGTTACTGAACGTGATATTGAAGCTGCTTACAGTATTTCGGCAAAAAACCACCCCGGTATGTTTGATGTTAACAACCCAGTCTTTCCTGAGCTATTAAAGCAAGCAAAAGCAGAAGCACTTGCACTGTCTGCCAAAGCGAGTGGGCCGCAGGTTCATGTTGCGGCAATTGCGCGTTTTAGTACTGTGCTACAAGATGGTCATGCAGGTGTGTTTTCAAGCGTTGAACGACCTGCTCGTCGTTGGCCAGGTTTTAGTGCCGTTTGGCGGGGTGATGCATTAAAAGTGTATTACAGTGAAACAGATAATATAAATAAAGGTGATGTGATAAGTGGTTGCGATGGGCAAAGTACCGAGACGTTAATGCGACAAAGAGTGTTTAAATTTCATGGACAGGTTACACAACCTGGGCATTGGTGGCAGCAAGGTTGGCGGTTACTAATTGATGAGGGCAACCCATTTTTAACACCTCTAAAAGAATGTCAATTTGTTAAAGCCAATGGGCAAGCTTACAGTAAAACCCTTGATTGGTCTGTTCGGCCAAAGAGTGTAAGTAAGCATTTAACACATGCCTATAATGGGGATGAGCTTACAACCGATTTAACTTGGCCTGCGCAAAACATAGCGTGGATTGCTATGCCCAGTTTTGCAAATAACGATAAGCAAACTCATGATTACAATAACTTGTATAAAAAAGTGACTGATCAACGTTCTAAGTTACTCAGTGCAAAAACGGTGGTTTTAGATCTTCGTCATAACCAAGGTGGCTCGTCGTATTGGAGCTTAAAGCTTGCAAAAGAGTTGTGGGGTGAGCAAGTTGTTGAACAAAAAATGGATAACTACTCAAAAAATAGCCGAGTTTGGTGGAGAGCGTCAAAAGATAATACTAGCCATGTTAAATCATTAATTGAAGTGTTGAAAGATCAACCTAAAGCACAAAAAGAGTTTAAAGAAATAGCTGCAGGTATGGCGCAGTCACTTGAAAATAATAAGCTATTTTACATCGAAGAGCCGCAAAGTAAACCAAACCAAAGCGATAGCACGGTGCCAGAGAGTGACTTTAAAACACAGGTTTTTGTTATTGTGCCGCCACAGTGTGCAAGTGCGTGTCTTGATGCCATTGATGTATTTAAGCAGTTTTCAAACACTCAGTTATTTGGCGCGCCAAGCAGTGCTGACTCACTGTATATGGATGTTCGATTAGCTGAGTTACCCTCAGGTTTAGGTAAAGTGATAGTGCCTAATAAAGTGTATGTGAATAGAGCAAGAGGAAAGGGCGATTATTATAAACCCGATATTGCCTATAACGATATTGATTGGACAACCGATAAGCTATTAGAAAAAATTAAACAGTTATAAAAAAAGCCGCTCAATGAGCGGCTTTGACTTTTCAACTATAAGGGGTAATCAAAAACTGTATTTGGGCAATGTATTAATTGCCCATAGAGTATCTAACGCCAAAGGCATAACGAGGGCCGTATTGAGCCGCGCTTAAGAACTGACTTTCGAAGCGACTGAATGAACGCTCGGTTTCGTTGGTTAAGTTCACACCTTCAAAGAATACCGTTGTGCTTTCGTTAACTTCGTAGTTCACACTAATATCCCACTGTAAGTACTCTTCTGCGTATTGTGGAGGAGCCGTAGCACCTGAGTCAGGTAAACCTTGCGCAATTAAGTACTCATCACGCCATGCACCGGTAATTTTCACCGATAAGCCATCTTTTTCGTAAAAGCCTTGTATGTTTGCAGAATCACTTAAACCAGCTAATACTGCTTGAGAGGCAAGGTAGTAGTTATCGTACTCTACATCACCATCAACAACGGTGGCATTAAAGCCTGCACCAAAGCCTGAGTCGCCAAACAAGTGCTGAACAGCAAATTCAAAACCGTTTACTTTACGTGAACCAACGTTTTCAGGTGAATTGATGGTCCATTCAATCAGCGGATCAGTCGCTGGATCTGGTAATATACGGTTGTTTTCACCAATGCCTACGCCATTAGCTACAATTTCATTGTAAATTGCAGTGTCAGTTGCTTGATCTCCACGACCTTCAATGGCGGCTACTGCATTGTTCCAACGCTCACCTAAATACACATCATGTAAACCTTCAAAGGTAGTTTTTACCTGGGTGTTATCAATCCAATTATCTACGTCTTTCCAAAATAGACCAACAGCAGCGTAACTGCCTTCGCTGTAATAATACTCAAGGCTTAAATCTAGATTAGTTGATTTAAATGGCTCTAAGTTTGGATTACCACGGCTACCACTTCTTGAATTTAATTTAGGTGATGGTGTTAAAGCCAAGTTACCTAACATATCGCCAAGAGTTGGTCTGGTGATTGTTTGTCCCCATGATGCGCGGGTTACTAAGTCATCCGTAAGATCGACTTTAATATCAATCATAGGAAGTAGTAAGTCGTATTGTCCTTCATAGTCTACTTCAACTAATTCGCCACCAGCGGCAAATTGAGTTAACCACTCTGAACCGCCTGCCCAGTAAACTTGTTCCGCTACACGACTTTTTGCTGGGCTTACAATATCAGTTTCTTCATAACGAAGACCTAAGTTTACAAATACGTCGTAGTCGCTAACGTTAAATACCCAGTTGCTAGAAAGGTAAACACTAATGGTTTCTTCTTCTACTTCGTTAGTTGGGAAGTTATCAAAGCTACCAATTCGGTAATAATCACTACCAATTACGTCTTCGGTCAAATAAGCACTTTGACGAGCAAATGCTTCATCAAGGTCATAAGTGTAAGCATAACCTGGCGCTACGCCGTTAGGACCAAATGAAAATTCATCAAGGAATCCGCTTAAATCAATCCTTTCGAACATCGCATCTGGGAAAATTTCAGCGAATGTACCGTTGTTAAAGCCAGGTGCATTGGCGTTATTAGAGCCGCCCCAACCACTGAGTGTTTGCTTAGTGTAAGCCGCACCAAATTTAACGGTTTCAAGACCAATATCTGTATAAGTAAATAATTTACCGTCTAATTGTACTTGAGAAACTTCTGACTCACCTGGTGTTCTGGTAAAAATACTGAAGTTAGAACCAATTTGATTTGGACTTACTTCTTGTGTGCCGTTGTTCCAATTAATATTAAAACCCGGTACATCGCCTTCGCGGAAAAAGTATTCTTTAGTAGATAACTCTGCTGAGCCCAAAATAATACGGGCATTAGAATTTAAGCCAGGATCTTTGCCATTATCTGTTGTGGTTTTTGAAGTATGGGCATCAAAGTTAAAACTAAGGTTTTCTGTTGCTAACCATTCAACATTGATACCGGTTGCTTTTGAGTCTACCTCGGCAGTTTCACGAAATGCCGTGAATGAGGCATCATCACCGGCTGAGTTATAGTAAATAGCGGTGCCATTTTCATCTAGCTCATAGGCATTACCATTACCACCAAACGAACCGTTCCAAATACCCCACGATAGTGAGTTATTACCTGTTGTTGCATTTGAGATTGTATGATCTAGTGTAAACGTTAAGTTATCTGTTGGTGCAAACTGAAAAGTGGCTTGCGCATTTAAACGTTCACGCTGAATATCATCTTTTGAAAAGCTGACTTCTTGTGGGAAGAAAGCGGCAGATACAAACTCACCATTATCCCCAGCATTTGGATCGAAAAACTGCTTAGCTGGGTTACCATCTGCATCCATTGGGCGGTTATCAATTATGTTTTCAGCATCAACCGATAGGTTAGGGTTGACTAACCAAGAGCGTACATTGGCTGCTTGGCGCTGAAAATCACGGCGGTGGTATGAAAAGTTAGCTGAAAAACCAAACATTTCGTCAGCAAAAGTATTGCTGTAAATACCTGCAATTTCAGGTGTTACTTCATCACCTTCTTCTACCGATGTATCGTGAATGCCTTTAGCCATCAATGAAAAGCGCTGACCCGGCTTTTGTAGAGGTTTAGCGGTAACAATATTTACAGTTGCACCAAGGCCACCTGTTGGTGTATCCGCACGCGCTGTTTTCATAACTTCAAGTGAACTAACGCCTTCAGATGATAAGTTCTCAAAGTTAAATGAACGCGTAAAACCGGTGCCTGCCATTTGACGGCCGTTAAGTGTTACAAGGTTAAACGATGGGCCAAAACCACGTACGGTAATTTGGCTACCTTCACCGTTTGAGCGACTTACCGATACACCCGTAATACGTTGTAGCGATTCAGCTAAATTAGTATCTGGAAATTTACCCATTTCTTCAGCAGAAATGGCATCAACCACGCCTGATGCGTCACGCTTTACATCCATTGAACGGATTAATGAACCACGAATACCTTTTACTTCAATAACTTCTAGTTCAGGTTCGGCAGTATTTTCTTGCGCAGCATAAGCGAAGTTAAATGTGCTTGCAGCGATGATAAGTGACACAGAAGCCGCTAGTGGGCTTTTTTTAAACTTATTTGTGTTCATAATTGCTCTGCTTTTACTTAATTTATTACGGTAAGTAGGTACTTTTAATTTAGTACCTACCACTGAATTAGGGTTTATGGGTTAGCGATAACCACATTGTCGATACGATAAACTGCACCTTCACCTGTTCCCCACGCTGGGAAAACCATCAGTACATTGATATCGCTAATGTCTAAACCTGCATCAAATAATGATTGCACTGTAAACGTGTATGTTTGCCATTGCCCAATAACCGGTACTTCACCTTCAACGCTTTGTGCAAGAGGAAGCTCTACCGCCGTTGCTGCACCTGTTGACTCAATTTTAAATGTCCACACTGAGTCAGGATCATTTGGTGGTGTCACCATTTTCATTTCAAATTGCACAACACCATTTGCTAATATTGCTGATGCATCAAAAGAAACACCTTCGTCAGCTAAAAAGCCCATTACTGTTGGTGTAGCACCAATAACAAACTCAGCCACTGTGCCGTGTTCAGCATCGTCAGTTTCTTCAGTCGGTGTAGAGCCACCACAACAGTCCCAAATACTCCACATATCTGCGGCTGTATCTTGGAAAATAGTGATTTCATCGCCTGCTGATGCACTCGGATCGTACATTTTAGCGTTATCAACACGGTAAACCGCACCTTCACCTGTGCCCCATGCTGGGAATATCATCACTACATCAATGGCACTAACATCTAAACCTGCGCCCGCTAAGTCAGCGAATGTAAAGGTATAAGTTTTCCACTCACCAGCAACGGGTGCATCGCCAGCATCGGTTAATGGAAGCTCTACCGCTGTATCGCCTTCATTAGATTCAATCTTCATTGTCCAAACAGCTGCTGGATCATTTGGATTTGACATTACTTTTACATCAAACTGTAGTACACCATTTTCTAAAATACTTGTTGCATCAAATGGTTTACCACTACCACCGGCTGAGGTGCGAGTATTAAAGCCCATTACAGTGGGTGCTTCGCCAATGCTAAACTCTGCGGTTAAACCGTGTTCTTCATCATCTACTACCTCAATTGGTGTTGAACCGCCACAACAATCCCACATTGGCCAATCTAGATTTTGTCCGTCTGTGAATAGGTCAACTTCTGGGCTTCCAGGTAAATCACCTTCAATCGCAACATTGGTAATTAAATATTCAGCGCCTGCACCTGTTTGCCATGCTGGGAATACCATTAATACATCAATGGCACTTAAATCTAAGCCTCTTTCTTGTAGTAAAGAAAGTGGGAATGTATAGGTTTGCCATTGGCCAGTAACAGGAGTAACACCTTCATTACTATCGCTAAGGGCTACATCGCCGGTATTAGGACCACCATCACCCGCTTCGGCTTTTAATAACCAAGTAGTTGAAGATGTTGGTGGCGTTACTACTTTCATATCAAAGGTGAGTCGGCCATTTAAATCAAGTAGAGGTGATGCATCAAATGGAGATGAAGTGCCAGTAAAATCATCAGAGAAGTGACCACCGCGGGTAGAGAAGCCAAGCACAGTCCCGTTATTATCGTTAATGTTAAACTTAATTACCTCGCCTTTGTCAGCGTCAGTAATGGTTTCTGGTGTTGTTCCACCGCAACAATCCCATGCGATCCAGTTGGCATTTAAGCTGCCATCAAAAATATCAAGATTCTTTGCAACACCATCACTTGGCGGGGTAGGTACAGGGGCTTTACCTTCAACAAGTGCATCTTCTAGGCTATCGTAACCTGGGCGTACTGTTTCACAGCCTTTACCTGTGGTTGGGTTAGAGGCACATTCGTAAACACGCACGTAATCAATTTCAAAACTTTGACCTTCTGCAAATGCTGCAGCGTCAACGCCTAAGTTATTTACGTTTTCAGGCCAATCACCACCAACAGCATTGTTTAAAATAAGGTAAAAGTCTTTATCAAATGGGGCATTATCCCAATGCGTTGTTAGCTCGCCGCTACCTTGTTCAAAGTATTCAGCAAACCAACCTTTATGCTTTAAGCCAACAGGTTCATCTTTTGAATTGTAACGAACTTCAGAGCGACGTTGAGTGGCGTATAAATAGCCATCTACGTACCAGCGAATTTCGCCTTCTTGCCATTCAATTGCGTAAGTATGAAAATCGTCTGCAGGATTCATCCCTTCAGGGAATGTATACGCTTTACCAGAACTTGAGTTATTTGGCCATTCGCGACCATAGTGAAGTGTGCCATGAATATTAGCTTCAACGGTGCCATCTTCAGCAACTGTTTTTAAATTTACCGCTTCTAAAATATCAATTTCGCCAGAGCGCGGCCAAGTACCATATTCTTCATCGGTTGGCATCATCCAAAAAGCTGGCCAGCTACCTTGACCCGAAGGTAACTTTGCACGCATTTCAAAGCGGCCATAAGTAAAGTCTGCGTTGTAACGGGTGTTTAAACGGGCTGATGTGTATGGTTTTTCTGCGCCTTCTTCTGCAGGTAAGGCGACTATGTTTAGTACACCGTCTTTAATAAAGGCGTTTTCTTCACTGTCGGTATAACATTGTTTCTCGTTGTTACCACCGCCAGCGCAGTTTAATTCAAAGTTCCACTTGTTAGTATCAATACTAGTGCTGTCAAACTCATCGTTCCATACCATACGCCAGTCAGAGACTGGTTCAGTAGGGTTTACTTTTTCAATATCTGTAGTAGTGGTTGCTGCGTCACCACCACAACCCGCCAGAGATGCTAATGAAATAGCAGCCAAAAGGCGAGTAATGCGTGTTGTTTCAATGTTCATAACTGAACCCCGTTCAACTGATTATTGTCAGAATATAGTGTATTTGTTGATTTTTTCATTTTTGTAAGCGCTTACATTTTCATGTGTGATAAATGTAAGCGCTTACAAATAATATGGGGGATTTTTAACTGGGTCAAGAATTTGTTTAAATAATTTACAATTGATTTACTTTTGATAGGGTGTTTTTGTTAACAGGAACGGTTAAACGCCCAAGTAATGTTATAAATAAAGGTTTAAAAGGTGTACATGGGCGTTTTCATTAGCCGTATTGCTATTTTTTAAATGGCATTATTAACAATTGCCACAAGGATGAATTTTGTTCGGGGTTTGGGTATTGGCTCAAACCAAGTGCAATACGTTTATCAGGCTGGCTTGCCTGTGATTTATAGCTGCCAAAAAGTCTATCCCACCAAGTTACACTAAACCCAAAGTTACTGTTTGTTTCTTCGGGGTTTTGGCTGTGATGTATGCGGTGCAGCGCTTGGGTGATAAGGATGAGGCGCAGTGGTTTTTCTATTGCGCTTGGCAAGCGAATATTTGCGTGGTTAAACAGTGCTAACCCATTGAGTGTTATTTCAAATATAAGTACTGCAATGGCGGGCACGCCAAGAGCAGTTATGGCGGCAAGCTTTATCAATATGCTAAGACCTATTTCAATAGGGTGAAAGCGCAGCCCAGTGCTTGTATCTACGTGCGCATCAGCATGGTGAACACGGTGTAAACGCCATAAAATTGGAATTTTATGAAATAATCTGTGTTGCCAATAAATCAGTATATCTAGCAACAGCAGGCTAAGTATAATTGCTACTGAAAGAGGCATAGTTAGTTGATTAAACACACCGATACTATGTTCTTGGTTATAAAGCGCGGCGGCGGTTAACCCTAAAGGAACCGCTAACCGAGCAATCACTGAAGAGGTAAATACAAGACCAAAATTCGCAACCCAACGTTTAGTGGCTTTTATGGGCGATTGCCGTGCAGGGGCTTGCCACTCAAGCAGCATCATTATGACTAAAATACTTACAAAACATCCAAGCCGCCACCATAATTCGTTATCCATTGATAGCCTCCGTTTTACTGATATTAGCTTCTAGTTGTTTTAATGTGTGATAACCGCCATAAATACGGGTGAAAATCGTTATGGCGCAAGCTGCAGCAAATAAGCTGGCCATTATGGCAAAGTGCTGCGGCCAAATACAAAAGGCAACAAATAAGGCAATGGTTTCTGTGCCTTCGGTTAAGCCATTTAAGTAGTAAAAACTTTTATATTTAAATTGTGGTTTGTCGAGTTTAAATTTTTCAGCGGCAATCGCAAAGGCCAAAAAGCTGGAACCGGTACCTATAAAAGTAGCCAGTAAAATAGCACCTGCAATGGCATTTTGTGCTGGATTAGCCAAAATAAAGCCCAGTGGAATCGCTGCGTAAAATAAAAAGTCGAGAGTAATATCTAAAAACCCACCCGCGCTAGAACTTTGATTAGCATAGCGGGCTAATGCGCCATCCAGTCCATCTAAAATTCTATTCAACGCAATGGCGATTAATGCGCCATACCACATTTCAAAGGCAAGTAAAGGCACGGCAAACATACCCACTAAAAAACCAAAAACAGTGAGTTGATTAGCTGTAATGCCGCTTTTATTAATGAGCATAACAACCGGTGTTAGTAGTGGCTTTATAATGGGGGTAACAAATTTATCTAACATACGTATTGCCTTGAATATGAGTCAGGTTTTAAGCATCAGTGCCTAAAGTAATCACTTTGCCAGCTGTTGCCTCGGCGTCACTGTGGTCGTGCGTAACCATAATGGCAGGCAATTTATGCTCGCGTATTTGACTAAACACCAGTTCGCGGGTATCAACACGCAATTGGGTGTCGAGTTTACTAAAAGGCTCGTCGAGTAAAATAGCTTTAGGTTCGCTGAGCAACATGCGTAGTAGTGCAACACGCGCTTGCTGCCCACCAGATAGACTGTCGGGATGGCGGGCTGCCAATCCTGTTAAGCCAACTTGTTCTAGGGCGTGGTCTATTTTTTCAAGACGCTGCTTTTTATTGCCTTTGGGCATAGCAAAGGCAATATTTCCTGCCACTGTTAAATGCGAAAACAATAAAGCGTCTTGGTAGAGCACCCCAATATGGCGTAAATGCGGGGGTGTGTTATCTATATTTTGATCATTTAGCCATACTTCGCCTTGTGCCCTAAAGTCTTTGGGCAAACAGCCTGTAAGCCAATTTAATAAGCTTGACTTGCCACTGCCCGATGGCCCCATAATGGTGAGTATTTCGCCGCCATTTACTTGCTCGTTTAAGCTTAGTAACAGCTCGCCTTGACGGTAAAGCTGACAATCTTTGATGTGTAATGATGACTGCATTAAATAGCCTTAATGGTTTTATAGTTAAGCGCGCGCTTTAAAAAAGTATTTAGGTAACACCCATGCCACACCAAAACCAATTAGCGGTAATGCCATTTGTAAAATGGCGTAAACTGCACTGGTGCGTCTGCTTGCGCCATTAGCAAGGGTTACGGCTTCGGTGGTAATGGTACTTATACGCCCGCCACTGGCTAAAAGTGTAGATAAATATTGGCCAAAACTAATCGCCAGTCCAAGCGCTATCGCGATTAAAATAGGGGCGAATAGTTGTGGCAATTTAACCTGTAAAAACACCTTGCAGGGACTTGTCCCCAAGCTTGCGGCAACGCGCGCTAATCGAGGGTCTAAACGCCTGTAACTATCGGCAATAGATAAAAAAACATACGGTAAAACAAATAAAACGTGCACAAATATCACATTAAAAAAGGCATGCTGGCTATTGAGCAGTTGTTGTAACCACACAATACCAAATAAAAACGCAATACTGGGCACTAATAAAGGAAGATAAATAATTAACTGTGTCCATTTCGACATGGGTTTCGTGTTTAACTGCTCGGCTTCTAAGCACAGCAATACCATAGTGATAGCAAACAGCGTACTTATTACCCCTATTATTAAGGTATTAAACAAGGGAGTATGTATTTGTGTAAATGCATGTTGAAAATGCAGAAATACCACGCTTGAGGGCACGGTATCCGGAAAACGCCAATAGCCCGCTATTGACCACATCACTAACCCAATTAGCGCAGCAACAATAAAAATTAAAATTAGACTCGTGAAAACATGAGTAAATGTGCAGATCAATTGATGTGCATACTGGCGGCGGCCATTAATAAGTGATTGCTTAAAAACTAGAGCAATGATTTTTTCAAGCAATAGCCACGTTAAGAGTAGTCCAACAGTGACCGCTAATTGTAACAGGGCACCCGCCGAGGCTTTTATTCGCAGGTTTAAATCTACATCGTTAAACCAGTGCATTATAGCAACGGCTAAAGTGGGAGGGGTATTTGGGCCAAGAATGAGTGGCATTTCAACGCTGGCGCTGGCATAAGCAAGTACTGCAAAAATAGGTAAACGTAACAGTGGGTATAAACTGGGTAGCACCACTTTAAAAAACGCCACCATAGGGTAATAACCTAAATTAACCGCAATTTGATGCTGTTTGCGTAGCTTTTTGCCAAGTTCGGGTTGCGCCAAAACACTCAATGCAATCAGTAGTAAAAAAGGTAACTCTTTAAGCACAAGCCCAATAATAATGCTCCAGCCAAAAGCGTCGTAAGGTAACGCGCCTTCTGGCGCTAATTGCCAGCCAGTTAACCATGGAGAAAATAAACGAGTAAATAACCCCGATGGCGCAATTAAAAAACTCACCGCAATCGCGGCAGCGGCATGCGGAATAACCAATATTGGACTTAAAATATATTCAATGCGTTTAAGCCACACACTATTAAAAAACGCGCCAAGCATAATGATCATCAGCACAAACGCGATTAAGGTACTAATAAGCCCTGTTCGTATGCTCAGCTCTACCATGTGTGTCAATCCAGGCGTTTGCCATAATGCGTTAAATCCTGCTAAGCCAATATTTGTTTCATTGAGTGCCGGCGCCCAACCAAAGGCAGGTAAAAGCACGCCGATTACCCCCCCTAAAACGGGTAAAGTAAGCAATGCAACCAAACAGTAAGGACTTAGTTTGACCAAAAAGGTAAATAGGCTATTTGAAGCGGGTACTTTATTCATTGGCTAACCCCATAGCGCGTTTGCCAACCTTGCATTATGGCATTAACCCAACTTGGGTGAGGCTCACTGAGTGTGCGTTTTATGCTATTAAAAGGCAGCGCACTTGGGTGCGGTTGTGTGGTTTTAAATAAGGCTTGTTGCTGGGTATTTAGCATTGATTGGATCAACACGGTTTTATCGCCCCAAATAGTGGGCTTTTGTTTATGAGCTTGCGCTTGAGGGCTTAATAAAAAATTAGCGACTAACTGTGCGCCTTGTGCATGGCTTGCATTATACGGTATTGCTACAAAATGGGTGTTACTTAAACTGCCATCATGCATAGCATAACTGCGGGTGCTGGTGGGTAAATCAAAGCGTTGTACTGCAGCGGGCACTTCTGGCGCTGAAAAGGTAAACCCGATACTAAGCTCAGTATCGTCAATTAAGCGGCGCATTTGTGCGCCACTTTGCATAAAATGTTTGCCGCTACGCCAAAGCGTAGGGTGTAATTTATTTAAAAATACCCACAAAGGGTTGAGCACCTCAGTGGTGTTTTTATCTGTAGCTGGCTGGTTTAGCTGTGCTTTTAATTCATCATCGTTGTTGTTATGTAGTACCACTAAAGCGTATTTTAAAAAGCTCATGCCTAAAAAATCAGGCGGCTTTGGGTAACTAAAACGCCCAGGGTTTTGCGCGCTCCAAGTTAATAACTGATGTAGGGTGGTGGGTAATTGATTCGTTGTGCTGCCATCTATTGCTAGGCTGTCGTAATAAAAAGTGAGCGACGCTTGCCCCCAAGGCGCTTCCATCCCGTTTGTAGGCAAACCAAAATCAAAGTTTACCGCGGGGTTATTATTAGGATCGGTTAATGCAAAATTTGGCAGCGTCTGGGCCCAGTCTTTAAGCAGCAAGTCATGCTTACTCATAGCGGCAAAGTTAGCGCCATTGATCCAAATTAAATCGACACTGCCTTGAGCGTGATTATTGGCTGATTTTTCTGCTAATACTCGGCTTACTGCTTCGCTGGTATCGCTTAATTTTACATGCACTAATTCAATATCATATTGCGCTTTGACCTGCTCAGCCACCCATTGAATGTAGGCATTTATTTGCGGATCGCCGCCCCATGCATAAAAATAAACGGGTTGGTTTTTACCTTGGCTTTGGATAGTTTGCCAGCGAGTATCAGAGGGAGAGGTTGCCATGGTTTTAAAGCTAGCAACTAAAACAATGCACAAAGCAATACTCAAAAAACAATATCGGCTGAGTATTTGTATTGGCTTAACGACGTGCATTTAAATTCCAGTTGTAATCTAAAAATTTAATTTTCATGTCATTATTTTGCAGCGCTTTTTGTTGAGCGGGTAGCAGTTTTAATGCATCAGCGTATTGTGCTAAAAACGGGTGTAATGTGTTTGCTCCTTTAAAGCCTTGTTCAAAATCACCGCCGTACCATTTAAAAATAGACGATACATTTAAAGTATTGCCTGTTGCCATGTTGCGGGTGTTGTCTGACAAAAAACGAACAGTTTGCTGGTGTAATTGCTCTTCTAGTTTATCGGCCGAGTAGGCTTCTTCACGAAGTGCAGGGCAACCAATACTGGCGCAGTTTACTGCAAAGTGAATACGCGGGTCGTTGTATTTACCACTACCACGAATTAACTCATGCTCTATATCATCAAGGCTGCGTGTTTTACCTAGCAGCGAAATAAACTCTTTGCTCCACGGTGAACTAAAAAAGCTACCTAACTCTTTGATTGATTCAATATTAGGGTACTGCGTTAATATTAGTTCAACGGTAAAGGCATTATAGGCATTAATTAAAAACGCCAACTGTTTGTGTTTACCCCACGTGTTAAATTCACCTGGTGTGATGGCTGTTAACGTATTTAAATATGCTTTTAATTGGGTATGCTCGTGTTTAATTGCAGCGTAATCAACCTCAGTGCTGTGCCCATGATTAATAGCGACAACATGTTTAGTTAATAGCGTGTTCCAACTATCGTGCAGGTTTTGTGCACTACTTTTAAACGCCGTGACCAGTAGTGCACTTAAAACTAAAAACTTCAATAACGTATACAAAGGCTTAACCTCGGCGCCATGCATGGTATTTTTCAAGCATGTTTAAAACAGTTTGTGGAGCATGGTTACGTTTCCATTCACCAGCGGCATATTTGTTGCCTTCTGCCCATGTTGGGTAGCTGTGAATTGTGCCTAGAATTTTATTAAGGCCAAGGCCGTGTTTCATGGCTAAAACAAATTCAGCAATTAAATCGCCTGCATGCTCAGAAACCACAGTAACTCCGAGTATTTTGTCTTTTCCTTTAGGGGTGATCACCTTAATAAAGCCATTATTGGCGCTCTCAGTAATGGCGCGGTCTAACTCTTCAAACTCAAAGCGGGTGATTTCATAGTCTATGCCTTTATCAATCGCTTCTTGCTCGTTTAGGCCTACGCGCGCGACTTCTGGATCAATGAAGGTGGTCCATGGAATAACACGGTAATCTACTTTAAACTTTTTAAAGTGGCCAAATAAGCCATTAACCGCCGCGTACCACCCCTGATGAGCCGCAACGTGAGTAAACTGGTACGGGCCTACAATATCGCCTGCGGCAAAAATATTAGGGTAGAGTGTTTCTAAGTAGTCGTTAGTTACTATGGTTCGATTAGTTTCTATACCAAGCTCTTCAAGGCCATAGCCTTTGAGGCGTGCGCTTCGGCCAACGGCACACAGTAGCTCATCATATTCAATATCAATTTCGGTGTCGTTGTGCTTCACCACGAGGTACTTTTTACCCTCGCGTGCTTCACAGCGCAGCGCTTGGTGTGAGGTTAAAATATTAACGCCACTATCGGCCAATGATTGGTGTGCAAAAGCTGACACTTCAACATCTTCTTTGATCATAACGCGCTGAGTCATTTCAACTTGCGTCACACTTGAGCCTAAACGAGCAAAGCTTTGTGCAAGCTCACAACCAATCGGGCCCCCACCTAAAACAACCAGTTTTTTGGGCGCTTCGTCGAGCTCGGCAAATTTGCTCCATAAAGTATCGCTGGTAACGTAACCGGTTTCTTCAATACCTGGCAGTGGCGGTATAAACGGGCGTGCACCGGTGGCAATAACAAGTGTGCGAGCGGTAAGAGTTTGCGTGCTGCCATCGTTAAGTTTAATTTCCACTGTCCACGGGTCAATCAATTTTCCATAGCCTTTTAAAACCTCCACACCTAAATTTGTGTAGCGCTCTATGCTGTCGTGCGGGGCTATATCAGCAATGACTTGATGTACACGTGCCATTACTTTTTTAAAGGAAAACTGCGGTGTAGTGTTTTCAAGGCCATAGTTTTCGCCATGGCGCATTTGCTGTGCTATTTTTGCACTTTTAATAATCGCTTTACTAGGCACACAGCCAGTGTTTAAGCAGTCACCACCCATTTCGCCGGCTTCAATTAAGGTGACTTTGGCTTTTACTGCGGCGGCAATATAGCTGGTAACTAAGCCGCCTGCACCCGCGCCAATAACAATCATGTTACGGTCGAATTTTTTGGGCTTAGTGTAGTTTTTATAAACCCGTTGTTTTTTAAATACATTTAAAATCGCTTTCGCAATCAGTGGGAATACACCTAATAGAGCAAATGACAGAATTAAATCTAGTGACAAAATGCCCGATAAACGCTCAATTTGTGCAAGTTGAGTACCGGCATTCACAAATACAAAGGTGCCTGCCAACATACCAATTTGGCTCACCCAATAAAAAGTCCACGACTTAATAGCGGTTAAGCCCATTAATAGGTTAATTAAAAAGAACGGAAATACCGGTACTAAACGCAAAGTAAAAAGGTAAAAAGCGCCTTCTTTATCTACGCCTTTATCGATAGCAGCTAAACGCTCAGGAAACCGTTTTTTAATGGTGTCGCGTAATAAATAGCGTGACACTAAAAAGGCAAGGGTAGCACCAATCGTTGAGGCAAACGACGCCACCAGTAAGCCTTCTACTAAGCCAAATAATGCGCCTGCGGCCAATGTTAAAATAGCTGCGCCGGGTAAAGAGAGAGCCGTTACTACCACATAGAGTAAAAAGAACCCGCCAATAACTAACAACGGCGATTGCGCTTTGTATTGGTTAAACTGATCCATCGACCCTTTTAAGCCATCGAGTGTAAGTAACTGGTGCAAATTAAAATGAAAGAACATGCCAATACCGGCTGCTGCAATCAATAATAACAATAGTTTTTTAATCATATTATCTCTTGGGCTTAAAAGTTATGCGTTAGGGTAAGCTTGGCGTTTATTGGTAATTCAGGGAATGCTAATGTTGCGCCAAAATAGCCGCCTTCAAACACTGGACGCCAGTTATCTTGATTTGTGACGTTGTTCACATCTAATCGCAACTTAGTGCTAGGCGTAAACGCGTAGCTGGTATTGACGTTTAACGTGTATTGGTCACGAATTTTCACTGTTTGTAAAAAATCTAGCGGGTAACTCTTTGTATATAAAGCTGAAAAACCTGCCTGCCATTTCTCATTAATTGAATAACTACCATTAACGCTTAACGATTGCTCAGGAATACCTTGTACTTGGCTATTTGAAGGGGCAAACGCTGTATAACTTGGCGCGCCTATACCATTACCGGCAATAATATCTGGGCGTGAGTTATCAAACGCATCAGCAATTTGCGCCGAGTCTTGGCCAGTCGCAGAGTTATCGTAGCGTGCGTCAATATAGCTATAACCTGCACTTAACCAATATGGGTAAGCGTCGTAAAATACTTGGCCTTCAAAACCTGAGGTACGAATACCGGTATTGCTGCCATCGCGGTTGCGTAAACTACGGCGCTGGCTAAATAGGGCGCCATCAGCATACCAATCGCTGTTGGTAGGCGCATATTTTAAGCCAAATTCTACCAGCGTGTTTTCGGTTGCAAAGTTTTGCGCACTAATCGTGTTGTCACCACCTAAGGTGTTACCACCGGCCATACTATTTGAAGTCGCTTCGTTGTAACTTGCTGCGCCGTAACTTGTAAAATCAGTATTGAGCTTGTAATTAAAACTGATTTGGCCAGATTGCAGCGTGTCGTTAATGCTATCACTGGCTGCTGTTTGTCCTTGTGGCGCTATGGGATCGTGTGCTTCTACATCATAATAATCAAGGCGGTAACCCACACTGGTACGCAGTTTATTTGTCCACTGTGAGTCTTGTTGTATAGCAAAGCCAGTTTGCCAAGAGCGCGAGTCGGTAGTGTCTGATAAGTTAAAATCACCACTGCCATCACCGTTTATATCGTATTGACCACCTGGAGATACAAATACACCGGGGCGCAGCTCAACTAAGCGTGCTTTTTGCGCATCGGTTAATGGAATACGACGGTTTGAAAGTGGACCCGTTAAATCAATTGGCGTGTCGGCCTCGGTGGTAAATTGGCTGTAGCCAAGTACTTTGTTGTAGCGTACATCAAAGGCTAAGATAGTTTGCTGTTCATTATTCCATTGATACGTTAGTTCAGTGCGGTTTTGTGCGGTATCGGCACCATCTATAATTTCAACAAAACTGTTTTGAGCCACTTCATCACGTTTTAAGTGCTGAAAATAACTAATATTTTTAAGCGACGCTTTATCTGAAAGCTCGCGCTTATAAATACTGTGTAGTAGGTAAGTAGTGGCTTCGTTTTGGTTATCAGGGTCGGTAAGTACGGTGCTGCGATCAATGTTAACTAACCCTGTAGGAGATACAATTGAACCCGCTGCGGGTACTGTGCTGCCGTTTGCTTGAACGCCTTGGCCGGTAATGTAAAGACCATGGTCGATGAGTGCTTGAGTAGGGCGGTTAATACCGGCGTTGTCGGTAAACTCAACCTGATATAGCTCAAAGTTAATATCCCAGCTGCTTTTATCATCAGGCAATACTCGCAGTGCTGCAAAAAGACTGTCACTTTTAGTCCCTGAGTAATCGTAGTAGCTTCCATGATCAAGGTGTTCATAACTCACACGAAAACCAATTTTGTCTTTTACAATCGGTGTGGTGTAATCAAGCTGAGCGGTGTATTGATCCCAACGACCCGCAGAGAGCTTCGCTTTACCTTTGTGTTCTTCAGTTGAGGCTTGCTTAGAGTGTAAATTAACAAAGCCACCATTGCGCTGGCTTGAACCAAACAATACTGGAGGAGCGCCTTTAACTACATCTATTTGTTCTACCGCGTTAAATGATAGCGGTACACCAAAGCCGTTATTACCCGCTTGGCGACGAGTTCCATCTTGAAAAAGCTCACCTAATTGGCCTCGAATAGTGGGTAAGCTTGGTGCCCCAAAGCCACTGGCGGCATACGTATTAGGGCTCACAGCAAGTACGTCTTGCAAGGTAGTAATGTTAAGTTGTTCTATTAGCTCTTTTGAAATAGGCGTGACTGAACGTGCTATATCTTGCAGTGCTAAATTATCGCCAAAGGGGCCATTTATGGTTGCATCTTTAACAGAAAGTCCTTGAGAATTTAAACTTTGGCCCGCTACTTCAATACGCTCTATGGCATTTTCTGTTACAGGCTTTGTTGTAGCAAAAGCAATAGCGGGTGTATTTAATAAAGCGGCTATAGATACGGCCAAGGATGAATATTTCAAACGTTTTCTCTCTGTAATTGTATGTTGATGGTTATAAAAGACCGAAAGGCTTAAAAATAACTTTCAGCAATTTAACAATATTGTTATTTATTAAAATATTAAAAATAGCTGCTTTGTTAATCGATTTATTAAACAAGCTTAACAGCTATTTACAATTATTATGAAATAAAAGGGAGTTTGTACGGTCTTTATTGCTTATTAGTTTATTTATATCTTTTTTAAGGAAATTTTATGACAGGTTCAATGAATACTGATGTACAAAATCGTTTGCAGTGGTCTTTATTATCGCTTCGGTGTGGGGTGTTTATAGTGATGGTAATGTGGACGCTAGATAAATTTGTAAATCCGGGGCATAGCGCCCGAATTTTTGAACACTTTTATGGGATCAGTGGCTCTACCGATACTATTGCTTATATTTTAGGTGCACTGCAATTATTGCTAGTAATAGCATTTTTGGTCGGTATTAAAAAACGTATTACTTACGGTGCTATTTTTATAATGCATGGTTTATCTACGCTTTCTTCATATAATCAATACATTGATGGCTTTAATAATTTACTGTTTTTTGCGGCATGGCCGATGTGGGCTGCGTGTTTTGCGCTTTATTTATTACGCGATCAAGACGTAAAATTTACGATTAAATAATAAAGGCAAAAAAAATGGTTATAAGCGTTAGCCTATAACCAATAAAGTACACAGGGAGTGTAGGAAGTTCTGTTGTACGCAGTAAACGGTTAGTTACCCATTTACTGTGTGTCATCAAAAGCGCTTATTGGCGCTGTTAATCAAATAAAGTGGACTGTAATAAATACTTATTTTTATAAAAGCAAAGCTAATGCCAACTTTTAATGCATTGAAATATATAGCTATTTATTATTTATAAGTAGAGGCTTTGCATAATGCAGGTAAATTTTTCTATATTGCAACGGTAAAGGTTACCGACTTTGCAATATAAAAAAATGGCAAGGCTTTTTAAAACAGAGGGGAGTTTTAGTATCGCTGATTTAAAAATCAGCGGCTACTTCAAATTCTAAACGTTGATGAGAAATAGGGTGGGTGAAGGCTAAATACTCGGCATGTAAATGTAAGCGCTCTGCCTCTTCACCATAATGAGTATCGCCAACTATCGGGGTATTTAAACCTAATTGATGAGCGCAATGCACCCGTAACTGATGTGTGCGCCCTGTTTTAGGGTATAACTGCAGTCGGGTGGTGTTGTTTTTGCGCTCCAGTACATGCCATGTTGTTAACGACGGTTTACCGGTTTTATAACACACCATTTGGCGTGGTTTATCATCAAAGTCGAGCACAAGAGGTAAATTAATCACTCCGCTATTCTCAGTAATATTGCCCGCCACTAAAGCAACGTAACGCTTTTCAATTGTGCGTTCAATAAACTGTTTTTGCAGCGCTTTATGCGCGCGCTTATTAAGCGCAATAATTAACAGCCCTGAGGTCGACATATCTAACCGATGCACAATAAGTGGGCCAGAAGCCGCGGGGAACTGAGTTTTTATACGCATGTACACTGAATCATCAATATTAATCCCTGGCACCGATAAAAACTCCGCGGGTTTGTTTATTACCAGTAAATCATCGTCTTGATAAACAATAGTTAAGTCTTTTCCTTTTGCAGGGTTTGTTAGTAATGGATTTTCTTCAACATTTAAGCCTTTTAGCATATGACCTAAAATGGGTTGGCATTTGCTATAACACGATGGGTAATAATGTAAGTGATGCCTAATTGCTGATTTAGGCGGTGCACCCCACCAAAATTCGGCCATAGCCACTGGTTTTAAATCGTGCTTGTATGCATATTGTAATAATTTAGGGGCGGCGCAATCCCCCGCTCCCGAAGGTGGAGTGTGCTCAGGAAGTTTGGCAAAAATAGCATTCAGATCGGTCACTTCACCGTGTGCATTTAAAAATTGGTATTGAGCAAATAATTTCTTTTGTAGGTTTTTTGAGAGTGTTTTGCGGCGCTTTTTTAATCCGTTAATTTCACCCAGCATAGCTGCTTGGGTTTGCTCAAGCGCTGTAATTTGCGTTTGCCAGTCTTGCTTTAATGCCTGCAGTTGTTTTTTCTCAACAATACTCTGCCCAGCTAAGGTTGTTTTAAGTTGTTCAAAGTCATCGGCATTGAGTTGCTCTTGGCCAGTTTGGCGTTGCTCTTTTCGCTGTTTGCGGGTCACTTGCATGGCTTGTTGTTTGGCTACAAGTTGCTGTTCATAATTTTTACGTGCTGTAGCTAATTGCTGCTCAATGGCTTGATAATCTTCACTGTTTTCTAATGCCGTAATTTGCGCATTAATGGCGTTAATGATTTGGCTTTGCTGACTAAATACAGCATCGTCTATGTGTTTAAGTGCCACATTAGGTGCAAAGTTCAGTTGCTCATCTATGCCCGCTATTTGCCCCGAATAGGCGCTAATAAACCCCAGTTGTTGCGCCTGATTTTGAACGACTAGCACACCAAACATTTTACCCGCATCAATATCATCCGTATCTAAAATAGCCTTATCTAGCTTTTTTAATTGCTGTTGTAATTGCTGTGCAGCGACAACGGCCAAAGGGTGCGGTTTATAATAAAATGGAAATGTAAACTGCTCAGGCAGAGCAAGGGAATCGACGTTTTGATCAAAAACGGTAAAGCAGCTAGCAGAGTTTGACATGGCAGTAAAATTAGCAGTTAACAAAATAATTGCCGAGAGTTTAACATAAGCTGTGCTATGTCACTAAGGATGCGTGCTCGCCAATTTAGACCTATAAAAAAGGCCAACATTTTTATGTTGGCCTTTTAAAATTAAACGCGTTTATAAGTGCTTATTTATTTGCGTCTTTGACTTCTTTTAACTTAGCAGCATGGTCAATTTCAAATGCAGGCATCTCTTTTTTTCCTTCCATTAAATAGTTGTCCATCCAGCGCATTAAACGCAAGCTGTAGTCGTATTGCGCTGCCACTTTACGGTTACCATGACCTTCACCTGGGTAATAAACAAGACGTACATCTTTACCTTGCACTTTCATGTAGCGGTAAAGCTCCATAGATTGTGCAGGGTGAACACGAGGGTCGTCTTTACCGTGCATAATAAGCAGAGGTGTTTCAGATTGGCCTGCCCAGTAAATAGGGCTGCGCTCTAAGTACCACTGCCATTTATCCCATGGGTATGAACGCGCATGAACTAGGTTCATTTCGTTAGAAATATCAGTAGTACCAAATTTAGACAGTTGGTTAGTGACACCCACAAACATAACGCTTGCAGCAAAGTGTTCGGTTAGTTTTGTTGCGCCCCACGCCGATGCATAACCACCGTAAGATCCCCCAGTAATACCAACACGTTTAGTGTCTACTAAACCCATATCAACAAGATGATTTTTAAAATCAACTAAATCGTCAAACTCTTTACCTGCGTAATCGTTTTGGCCTAATTTTGAGTAATCTACCCCTTTTCCTGTAGAGCCACGGTAGTTAGGATAAAACACCGCATAGCCACGTGCTGCACCCATTTGACCTGGTCGCGAGTAGTTAGTTACCCAGCCGTCTTTATCATGGCTTTCAGGGCCACCGTGTACCGACATAATCAGTGGGTAGCGTGTGCCTTTTTCATAATTTAATGGGTAAACAAGCACACCATCAAGCTCAACGCCGTCGCGTGCTTTAAGGGTAATGGTTTCTTGCTTGGCAAAGCGTTTATCATTTAACCAGCTATTTGAATCGGTTAAACGTGTTGCTTTATTGCTGCGCACAATAAACACTTCGTTAGGGTGTTTTGCGGTATTACCACGAAGTGCGAGTGTTTTATCTGAATCTGAAACACTCAATTGTGAGGCAATAAATTCACCTTCTTTGACTAATTTTTTGTATTTATTAGAACCCGTTTTAATGCTCGCTACAAAACTTTGCGTGCCTACATTGGCAATAAAGTTAAGTGTATTACGCTTATGCGACCATTCAAAATCAACAACGTGCCCCATAAAGTCAGGTAACCATTCAGTGATTTCAGCGGTTTTAGTGTCAGCAATAAATAAGCGGCCTGTTGCAGGGTCGTGCTTATCTTCTGCACCTAAAATAGCAATGTATTTACCATCATGCGACAGCTCTGCATCACCTAGCTTGCCTTCAGTTTTAAACGATAAGGTTACTTTATTGCTAGCAATATCAAACAAATGCCACATAGATTTTGTGTATTTATCATCAATCAATGCGGTAGGTTGAGTTTTAACCAGTAGCTTTTCACCATTAGCAGCCCAGTTAACATCACTCACGTAATTATCAACGTTGAGTGCGGTGGGGGTAAGTGGTTTATCCGCTTTAGCTAAGTCAACAATAAAAAGCTGCTTGTTTTTTAAGCCCATTTCATATACTTCAGCTTTAAAGCCAAGTTTTTTAAGTTCTTTTTCTGACTTGTCTGCTGCAGGCATGGCTAAAATAGCCACCTGTTTGTTGTCTGGGCTTAATTTGTAGCTTGAAATTGATGTGTCTTTTAAAGCAAGAACAGGTTGTGCTTGGCCGCCATCAACAGGTATTTGGTAAAGCGAGGTAAATTTATCGTCTTTTAATTTCGCTAAAAAGTAAATTGTTTTACTGTCGTTTGACCATTCTATGCTTTTAATGTTAACCGAGCCGGTAATAAAAGGACGTTCAACGCCTTTATCATCCACAACATAAAGCTCACTGTAATTACTGCCATTCTCATCAACATATAATGTACGCGGTAACGATCGTGTAAACGCAACGTTGTCGCCATCTGGGCTAACACTGGTTTGGATCACAGATTTAATTTTTGGAATGTCTTCAACAGTGATGGCCGATTGCGCAAATGCAACTGAGCTTGAAAGCCCAATTGCCAGCGCTAAGCTAGTTTTTAGCATTGTTATTTCCTTTGCTTTATAAGATTTACCTCATTATAACAATGTGTAACCAATATACTAAAAAATGCGATTAATCCTCAAAAGAGGACGTTAAGTGAAGTGATTCTTGTGCAATACCGCGCATACATTTATAGACTCTTTTTAGGAGGGAGCGCCACGTTTGCAAAAATAAGCCCTGCCACGAGCGACATAAATATTAAAAACGTTTGCTGTCCAATATGCTCAGCGTAAACAAAGTCTTGGCCTTCAATGAGTGAGTTTAAACCTATGTACGTTTTGCTCCCCGGCACTAACACAATTAAGCCTTGCATAGCTACAATGGAAGCAGGGGCATTAGCAACTCGATTAAATAAGTTACTAAATACACCGACAGAAAATGCGCCAACAAACGTACCTAGCGTGTAATCTAAATACATGGCGGAGCCAATACTGGTGCCGTAGGCTATAAATCCTGAAGCAATAGACCAAGCAGCATGTTTAAACTTAGTTCTAAATATCACAATTAAGCTGCTACATAGTAAAAATATAGCTAACCAAGCTGTCCATTTAGGCAGTGGCTCTGGCTGTACAAAATCAGCTTGGCCAAAAATAGCAAAGCCAATAGCAATACCAATAAATGCACCAAAATAAAGTTTAAACAGCAACATAAACGAGTCCATAACGCGTGCTGTGCCAGATACTAAATGCCGCGCTGCGAGTTCAGCTAAACCAAGTGCCAGTGCTAGGCCTGGAATAAACACAATAATGGCCGACAGAACAATTAAACGAATATTAATATGCGCATCTAAATGAACGCTAATGGCACACGCCAGTACCGCTGAAACAATGGCCACTAAGGGTTCTAACATGTGGGCAACGCGCTTGGAACGTGCCGACCACAGCACAAATAAATAAACAACAAAGGTTAATAAACCAGACCACAGCACGTCATTCCAACTGGTGCCCATAAGCATTGCAAATGCGCCGCCAGAGGTAGCAAAGGCAATACCTGTAATCACTCTATTGTAAGGGTTTGGGGCATCAAAAATGATATCAAGTTGCTGATCAACTTCTTGCAACGTTAATTCACCATTAAGCATTTTATTAACGAGATCATCGGTATCTGCAAGTGAGCCTAAGTCATGATCGCCAGGGTCTACGCGAGCAACATGGGTGTATTCATCTTCGTGGCCATCAGTCCAAATAACAAAGGTAACCGATGTTGGCGACATGACAAACGATGATTTAAGACCGAGGTAAGTCGCCACTTCCATTAAATGGGCTTCTAGGCGATATGCCGGTGTACCGTACTTATGAAGCATTTTGCCCAATTTAACGATAAATTTGCGTTTTTCTGTAAACGTTGCGGTTTTCAAATTTGTTTTGAACCAACTATTAAATAACTAAGCTAAAAATATAGGCAATAATGCTAAAATTGCCCAAGTTTATTTGCGGCGATTTTAAACACAAATCGCCGTCTGTCTAGTCATTTCTCACCGTTATTTTTTATTTTTTTCTGCTATCCATTGCGACATGTATTGTGTGCTGCGCATGGTGTGATGTTTTAGCATTTGACCCGTGAAATTTTTCATCCTGTGAGCATCTAAATTACTGCTTATTGAGTCGATTTTTTCAATTAATTGAGCACTTAACTGTACTTTGTCATACAGAGTATTAAGCAGAAGGCCGCCAGCGGCTTGTGCTTCACTAAATTTAGCCTCGTTGTTGTATAAAGAGACTGCGGCATCTGCAAAAGCTTGCGTATCTGCTGTTACCACACCTGGCCACGGCAACGTGCTGTGCATACCTTCGCTGCCAATAGGCGTGGTGATGCTTGGGGTTTGCATGATCATGGCTTCTAAAAGTTTACCTTTAATACCAGCCCCAAAACGCAAAGGAGCTAAGCAAATACGCGCACTTTGCATTACTTCATACGCATCATCGGCCCAGCCTTTAATTAAAAAGCCGGTTTTAGGATTATTAAGTGCAGTGGCTTTTGGTGGTGGGTAAGAGCCATAAATATGTAATTCTGCTTGCGGTAGTTGTTTGCGGATAAGCGGCCAAATTTTTTGTAAATAGAGTACCGCATCCCAGTTTGGGGCATGTCTGAAATTACCAATGGTCATAAAGTGTTGGCGTTGTTCATACGATTTAGTTTGCTCAGGTAAGGCACTTAAATCAACCATAAAAGGTAAATGATGCAACACACTAGGCTCAACTTTAAACACTTCATTGAGTAGCTCCATCTCATAGCTTGAGATAATTAAGCTGAGATCACAGCGTAAAATAGCGGCTATTTCACGTTTAGCTATGTCTGATAGTAAATCGCTGTGGTTAAATTCACGCTCAGCTTTATGCGCCTCATGGCGAGCATTACGCAGGCATTGTAAATCTTCGGTATCCAAAATTTTAAGCGCATTAGGACAATGCTTATCCACGCGCCAGCCAAACTGTTCTTCCATCATAAAACGATCGAACATCACTAAATCGGGGTTGTAAGCTTTAACATAGTCATCAAAACTATCGCAGTTAAGAGCGATGCTTTGGCTGGTTATACCAAAGTCGGCAAGGTCAACCATATGTTCGGTAGGCAGTGCGGGCGTGGCGAACTCAACATCCCAGTTTTGCGCCCTAAACGCATTTAGTAACGACATCATGTGCGTACCTGCAGCAGATGAATTGGGCTCTGGCCATACATAGCCAATTACCAGCACTTTTTTCATTGGCTAGATTCTCTAATTATTTGATGGAAAAACAGACTCAAACACAGTGGTATATTTTTAAAAGCTGTAACGGTATTTAAAAAGCAGAGTATGATTTCGAAAAACTAAAATGCTGCAAATTAATGGACATAAACAACCGATTTTAGCGTTGAGTAAATAGGCGTGTATTTTAGCGTATTCAGGCTACTTAAGTCATTACTTAGCTTAACACTTTATGAATGGTGCAAAACGTGTTTATATATCCGGTAATATTTAACAATAAAAAGGATGAAAACATGAATGCTTTTAGGCTGTTAATTGCCTTGGTAGGCTGCATTGTTTTATTGCCTGCAAGTTATGCAGAGCAAGGATATCAAACCCCTTCACCAGCGCTTGCTACACTCGTAGATGCTAAGTTAGCACCAACTAGTTCTTTATCAAGTGATGGACAGTGGCTGGCTTTGTTTGAACGCAAGCGTGTTGTGTCGCTTGATGAGCTGGCAAAAGAAGAATTTAAGCTTGCGGGGATCAAGCTCAACCCAGCTAACTTTTCACGCTCACGGGTAAGTGCCAAATACAGTGCTTTAGAACTTAAGCATGTAGAAAGTGGTACTGTGGTTAACGTAAATAATTTGCCGCAGGGGATCATTCGCTCTCCTCGCTGGTCAGCAAATAGCGAGTATTTAGCGTTTATTGTTGAACAACCGGATAACGCACGACTTTGGGTTTATAGCGTTAAAACCAAGCAAGCAAAGCAGTTAAATGAGTTTGCACTAAATTCAGTATTAACCGCTACACCTTATCAGTGGTTACCCGATAGCACAGCGATTGTGGCGAATTTAGCGGTTAACTTAGACAAACCCAGATTAACCAATGATACCCAAAGCACAGTGCCGGTTATTCAACAAAGTACTGGCGAAAAAGCCCCAGCAAGGACTTATCAAAACTTATTGACCAGCCCGTTTGATGAAGCACAATTTAAATTTTATGGTCAAGGTCAATTAGCGTATATCACGCTTGATGGCAAAGCACAGCCGATTGGCCGTGCCGGTTTATTTAAATCGTTTTCAATTTCGCCTGATTCAACCAATATTTTAGTCGCGACCATCGACGAGCCATTTTCGTATCAAGTCCCTTACAGTCGTTTTGCAACTACATGGCAAATATGGGGAATGCGTGGCTATGCATTAGTAGAGCTGGCAAAGCAACCTCTTGCCGACAACATTCCACAAGGGTATGACAGTGTGCGTACAGGTCGTCGTGATTTTGAGTGGCGAGCCGATCAAGGTGCTGAAGTCATATGGGCCGAGGCACAAGATGGCGGTGATATGAAAACTGAGGTTGAATATCATGACTACCTTTACAGTTTACGAGCGCCATTTAAACGCGACCCTAAATTATTTGCCAAAGTAGAGCGTCGTTTTGCTGGCATACAATGGGGTAATGATAATATTGCTATGCTAAGTGATTGGCGTTTTAGTGACCGACAAGTGCGCACTTATGTAATTCAACCACGTAATGCCGATAGTAACCGCGTGTTATTTTCAGAGCGCAGTTATAACGATGCCTATAAAGATCCAGGGAGTGCAATTTACGAGCGTAACGATTTAGGTGTTAGCGTAATAAAAGTTGTTGGCGGACGTTACATCTACTTACGTGGCGATGGCGCGTCTGAGCAAGGAAACATTCCTTTTTTAGATCAGTACGATGTTAAAACGAATAGCACCAAACGTTTATGGCAATCAGCAGCGCCTTATTACGAGCGTGTGCGTGCATTGTTAGACGATGAAGGCACAAAATTCATTACTATTCGTGAGTCTAAAACGCAGCAGCCAAACTTTTTCATTCGCGATTTAGATAAAGGCTCGCTAACACAGCTTACTCAGTTTGAGCATCCTTACCCTGCATTTAAAGGCGTAACCAAAGAGCAACTACGTTATACCCGTGATGACGGTGTTGAGCTTTCAGGTACGCTTTATTTACCACCAGGGTATGACAAAACACAAGGGCCATTACCGGTATTGATGTGGGCATATCCACTTGAATATAAAGATAAAGCAGTTGCATCACAAGTGCGTGAATCAGAATACGAATTTACCTACATAGGTTACTGGGGCCCTATGCCTTATCTTGCGAAAGGGATTGCGGTGTTTGACGATCCTAAAATGCCGATTGTAGGCGTTGATGGTAGTGAGCCAAATGATCACTTTAGAAAACAGCTGGTTTCTAGCGCTAAAGCAGCGGTTGATGTACTGGTTGAAAAGGGCATTGCCGATAAAGATAACATTGCTATTGCAGGGCACTCTTACGGTGCGTTTATGGTGGCTAATTTATTAGCACATAGCGATTTATTTAAGGCTGGTATTGCCCGCAGTGGTGCGTATAACCGCACATTGACGCCGTTTGGTTTTCAGGGTGAAGAACGTGATTTTTGGCAAGCACAAAGTGTGTACGCAAACATGTCGCCGTTTTTCCATGCTGAAAAAATTAACGAACCTATGTTAATGATCCACGGTCAAGAGGACCCTAATTCGGGCACTTTTCCAATGCAAAGTGAGCGTATGTACGCAGCGCTTAAAGGCTTGGGTAAAGAAGCGCGTTTAGTGATGCTTCCTTACGAAGCTCATGGCTACCGTGCCCGTAAAAGCTTATTACATGTACTGTGGGAGCAAGAGCAATGGCTTGATAAGTACTTGCTAAGTGATAACGAAGTAGACACTGAAACAACAGTAAATTAATTTGCTAAGAGTTTCGAGCTACGGGTCTCGGGCCTCGGGCTAAGCTCGTTGCCCGTAGCCCGAGTCTCGACGCTGTTACTTCTAATTTATCGGAAGCTATTTCACCTTTGGCTTTTTTCCTTTACCCTTTCATTCATAATTAACACTAATTTATTAACCTATTGCGAGCTTTAAATGATTGATGTAGCTGCACTTGCGGTATTTATTCCTACCTTCTTTTTTGTATCAATTACACCCGGTATGTGTATGACACTGGCCATGACCTTAGGCATGAGTATTGGCGTGCGACGAACTTTATGGATGATGATAGGTGAACTACTCGGTGTAGCAACAGTTGCGGTAGCCGCGGTGCTTGGTGTAGCCAGTGTTATGCTTAATTACCCCAGTGCATTTGATATTTTAAAATGGCTAGGTGGCGCTTATTTAATTTACATTGGCATTAATATGTGGCGTGCGAAAAGAAAAATGTCGGTTGATACGCATAACACAACAGCCGTGAGCCGATATTCATTATTTTCACAGGGGTTTGTAACCGCCATTGCCAATCCAAAGGGATGGGCGTTTATGATTTCCTTATTACCTCCTTTTATTAACGTGCAATACAGTGTTGCGCCACAGTTAGCGGTGTTGGTGGCCATTATTTTACTTTCAGAGTTTATCTGTATGATGATTTACGCAACAGGTGGTAAAAGCCTGCGGTTATTTTTAACCAAAGGCAATAACATCAAGTGGATGAACCGAATTGCGGGGAGTTTAATGGTGCTAGTAGGAGTTTGGTTAGCTTTGGGTTAAAAAAGAGCCCGTGGCTCTTTTTTATTTTGAGCATACAAAACTGCTAACCTTTTAATCTGAGTATGCGTGACTTTACAGCGCTATTCAAAAACGGCGCAGTACGGCTTTTATTAGATTGCGCAACCTCTTCAGGTTTACCTTGTGCAACTATTACCCCGCCTTCGTCGCCGGCTCCTGGGCCAATATCAATAATCCAATCACTGTTACTGGCTACTTGCATATCGTGCTCAACCATAATGACGGTGTTGCCCGCATCAACTAAGCCATTTAACTGCGCCATTAGCATTGCTACATCTTTAGGGTGCAGGCCAGTGGTTGGCTCATCTAAAATATAAAGCGTATCGCCACGCTGTGTACGCTGTAACTCGGTGGCAAGTTTAATGCGCTGGGCTTCACCGCCCGAAAGCTCAGTAGCAGGTTGGCCTAAACGTAAATAGCCAAGGCCCACTTGTAGCAGCGCATTTAGCGCACGTAAAATGGCGGGTTCATCGGCAAAAAAGGTATGCGCAGACTCAACAGTTAAATTAAGTACATCGGCAATGGTTTTATCTTTATAGGTAATTTCGAGTGTTTTTTGGTTGTAGCGCTTGGCGTTACACACAGGGCAGGGCGAATACACGCTAGGCAAAAATAACAGCTCCACGCTTACAAAGCCTACGCCTTCGCAATTTTCACAGCGACCTTTTTTAACATTAAACGAAAAACGACCGGCATCGTACTTACGCGCTTTTGCCTCTTTGGTATTGGCAAACAGTTTACGTACGTGATCGAATAAGCCCGTGTAAGTTGCAAGGTTTGAACGAGGTGTGCGGCCAATGGCTTTTTGATCAACCGTTACCAGGCGCTTTATGTGTTCAATGCCGTGAGTTATTTGCCCGCCGGTTGTTATATCAATCTCTTGCTCGAGTAGCTCGGCTTCATCGGTAGGTACTTGTGGCTGCGATTTTTGCCCTAGTGCATCGTAAACCAATTCAACAAGTGCTTGGCTTACTAAGCTTGATTTACCTGAGCCTGATACCCCTGTAACACTTGTAATAACCCCAAGCGGAAATTCTACATTAAGTTTTTGTAAGTTATTACGCTCAATATTTTTAAGCGTTAGCCATGCTTTTGCTGGGCGTTGTTTACGTTGTATGTGAGTTTGTTGCGCTTCGATATTTTTAAATAAATACTGGCTCGTGTGTGAGCTGCTAATTTGCTTTAAGCCTTCAACTGGGCCGCTATAAACAATATTACCGCCATGGGAGCCCGCATTTGGCCCTACATCTACCACCCAATCAGCATGGCGAATAACACTTACGTCGTGCTCAACCACAAACACTGAGTTACCAGCGGCTATTAGCTCATCTAATGCCGCTAACAAGGCTTGTGTATCGGCAGGGTGTAAGCCTGCAGAGGGTTCGTCTAGCACATACACTACACCAAATAATTTTGAGCGAATTTGTGTTGCAAGCCTTAAGCGTTGTAATTCACCTGGCGATAACGATGGGGTGGTGCGTTCAAGCGATAAATACCCTAAACCAAGTTTGGTAAGTGCTTCAACGCGTTTAAGAATGTCGCCCGCTATACGCTTTGCAACTATGGCTTTTTCGGGGTTTGCAGCGTTACTTTTAGCGGGATTATTAGCAGCAAAACTTAGCTTATCTGCCAGCTCATTGAGTGTTAGCTGCGAAATTTCGCCTATATCAAGACCAGCTACTTTAACCGATAACGACTCTTTTTTGAGTTTTTTTCCTTCGCACTGCGGGCACTGTGATATTTGCATATACTGCGATACGCGCTTTTTAGTACGTGGGCTTTGAGTGCTCGCAAACGACTGTAAAACAAAACGTTTAGCACTTGTAAATGTACCCATGTAGCTAGGGCTTTCTTCATTTTTAATTGCCACTTGTGTTTGCTCAAGTGTGTACTCAGGAAACACGGGCACTGTAGGTGTTTCGTCTGTAAATAAAATCCAATCACGGGCTTTTTTAGGCAGGGTATTCCACGGTTTATTAATATCGTAGCCTAAAGAGGTAAGAATACGGCTTAGGTTTTTACCTTGCCAAGCAGGCGGCCATGCTGCAATGGCGCGCTCTTTAATTGATTTAGTGGGATCGGGGACTAGTAGCTCTTCGGTGACGTTAAAAACGCGGCCAATACCATGGCACTCTGGGCAGGCGCCTTGTGGCGTATTGGGCGAAAACGCATCGGCGTAAAGTATGCCTTGCCCTTTGGGGTATTCGCCTGCGCGTGAGTAGAGCATTCGCAGCGCGTTAGATATAGTGGTTACACTACCCACCGATGAACGTACCGAGGGTGCACCACGCTGCTGCTGCAGTGCGACCGCTGGTGGCAGGCCTTCGATCGAATCTACATCAGGCTCGTCTACCTGATCAATTAATCTGCGTGCATAAGGTGAAACTGAGTCAAGATAACGATGTTGCGATTCGGCAAATAATGTTCCAAAGGCGAGCGATGATTTACCCGAGCCCGATATACCGGTAAACACCACAAGTGAATTACGGGGCAGGTTTACATCCACATCTTTTAAGTTATGAACACGTGCGCCTCTTACTTGAATGCTGTGCTCTGGGTTTAATAAAGCCGATTGTATCTTATTAACCTCATGTGACTTTTTAGGTGTGGTTGCCATGTAATGTATACTCCTGTGTAATAATCCTGTGTTTATTAATGTTCTGTAAAGTATTAATAATAATGCAGTCTTACTGAATGAGCGCTTAGCTATATGCTTGTTTTGCGTTTACATAACAGAAAAACTGCAAGTATAAATTCTAACCAAAGGCAATAATATTAAGTGGATGAATCGTATTGCGGGGAGTTTAATGGTGCTAGTAGGAGTTTGGCTTGCAATTAGTTAACTATAAACAAGCCTTAACCTGAACTTAGGTTATTTAAATAGCTGAAAATGATGCGTTAAGTGCTTTAATTGCAGCTTTTGTTTTTGCTGCTAACGTGTCGCGTGCAGGCGTTAGAGCAAATACATCGTAATGGGGAAGTTGCCAATCAGTGCATATTTCTAAAAGTTCTCCTGTAGCTAAGAAATTGCGTACTTCAGGCTCAGGCAAAATAGCATAGCCTAACTCGTCGAGAACAAATTGAATCACAGTTTGCATATTATTAATGGTAATACGCGCTTTTGGTAGTGTTGTACTTACGCCGCGAGTAAGGTGCGTAAGCGCCGGATCAACAGCTATATGCGCAATGCGGTTATGCGCTTTTAGGTCATCCAGTGTGATTTTTGGCTGCTGTGCTAGTGCATGATTTTTATGAACACACAGTATTAATGGCCAACTAGCGAGCTGGCGTGCAATTAAGTTTGAGTCTTCGAGAGGGCCAATCGCCAGCACTAAATCTATACCTGTTCTGATCATATCAATGGGCTCGTCAGAAAGCGTTAAGTGCACATCTATATCACTAAATTGGCTAATTAAATGCTTTACAGGCTCACTTAGTAACCCACCTCCAAAACCAACAGGGGCTGCTAGTTTTAATTGCCCACTCGGGCAATTTTGTAAATGCTGTAATTGTTCTGATGTAGCTGTTGCAACGGCAAGCATTTGTAAACAACTTTGATAATAAAGTTCACCCGCCTCGGTAAGCGTTAATTCTCGAGGGCTGCGATTAAATAAACTCAAACCTACATCTTGCTCTATTTGTTTTATTTGCTGGCTAATTGCAGAGGTTGTCATTAAAAGGTCTGCGGCAGCTTTACTCATACTTCCCGTTTGCACTGTGCGAACAAATATATTCAGGGTTTTAGTTAACTTATCACTCATACCATTAAGCCTTACTTAAATTAGCTTTAATAAAAATAGCGTTGAGAAGAAGGGAACTTCTCACTATTATCGCAAACGCTAATTATTATCATTTACATGCTGAATGTCACGGAGAAATATCATGAACACGGTAAGTTGTAAGTTAAGGCCGGTAACTGCATTTATTTTAAGTACTTTTGCAATTGCTAACCCTGCTTTTGCTGATGAAACAAAACAAGATATGGAAGTAATGGTTGTCACTGCTTCTGGTTACGAACAAATGCTCAAAGAGGCACCTGCAAGTATTAGTGTTATCGACAGAGCGCAGCTAGAAAAACGCTTTTATCGTGACTTAACCGACGCAATGGCTGATATTCCGGGTGTAATAGTGACTGGCGGAGGTGACAGAAAAGATATTAGCTTGCGTGGTATGGCAAGCCAATACACACTCATTCTTATCGACGGACAACGCCAAAGTTCAAGAGAAACACGACCAAATAGTGATGGCCCGGGCGTAGAAGGTGCTTGGACGCCGCCAATTTCTGCGATTGAGCGTATTGAAGTAATACGAGGGCCGATGTCTTCATTGTATGGCTCTGATGCAATTGGTGGTGTGATCAACATTATTACCCGTAAAGCGCCAGAGCAGTGGTATGGAGAACTGCGTCTAGACAGCACCATTCAAGAGCAAAGTCAGTCAGGTGATATAAACCAAGCCAACTTTTTCACTTCTGGAGGCATTATTCCAGATCTATTGGGCGTGCAGTTATACGGTCAATTTTCAAAGCGAAATGAAGATGAGTTTACAGCTGGATTTCGAGGCAAAGAACAAAGTAATGTAAAAGCTAAGTTCACATTAACACCTAATGATAGTCACGAATTAATGTTTGAACTTGGCTCGGCAAAACAAACATTAGATGAAACACTTGGTAAAACAGTTGCCGAACTTGCCCCAGGAGAAAGCTGTGGTCGACGTGGCTGCCCTGAATCAGCAACTACTGAGTATGAGCAACAAACATACTCTATGTCACACAATGGTTTTTATGACTTTGGCTCGTCGCGAACTTATATTAAATATGATAAGTTTGATAATAATTCACGTGAAATGTTTGTCGAAAATACCGACATTCAAACGACATGGAGTTTACCGCTATATAGTAATCATAACTCTACGTTTGGTGCGACCTATTTAAAAGAGTCATTGGATGATTATACAAGCAATAAAATTAGCGACTTAACCCATGTAGAAAACGAGCAATGGTCTGTTTTTGGTGAAAACGAATGGGCAGCAACTGATGACTTTAAGCTCACCGCAGGCCTACGTTACGATCATGATGGCAATTTTGCAGGTCACTGGAGCCCACGTTTGTATGGTGTTTATAGCGCATCTAAAGCGATCACTATTAAAGGCGGCATATCAACCGGTTTCCGTGCGCCAAATATTCGCCAATCTACCGCCCAATGGGGACAAGTGAGTCGTGGCGGTAATATTTATGGTAACCCTGACTTAAAGCCTGAGCAATCAGTTAACTATGAAATGGGTGTTTATTATGATTCTGGACGCGATTTAAGCATATCGACAACCGTTTTTTATAATGAATTTGATGACAAAATAACCCGTATAGCTTGCCCATTAACGCAGTGCACAGATGGCCCAAATCAGTTCGGCTCCATGCCAACTACGTACATTAATGTGGATGAAGCAATAACCCAAGGTATTGAGCTATCAGTAGATTACGATATTTCAACTGAAATTGATGTGAGTGCCAGTTATACCTACACCGACTCAGAGCAAAAAACCGGTCAATATAAGGGGAGCCCACTTAATCAGCTACCAAAACATAGTTTACAAACGTCTTTAAATTGGCGTCCAACAGATAAATTAGGCGGATGGTTACGTGTGCAATATCGTGGAGAAGAAAGCCAGCCTACCACAGGGCCTTCACAAAGTAGTTTAATTGCTCCTGATTATACCATTGCCAATTTAGGCGCTAATTATCAGCTAAGTGACAGCGTTAAACTTGGTGCTGGAATTTACAACTTGCTTGATAAAGAGATCACAGAGCAAGAGTATGGCTATGTTGAAGATGGCCGTCGCTATTGGGCGTCTTTAGTGTGGCAGTTCTAAACACTTTTTAATAATACAAAGTAAACGAGTACGCTAAACCGTACTCGTTTTTTGGTTTCATCTCGGTTCTTGTTCAATAATGTTTAAAAGCACAAAAGGCGGTTGGCTTTTTCGCTGTAGTCGCTTATTCTAGCTGAGTAATTTAGTCATTAAATGTAACTTTAAAGTTTACTAATAATTTATAACTTTCTTCAATCCCCAAAGGTATGCCTCGTTTGAACCACATAGCAAAACAAAAAGCCAACCCTGTATTTTTAGTAGGTGTCGTTTGAAAATACCTAAACGCTTACAGCCATTAGTTGATGATGGTTTTATTGATGAAGTGATCAGCCGGTTAATGAGCGGTAAAGAGGCCGATGTATTTGTGGTGGCCTGTGGCGATGAAATTCGCTGCGCTAAAGTATATAAAGAGGCCAGTAAGCGCAGTTTTAAAAAGGCAGCACAGTACCAAGAAGGGCGAAAAGTACGTGGTGGCCGCCAAGCCCGTGCTATGGGTAAGCGTTCAAGCTATGGCCGTCAATTAGAAGAAGAAATTTGGCAAAATGCCGAAGTTGACGCGCTGTCGCGTTTATCTTCAGCAGGTGTTCGCGTACCGCAAACTTACGGCTGCATTGACGGTGTTTTGTTAATGGAACTTGTAAGTGATGATGAAGGCGATGTTGCACCTCAGCTTGGTGCAGTTGATTTAACCGAACAACAAGCCATTGAGCAACATACATTAATGATGCATTACATCAAATTAATGCTGTGCGCTGGGATTATTCATGGTGATTTATCGGAGTTTAATGTACTTGTTGATAGCAACGGCCCAGTAATTATTGATTTACCCCAAGCGGTTAACGCCTCTGCTAATAATAGCGCCGAGGCGATGTTTGCCCGTGATGTAAATAACATGCGCCGCTATTATGGCCAATTTGCACCTGCGTTATTACACACGCAATACGCCAAAGAAATGTGGGCATTGTTTGCAGATGCTAACTTAACCCCGCACTCACAACTCAGTGGCGAATTTGAAGACGACAGCGAAGTTGCAGATGTAGATTCAGTACTTGACGAAATTCAAGCCGCCTTTGATGAAGAGCAAGAACGTAAAGAACGTATTCGCGACGCCGATGAGTAATAACCGGGCATTGAGATTGGCAAAAAAAATCGTCGTTAATTAATTAGCTAAATAGCCCTTTGCTCATATATTCATGAAAATGAGCGACGCGCGCATATTGTTTCATTTAATTTTACTTAAAAGTTTTAGAAAACTTTGTGATAGTAATACCTTAGGTTATTTGTTAAAACTATATAAGCTAGATAAATGAGCGTTAAGTCGGCAGAAATATGCGCGATGAGCGCACTATTAAATTGTTAGCTTTCACAGGAAGTGTCGATGACTCTGAATGATTTAACCGTAAATTTTTCTCATCTAAATCGAGACTCTTTACTCAGTGATTGGGAGTGGCTTTTAGAGGGTAAATTCTTACCAATTCTGATGTCAGCGTCTGGTGACGCATTTGTACAGCATTTCGAAAATGGAGAAGTTTGGTGGTTAGATACTGGCGGAGCAGAATTTTCTAAGGTAGCTGAGTCACCTGAACAGTTTAACGAACTTCTATCAGACAAAGAATTTGTTGTTGAATGTTTTGCTATACAAATGGTCGGTGATTTAATTCAATCTGGCAAAGTATTATCTAACGGCCAAATATATAGTTTAATACAACCTTGGTTGTTAGGTGGTGAATATAAAATTAGCAATATTAACCCAACAGACATCGAGGTTCATTTTTCTTTGAGTGGGCAAATAGCAAAACAAGTTGGTAGAAGTGAAAGCTAACAAGCCAATTATTCCGACCTCAACTCGCTGTGCTCGTTTCGTCGGCATATTGGGGCGTTAGGTTTACGAAAGAGGTTATATTGATACCATCAAGAAAACAGTGGAATTCATGGAGTCTCCCAAGCAAATATACAGCTATTGGAACTTTGGTTGCTGTACTTTCACTATCACCACAGCTTTATCAATTTGCTTATTCTTTCTATGGGAAAGGTATAGGAGTAGATAAAAACCAAAGTACCAATATTTCATCTTTATCTACTACACCTAACAATGATGTTACTTTTAAAGTGAAAAATATGGATGAAGTTTTAAATGAATATAAAGGTGATGGAAACATTAAATACCGACATTTAAATTTCAATAACTTTCCAAGTCTAAAGAGTAAACTTGAAACAGTAAATAAAAGCCGAGAAGAATACCCTAAGCGTGCAATAGATATCTCAATTTTGCAGCAAAAAGTAGATTCTGGTGATATTGGTATGGCTGAATATGCTGTTAATGAAATAATTAAAAAGCAGAACAATATAAAGCTTTTGCGTAAGTAAACCTAACAAGGGTTTTCAAGTCGGACAAATTACAGTTGGCCTTTTGTTCGTTCCTCACTTATTTTAGCCAACTGCAATTTGCCGCTTAAAACGGCGTTATGCATAAAAAGGACTCGGCTTGGTAAATATTGAAAGTACAGCAACGATTATCTCAACGCTTTTTGTTTTAATTTTGTTTATGTTTTTTGGTATCAATTTGGGTATGGTTGTTTTAGAAAGAAAAATATCTACTGCCAGCGGGCAAACGTTTGTATCAGGTTTGGCCAAAATGTTAAACAAAACAGAGAACCCTCACAGCTACAAGCAATCCAGGGTTTACTTGGTCGGTAGTGTTGTTTCTCTGTTAGCATTTATGGCTCTTTTAGAGTTTGGCTATGCATAACAATCAGATGTTGGGGACACAAACACGCGGGCTGCTTCGCAGTATAGCCCACGTGTTTGTGCCGCCAAATTAGGGCGTTATATGCCTAAGAGAGTTATGTGAATATTGCTATTTTTGTAGTTTCATTTGTGGTCTATGTTTGGCTCTGCTTGAGTATCGTAAAGTTCCATAAACATTTAGCAGATAAACTTAAACTGGTTAATCGTCGTAGTTTGTTAAACGTGTTTAGCCAATATATTTGGTTTCTGTTGTTTATCGTTACCTACATCCCATTTAGTATATTCTTCCCTGCATGGTTAAATGGAAATCTTGGCATTGTGCAAGAGTCCCCAAATGTAACAGCTATTTTCATTTTGTTGGGATGTTTAACGCTAGCAATTACTATGTGGCTAGGTTATAAAAAAACTAAGCAGGCGAATTGGTAATCGGCATATAACAAAGCAAATTAAAAAGTGCGGACAAAAACTAGTTGGCTTTGTTCGTACCTCACAAATTTTAGCCAACTAATTTTTGTCGTTTATTTGCGGCGTGATGTGGCAACAAGGAGTGGACAATGACTCAAAATGAATTGACACAAATAATGGCCTGTATGGAAAAGTCTGGATCTAAAGGCAGTAGCTTGGTGTCGTTAGCTAATGCATCTGGAATAGATAGCCAGACGCTATATAGTTATTTATCAGTGTATCCAGACTATTTTGTTCAACTACCTGAATCAAAAAATATAAAGTTAATAGGTTTGGACGTTTTAAAGGAGATTCCGCTAAAATTCTCCAGCATCATGAAAAGAGTCTCCAGAAGAAACGTTCTAGCAACTTCCTCTTGTTCTTCATTCTTTCAGTTGCTGTGTTTACTTCTATAACAGCGGCTGTCTCGAATGCCACATAACAAGCCAATAAACACACACTTCGTTCGCTGGGACGCATACACGCGGGGCGGCTTCGCCGTTATGCCCTACATGCCTGCGCCCGTTATTGGAAAGTTATGTTTTTAATCGAATGGATTTACATATGAAGAAATGGGTGCTCAAGAAAAGAATTTTTATGATAGGTTTTTTACCGTTCATGGGGGTATTCGTCGCACTTCTTTTAAATTTTATTGCAGACCCTGCTTATACAACGGCACTAAATCAAAGTGCAATTCGAGCATATTTTATGGGGTCTGCCATGTGGTCGGTAATTGCGCTTTTTTCAGGGATATATATGTATTCAAAATGTAGTTCTATGAATCATCTAAAGTTTATCCTTGGAGTATCGTCGGTCAGTTTAGGTATTACTATGCCTTGGATAATAGGTATGTCGCAGTAATCAAAACATAAAAAGTGATTATGGCACGTTGCAGACTATCGAAAATACAAAACGCTAACGTTAATTGAGACAGCCTTTTTTCGTTGAGTTTCGCTTCGCTCAACCTAACCCACATAAAAATTAAACACCAATCTCACGTTTTAAAACTCCCCGTATTTAGGGGCTGAAAAAATGAGAGCTACCCCCTGCACCCCAAATCTTTATTCAATTGGTATATTTTGCTTTAAAAAGTAAGCCTGCGCTTCATCGGTATGGGGCTTAAACTTTTTCCAGCGGCCTATGGCTTTGTTGTTAAGCGGTTGGCGCACTTGCATTTTGCTGGCGGTTGAAACCGGTGCGGTGTTTAAATGAAAATCAAGGCACTGTGGTTGCCAGTCTAAGTCGCAATAGCTCACTAACTCTTTTATCTTTTGCTCTGGTGCGGCTACAAGTTCTTCGTATTTTACTAGTTTAATATTGCTGTGTAGGGCGCTAAAGTGCTGCATTAGTTTATAAAAGCGGCTGTAAAATTTAGCTGTGTCGAGTAAGTCTAACGAGTAAGCATAATACGGGTTGTTAATGGTAAATAGCTGACGATAGTTACCAATACAGGTGTCCATGGGGTCGCGAAGTAGGCAAATGATTTTAGCATTAGGCAGTGCTTTGGTAATTAAATCGATATAAAAAAAGTTAAACGGTAATTTATCAATAAAGTGTTTATGGCTACCGGTAACTACACGGGTCGCTTCAAGGTAAGTGCTGCCAAGTTTTGCAAAATCAAGCTGGTAAGCTTGGCTTAAGGTGTCTGTATCGAGTACTTGAGGCGTGGGTGTTTGGCTAAGCTTTTTTACACTTAGGCCAAAATCTTGCAGCTCGCCAGCCGATTGTACGTCGCTGTGGCTTGATAAAATGCGCTCAACTAATGTGGTGCCAGAGCGCGGCATACCTAACACAAAAATTGGCTCACAGCTTTGGTTGCCAGCTGTTTGTTGGTTTTTATATTTAACACTGAGCTGTTTTATATGTGAAAATAAAGCCTCAGACGCTTGATTATCAAACGCCTTATTAGCGTGTTTTGCTTTTTTACCTTGTTGTAACGCGGCAAAGGCTGCTGAAAATTCTCCTAGGTCTTGATATTCTTTTGCGAGCGCATGACCTATATGCAGTTTAGCGTCAGGATGATTGACCTGTGTAAATACGTTTTTTAATCGCGCTATGTGGTTGTTTTGCTCAGTGACTTTAGTTAAATCAGCTAAAGCAAAATGACTTTGATGATGAAGCGGATTCAGTGCAATGGCATTTTCAAACGCGTGCTGCGCCTTTTCAAACTGGCCTAAAAATTTAGCACATACCCCATAGTTATAATAAAACTGCGGCTGACGAGTATTACTCGCTTCAGCCAAACTTAACGCGCATGTAAAGTAGTCAGCCGCTTGCTGATGTAAACCCGCTTGGGTTAGTGCGACGCCTAATGTATCGGCATCAAGTGCTTTACTAATATGTTCAAGCTTAACGCTGAGTGCGGTGCTTTTCGCTTTTTGTAAATCGCCAGTAAGGGCGTAACACTTGGCAAGTTGCGCTGTATATTCAATAGACTTAGTAAAGCTTAATGCTTTTTCAATTAGCTTTATTGCTTTATAAATTTGGCCAACCTGTAAATTAACCATGGCGAGTAAAAAGTAGCCATCAGCAAAGTCAGGCTGCTGTGTCACTAGCTCAACCAGTGCTTTATGCGCTTGCTGAATGTTGCCTTGGTTTAAGTTGTTTATAGCGCTTTGGTGTATTTGCTTTAAGTTTGGCTGCATAAATACTCTTATAAATAATGTGCTTACAAATAAAAAGGCTCAAAATTAATTTGAGCCTCTTGATTGTACTTAAACTTATCGTTGGGCCTGTTGACCTTTCAAGGTTGAATTTGCAGCAGTCTGTTTGGTATTAAGGCAAGGCAGAGCCTATGTAGTGTGGTTATTCCCCATAAATAGGTGATAACGCAGCATCAATGCCAAACAGGCGCTGCCCTTAAGGGTTCTGCCTAGGGGCAATTAACTCTTTGTTGCTCGGTTTTTACTTAGCCCACTAGGTTACAAACCTTGCGCCTCGATTAAATCGCCCCTAGTTTGAACAAATTTAATCCATAAAGAACAGCAGGCCCTAATTATATTTCAAACTTATAGTTAAATTTAATGCCAACAGTAAGCGGGCGATTAATATAGTAACCATAGTTACGTTGTATGTCTGCGCCATTGGCTGTTGTAATATCCGCATCCGAACGACGAACAGAGGTAACCGCATATTTATTAAATAGGTTATCTACATATAAAGTAGTCGACCATGCATCGGCGGTTAATTTAGCTGAAATATTACTTAAGCTATAACCCGGGAGTGCTTCACCGTTGTCACGTAGGCCTACTTTTGAAATTACATCACTTTGTGCAGTTAAACCGTAGTTAATATCTAAGGTTTTATCATTTAACACGTCTGTTTGGTAGTTAATCCCCATAGAGAACTGATGCTCTGGCGAGCCTGGTAAACGGTCGCCATCTACCGCGCCATCACTCCCGTCAGAATTAAATAAATACGGTGCGTCTGAAGTTAGCTCTGCTTTTGTATAGGCATAAGTTGCATAGGCAGTAAATGAGTCTGATAAAATTGCACGTGTGGCAACCTCAATCCCTTTAGCATTAGCGCTACCTGCATTTGACAGGTACGGTAATTGGCCAACGGTGGTTGCCCCTGCAATTTGTGCGTTATCCCAATCAACATTGAATAGGGCGGCGTTAAAGTGTAGTTGGCTTCCAAACCATGTACTTTTAAAGCCTAGCTCATAGTTAGTTGTGGTATCGGCATCGTATAGCATTTCATCAGGTGTACCACAGCCTGTTTGTTGATCCTCAGGTAAGGGCACAGGACAAGGCACTAGGCCATTTGAGCCACCAATTCTAAAGCCTTCGCTAACAGTGGCGTATCCCATTACAGTATCAGTAAACTGATACTTAGCATTAAATTTAAATAGATTACCGTTGTCACCTGCTTTATTTTCTTCAAAATTAACTGAAATTGCATCAGGTGCAGCACCTTCATACAAGGTATTTGCTAATGGGAAGTCAAAAGCCGCTTTTGACTCAACATCGTATTCGTAAAAACGCGCGCCAATGGTAATGTCGAGTTTATCGGTTACTTGGTAACCCACTTCACCAAAAAGCGCTGATTCAGTCACTTTGCTGCCAGTAATTTCTAAATACTCTAAAGAGTCTGGTCTAAGTTGTGCGCCATCGAAATTATCAACCGCGAATTGATCAAACCCTGGTGTGTACTCTCTGCTTGATGCATCGGTGTCAGTTTTGTTGTAAAAACCACCAACAATCCAGCTTAAATCGCTATCACTTTGTGAGACTAAACGCAGTTCTTGGGTAAAGGTGTCTTTTTCGTCAATTTCACGGGTAAATGCTGAAAACGAAGGAAACTCTTCGTAGCCATAGTCTAAGCGAATTAAAAGATCTGTTTGATCACGTTGCCCATCGGCGTCAAATTGTGAAATACCGGTAGCTGATACTAGCTCAGCAAAACCTAAGTCAGCTTTAAGTTCAAGGCTCAATAATTGGTCTTCTTTTATCCGTGGCTCTTCATAACGGTACGCTGACTCGTATTTGCCAATGCGATCACTTAAGCCATTGTTAGCATTAAGGCTGTTGTGATGAACAATGGAACGACCCTCAGTATCTTGCTTTTGATAGAAGTAGTTTAATGTACCTTCGAATGACTCGTTTGCTTTGTAACGCAAAGAAATACGGCCAGTTGTGGTTGTTTCACCGTTCGCGTCTTTTACATTTTTAAAATTGCTGTTGACTGCATCAAGGTTTGTCCAATCAGGGTCGGTTATCGACACACCTGGTTCACGAACGGTATAGCCGTAGTCAATAAACCCTGGGTCTTCATAAATATTTAAGCTGGTACGAACAGCAAGTTTGTCTTCAATTAATGGTAAATTGAAGATAAAGCCCGCTTCACCACCGACCGAATCACTTTCTTGAGTTTGAAAAACATCACCAAATACTTCACCTGAGGTGAAATCAAGTTCTGGTTCTTTAAGCATATAGCGAATAGCGCCACCAAGTGTGCCAGCTCCATATAATGTGCCTTGCGGCCCAATAAGCACTTCCACACGCTCTACATCAACTAAACGCATATCAACTGAGACAGGAATTTCATTAATATAAGTGGCAACAGTGCCACCATCTGATGAAGGCCCTGATGAATTAGTATTTAAACCACGGACTATAATAGGTGAACCGGCACGGCCACCTTGATCTGTAATTGTTAAGCCCGGTACCCAACGTGCTACATCGGCCAACTCACTGATGTTTTGATCTTTCATTACATCAGCATCGAGCGCGGTAATGTTAAGAGGCGCAGCTTGAATTGAGCCACTTCGGCGCGTTGCTGTAACCTCAATAACTTCAAGCGATTTGTTCTTTTCAATAACTTGCTCTTGTGCCACTGCATTACTGCTAAATAATACACCGCTCAGTGCGCTTGATACAGCCAAGGTTAACAGGCTTGGTTTAAACATAAAAAGTGATCCTAGTTCAATAAAATGTGTTTATAAATGAGCGCTAATAGTATCAGGGTGTTTTAGTGATGGAAATAAAAATATGAATTTTAATTCACTTTTTTAGAATAAAAATATAAAAGTGAGTTTGAGTGTTTCACGCTGTATATTAAATAAACAAAGGCGTTGCTTTAAAATCAACCAAAATAATAACTGTGCCTAATATAGATAAAAACTGGATAATGAATAGTTTAAAACGTCATTACTTATATTTTTATAAACACTATAAAAATGAATATTCCCCCCCATAACCTTTATAAATACACGTTTAATTATTGATAACACCAACAGCACAATTTAGTTGTGGCTGTGAGTTAGTTATATGAGGATTTATAATGTCAAAGCTGTTTTCACCATTGTCACTTGGTAAGTTAAGCCTAGATAATCGAATTATTATTGCACCCATGTGCCAGTACTCGGCCAACAATGGCGCTGCAAGTGACTGGCATACCATTCATTTAGGGCAATTGAGTTTAAGTGGAGCGGGTTTACTTATTTTAGAAGCGACGGCCGTTAATCCCGAAGGGCGAATTAGTTACGCCGATTTAGGATTATGGGATGATACTACCCAAGCTGCATTAGCAAAAAGTTTAACGGCCGTAAGACAATACAGCCCAATGCCTATTGGTATTCAATTAGCCCATGCAGGTCGAAAAGCGTCAACCGATAAACCATGGGATGGCGGTGGGGTACTTATGCCCGATCACCTCAATGGTTGGCAAACGGTTGCGCCATCAGCCATTGCCTATGATGAAAACAGCCCCACTCCCAAAGCGATGAACCAAGATGATATAGATTCGCTCATAAGTGACTTTGTTAATGCGGCAAAGCGCGCTGACGAGTTGGGCCTTGATTTAATAGAAATACATGGCGCACACGGTTATTTGCTACACCAGTTCTTATCGCCGCTGGCAAACAAACGTGATGATCAATACGGTGGTAGCCTAGAAAATAGAATGCGATTATTACTCGACGTATTTAAAGCTGTAAGAACGGCATTTCCAAGCAATAAAGCGGTGGGTGTACGTATTTCAGCAACCGATTGGGTTGATGGTGGTTGGGATTTACCGCAATCAATTGAACTGGCAAAAGCGCTTGACGCGTTAGGGTGTGACTTTATTCATGTAAGCACTGCGGGTTTAAGCCCTGAGCAAGATATACCTGTTGCTAAGAATTTTCAGGTGCCGTTTGCAACCGCCATTAAACAGGTTGTGAATATGCCAGTGATAGCGGTGGGTTTAATTACCGAGGCGCAGCAAGCTGAAAGTATTCTCAGTGATGAACGTGCTGATGGTGTCGCTTTAGCGCGGGGTATTTTATATAACCCACATTGGCCTTGGCATGCTGCGGCCGAGTTGGGCGCGCAAGTGCAGGCACCAAAGCAATATTTGCGCTCAAGCCCACATGGCCAGCCATCCCCTATAAAATAGTGAATAACTTAACTGCAAAACCCAAGCAAATAGCGTGGGTTTTGTGTGTCTCGGTAGCTTAATATTTAATTAAATATTAAGCAGGAGCTGGCTGCTTTTTACTGTTTGACGTTGAGCTGCCAACCGAGGCAATAATAACTAATAAAATAGCAAGCCACTGCCAAATGCTAAGTAGTTCACCTAAAATAACTAAGCCAGCGAGTGCTGCAATAGCGGGTTCAAGGCTCATCATAATGCTAAACCCTTGCGGCGACATATTACGCAGCGTGATCATTTCTAAAGTGTAAGGTAGGGCACTAGAGAGTACCGCAATGGCAATACCTAACGGAATAATATCCCAAGTAAATGCGGCACTTTGTGATATGCCACCATAAGGTACAAGCACAATAGCTGAAATGGTCATGCCCATCGCTACCGTTGCGCCACCAGAGCTTTGGCTGCCGGTTTTTTTACCGAATAAAATATAACCTGCCCAACACGCACCCGCTGCTAGAGCTAAAATCACGCCAATTGGATCTAAACTTTCTTGGCCTTTCATATCGGGTAACAGTAATAATATTCCGGTTATTGCGCAAGCAACCCAAAATAAATCACGCTTTCGTCTTGATGAAAATAACGCAACGGCAAGTGGCCCGGTAAATTCAAGCGCAACACCAATACCCAGTGGAATACGTTCAATGGCGTAATAAAATAGAATGTTCATGCCGCCTAGGCTCAAACCATAAATTAAGATGGGTAAACGCTGGCTTGCAACCGGAAAGTGTCTCCAAGGTTTAAAAATCAAACAAAGAATAGCGGCAGAAAAACCTAAACGTAAGGCCGTTGTGCCCTCAGGGCCAACAATAGGGAAAAGCTGCTTAGCCAGTGAAGCCCCAGACTGAATAGTGATCATTGCAAGCAATATGCATAAAATAGCCAGTAATAGCTCTTTGGTTGATTTTTGCATGGTCGTCCTTAAATATTGCCATTTAATTGCGGCGCATATTACCTGCTTTTACCTACGCAGGTAAATGTAAATTAACGTTTTACATGGAGTCCCCAGTGATGAGAGGCTATCACTGGGCTGAATGAAAAATAAGCGTTACTCTTTTTTAAGATTGAGGTGGCGGGTAATGAGGGCTGACTGATTGAGTAAAAATTTATAGCTCAGCTTTACTATCGGCAGGGTATATAACGCCCAATTGTGCGCGGGCGGTATCGAGTACCGTCATCACATCGCGTGAAAGCTGGTGGTTGTTAATATGTGACTCTAATGCATTTTGCTCAATCATCTCAATAAAGTGCGCCACTTCATACTTCATAAAATGCTCATCAAAATCTGCACTTATTGTTTCTTTTTGACCATTATTAGCGATGAATTCCACTTTTTTAAGTTGCGATACAGCTTCAATACGAATACGGCCTAACTCACCTTGTATTTCGGTTATGTTCTCGCCTTGCGATATTTTTGAATAACTAATTACCGCTTGTTTATCTGCATAATTTAAAAGTACATCGCCGGCACCATCAACACCGGTTTCTAGTAATACGCCACTGGCGTGCACACTGTTTGGTGCGCCCCACAGTGCTATAAGTAAATAAAGTGGGTAAATACCCAAGTCTACTAATGCGCCATTTGCAAATTCAGGCAAAAAGGTATTAGGGCGCTCGCCGTTTTTGAGCTTATCGTAACGAGACGAATATTGGCTAAATTGGCCAATAAATTTACGCGGTGTACCGATTCTTTTTAATGCGTTTTTTAAAACAGCAAAGTTAGGTAAATGCGTTGTCATCATCGCTTCCATGTACAAACGTTGATGTTTTTGAGCAGCCGTTAAAATAGCAGTAAGCTCATGACTATTTGCTGCTGAGGGTTTTTCGCCAAGTACGTGTTTGCCCGCAGCTAAACATTGCACAGCATAGTCTTTATGCAGGCTATTTGGTGCGGCAATATATACTGCCTCTACAAGCTCGTCTTGGCAAACAGCGTCAATGGAGGTAAATATTTTTGCTTGAGAATGAGTGGCGTGATTAGCTAAAAATCGCTCAGCGCTACTTTCTGCCCGAGAACACACACCGTATAAATTAAAATTACTCAGAGTACTTGCCGCATCAAGTAGGGTGTCGCTAATAAAATTGGTACCTACAATTACAAAATTCATGTTTAGCCTTTTTATGTATTTTACACAGCTTTGCAGTTTAACAATATTTTGCTCTAAATGCGCGAGCAGAGCAGTTAAACCAGCGTTTTACACTGGCACTTAATGTGGCTTGTTCTTGATAACCTAACAGCTCGGAAATATGTGAAATAGAAAATTGGTTTTGCATTAAATAGTGTTCACATAATGCGCGGCGAGTGGCATCTTTTAGTTTCACAAAGCTGGTGTTATGTTTTTTAAGTTCACGATGCAAGGTGCGAGGATGCAGATTAAGTGCCGTTGCTATCGTTTGGTTTGAGCATTGAAAAAGGGGCAGCATGGGTCGAATAAGTGCACTTACTTGCGAAGGTAACGACTGAGTATGCGCATTATTAGCGGCTAAAAAGTTTAATGCGGCTTGTACTTTGTGTTGATCAGAAACATTAAGTGGCAATAATAAATCGTTTTTGGCGATTAAAATACCGGCGCTGTTTCTGTGTTCAATAACGTTACAGCCAAAGTGTTGATGGTAAGCGCGCAGATTTGCATCAAGCTTTTGCGGTAAAAATACCTTAATGGGTTTACATTGATTTTGGCTCACTTTTTTTAAGGTAGCGAGCGCCAGTGCAATTGTTAATTCAATAACTTGATTTATAACAGGTAAAGGCTTGAGTTTTATTTCGAATGATAAAAATATATTTTGGTCATCTTCAAGTGTATGCGTGGTTAAATTAAGTGCGGGTGTATGTAAGTGCAGGTATTTAATTACCCATGTAAGCGCTTCACCTAAATTAGTTCCACTTTTAGCGGCGATAGCGATATGCCCTAAAATATCAAAACTTTGTTTGCTAGCGAGTTTAAGACCAAAACTTGGGCAGTTTAAGCTATGAGCGCAGTATTCTAAAAGTTCGGCATAATGGCGATAAGTTAAGCTTTGGGTTTCAAGGGAGTTTAACGTTACCTCAATGGCGCAATGGCGCATAATGCTTGCTGTATCACCACCTAGTTCGGTAATTAATGTATCAATTCCCTGTAAAGAAGTGGCTTTAATTAGGCTGCTCATAACAATTGCATTAGTGAAGAGGTGTCTAAAAATATCAAGTTTTTAGTAGATAATCCATGCAAAGTAGTTTTTTTAATGGGAGATATTTTATGCATACCACCTCATTTGATTACATTGTGATTGGCGCAGGCAGTGCCGGCTGTGTTGTTGCCTCGCGATTATCTGAAAATAAAAATGTGAGTGTGTGTTTAATTGAAGCCGGCGGCCGTGACCAAAGTGCTCTGGTGCAAATGCCTGCGGGAGTTGCAGCTAGTGTGCCTTATGGCATTAATAGCTGGCATTACAACACGGTGCCACAAAAAGAGCTTAATAACCGCTGTGGGTTTATGCCCAGAGGTAAAGTGCTTGGTGGTTCAAGTTCAATCAATGCCATGGTTTACATAAGAGGGAATAAAAAAGACTACGACAACTGGGCCGCTATGGGAAATACCGGCTGGGATTATACCAGTTTGCTGCCTTATTTTATCAAAGCTGAAAACAACAAAACCTTTACCAACAGCCCATATCATGGTGTAAATGGCCCCTTACATGTGCAAGAGCTAAGTTTACCAAGCCCAGTTAATCAGCTGTTTTTAAATGCATGCCAAGAGCAAGGCGTTGCCCTTAATGACGATATTAATGCGCAGCAACAGCTAGGTGCGCGGTTATCGCAGGTCACTCAACATAAAGGGGAGCGTTGCAGTGCGGCAAAAGCGTACTTAACACCTAATTTAGCTCGTAAAAACTTAACCGTGCTCACTGATGCGCAGGTGCATAAAATTAATTTTTGCGGGAAATCAACAACTGGTGTAACAGTTGCAGTTAATAATAAAAGCTATGTGCTAAATGCCCATAAAGAAGTTATTTTAAGTGCCGGTGCTATTAACTCCCCCCAACTTTTAATGTTATCGGGAGTGGGGCCTGCAGATCATTTAAAGCAGCATAACATTGAGCTTGTAACGCCATTAGAAGGTGTAGGCAGTAATTTGCACGATCACTTAACCGTTGTGCCATTATACAAAGCAAAATATTCGCAAGGCACATTTGGAATAAGTGCCAGCGGTGCGTTTAATATTGCAAAAGGATGCGTTGATTGGTTTGCCAAACGCGAAGGAAAGCTGACCAGTAACTTTGCCGAGTCGCATGCGTTTGTAAACTTATTTACAGATTCTATTGTGCCCGATGTGCAACTTGAATTTGTTATTGGGCTGGTGGACGATCACAGCCGTAAACTGCATTATGGCCATGGATACAGTATTCATAGCAGCATAATGCACCCTAAAAGCCGCGGCACTATTCGTTTAGCGGATGCCAACCCTTTAAGTGCGCCACTCATTGATCCTAATTATTTAAGCCACCCCGATGATTTACAGGTTATGCTACTTGGGCTTAAAAAAACATTGAGCATAATGCAAAGCAAAGCGTTTGATACTATTCGTGCAGATATGGTGTATCCGCTTGATATTAATGATGATGCGCAGCTTATTGAGTTTATTAGGCAAACAGCCGATACAGAATATCACCCCGTAGGAACCTGCAAAATGGGCCAAGACGATATGGCTGTGGTTGATAGCGAATTACGTGTTCACGGTGTGCAAAATTTACGGGTGGTAGACGCCTCTATTATGCCCAGTATTATTACCGGAAATACCAATGCTGGGGTAATAGCAATTGCAGAAAAAGCAGCTGACTTAATAAAGCAAGCTGCACTTTGTGACTAACTTGACTTATAAAACGCTGTTAACCATTGCTGCCAGTCTTGCTCTAGTTTGAGCATTTGCTGGTGCTTTTTAGCGGCAAAATGTTTGTTTTTATCTTCATCCGCTAAAAACGGCCCCACACGACAAAGCGGGCAATAATTATCAGTTAAATAGTTAGGAGTTGCTAACATACCACTTAATTCGGGTGGTGTATTTTCACTAAATACATAGGTAATACCGCTGGTGTCTTTGACGTGTTTGTCACGGTCGACATTGCGAATTTTATAGCCATCAAAGCGACTGATATCGAATGGCATTTGTCCTTGGTATGCCGCGTTTAAATGGGTATTTAAACTCCCCTCAATATTCCACTCACGATACGGTTTAACATCTTTTGAGGTTATATAGCATAACCCAGGGCCTTGTGGGTTCAAGGCAAACTCATTGGCATATTTTATAAATTGATGCAGTAACGCACGGTTAAGCACGTTCATGCTGTTATTACGTGTATTTTTCTCAAATGCGTCGCGACCAATAAACGCAGGAATAAGTGGAAATTGAAAAATCACTACATCAAAGCTGTTTAGGTGCTCGGCTAGTTGTTGCCAACATTGTGTGTTGGTAACATCAAATTCATTAAGCACATTAACTTTATGTGCTTTAAGTGAGGCAAGCGCGTTATCGGGATATTTTTCTGTAAGAGTTGCAGCTGAATCATAGGTTGAGGCAACTAACTTTTGCGGTTTAATGTGGTTATAAAGCGCGTGTGAAAACGATAAGTCGCCATCACCTACCGTGAGTATGTTCCAATTTGGGTTTAAGTACATATTAAATTATATGTTTTTATTAGTAACAGGCGATGTATCAGGATGCGGTGTACTAATCAGCTGATGATGTAACCTATACATAGCTAAACGCGTTTTTAACCCTTCGATGGCAACTTGTTTAAGAATTAAGTTAAAGGTAATCAAAATAGCAAACACAATATGAATAGGGCCATGAGTAAAACCGGCTTGAGGGTCGTAAATGGCTAAGCCAAATAAAACAAACAACACCACCATAAATATTTCAATGAGCTGATTTGAATAAAAAGAAAGACGCCCCTCACTTTTATGATCTTTTTTTATGCTAATAGCGCAAAAAAACGGGATCACTTTAATTTTAAAAGCCGCGTTTTTTTCTACAAAATTCTCACCAAGGTCAGTAAGCTGTTGGCGTAATTGGTCTATCATGGTGTGTCCTCTCAATACAGTGCGCGGATGTTACCCTATTACAGACCAATGGTTAAGCCATGGCGTGTTATTTAGGGTAAATACTCATACCAATAATTAAGATATGACACACAAATACCACTGATGTGAGCACAAAACGCATTTTTTGATAATCTTTATGATAACCCTGCCACTGTATTGTGGCCTTTTCAAAAATCAGTACTAACCAAAAACTCGCGCCTAACCAAGCAAGCATCCACTCAATCGGTAAGAATGATAAAAACGGAATAGGAATAACCGGTAGCACAGCTTTAATCGCATCAGCAAAGCTTTGTTGGCCTGCATGCCATAAGTTACCCGCCATAAACGCTAAAATAGCAATGCTGTAAAAACTAAAAAACTCTAAATTTACACTGTTACTGCCAAACATAAGCGGCCAGCCCACACAGCCTAAAAATGGCAATAAGCCTAAATAGCCTAGTTGAATGTGATTGACGAATTTTTCCATAAACGAAATGCCTTTGAAGGTTGTGTAATGTAAACCACGTTATTGTAGCAAGGATGTGCAGTGTAATCTTATTAAAATCAATATAACGCAACTGACTATGAGTGGTAGTTGAGTTGTAACTGCTTTAACGCTTAAAAGTAAGCAGTAGATCACTCCTTGGGTTTGCAATCTTAAAAATCGATTGTTTTAATCTAAACAATCAATTTTATTTAATTTCTCAATGGCCTTATTGTATTAATCAAGCCAACGCATACAGCGTTAACTTTTTATAAATACACTAAACATAAATGAGGAATACTATGAGCACTTCATTGATTAACACAAAATTACAACCTTTCAATGCAACAGCTTACCACAATGGTGACTTTGTAGAACTCACTGAAAAAGACGTATTAGGTAAGTGGTCTATCTTTTTCTTTTACCCTGCAGATTTCACATTTGTATGCCCTACAGAGCTAGGTGACCTTGCAGATCATTACGCACAGTTACAAGAAATGGGCGTTGAAGTTTATTCAGTATCAACTGATACACACTTTACGCATAAAGCATGGCATGACACGTCAGATACAATCGGTAAAATTACTTACCCAATGATTGGTGACCCAACAGGGCGTATTACACGCAACTTTGGTGTCATGATTGAAGATGACGGTTTAGCACTTCGCGGTACATTTGTAATGAACCCAGAGGGCGAAATCAAAGTTGTTGAAACACATGACTTAGGCATTGGTCGCAGTGCTAAAGAACTTGTTCGTAAAGTACAAGCAGCGCAATACATTGCAACACATGATGGCGAAGTTTGTCCTGCATCTTGGCAGCCAGGTGAAGACACATTAGCACCTTCACTAGACCTAGTTGGTAAGATTTAAACCTTACCACTAACTAAATTTAGAGTAGAACATGACTCTAATACCAGTGAGCCTGTATAGGTTCACTGGGCACTCTCCCACGCCATCACACGTTTCTAAAATTTCGCACATGCACTGATGGCATGGGAACCTTGCTGTTTTAATTTTCCTTAAGGGGCTAAGCCATGTTAGACAACAACATAAAGAACCAACTAAAAAGCCATTTTGAATCGCTGACTCAGCCTGTTGAGCTGCTTATCGCCTTGGACGACAGCAAAAAATCAACAGAAGTAGAAAGTCTAGCAAACGATTTAGCGTCACTAAGCGATAAGTTTAGTGTAATAAATAATCCCGATACTAGCGCCCGCAGGCCTTCTATGGTGGTGCATTCACCAGAAAAAAATACCCATATTACCTTTGCAGGTGTACCTATGGGGCACGAATTTACTAGCTTAGTGTTAGCGCTATTACATACGGGTGGTCACCCTAGTAAAGCAAGTAAAGATGACATTGAACAAATACAAACACTTGAGCAAACACTTAATTTTGAAGTGTACATTAGCTTGAGTTGCCAAACCTGCCCGCAAGTTGTGCAGGCACTTAATACTATGGCAGCAACAAATAGCAATATTAAAGCCACCATGATTGATGGGGCATTATTTCAAGATGAAGTTGAGCAAAGAAACATACTGGCTGTACCCGCTGTATATTTAAATGGTGAACCCTTTAGCCAAGGGGCCATGAGCCTCACTGATATTTTAAATAAAGTGGATAGCAAAGGTGCACAGCGCCAAGCAGCATCACTCAATGAAAAGTCGGTGTTTGATGTACTTGTCGTCGGTGGTGGGCCAGCTGGTGCTTCGGCAGCTATTTATTCAGCACGTAAAGGGCTCAATACTGGGGTTGTAGCAGAGCGATTTGGCGGTCAAGTTGCTGATACATTAGCGATTGAAAACTTTATTTCAATAAAAGCAACGCAAGGGCCGAAAATGGTGGCTCAGTTGGAAGAACACGTTAAAGAATACGATGTTGATGTTATGCACAACCAACGCGCGGCAAACCTGCAAAAAGGCAGTAATGGGTATGATATTACGCTAGAAAATGGCGCTGTATTAAAAGCAAAATCACTCGTGCTAGCAACCGGTGCACGCTGGCGCGAAATGAATGTACCCGGTGAGCAACAATATAAAGGCCATGGCGTTGCATACTGCCCGCACTGTGATGGGCCTCTATTTAAAGGTAAACCGGTTGCGGTTATTGGTGGTGGTAATTCAGGTATTGAGGCGGCAATTGATTTAGCCAATATAGTTGAACACGTTACTGTACTTGAATTTGCTGATACGTTACGCGCCGATGAGGTACTTATTCGTAAAGCTAATAGCTTAAAAAACATCACTATTATTAAAAACGCCCAAACCACGGAAGTACTTGGTGATGGCAAAAAAGTAACGGGGTTAAGTTATACCGACCGCCTTAGCGGCGAGAGTAAACAGTTGAACTTAGCCGGTATATTTGTACAAATTGGTTTAATACCTAATACCGAATGGTTGAAAGACAGCGACCTTGAACTGAGCCAATTTGGTGAAATACTCATTGATGCCAAAGGCGCAACATCGTTACAAGGCGTTTATGCTGCAGGTGATGCAACCACTACGCCATTTAAGCAAATTATTATTGCGATGGGGGCGGGCGCAACAGCAAGCCTAGGTGCGTTTGACTATTTAATTCGTCAAACGCCCGATGCAGAGCAAAGCGCTGCTTAATAGTGTTTTAGCTTAAAGTCTCTTGATATAACAGCTCTCACCCATAGCTGTTTGTTCACCCAAGCCGCCCTCTCCAAAGGCGGCTTTTTTGAGCGCTATTTAAGTCGGGTAATACCCACTAAAATACAGACTGCGCCACCAATAAAGCCAAGCCAGGCTTCCATAGGTGTTTCGCCGTTTAATGCGCGGGTAACCTGAGAGACTGCTGAGTCATAAACGTCATAGCCCCATATTGCCAGTGCGATACCAATAACAATAAGTACAATACCAATAATTTTATTTGTCATAATGATCCTTTGTTTTCTAGTGCAAGTTAATCTGAGCGACACTCGTTATTATAATGTGGCTACGCTCAGCCTTTTTAATGTATTTGTAATTGCTTCTTCTATTGCTGGAAGCTTAAATGGTTTGGCTATAAACATATCCATGCCCGCTTGTTTACAGCTTAGTTTATCTTGGGAAGAAGCATTAGCCGTCAGAGCGACGATATATGTGCTTTTGGGGCTACAAATGTTATTAGATCTTAATTGTTTGGTAGCTTCAAAACCATCAAGTATTGGCATAATACAATCCATAAAAATAAGATCGTAATGCTTTTGTTTGCACTTTAAAATTGCGTCTTGGCCGTCTATGGCAAAGTCTGATTTTATATTAAACTTATCCAGCGCAGCTTCTAATACAAGGCGGTTTATTTCGTTATCATCAACCACCAGTACTGATAATTTGGCACCATGATTATTAATCAATTTAAGACTCGGTGTCTGTATTTGTTGTTTGCCAAGTTCAATCGGGATAGTTAAGGTAAAACACGTACCCACATTAACCTCACTCGTTACTTCAATTTTGCCATTCATAAAACCAACGAGTTCTTTAACAATTGCTAAACCTAATCCGGTGCCGCCTTTATTGTTGTTAGCATCAACCTCTTGGGTAAAAGGCTTAAATAATGAGTTTAAATACGCTTTACTCATGCCGCGACCCGTGTCGGTTATTTTAATGGTAAGTAAAGGGTGTTTTGTGTCTAATGCTAATTGCGAATAGAGAGAAACAGATCCATGCTCTGTAAATTTTAACGCGTTACTTAGTAAATTAGAGACAATTTGGCTTAATCGAGAGGTGTCGCAGTATACCCAAACATCATTAGGAATGAGATTAGTGGCTAGCAGTTCAATGTGTTTATTACTAAACAATACCGAATATAAAGAAACCAAATCGGTAAATACCGTTTTAAGTAGAGAGTGGTGAGGCTCCAGTTTTAACTCACCATGATTTATTTTTGAAAAATCGAGTACTTCATTAATAATACTTAATAAAATGTCAGCACTTCGAAGGGCGACTTTAATTTTTTCTGCCCGCTTGTCATAATCGTGTTCATCAATGAGAGTCGCTAACATTCCCGTAATACCATTAAGCGGGGTTCTAAGCTCATGACTAATTTTGGCAAACAGCATACTACGGTCTTGGAGGAGTTGTTCTGCAAGTGCTTTTTTTTGTTTTAACTCTTCGCGTAACTTAACGGCTTCAGTTATATCTTGAAAAGTACCAAATAATCGCACACATTTGCCGTTGTTAAACTCGGCCTCTCCAAAAGTCGACACCCAAATATTTTGCTGCTTTGCGGTAACTATTTCCAGCTCTAAATGCCATTTTTCACCCTTAGATACCGCATTTTCTACCGCTTTATTAATGCTATCTCGACTTTTACCCGCTTTATAAAATTCAATGGCTGTTTCCATGTTTGGAGTATAGCCTTCTTCGGCTTGATGAATACGTCGAGTTTGCTGGCTCCAAAAAATGCTATTGTCTATTAGGTCGACTTCCCATGTGCCTATATTTGCAACGCTTTCAAGTTTCAATAAGGTGTCACTATTTTTAGTGAGATTAACTTTATCCTGATTGCGCGCAAATTCTGAGCCCAACCACTGAGCCAATAATTCAATATAATCATAAGCTTCGTCGCTAAAAGGGGCGCATTCCTGAGCTGATGAAAAGTTAACAGTTCCAAATACGTCTGTACCTATTCGTATAGGCGCTCCAATATACGCCTCCAATTGGAAATTAATATAGCAAGGATGATTTGCAATACTACTTTGCGACGCATTATGAAATGCCAGTGCAGAGTTGGCCAACAAAGTATGTGTACAGTAGGTGCCGTTTAACTCAAACTCAGTACCAATAGCAAGAGAATTGTCAGGGGTAATAGCATGTAAAACAGTGTAAGAATTATTTTTTACGCGGCTGATAATAGCCAAATCGAGCTGAAAAACATCGAGCCCAAAAGCAAGTAAGTCTGCAATTTTTTGATCAAAGCTAAGCTGTTGATCAGAGACTATATTATGAAAGCATCGAAGAAAATTCACAAAAAACCTTAATTTATTTAGTACGTACACAAGAACACAAGCAAGCACTATGCCTAAACATAATCTATTTTTTGACAATAAGCCATTAACACATAATTCCTTACTACATTAACTCGCGGGTTTAAAAATTAATAGCTTGAATTAGATGTAAATTCAGGGTTATATCACTATATATTTCTTCTGAGTCCATACTGTTTATTAATAACCCTTCTTGTATTACCTGTGTATGCTCAAGCACGTTGAGTAACGTTCACCATAAACATATTTTATAATTTCAATAGCTTTGGGTGTATGAGTAAATGCAATTTTGACTTCGGGCAATCTGTTTGAAATGGTTTTATCGCTCATAACCATTGCTACCAAATCTAGGGTTATCCAAGTAACTTTTAGCTTCACTTATGCCCATTTGATAGCCTGAATTGAGTATAGCTCGATTTTTAGTGGTGCGGCCGACTTTAAACCCTGTTGGTGGTGCAATAATATTTATTTTGCAATCTGACGGAGCATTGTGCAAAAAATCAATACTGTCATTATAATTTTTAGAACGCTGTATGGCGGCCTCTGCAAGCGCAGGGCTCTGTTTATAGAGTTGTTTAGTTAACCACGGTACTTTGTTGTCTTTTTTACGATAGCCTAAAGGTTGGGAAAGGATAACTGTTATTTCTGATGCACCCATTTCATAGGCTTTTTTTACCGGAATAGAATCGGCAACGCCACCATCGGTCATTGCGATCCCGTTTATTGTTGGGTAATCCCGATAAGCGATTGGGATGGCGCAAGAGGCTTTTAATTGCTCAACCATTTCATTGCCCGTTGCTTGCAAATAGTGAGCTTTACCTGAATCTATTGCCGTTGCAACAATATAAAAATCGTAAGGAGATTGCGAGAATTCGTCGGTATTCAAGGGGATTTCACGAACTGTCTCTTGCCACAGCCAATCTAAATCAAATAGATGGCCGCCTTTGATAAAACGTGCGAGATTAATAAATTCTGGCCTGCAGGAGTAATCGGTGATCACTTTGTAGTTGCGTGTTGGCTGCTTACATAAATAGGCTGCCACATTTGTAGCACCAGCTGATACTCCAAAATACCGATTAAAGGGTTGATATCCTTGCTCTAAAAACTCATCAAGTACACCTGCAGCAAAAATACCGCGCATTGCACCACCTTCAACGACTAACGTATGATTATTGTTCGTCATGCTCATTTCCATCCTTTGATAATACCTCATGCTAACAAGTGATTTGCGTATGTGCGAGTAACTTTTTATTGCGGCTCGCTACTTTTAAATTGCTTTCTGTAAGCGGAAGGTGAAATAGAGAAAGCGGCTAAAAACTGTTGTCGAAAGCTAACACTCGATGAAAACCCAGATTGATTAGCAATTCTATCTATATTGTGGTTACTTGTTTCTAATAGCTGCTGCGCGATGGTTAGACGTTGACTCAGCAGCCATTGTGTAAATGTAGTGCCCATTGCTTTTTTAAAAAGTCGAGAAAAATTACGGCGACTCATACTTGCTTTACTGGCGAGTTCATCGATTGTTAAAGGTTTAGTTAAATTTTTTAGTGCCCAAGTGATAGCCGGCTCTAAACGGTTACTATCGATGTGTCGAGGAATGGGTTTTTCTATGTACTGTACTTGTCCTCCACTGCGGTGAGGCGCCACAACCATGCGTCTGGCCACGCTGTTGGCAATATCTGCGCCGTGATCACGACGTAATAAATGTAGGCAACAATCAATTGCGGCAGCGGCGCCTGCTGAGGTAAAAACATTTCCTTCGTCAATGTACAGTACATCGTTATCAAAGTTTACTTTTGGGTATTTTTGTGCGAAGTCGTTAGCCCATACCCAGTGGGTTGATGCTGTTTTGCCATCCAATATACCTGCTTCAGCAAGCACAAAAGCGCCTAAACATAAACCTACCATTCTTGCTCCACGAGCATGTGCACGGCGAAGTGCATTAAGTAAAGCTGTTGAGGCGGGTATATCAGGATCGCACCACGCGGGTACGATGACAGTATCAGCAGTTTCAAGTATTGACAGGTCTTGTTTTATTTCTATGGGAAAGCCAGAAAGTGTTGGCACCAGACCTACCGTTTCTGTACATACTGTGACTTTATATGGACGAGCGCCCACGCGGTCTAAGTCTTCACCAAAAATACTACACGGAATAGATAGGTGAAACAAACTGATATTGTTATAAGCAACAATCGCAACGGTATGTTCACAGAGCAATGTCATTTTGGCCTAATATCATCGACTACCGTCCTTTAGGACACTATTTGCAACCGACTATAAAGTATAAGCTGTCACGGTGCAAACGCAGCAACACGGCTGTCACAGCCGTGATAGCTTATAAACTTAAATTTAACTCGGTATTAAAGGATAAATTATGACGACGACACTTCGTGAACTTAATGGGCTTGACTCAACACCCGCTTCACTTACAAACGCCACACTTATATTTGTTGATTATCAAAATACTTATACACAAGGTGTTATGGAGTTAGAAGGGTGGCAAGATGCTCTTAATAATGCGGCAATTTTACTGGCTGATGCACGTGCTGCTGGTTCTAAAATTATTCATATTATGCATGATGGTGGTGAAGGCTCGCCTTACGATATTAATGCCGAAATAGGCCAAATACACTCAAGTGTCGCGCCAATTGCGGATGAAAAAGTTATCGTTAAAACAGCTCCCGATAGTTTTGTAGGAACAGACTTAGGCGAACAAGTAGATGTAATTGGTAATAATAAATTGATCATTGTTGGGTTTATGACCCACATGTGTGTGACATTTACAGCGCAAGGTGCATTTTTAAGAGGTAACCACGCAACGGTAGTCGCTGACGCGTGCGCTACAAGGTCATTACAAACTTCAGTAAGTGATGTGTTGGCATCTGATCTACATAAAAGTGCCTTAGCAACCATTAATGACTTATATGGCGTGGTTATACCAAGTGCTGATGACTTAAGCTAAGAAAGTGTTTTTAATTTATAAATTTAAATGGGCAATTTATTGTTCATTTAAATAGCACAAAGTGGTTATTAATATAATGATATGACTTTCATTGTGAAAAGAGTAATTTATGATTGTTTATTATTCAAAAATACATATTTGATTTCTGCCAGCTTTCTTTGCTTTATATAAAGCAATGTCAGCGCTTTTTATTAGGGTTTCTGTGTGTGTATCTGCATTTGGATAACTACAAAAGCAACCAAAGCTAAGTGTTATGTAAGGGGCAATAGGAGAGAACTCATGCGTAATATTCAGTGCTTTTATTTTTTGCTCAATTAACAAAGCAAATTTATGGCATTGCTCTATATTCGTAGCAGGTAAAATGATTGCGAATTCTTCACCGCCATAGCGAGCTGCTATGTCACCCTCACGTTTACATAAACTTTTTAATGCACGAGCAACGTGTTTTAACGTTTCATCGCCTTTGTGGTGGCCATAATTGTCGTTATAGCGCTTAAAAAAGTCGATATCACACATAATTAAACTAATTGGTTGGTGTTGTCTTGCAGAGCGTTTAATTTCGCTCTTTAGGGAAGTATCAAAAAATCGGCGGTTGGCAATATTAGTAAGTGCATCGGTGTTTGCTAACTTATTTAATTTTGTATTAGCGTTAATTAATTGTTTTTGGGCTAACTGCAGCTTTTTTTTATAGTTTATGTTTTTGAGTGCGTTATTAATAATTTCGCCTACGAGCTTGATTCTTATTAAATCTATTTTGCTCCATTGGCGTTTTGTATTAACACAGTCACAGCCAATAAAACCAACAAGCTCCTTGTCAAAGCGCAGGCCAACACATAAAACAGACTGAATACTCTGCGCTTCAAACTCTGCTTTTTCTGAATTCGCTTCTGGCGGTAACTGAGCAACATCATTAACTTTAAATAGGTGTGTTAAGTTCATTACATCAAAAAAGTAGGGTAGCTCGGCTTTAGGGACGTTTTGCAACCTGTCTTTGTAGGCAGTTATGCCGGTGTTCACCCATTCATGCGTATTGGTTAAAGTTTCACTATCGGTATTAAATTCAAATAAGTAGCTTCTATCTGCTTTACAAACGGTGCCTATGGCTTTGAGTGCAAAGTTAATTTGTTGATCAATGTTGTCATTTTGAATATCAATTAGTTTGGTGGATATTTTTGAAATAATATGGTCAAAATTATATTGCTCTGCATGACTATGGTCTTGCTCTAAAGTGATCATAGAAACAGAGTCATCAATGATTGAGTGGTTCACATTTAAAAGCTGAGGCGTGAATTCACACTCTAATAAAACAGCTGTTATAGTAGATGTGAATAATTGCTCAACGGTAACAACCGTATCATCATTAAAGTCGCGAAGCGTAATATTGTTAAAAACATCGCTGCTAAGCGCGTCGTCACTATTTATGTTAAGTAACGTTTTGGCATGTTGGTTTAAGATGTAATTATGTGTTTTATTGTCATAAACAATCACCGCCAAATTAATTAGATTAAAAACCTGCCAAATTGTATTGTTTGAGTCATGGCTCACGGGTTTCTCCGCATTAAAATATGATAACTGACCATATTTATGAATTAATTATTATTTTTGTATCTGCTTAGTTATTTTTAGTACAGTTTTTTGTGTTTTACTAAGTTTTTAGTGCGTTTATTTGGCCTACGTATTACAATTGTGACTGTATATCATTACGTATTTCCCAATTTGCTTTATTTCATAAGCTTACTTTATTTTTAGTGAAGGTCTATTATATTTCATGACAGAAATAACCACACATCATGCTTCTCGTCGCCGTTTGTTAATTGCACTTGCAATTACCTGCTCATTTATGGTGATTCAATTAGTGGGTGCGTATTACGCAAACTCACTTGCAGTACTTGCTGATGCAGGGCATTTGTTTGTTCATAATAGCTCTTTGTTCATTGCTCTCATTGCGTCTAGCTTTGCTATTCATTTAGCTAAAACCTATAACGATGGCCATCAAAAAGCAGAGCTAATAGGGGGGTTGATCAACGGCGTTTTATACCTAGCCATTAGTTCACTTATTTTATATGAGGGCACTGAGCGCTTTATGCATCATAAAGGGGGACATGAGCTGGTTATTAATAGTTACTTGATGTCGGTAATTGCTGCTATTGGTTTTTTATTTCATGGCGCAGCGGCATGGGTGCTTTATAAAGGTCGTAAGGCGAGCATTAATGTGTATGCCGTGTTTTTACACTCGTTTTTTGATTTAATATCAACGGTTTCTACTTTTGCTGCTGGTGTACTTATATACATAACAGGCTGGAATGTAATTGATATTTTATCGAGCATGTTAATTGCGTCTTTTGTCTTGTTTACCGGTATTAAGGTCATTATTAGCTGTCTCAAGGGGTTGCGTTCAAATAAAGCTAAGTTACCTAAAGTGGCCGATATTGAAACAGAAATAACCACCATGGAACATGTTGCAAATGTGCACAATGTCACTGTTGTTCGTAAAAACAAAAAGGTTATTGTTGGTGCTCATGTTGTGCTAAAACAACACTGTACTATAGAAAAACATGATGAAGAGTGCCGCTTAAAGGTAATTAAACTGCTTGCAGATAAATTTAATGTGCGCAACAGCGTATTACAAATAGAAAGCTACGAATGCAAGCACATACACTAATGCGTTAAACCTAAAAGCGACTTAACTAAGTCGCTTTTAGTTTCATATCAAATCAATAATTTTTTCGAAGCACTCCGGGCTCATTAAATCGTTAGCACTCATAGGGCGAGCAAGGTAATACCCTTGTAACTGATAACAGCCTATATTACGCAAGAAGTCTAGCTGCTCACGCGTTTCTACACCCTCGGCAATACAATATAACTCTAAGTTTTCAGCGAGTGAGTAAATCGTTTTAATAATAGATTCATCCCCTTTATCAATGCCAATACTATTAACAAAGCTTTGATCTATTTTTATCACATTAATTGGAAATTGACTCAAATAAGTTAACGATGAATAGCCAGTGCCAAAATCATCAAGATACAGTTTGAAACCAGCAGCCTGTAAGCTTTTTAGTTGCTTAGCCGCTTTGTATTTATCTTCTAATAGCGTGTTTTCTGTAATTTCTAAACGAAGTTGTTGTGGTTTTATCTGTGCTTTTTCTAGTATGGAGCTGAGCTGCTGCGTTATGTTGGCCTTTAAAATATGTTTTGGAGACAAATTTAACGATATGTAAAACAACGGGTTAATGTTCAAAAGTGGAGCAAGCTCAGTAATTGCACGCTGTAATGCTTGCTCAGTTAACATATCAATTAAGCCAGTCTCTTCAGCAACAGGTATAAATAAAGCGGGAGAAACCGGTTTGCCTTGGTTTTCCCAGCGCATGAGTAATTCAACCCCACTTATTGTTTTATCTAGTGTATTAACAATAGGTTGATAGTGATTAAAAAACAGATTGTCCCTAGCAGCATCTTTTAAGTCGTTTTCAAGAATAAGCTTTTGTTTAATTTGCTCATTCATTTTTTCATTAAAAAACTGAAATCCATTTCTGCCTGCTTGTTTAGCATGCATCATGGCAATATCTGCGTTACGTATGAGGGCATCGGTCGATGTTGCATCGTATGGGTACAATGCAATACCAATACTGGCTGATATATTAATAGCGAAGTCTTCAATAATAACCTTGTTAGCCAGCTCTTTGCTCATTTCGTTGAGGGTGTGTTGTAAAGAAGCCATTGAGGTAACGTTTTCAACTAACACTAAAAATTCATCACCACTTTGGCGGCCAAATGTAGCGTCATCACCTAAGTATTGGCTCACTCGCTCGGTAATATTGCACAATAGTTTGTCACCCACAGCATGGCCAAAGGAGTCATTGACGGGTTTAAATTTATCTAAATCTATAAATATTACAGCGCATTGCGAATCGTCTTTAGCGGCGCTTGTAATGGCATTTTCGATTTTTTGATTCATTAAACTACGATTAGGTAAGCCCGTTAACGCATCGTAATTAGCAAGGTAGCGTAACTCATTTTCAGCGCGTTTTTGCTCTGTTAAATCGGTAATAACAATAACATAATAACTGACTTTATCTTTTTCATTAGCAACGGCTGTGGCACTTAAATGAATAGGGTGTTTTTCAGCTTTTGTGGTCTTTACATAAGCATTTGTTCGCCAGTTTTCTTTTGGTTTAAGTGCTTTTAAAATTGTTGCAAACTCTCTACACTTAGCTTGACCAATGGCATTAATAAATAATTTTGAGGTAACAATCCCCTCTCTGCCTTCATCAGAAAACACATCCATAAAGCTGTTATTGGCTGAAAATGGCACGAGGTCTTCATCTAAAATAAGTAAAAAGTCATTTATTTGACTAAATGCTTCGCCTAATATCTTGGCTTGTTGTTCGTTTGCCAGCTGCTCGGTAATATTAGTAAAAATACCCGACACATAAAGAGGCTCTTTAGTGTCTTCATTATAAATAGTTTGCCCCAAATCATGAAACCATAACCAGTGCCCATCTTTGTGCCGTAAACGATAAGTAGCTTGCCAATGTTTTTGCTTAGTTTGGTTTGTAAAAGTATTCCATTTACTTTGTAGCCTGCGACGCTCATCAGGATGCATAATATTAAAAAAACTACTTATATCGATGCGTTCAGGTAAATTCTCGTAGCCAAGCTCTGCGCCTCTATCTGTATTTACTGAGTTATCTGCAAAGCTATAGTTCCATACACCGCTTTTATTACTTTTTAGTGCCAGCTCAGTTTGTGTTTTAGAGTGCACAGCGGCGCGGTGAGCTTGTTCAATTGCAATTTTACGGCTTCGGTATTGCCAGAAAAATAAAAACAAAATAACAGCAATAGCAATAAAATATAAAGTATATGCAATAGGAGACTGCCAAGGGGCGTAAGCTACACTAAATTTTAACTGTATGGGGTCACTTGTGATCACTCCATTTCGCTGTTGAGTAGACACAGACAAAATATAATCACCAGGTTGTAATTTAGTAAAAAACACCTGGTTAGATTTTAAATCGTTGTAGCTCAAAGACGAAGGGCCTGTAAGCTCAACTTTATAGTAGGTTTTATTAATATTTTTATAATCAAAATTTGAAAACCGAACCGTTAAGCCCATATCGTCGTGCTTAAGCATTAATGGATCAGTGCTGTATTTTGAAGGGGAGTAATTAAGGGCTTGTGAAAACAAACTAATATTAGTAATTGCTAAGTTATTATTGATTTTTCGCTGTTCATTATCAAATTGCTCTGGGTCAAACATTAGCACGCCGCTACGGTTACCAAACGCTAACTCGTTGTTGTGTAATCTTAATGCTGCTAGAGCTGTAAAGTGATTGTTACTTAAGCCATCTTTTATTGTGTACGTGGTGATGTTAAGCGTATCTAAATTAAGTTGATAAAGACCGTTATCAGTACTTATCCATAAAAAGTCTTTATTATCTGCAATAAGTTTAAAAATAGAGTTAGTATTTAATGAGTTGTGTTTATCAAATACATGCACTTGCTGATATGTTTTAGCGTTTACTGCAATTAAGCCTTCTTGGGTGGTGGCTAACCACAGCAGCTCTCGCTTAGCATCGTAATAATAATTCTCTACTGTATGGTAAAGATTTTTTTTTGCTGTTTTAGATTCAAAAATAGTAATTAAAGTCGCTGTTTCTTCGTTGTATCGATAAAGCGTGTCAGAGGTACTTAACAGTAATTCGCCAGGGAAAGCCTCAGAGGGAGTATGAAACGTATATGCAAGCATGGGCGATACCTGCTCTTTTAGTCCATTAATAACTCGGTTTTCGCCTGTGTTACCATTAAATATATAAAAGTTATCATTGTTTATATAAGCAAAAGTATCGGGTGCAACTTGTGCAATGCCGAACGTATAGTCGGTATTTAACTTGTACTGAGTAATGTATTTGTTTTTTTCAAATGTTGTTGTTTCTTTATTAAAGAGATCGAGCCCGGAAAAAGTTGCTAGCCATAGGTAGTTATCGCCTTTGCCATATGCAGGGAAAATATCACCTATAGCCGATAGGCCATAGACCGCTTTGCTATCTTTAGATTGTAGATATAAGTCACTCTTTTGGGTTTCTAAGTTATACTGAACAAGCCCATCGTCAGTGCCTATCCACAGTAATTTACTATTATCTTGGTAAATAGTGTTTACAATATTATTTTCAGGTAAGGTTATTTTTTTAAACTTTTTTGTTTGTGCTGCCCAAGTAAATATTCCATGTGTTCTAGAGCCTAACCAGAGTAAGCCCGACTCATCAAACATAATATCGTTTATCGTGTTCTCTGTTACGTTGTAGTTACTATCTTTGAAGTTTAAAATAGGGCTAATACTTGTGTTTTTTCTATCGAATTCAAATAACCCACTTTCTGTGGCAATAAACTCACCATACGGTGTGTTTATATAATCCCAAATATTATAGTCACTTATCAAAGTTGTTAATGCTGAAGGGTTTATATTTTTAATTTCATCAAAAGCAATCCGATACATTCCTTCAACCGTACCAACTAGCAAACCAAGCTCATCATCTATGGATAAAAATTTAACATTGTTGCTATCGTTTGTAACTTCTTGAATGTCGTTAAGTGTTATTTGTTGTAGGTCGTTATTGGCAAAGTTATAAACATATAGCCCCTGATCGGCACCAATATACAATGTGTTTTGGTATAATGATAATGCTCTAATAAACATATTTTCATCGGGCAAAGATGAGATGAGTGTTAGGTCTTTTGATGTTTTACCATATCGGTAGATGTGCGAATCAATAGAAAAATAAAAATGCGCCGGTTGTTCAGCAACGGCCTGAACAGGAGAGAACTTTTCTTGATTTTGGTTTAAGTGCCCTGAATATATTAGCTCTGCTTGCAAGGTATTAGGGTTAATCAAATAACTTCCTGCAAGTTGAGTATTAACCAGAATTTGGCCGTCAATTGCTTTATAAATACTATTAATGTAGTTATTTTTTAAACCCAATTCGCTCTCGTAAGGCGTGACTTGGTATCCGTCGAATCGGTATAAACCTTCAGTTGTAGCAATCCATACATAGCCCATGTCATCTTGGAGTGATTTCACTATAAAGCTTTGCGACAATTGTTCGTTGTTAGTGATACGTTGTAATTGTTCTGAATAAGTTTGTGAAGCAAAGCTATGCTGCGAGCAAACAAATAAAAACATATAAACAATAAAGAAAAACTTACTCAAAAGCACTTACCCTTACAACGAACAAGGTTGGTATTAAATATTGGCGTAATATAACATGAGTTTAATTCAAAAATTACAAAAAGCATTAAATGTAAACTGTTTGTTGTGTTTTTGTTGTTTGTTACAAGGTTAATCTAGTTATAACGTAAGGACATAGTATGAATTACGCAGGAAATATTAAAGCAGAGCACAGTATACTTTTAGTTATCGACTTACAAAGTAAGTTAGCACCAGCGATTGCTTCGTTTAATGACACGCTAGATTGTGCTCTGCAGTTAGCAAAAGCAAGTGCTATTCATCAAATTCCTTCAATAATTACAGAACATTATAAAAAAGGACTAGGTGAAAGTGATGAGAAAATAAAATCTGTGTTACCTAATACACGCTATTTTGAAAAAATTAACTTTAGTGCCTGTGCACAAGAGGGGTTTTTAGATATTCTTGCGCAATTAAATCGCCCACATATAGTTGTAATTGGCACTGAAGCGCACGTTTGTGTGTTACAAACATGCTTAGATTTATTACAGCAGGGTTATGCGGTCACTGTGGCAGCTGATGCAGTAGCATCAAGAAACACAGAGCACAAAGCTATTGCACTAGAACAGCTTCGTCAAGCCGGTGCTATAGTCTCTTGTGTAGAGACCATCATATTTCAATGGACAACAAAAGCAGGGACGTCTACCTTTAAACAAATACTACCAATTGTTAAGTAGCGCATTAAAAACGGTTTTAAATCAAATAATTTGTACTTTGTTTGATTTGAAATAATAAATAGCTAGCTGTTTTGAGTTTAAATATCAGCTGAACGTGTTTAAATTAGAACACAATTAATTTAAGGTTTTTATGTCTAGTGTAAGTCGGTTATTCACAATTATTTTTAGTCTTTTGTTTATTGAGTCTATAGGTATTGGTCTTTATTTTGGCACCCTGACAGAAGCATTTCTTGTCGGCTTACCGTTATGTTTGCTCCCCATTTGGCTTTTAAAAACCCAACCCGATAGCAAAATGACACCGCATGTTGTTGCGGCTGCAATTATGATGTTTTCATTTTTACATATTCAACAAGCCTATGGCCTTATCGAAGTGCATTTCGAAATATTCATTTTCTTAGCCATGCTAATAATGTTCATAGAGTGGCGAGTGTTTATTACCGCTATTGTGTTTGTAGCTATACACCATTTATCTTTTTACTATTTGCAAACACAAAATACTGGTTTTTACGTATTTGATCCAGACCGACTTGCCTTTTCAACAGTGCTTATTCACGCAGCGTATGCCATTGTGGAAGCGCTTGTAGCTGGTTTTATTGCCGTAACATTAAATCGCGAACGCCGTGCGGGTCTATCTTTAAGTTATGCCACAGAGCAAATAATGCAAGATCCAAATCAAGTTAAGCTTTCTATGCGAGCAGATGACACAACAAGCAAAGCGGTAGTTGGTTTTAATACTTTGCTTGAGTACTTATCAGATGTGATTAAGCAAGTTCAAGTTCAGTCAGACTCTTTAAAAAATAACTCTAAAGAGCTTATTCATGTTCATGATGAGTTAGCCAATAGCGCGCAGCAACGAAACGCGCAAACAGATGATATTGCTAATTCAGGCGCACAAGTTGCGCATGGTTTTAAGTTAGTTGAACAAGAAAGCGATACTTTAAAACAACAAGTTAATAGCATTACTGAATCAGCCAATGTTGCGCTGGAGGAAGTATTACAAACCGACAGAAAAAGCACCGAGCTACTCACCTTGTTAACAAACACTGAAGAGCAGTTAAGCCATTTAGTGGCCGCTGGGGATGTTATTACTAGTTTACTCAATGAAATTTCAGGCATAGCCGACCAAACTAATTTATTAGCCCTTAATGCTGCAATAGAGGCCGCACGAGCGGGTGAGCATGGCCGAGGGTTTGCTGTTGTTGCCGATGAAGTACGCTCGCTTGCAAATAGCAGCCAAGCAACAACAACCAAAATAGCGTCTACGCTTACAGATCTGGTAAATAATAGTCGCACGTCAACTCAGTCGATGAATCAATGTGTAGAATTTGTGGTTGATTTAACAAAAATAAGCGCAACGATGAAAGAGAATATTTCGTCAATGAGTGATCAAATTCAAGCGGTATCTGCCAGCACTAACTCAGTAGCTCAAGTGGTTGCCGAACAGGCTGGAAATACAGAGCAAATAGCAATGAGTACAGATCAAATGCGCCAAAATCAGTATCAAGAGACTAAAATAGTTGAGCAGTTAACGGCTAAAGTGCAGCTGATAGACGTAAGTATTGATGTATTAGAGCAAAGTATTGCAAAATTTAAGTAAGTCTCGTTATTTCACCATTAGCTTAATTTGTATATGGCTTGCTTTTGTTGTGTCGGCACTTGTTTACTTTCAGCTAGGGCAGCTAAAGCCCTTTGATGAGGGTAATATGCTTAAACAGCAAAACTGGTTTTCGCAATTTAAAAACCAAGTACTGTGGCAAAACAAAGACAGTGCTCAACTTGTGATTATTACGCAAGAAAATTGCGGCTGTACAATTCAAGCACAGCCTCATTTATCAGCCCTGCAACGCTTTGCTACAAACCAAGGGGTTGAAGTGCAAAATTTTGTATTAAATAATGAGTTAAAGTCAGTGATCCCTGCCACACCTGCCGCCGTTTTAATTGATAAAAATGGTGAGTTTGTTTATGCAGGGCCTTTATCTGAAGGGCTGGCATGCTCTCAAGGTAGTGGCTTTGTGGAAACCGTTATTAGTAATTTACAGGCCGGATTTAACTCATCATTATTAATAGCGGATACAAAAGGCTGCTATTGTGTAAATAACGCCTAAATCATATACCCTTATATAAAAAGCGCTTACAACTTGTATAAAAGTAGGCAAGCGCTTTTTATTGTTTAACGATTAAAGAGTGATTTAAACGTTATTTAATCATTATATAGTCACTAAACCATAAATACCCAACAGTACAAAAACACTGGCTGCTATCGCTCTTACGGTATTTAATGGAATTCTTTTTAGTAACGCCTTACCGGCATAAATAACAGGGACATTGGCAATTAACATGCCTACTGTAGTACCCACCGTAACCCAAAGTACTGATTGATATTGTGCACCGAGCAACACGGTTGCAATTTGTGTTTTGTCCCCAATTTCAGCAATAAAAAATAAGATTAAGGCCACTAAAAATGCACCATAGCGGTCGTATTTATGGCTCACTTCTTCATCTTTATCTGGAATAAGTAGCCACAGCCCTACCACAATAAAGCTTATATTGACTATCCAAGGTAAGTATTCGACGGCAAAGTTTCCGCTTAGCCAATCACCAAACCATGCAGATAAACCATGATTAATAATAGTAGCAGCGAGAATGCCTAAAATAAGTGCAATTTTATTATGAAAGCGAGCAGCTAATAGTAAAGATAAAAGCTGGGTTTTATCGCCTATTTCAGCAAGGGCAACAGTGACGGTAGAGGTTAAAAAAATATCCATTAATATAATCTTCAGGCGGGAATACTAAACCAAGGCAAACAGCTATCTCCCGCCATGAGGATAGTGTCTACCTAGGTCTCGCCGATAACGCTTGCTACAACATTACAAACTTACCATGCACATGAGGTGCAATTATGTTGATAAGTTTACTCATTACTGAGCGGGCTACTCCCCTAAGAGGGCGGCAATTATCCCACAAAGTTTAAAGTAGGTAAATATATGCGGGTAACTTTTAAATTTAAAAGGTGGCTTTGTGTCGTTAGTGCACAAATAAACTTGCTTTTGGCTATCAAGTTAGCTGTAATAATAAACAGAAGGAAGTTGAACAATTTGAAATTATATTCACGTGTAAAGGAATTTAAATATGCAATCAACTGTGGTTAAATCAACAATGGCAACCATTCAAAATGGAGTTATGAAAGCGGACGGAAAGTTTTGGATTACGCAAACCGACTTAAATTTTGAACCTTTTAATGAAAAATTAGGGTTAGAACCATATACAATTGCCCGTGATACAATTTTAAAAGTGGTTGAATGTAAAGGCAAAGGCGCAGGCCTTGTTCCAATAACAGCTGATGCGATAGAGGTTTTCACGCAAGATGGAAGCTCGTATCAGTTTATACTCTCAAACCCTAGTGATTGGATAAATATATTGTCAAATCAAACTAGTGCTTAAAGTAACAAGCATGCCATCAATTAATAATTTTAATTGATGGCAAATAAGGCTTTCATTTAAGGTATAACTCCTAACATGCGGCAAAATGAAAGTACCTAAACTTTAAATACATTAACTTGCCCTTGTAGCATTGCCGCAAGCTGTGCGAGTTCTTGCGATGCCTGTGCATTTTGCTGTGAGCTTTCGCTAACCGACGTGATACTCGCGCTAAACTCATTAATATTACTGCTTAGCTCATTTGCGACCATTTTTTGCTCCTGTGTTGCGGTTGATATTTGAGTATTCATATCTGCAATTTCAGTAACTTCACGGTTAATTTCGCTGAGCACCTGCGAAGAATAATTAGCATGGTCAACACTCTCTTTAGCGCTGCTTTCTGCGTTACCCATGGCATTAACAGCTTGCTGAGCCATGCCTTGTAGTTTAGTGATCATTTCATTAATACTAGCGGTTGCCTTTTGAGTATTGTGGGCAAGTTGCCTTACCTCATCGGCTACAACGGCAAAACCACGACCAGAATCGCCAGCTCTTGCTGCTTCAATAGCTGCATTTAAAGCTAACAAGTTAGTTTGCTCAGCAACGCTTTGAATCATCATAACAACTTGGTTTATATCATTGGTTTGTGTATTTAGATCTGTGATGAGCTGCGTATTAGTATTAACTAAAGTTGAAAGCGTATTTATTGACTCTATATTATCAGCAACAGCTTGTTGCCCTTGGCCTGCCTTAATGTCGGCACTTGTTGCCTTGTCGGAGGTTGTTTGCGCGTTTTGAGCAACTTGTTCTATTGCACTGCTCATTTGAGTAATTGCAGTTGCAATCATAGCCGATTGTTGCTCTTGCTGCGTTGCTGTACTGGCAACCTGAATACTAATAGAGTTCATTTCTTCAGCTGCTGAGGCAAGTGTTAGTGTTGCGCCTGCCATATCTTTTACTAAACCTTGGATCCGAAGTAGCATATCATTAAAGTTAGATGCGGTATCTGCAATCTCATCCTTACCTTGAACCTCAGCACGAGCTGTTAAATCAGCATTGGTCGCAATGTGCGTTATGGTATCGCGTAATGACATTAATGGATTTTGTATCGAGGAATAAATAAAGTAAGCAACAATCAGTAACAGTAAAATCAATATCGCGATTGTCACACTAATTATCAATTTTATAAATTGATAATTCTCATCAGCTTTAACTTTAAAATCACTTGCTTCTTTAAGTTGTAAATCAATTAAAGCTTGGTAGCTGGCACTCAGCGGATCAAAGAGTTGGTAAAGCTCATAAACAAATTGCTTTTGTGGTAGTGATAAAAATTCACCACTATTAATGCTTAAAATCAAATTATTTAAGTGCGTAAGCACGGGCTTTAGTTTGCTTTCAACGTTATCTACTAAGCGCTTTTCTTCAGCTGTTAGCTGTGTGCTCAGGTAGGCTTTCCATTCATCATCAGCCGTATTTCTAGCATCATTAATATTCGCTAAAAGCGCTGATTTGGTAATAGACTCAGCACGATACTTATGAAGTAAGTCAACAATATTTACAGCGTAATTATCAGACACATGTTTAATTTGCTTAAGTGGTACGACACGATCGTCGTATAAACTATCAATCCCTGCTACTAACCTTCCCATTGTGTTTATTGAAAAAAACGATGTAATTAAAAAAATCATAATTGGTAGCAATGCAAGCACGGCTAAACGGGTACGCACAGAATAATTGTTTAACATAGTTATCCAAAATTACAGCAATAATAAAAAAGTATAATATGGATAAAAAATTTTACTGAATTTTTATATGAAAATTATTCAGGTTTAATAACTCTTTTGTGTTTTAAGTTAAAAAATGCCTGCCTAATTTAAAAATGCTTTTACTCGCATAACCCAATCAATCTTTATTATTGTTACTGCAGATAGGGGGGTAGGTAATCTTGTCATTGTTTGCAAAAAGCCAAGCAAATTATGTGTGATTGAGCTGCGCTTAGAGCGAGAAACAGACGGTCGCTCAAACTCGTTTTTGGACAAAAACGTGTTAGAGCCGAAGAACCGCTCTGTGCTAGAGAAAGATGTTGGTAACGCCTTGCTAGCGCAATACAAAAGCTACCACAGCAGCTTGCCACTATGCCACTGCTAACGTGTCAGTGTCTTTATGCGGCTCCAATTCGATCTCGTAATCTTCTTGGTAATTGTCGAGTGCCTTAACAACGCTTTGAACATCCACTTTAAAGAACTCTTTGCGATGATTTACTAGGTTGACTCTTTGTTTGCTGAATTCGTTATGTAGAAATTTCTCTAAACTGGGGGCATCTTCCGAATATATATATGCGTGGACATCAAACAGTTCTGGTACAGAAGCATCTCCGAGTTCTTTGACTCTCTCATCTGGATCTGCTCTTCGAGTCATGCCAATTTTTACCATCCCCTCCCCAAATGACACTCTATTAGAGATTATATAAACGTAACCAGCTCGTGTTTGTTGAGCGAGCGATTGTGCGCGAACCTCTCTTTTCTTCAACACTTCCAGTTCCAATTTGTGCAGCTCGTACAGTTCCTTTTGCTCATCAGAGCTGGACTCTAGTTTGCTCAACTCCTGCGCAACCAGCTTCTCCATAATCTCACGATCTTTCCTAGCTTTATTCGCAGCATCAATTATACGCTTTTCTTCTCGCTCTGCTTCTTTTGCTATACGTGCTTCCTCACGTTGTTCTTCTTTGATGTCAGCTTTGATCTGGTTCAATTCATATGTTAGTTGGAGCTCTTTATTCTTTAACCTGAAATAACTTTCAGACAATTGCGTCTTAACTATACGGCCTGAGTTGTTTATATCGTCGAATGTTTCACGGGCGCGTTGAGATAGCCTATTGATGTTGTTCCAATCAACCATTGAACATGCCGCTTTAAACTCATTATCTAAACAGCGGATCCGGAGTTTTATTTCACGATTGAATAGTTTTGTAGCGCCAGCTTTGCGACCATTAACTCTTACGTCTTTACTCATACTGCAGATACAAGCTGTTTTGTTTTTTACCATTTCCTTTAAGTCTTCTTTAACTTGAGCAAGTTTTGCTTCAATTTTTCTGACTTCTTTCGTTTCCGATATAAATGCGTAAGAAGTATCATCAGAGGTACCCACGCCAAGGTTGTACAATGAAAGCTTTTTTTTGTTGTCACGTAGTCTGCTGAATGTCTTATTGTACTTTATCTGTAAGTCTGAATATTTCTCTTTAATTTGTTTTAGCTTGTCTTCTGCCCTCGATACAGGGAAGTACGCATCTCTAACTTTCTTACCATCTGCTTCGACCATTTCAAGCGCTGCGCATGATTTCCTCCACAAGAAAAATGCACCTAATGCACAAATGAATAATATAATTGTTATGAGCATGGTTATGTCCTTATATTGATGCCGGAATTAACCCAGTTAGGTTTTCGTGCGATTGCTTGTTCATTGCTTCACGAATCAAAATACTTTCTCTGTATTCCTTGGCTTCTACATCAAAGTACCAGTCGCTTGACACATTCAGTTCGTCCATTGCAGCTTTTACTTGCTGGGGGCTTACCTTGAAAAACTCCTTTCGATTGTTTTCCACATTCACTCGTTGTTCGTCAAACTTTCTATGAAGTTTCTTCTCTATTTCTGGAGCATTCTGCACAAATGCCATCGTGTGCACATCAAATTTAAACGGTACGCTTGCGTCACCGAGTTCATTAATGCGATCCATCGGTTCGAGTCTACGAGTCATTCCGATTTTAACAACACCCTCTCCAAAACTACCTAGGTTTGAAATGACATATATGTAGCCGACCTTTGTGATCTGTGCTTGCGAGGTTGCGCGTTGAAATTTATTTTCTAACTTGGCAATTTCAGATTTCATCTTTTGGATTCTTTCTTCTATGACTTTAGCGCTTGCCCCGTGCAGTTTTAAAGCTAAGGCTTGGGCTTTTTTCAGATCAGAGCTCCGGTAAGATATTTCGTCTTCAAGGTCATCGGCTTCATCTCCGGATTGATTATTTTGCTCACGGAGGATAGCTTGTTGTTTTTTCCTCTCCGCTTTCTGTCTTTCTCTGTATAAAAGTTCTCGATGCCAAGCGTTTAACTCATTGATTTTCAAGTTAAAGAATTCTGCTGAGATGGTTACATTAGCCGTCTCGCCCAGTTTACCAAGTTGTTCGTTTACACGATGTAGTTTATTAACCGCCGTATCATAAGTTGAATGGCGCATTATTTTTCGTATGGCATCAAATTCTGCATTGAATGCTTTGAGCGTAAGATATCGGTAATCTTCGACCATTCGTGCACCAGTTTTTTCGCAGCCAAACCATTCCCATTTTGAGTATGCGTCTGTTGCCAGGCCTCTGCTTATGACACGATACTGATCCGCATAACATTTATTGATTTGAGCTTTAAGTTCCTCTCTGTCATCAAAGCTATAAACAGGTGGCAGTAATCCAACTTCGATATATTGTCTCTCTAGCTCAAGCTTCTCAGTGGATTCCTCGAGTGTTTTAAAATGTTCTTGACCAGAAGTGATTTTCCTTTTCACTTCTTCTAACTCACCTTCAAGTTTGGCAACCTGATTTTCAACAGATTCCTTTTCAAGGTTTTCCTTTTGACGTTGAATTTCAGCAATTTGTTCAATTCGTTTCGTGTGATTAGATTTCGCTTTGATGGCGAGAACAATTATGGCTCCGCAAAATAGCGCCCATAAGTAAACGTGTATGTCTATTCCCTCAATCATATTTCACTTCATTTTATTATGCTTTTGGATTACCTTATCTTTTGTATGGAATATATTCAACACTACCTCCGAACTGTAACTTCCTTAATCGCACTTTTGTCGAAATCCAAACCATAATTACCATATCAACATGCTCAGCTTTTACATTTATTAACGTGTAGTGGTTTTCAATTATTGTCGGGCTGAACTAGTCGATGAAAATTACTTTCATGCTGTCCTTGAAGCCGTAAAGGGTATTGCAGAACGAATTCGCAATATGTCATCTTTAACAACAGATGGCGCAGATCTATTTAATACCGCATTTTCTGTTAAGCACCCAATCTTAAAGATAAACGCTCTGAGAACAGATACAGAAATCAGTGAACAAAAAGGCTTTAGCAATATGATTGTAGGGTTGTTTGGCGCAGTTAGGAATCCTGTAGCTCATGCGCCAAAAACATCGTGGCCCATGAGTGAGCTAGATGTACAGGATATTTTGTCAACGGTATCATTTATTCACAGGAAGCTAGACAATGCCCATTAAAGCTAAAATTGTGTGTAACACCCGTGTTAACAAGGCTATCAAAAATCGTTCCGGCCAAAAAACGGCCTCCACTGGACGCGCTAACGCGCGTCTTTTATAGCGGCGTTACAAATGTCCGCTTGTGGCACAAACCGGAAATAGCCCACGCACTAATTCTATATTTATACATTAAGGTTTCTTCAGACTTAATGTAATTCATTTCAATCATTCAACTATTTACCTAAATCTAAACCTATTTAAATTCAAGGTCAGACTTTAGTTAATAAATCTCAATTTAAGTGCCATACTTCGAATGAAATTCAAACAATTCTCAAGCTGCCGTGAATTCTCAACTTAAGTGGCGCTGGCCAAAAAAAAATGCAAAAAAATCAATTTTTATAAAAAACCAATTGATAACTATTTTCGTTTAGATTAGTATAAACCTACTAAATGAAATTGAGAGTTGTTTGTATTCATGTATGTTTGTCTTTGTCACGGTGTGAGCGATAAAAAAATTGAGCAAACCATCGACGATGGTGCTACTACCATGCGCGAGCTAACTAAAGAGCTTAAAGTAGGCAGCCAGTGCGGTAAGTGTTGTGGCTGTACTAAAAAGATCCTCAATCGTAAACTGATTCAAATAGCAGATATAACCGATCAAGTGGCCTAATAGTAGTCTATATAATAGTCCCTATCTAAACGAATTGGTTTAACATTTAAAAATTAAACATAAAAAAAGCAGCCTTAGCTGCTTTTTTTATATTTATAACTTTAACTTACAGTTGTGATTGTAAGTAGTTTTCAAGCCCAGTGTTTTTGATCAGCAGTTGCTGTGTTTCGAGCCAATCAATTTGCTCTTCTTGCTCATTTAAAATGTTATCGAGCGCTTCACGGCTAATGTAATCTTTTTTACTTTCAGCTAGTTTAATGGCAGTACGCAGCTCGTCTACGGTATCAAGCTCAAAGCTCATGTTAGCGGCAATCATTTCTTCGCTGTTTTCGCCTATACGTAAACGTCCTAAATCTTGAAGGTTTGGTAAGCCTTCTAAAAATAAAATACGCTCAATTAAACGATCAGCATTTTTCATTTTTTGTATCGATACTTTGTAATCAGCTTTGTCCAGTTTACTAAAACCAAAATCTTTAAACATACGTGCATGTAAAAAGTATTGGTTAATACCCACAAGCTCATTAGCAAGTACTTTATTTAGCGCTGCAATAACGTCTTTATCGCCTTTCATAATATAAGTCCTTATTCGCCCATTTGAGCTTGGTGATAGTTTTGAGTGCCAATTTTGTCAATCAGACCCAATTGTTGCTCTAACCAGTAGACGTGATCTTCTTCGGTATCAAATAATAGCTTTTCTAGAATTTCACGTGATTGATAATCTTGCTGTTGTTCACAGATGGCAATAACTTCTTTAACACACTCAACCACTTCAAGTTCTAAGGTTAAGTCGTTTTGCATCATGCTTTTTACATCGTCACCAATTAACAGATCACGACGTTTGGTCATGTTTGGTACGCCTTCTAAAAAAAGAATACGTTTAATTAACCAATCAGCGTGGTCTTTTTCTTCTTCCATTTCATGGTTAAGACGCTCATAAAGTTTGTTTAAGCCCCAATCGTCGTACATACGAGAATGAATAAAATACTGGTCAATAGCAGCTAATTCGTTAGCTAACAATGTATTGAAGGCGTCGATTACTTTTTGATTACCTTTCATAGCGCTTATCCTAAAAATTCTAATTGTGGCTAGTCTAGTATATAGGCACAGAATTGCAAGTAATTTACTTATAAATCATATGGTTAATATTGATTTTGATTCTCGTTTAAGTTTGCATTGCTGGCTGACAAATGGACAAGTTGTTATTTGTATTTTAGATCAGCAAGTTACATTTTTTATAACATAAAAAGGCATACTTACTAAGGTTATTAAGTAAAGTATTGCAGCTATTCTAAGTGTTGAGGTTGTTCTTTTACGCTTTATTACTTCGAATTCTGGGATGAATACAGTAAAACTGAAATATTTACACAACTGAGTTTTTTCACTCAATTTATTTTGTAGCCACTCTCGTAATCTAATTATTGCTATTGTAGCGGGGGGATGTCTTTGCACCCAGCTCACGGCTCTGTAATTAATGAAGTAAGAAAGGCTAAGGAGCAGGGAAGTGGACATTTATTGTTTACACAAATATCCGTGAAAAAAGCAGATAAAGCTGAAAACTTAATGCTGCCCCTTGCAGCAGCAACTATCAGTACTCTTTAATTTAATTAATTTGTGATAATACTTATCTATCGTATTTTTGTAGCGGTTTAAATAAAAACCGCTGAGAAGTCTATCTAAAATATAAGTAAACCTACTTAGAGCTTTAATGTAATCATTTTGGTTATTGCAAACAGTGATTAGTAACACTCGATTACACAGTGCTCAATTGCAAATTCATCATGTAAATAATGTTTAATGGCGTTAAGCTCAATAGGGGTATCTGTTTGCATCACAATTTCACAGTGTGTGGTGTTATCGTCAAGTTGCCATGCTTTTATTGATTTTATTTGAGTAATGGCAAACTGTTGCAGTAACTTTTTACTGATAAGTTGCTGGTCAAAACCAATGGGGGCTGCCTGCATTAAAATGCTGCAGCTGGCTTTAAGTAATAATACGCCGTGATAAATAACATACAGTGATATCAATATCGTCGCTATTAAATCAACTACGTACCACTGGTATAAAATAATTAAAGTACCGGCAATAATAACCACAATAGAGGCCATGGCATCAGACACATTATGAATAAACGCCGCCTTTATATTCATGTTGTTTTTAGCGCCGGCTTTAAAGGTTAATAATGCAGTGACTAAATCAATGATTAGCGCTACTGCAGCAACCCACACAATGATCCAGCCATTGATAGGTTGAGGGTTTAAATAACTACTTATGGCCTCAAAAATTAAATAACCACCGATGACTATCAACGTGGTGCTATTAAAAAGAGTTGCTAGTATTTCTGCACGTTTGTAGCCAAAATGGTGGGTTGTATCAGCTTGCTTATTGCCAATTTTTCGAGCAACGAGGGCAATAAAAATTGAGGCCGCATCACTTAGGTTATGTAATGCATCGGCAATTAATGAAAGGCTGCCGGAAAATACGCCGCCAACAACTTGCACTGCAGTCAGTAAAACATTTATAAATACGGCAAGAGTGAGCTGTTTATCACTTTGGTTATCATCAACGTGACTGTGTGAATGACCATGACCCATTTTAGTTAAACTTCCTCATTGCTTTACTGTGTACTCATAATGACAACTTTTTGCCATATATAAAAGCGTTGTTTTAATTTGTTTTTTTAATGCCCTAATGAATAAATTGAAATAAGCTCATGAACGTTACTTATTGAATATAAAACGATATGCTAGGGTATAAATAAATGTATTAATGGCTTAAATTATCATAATTAGTTAAGCACTTTTTATATTAAATTAGATGCTTACCAGGCATAAAAGTAGTTTTTTAAGGGTCAATAACAATGAACACAGCAATAGAAATTCGCGATGCAAAGCCAAGTGATGCAAAAACAATTCTACACTTTATCAATGAGCTTGCTATTTACGAAAAAGAACCTGATGCAGTTAAAACCGATGAGCAAGCCATTTTAAACACCCTGTTTTGTGAAGGCGCAACGGCGCACAGTTTAATATGTTTACAAGATGATGAGCCAATTGGTTTTGCCGTGTATTTTTACAATTACTCGACTTGGTTAGGTAAAAATGGTCTTTACCTAGAAGATTTATACGTGAGCCCTGATAGCCGCGGAAATGGGGCTGGTAAAGCCATTATGAAAGAACTAGCAAACAGAGCAATCAATAAAGACTGTGGCCGCTTTGAATGGGTGGTACTTGATTGGAATAAACCCGCGATTGATTTTTATAATAGTATGGGCGCTGAGCCACAAAATGAATGGATTATATATCGTTTAACGGGTCAGGCATTAATTGATTTTGCAAATAAAGATTAGTGCCGAATATGGCCAGTAATACGCTTAGTTTTTGCTAAGCTAAGCGCTACCTAATTTACAAGAGCATTTTATGGGTGATCAGCACTGGCAAAAAGCACGTCAAAGTCGTGATGCGCGTTTCGATGGGCTTTTTTATGTAGCCGTTAAAAGTACCGGTATTTATTGCAGGCCAATTTGCCCTGCGCCCACAGCTCACGAAAAAAATGTAGTCTACTATCAGTTTGCACACTCTGCCGCGCAGGCTGGTTTCAGGCCTTGTATTCGTTGTCGGCCCGATAGTGCACCAGGAAGTGCGGCTTGGCAGGGAACAAAAACAACGGCTCTACGAGCCAAGCAATTAATTGATCAGGATAATCAGCACGACTGCGAAAAGCTCGCCACGCGTTTAGGAATAAGCAGCCGTTATTTAAGGCGATTATTTTCTCAATATTTTGGCATTTCTATCACGCAATATCGATTGTTTAACCAATGTCATTTTGCAAAAAAATTGATTCAAGAAACTAGCTTACCGCTTACCGAGATAGCGTTTGCCTCAGGCTTTAAAAGTGTTAGGCGTTTTAATGATGCTTTTTTAAAACAACTTAATATTGCGCCCTCAGCGCTCAGAACCGCCAAGCACCCAGCTGATATTGGGCTCACCTTAATTTTGCCTTTTCGTCCGCCGTATAACTGGCAGGCATTGCATGGGTTTTTAGCAAAACGATTAATTCAGCCAATAGAGTGGTTAACGCCAACCAGTTATGGGCGTACTTTTACTTATAAATCGTGTAGAGGGCGTTTTGATGCTGAGTTTGTTGCAGATAAACATCATTTTCGGGTGCAAATTGATATAGATAATACGCAATATTTACAGCCAGTTATTAACAACATTCGCCGTGTACTTGATTTAGATGCAGATACTTATTTAATTGAGGCGCATTTAAGCGAACACATTAATAATGCATTTCCACTTACTAAAGGCTTAAGGTTACCGGGTATTTGGTCAAGTTTTGAGGCGGGAGTTAGGGCTATACTTGGGCAACAAGTCAGTGTAGCGGCGGCGCACAACCTAGTGACTAATTTAGTAACACAGCTTGGTGAAAAGCAACACCAACAGGTCTATTTTCCTGAGCCTGAAGTGTTAGCACACAGTGATTTTGCATTCTTTAAAATGCCACAGGCGCGTAAAAATGCACTGCATAACCTCGCTGAATTTTGTGCCGTGAATCCCGATTGTGATGATTTAGACCAATGGCTTAGTTTAAAAGGGATTGGCCCATGGACGGTTAATTATGCAAAGTTACGCGGCCAAAGCCAGCCCGATATTTTACTCGATGGTGATTTAGGGGTTAAAAAAGCCCAAGCGGCAGTACGTTCTTTTGAACCTAAGAACTGCGCACCATTTCGATCTTACTTAACTTTTCAACTTTGGCAGCAATTATGATAGTGCAAACCAGTTTACCCAGCCCGATTGACGATATTATTATTCAGGCAACTGAAAACGGTATTAGTTATGTGGGGTTTTATCCACCGGCCAGTTATATCAGTACGCCTTTAAATAAGGTGACTAATTCACATGTTTTATCTTGTATGGCGCAGCTTAATGAGTACTTTGCTCATTCGCGTACCGAGTTTGATTTAGAACTCGATACTGGCGGCACGCCATTTCAGCAAAGCGTATGGCAGGCATTGTGTAGCGTACCCTTTGGAAAAGTGGCGACTTATAAAGATATTGCCGAGCAGTTAAACAACCCTAAAGCTGTGAGAGCGGTAGGGGCTGCAAATGGTAAAAACCCAATCAGTATTATTGTGCCGTGTCATCGTATTATTGGTGCAAATAAAAAACTAACTGGTTATGCAGGTGGTTTAGAGCGCAAGCAATGGTTGCTAGAGCATGAAGCAAAATAAATAGCTAAATAACGTATCCAAATTTGTATTCTGAGCACTTTAAGGTAGCATAAGCGCACTTTTTATTTGAAGGCACGACAATGGCGCAATTATACTTTTACTACTCTGCAATGAATGCAGGTAAATCAACCACCTTACTACAATCTGCATTCAATTATAAAGAACGTGGTATGGAGCCGGTGATCCTCACGGCGGCTATCGATGATAGAGCCGGAGTAGGTAAAGTATCCTCACGTATTGGCTTGCAAGCAGATGCGCATATTTATGATGCAGATATAGATGTTTTTGCGCTTATTCAAGCTCTTAATGCAGATAAAAAACGCCATTGTGTGCTGGTAGATGAATGTCAGTTTTTATCAAAAGACCAAGTTATGCAGTTAACCGATGTGGTTGATGAGTTAGGAATACCCGTATTGTGTTACGGATTGCGAAACGACTTTAGAGGGGAGCTGTTTATAGGGTCACAGTATTTACTTGCTTGGGCTGATAAGCTAATTGAGCTTAAAACGGTGTGTCATTGTGGGCGCAAAGCAAATCACGTATTACGTACCGATGAAAATGGCGAGGCTATTGCCGATGGTAATCAAGTTGAAATTGGCGGCAACGACCGTTATGAATCGGTGTGCCGCAAGCATTACAAAGCGGCGTTAAATATGGGCCGTTAAGACTTTAATAAAGGTATCTATATCCGCTTGGGTAATACCTAAATGGGTTACGAGCCTAAGTTGCTTACTTGGGCTAAACACAATGTCATGTGCTTTTAAATCGGCTGCTAGCTTTGTGATGTTTATGCTGTTATCAAACGTAGCGTAAACCATATTTGTGGTATTACTCATATTTACTTCAAAGCCTGAAATTTCACTTAACTGCTGTGCTAAATAACGCGCATTAGCGTGATCATCGACTAAACGTTGAGTGTTATTTTCTAACGCATATTGCCCCGCAGCAGCTAACATACCCGCTTGGCGCATACCGCCGCCAAGCACTTTACGCCAGCGTCTTGCTTTAGCGATTAACTGCTCAGAACCTAATAATAATGAGCCAACTGGCGCACCTAAGCCTTTCGATAAACAAATAGAGATTGAATCAAAATGTTTGGTGATTTCTTTAATATCAAGGTTAAGCTCGGCTGCGGCATTAAATGCTCGCGCGCCATCTAAATGCAGTGCTAAGTTATGTTGATCAACAAATTCACGTGCTTTAATTAAATAATCAATACCCAGTACTTTGCCACCTATGGTGTTTTCAAGGCTCAGTAATCGCGTTTTCGCAAAGTGGCTATCATCGGGTTTTATTGCAGCAGCAATTTTAGTAAAACATAGGCTACCATCGGCTTCATTTTCAATAGGTTGTGGTTGAATAGAGCCTAAAACGGCAGCGCCACCGCCTTCAAACTTGTAGTTATGAGCACTTTGCCCACAAATATACTCATCACCTCGCTCACAATGCGCCATTAATGCCAATAAGTTTGCTTGCGTGCCGGAGCTACAAAATAATGCATCGGCCACATTAAAACGCAATCTAGCATAGGCTTCCAATTGGTTAACGCTTTCATCATCACCGTATACATCATCGCCAACCGGGGCATGATACATAATATCTCGCATTTTATTGCAAGGCTTGGTCACTGTGTCTGAGCGAAAATCTATCATGAGTAGTCCTTATGGTTGTTATATGAATTCTTCACAAATTTGTTCACGAGTCGTTTTATCAAAATAACTCCACGCAATAAAGCGACTGACTTTTTGCCCTTGTGCCATTTCAACGATTTTATAGTCGCAAATAGGGAGCTGTTTTAGCTGTGTTTGTAAAGCAGCAAGGGTCTCTTTTTTAGAAACCAACGAGGTGAACCAGATCACTTGCTCACTGAACTGAGCGCTTTCTTTGATCATGTTAGAAATAAAGGTCAGCTCGCCGCCTTCACACCATAACTCATTACTTTGGCCACCAAAGTTGAGGGCGTTACTGGGGGCTTTACCTAAGTTTTTCCATTTACGCTCACTGCCTTTATTGGCTTCTTCTGCGCTGGCATGAAATGGCGGGTTACACATCGTGAGGTGATATAAATCTTTCGCATTAACCACCCCTTTAAAAATATGCTCGGGATTTTTTTGTTGTTTAAGCGTTATTTTTAAATCATTAAACTGAGCGAGCTGCTTGGCTATTTTTATTGCTGCTAAATCGATGTCGCTGCCAGTAAAGTGCCATTGGTATTCGCTATTGCCCGTTAGCGGGTAAACTAAGTTAGCGCCAGTGCCTATATCAAGCACTTTAATTTGTCGGCCAGTGGGAATAACCTGCTGATTATCTTCGCTGAGTAAGTCAGCTAAGTAATGAATATAGTCAACTCTTCCTGGAATAGGTGGGCATAAGTTGTGCTCAGGTATGTCCCAAAAGTTAATGTTGTAATGACTTTTTAATAGCGCCTGATTCAAGGTTTTTACAGCTAAGTTATTACTAAAATCAATACTTTGATTGCCTGCTGGCGTCGTAATTAAAAAAGCAGTTAACGAAGGGGTTTGCGAGGTAAGCAAATTAAAATCGTAACCATTTTTGTGTTGATTGCGCGGATGTAATTTAGAACGAGCTGATTTTGCTTTCATGAGGCTTTTTTAACAACAGGAATAAAAGCCAATAGTAACAAATACAGACAAAAAAAGTGCATAATTTTCCCTTTGGCTTACCAGGCATTACTGGTAGGATGAGTTGTTAGCAATTATAAGGAATTCGCTTTGGCAGTTACTCAAGAGTCTGTTTTTATTAAATTAGATGACCATCAAACACTGCATTTACGCCGTATCGCCAACCAGAAGCCAAGTGGTCCTGTGGTGTTATTAATTCATGGTGCGGTAGAAAATGGCAAAATATTTTACACTCATAGCAATAAAGGGTTAGCGCCTTTTTTAGCTGAACACGGGTATTGTTGTTATGTCGCTGATTTACGCGGGCGTGGTGAAAGTAAACCTGCTATTTGTAAGCAAGCACGGTATGGACAAACTGAGGCGATTGTTGAAGATATTCCGGCATTTATTGAAAAAATTGAACAGTTAGAGAGTAAAAAACCTGACTTTTTAGTTGCTCATTCTTGGGGTGGGGTGTTGCTTAATAGCGTGTTTGCTCGCTTCCCTGAGCTGATAAACGATGTAAAAGCGTGTGCCTATTTTGGTTCAAAGCGTTCGCTATTTAATAACCACCCTAAAAAGTTATTTCAGGCCAATTTGATTTGGTATTTTATGGCGCCAATATTAGCGAAAAAGCACGGTTATTTACCAGCAAAACGCTTAAAGTGGGGCAGTGATGATGAAACTCAAAAGTCGCATTATCAAAGTATGCAGTGGGCTAAGAAAAATCCGTGGATAGACAGTGATGATGGCTTTGATTACGCTAAAACATTAGCAAATCTCACGCTTCCTCCAACGTTACATATTGCGGCAGTAAAAGATAAAGCATTGGCACAGCCTATCGATATTCAAAAGTTTATTGATGAGTCAGGTACTGGGGTGCAAAAAATGCAAATATATGGCCGCCGCTTTGGGCACAAAGTAGATTACGACCATATTAATATGCTTACTCACCCACAGGCACGCCAAGAACAGTTTATGGATGTGCTTAATTGGTTTGAGGCAACGAGAGCAAACTAAGTAAAGGGGCTTCATAACGCTGCCATTTATCAAGGCTTTTGTTATTTACAGGTTGCCTGATGGCATGTTTACTGAGCGTTGTAACGGCGCTTTTATTTTTGTAAAAGTCTAAACAAGTCTGTTCAAATTCACAGCCAGTAAAACTCAATAGTGCGGTTAATTGATCTTTAGGGTTTTCAATTAACTGCTCATAACTTAAATTATAAATAGCTAAGCGGTTAAATTGCTGCCAATGGCTCATCAGTTTTTCATAAAGCTGATGGTACAAAGTAAATTCATTTAAATCACAAAAATAGGGTTCGTTTTCAGCAAAGTAATTAGTAAACACTGAAAATGCGGTTGCGTTAAAGTTGCGGGTCAGGTTAATAAACTTAGCGTCTGGGAATAAAATATAAATTAACCCTAAGTTTTGGTAGTTGCTAGGCAGTTTATTGATCACAAATGCGCAATTGCTCCCAGAAGAACTTAAGGTATCTAAATATATAGCTCTGGCTTGGTTAATTAAAGGCGTTGTTAGCTTAGTTAAGCATTGAGGGTAGCGTAACCCTGTTTTATGTTCTAAAAAAGCGACTACCTTATTACTAATACTGGTGTCTTCTCCAAGCGTTGCCCATTGACTGTGTCCTGATAACATCTGCTCCAGTAAGGTTGAGCCGCTTCGTGGCATACCAATAATAAACACGGGCGTAACAGGATACTGCTTATTTAGGTTTGCTAAATTGAGCACACTTTCATTGTTATATTCAATAAGTTGATCATAAAACCCAATTAAATCTTCAGTATTAAATTCACTGAGTTTGTGTTGTTGCTGATTGGCAATCACAAAATAGTTAAACGCTTGATCAGTATCGTCTAACTTGTCGTAACTTTTAGCTAAAGCATAGTAGCAGACCATTTTTAAGCGTAGGTTATTTGTTTGCGTTAAAAAGTGGTGTAACTGATCGATGTAATTATTTGCTTTATTAAAGCGCCCTAATTGTACCAATTCAAATAAAACATAAGCCGTAACTGGTGCTATTCCAAGCTTTAATGCTTCCTCAAACGTGGCATGCGCTTTATCAAGCTCGCCAAAGGTTAAATAGTGCTGGGCTAAATAATAATGAGTGTCTGGGTTGTCTGCGGCAATACTTGTTGCGTATTCGAGTACTTTTTGCGCATCTTCAGGAGAGTTGACCGCATTAAATGCATCACTTAGTGCATACAAAGGTTCTAATGCAAAAGGGAGATGCTGACACGCTCGTTGTAGTATATAAACAGCGGCATCAAATTGTTCTAAACGTAGTGCTACTTTACCTAAGCCAAACAGGGCGTCACCATTATCAGGCTCTGCTTGTAATAGCATTTTGTAATGAAACTCAGCTTCTCTGAGCTTGTTTTGTGATAATAACTGGTCCGCTTTTTTTAGTAGCATAATACAACTAATATTCTTTTTAATTACTATAACCCCAAAGTCACAAAAAATGCGAGTGTAAAAGTCATTTTAAATGGGTTTATAAAGGGCAATAAAAAGGCGAAATGCATTACACATTTCGCCTTTGATTATCATTAACACATGTTAGAAAGTATAGGTTGCTTTAGCGTAGTAAAAGCCACCATTAATTCCGTATGGAGATGTTTCGTAGTACTTACCACCCCAGTTGTTATTTGGTGCCACTGTGAAATCAAGTTTTTCTGCTTCTTGATCCAGTAAGTTTTGTGCACCCAATGAGAAGCTAATTGAATCGTTCATGAAGTAAGTGACTTCAACATCTAACGTGACTGCTGCGTCAGCCATTTTAGCTGTTTCATCATAATCTACGTGAACGCCTTGGTACTCACCAAAGTAGTTAAGGCGAGAAAATGCTGAAAAGCTTTCCCATTGTTGTGCCCAGCTCAGTGTTGCACGGTGATTAGGTAAGTCATTTTCAAGACGGCTTACTTTAAATGCACCAGTTATATCACTTGAGCGTGTTACTTCTGTTTCATTCCAGTTGTACGCTAAGCTAAATGTAGAGCTACCACTGAGCAATTCAGCTGAGTAGTTAGCAACTAAATCAACACCTTGTGTAGTGGTATCAAAGTCATTAGTAAAGAAACTAACTTGCGCAAGGTTTTGTACGTTAGGTACGCCCGCAGCTTCAAGCGTGTCTTTATCTGCTTGGCTAAGTTCAATTTTATCTGATTGGCTAATACGGTCATCTACTTGGATGTTGTAGTAATCAACCGTTAAGAATAAATCGCCAATAGTATACACCGCACCAAAGGTGTAGCTTTGTGATTCTTCAGGCTCAAGTTCAGTACCACCTAGTTGAATAGCAATTGGGTTTGTAGGTGGTAACAAAGCCGAATCTACTAGTACACCACTGCTTAAGTTAGTTTGTACGTTACTAACATTCGCTTGGCCTACGGTAGGTGCACGGAAACCGGTGCTGATAGAGCCACGAATATTTAGATCTTCAGTCAAGTGGTATTGACCCATTAACTTATAGTTAGTGGTTGAACCAAAGGTATCGTAATCTTCGTAGCGAAGCGCTAAGCCCATTAGGAACTCTTCAGTAAATGGCGCTTCAATATCAATATAAGCTGCATAGTTACGACGGTCATATTCGCCTGCATCTGATGGTTTAAATCCAGGGAAACCGTTAGAACCTATACCAAAACCTTGATCAGTTAATGGACCTGCAATAAACGAAGCCTCATCACCTGCCACTACGGTAAAGGTTTCTTCATGCCACTCTAAACCACCGGCAATGTTTACATCGTAAGCTAAATCAAAGTCAAACCCTTTTGAAATATCAAAATTAAAGTTTTTCTCTAATTGTTCATATTTACCTGGGCTAAAATCACGCGGGCTATCTGGACCCAGTGAAGCATTGATTGTGTCGTATATAAAGTAGCGAGATTCGTTATACCCTACCGTACCACTTAGATCATAATAAGCGCCTTCTAAAAAGCCGCCAGTAAACTCACCTTTAGTACCGATAGTAAGTGACGTATCTGTAATATTACCACCAAAGTTTGGTGTAAAACCGCCCGGAAGCATTTCGTTAAATGCGAAACAATCAGGGTTATTTGCTACACCATTAATGTAGTCAGGGTTATCAAGAACGTTGTCATCAATCATAATGGTTGGACAGTTACCGCTCATATCACCGGTTAAATCACCAACAAGCAGTGTTTCGCCACCATCATTTGAGTATGCACCAGGGCGAGTATGTGGGTTACGGTAATAAAAACCACCGCGTACATCACGCTCTGAGTAGTTACCAAACATGTAAAATTGTGAGTCGTTAGTAAGTTCTAAACCAACATTACCAAAGATAGAGATGTCGTCATCTACCTCAGGTGCACCCCATACTTGGGTGATCGGGGCAATGTTTGGTACGCCAGCGGCATCAAGTGCGGTAGCATCCGCTCTTTGTACTGAGCGGCTGGTTGCGTCGGCTGTTTTGTACTGAAAGCTTAAATTAGCAAAACCGCTATCGGTAAATGGTAAGCCCACATTACCTGAAATTTGAGTTGTATCACCGTCGCCCTCATAATATTCGCCTTTGCGAACTTCGAAAGATCCGCCTTCAGAGGCATCTTTAAGTTGGAAGTTTAAAACCCCAGCAATCGCATCAGAACCATATTGTGCAGCGGCACCATCACGAAGTACTTCTACTTGTTTCAGTGCAATACTTGGAATTACTGAAATATCAGCACCTTGCGCACCATCGTTAATACCACCACCTAAAAAGGCGATAACTGAAGCACGGTGACGACGTTTACCGTTAAGTAAAATTAGTGTGCTATCTGAAGGTAGTCCGCGTAAGTTTGCAGGGCGCACTAATGAAGCAGCATCACTGATTGGCATTGAGTGTACGTTTAAAGAAGGAATAGCCCCTTTTAATAGCTCTAGCATATCAGTGTTACCTGATTTACTTAGCTCTTCACCACCAATAATATCGATAGGTACAGGAGAGTCACCAATAGAACGAGGCGCAGAGCGCGTACCTACTACGGCAATTTTTTCTACATTTTTGTTAACTTTAACTTCGGTTTGCTCTTCTTGAGCAATTGCTGAACCAGAAACAAATAAGCCTGCGGCTGTTGTTGCTAGAGCAAATTTGATGGCCTGTTGAAGCGCATTGCTTTTTAATTTCATTCTAAATATCCCCAGTTAGAATTGATTTGTATAGTCTATTTAATGACTTTATTGTGGACGGTTCACATTCAATGGGGAGCAGATATTGCTAACTCACTCCTAAAAGCTTAATAAACTAAGCGCACCTCCTGTGAGTCCTCGAAATAGACTATAGATAAAAAAACTAAAGAGGGCAATGGGCAATTAACCACTATTTAACAAGTTGAAACAAATGATTTATCTAAAAATAACGCAGAGTTAATCATAAGTAGGGCAGGGAAAAGGGGTAAAAGCAGGCATTGATACATAGTTATTAATTAAATAAGCTATTTTAGCTACTTTCTATTATTGAATTAAACTGACTTGCTATTGATATTTTCACCATGATGTTTTTTCCACTGTGCAAGTTTTTCTTTGTACTCATCCCATACACATGGACAGCAACTACCGCCGCCGCAGCACTCATCAGATTTTGGCCTTTCGGGTTTAGTGTTGGGTATGTTTTTTTGCATGTTTTTAATTAAAACTGAGGAAAATGAACTTTAAGAATAAATGATTGAATAAAGCGTGTAAATTATTCTTTGTGAACTGAAAGCGCTGTGTGAGAATACAGGCTATGCGATTATATAAAGTTATCCATCGTGCACCCTGGCGGGTTGCTAAAATAAGTAAAAAGCGGCAACAACTACGCTTTCGTCGTGCTATGGTCGCGCTTAAAATTGCGCTTGCCCAAGAAAGGCAAGAAACCAAAGAAATGCTAATAATTTACAGGCGTTATACCCAAGGGCAAACAAATAAAGCAGAACTAAAACGCGCCAACGAGCAGTTTGTTGATATATTAAAAGGACTAGGGCTAGGCGTTTTTGCGTTATTACCGTTTGCACCATTAACTATTCCACTGGTTGTTAAACTAGGGCAGTTAGTAGGTGTTGATGTATTACCGAGTTCTTTTAGTATGAATAAGCCGATTAAAGAAATTGATAAAGAAATTGCTCAACAAAACCAAGAGCAAGACTCAACGCCCTCAAAGAAGAAGTAAGCTAGCAGAACATAATTAGCTATACCTTTTAATAGTGCTTATTGTTATGCTAAGGCATCATTTTCTATTATGTGAGTCATTTAATGAGTGCTTTACTTCGTCATACCTCTTCAGGAATTCCTCTATCTTTTATCGTTAAAAACGAACTAACCGATTGGCTTACGCAGCAACCGAGTTTTGTACAGCGCTGGCTAGCAAACACAGATTTTGAAAAATCAGGACTCGCACTAGTACCAAACCCAGAAACGGGTGAACTAAGTCAGGTATTTTGTGTAATGCAAAGCACTGATGATTTTTGGGCTGCTGGCGAGCTTGCCAGTAAATTACCTGCGGGTTGTTATCAAATTCAAGGTGATGAGTCTTTAGTTGCTCAACTTGCTTTAGGCTTTGTGTTAGGTGGTTATGAGTTTAGTGAGTACAAGCAAAAAGCCACAGCAAAAGCTCAGCTTGGCATTGCTGATAAAACATTATATGAACAAGTAAAACAACAAGCGGACGCCATTAATTTAGCACGCGATTTAGTTAATACCCCAGCTGCTGATATGATGCCGCAGCATTTATCGCAGGTAATGAGTGACCTAGCAGATACATTCGACGGTGAATTTTCGCAGTGGATAGGTGATGAGTTATTAGAGCAAAATTACCCAACTATTCACATGGTAGGGCGCGCGAGTGAAAATAAACCACGATTACTTGACTTGAAATGGGGGGCAGTCGATGCGCCACAAATTACGTTAGTCGGTAAAGGCGTGTGTTTTGATTCCGGTGGACTGGATTTAAAACCTAGTTCAGGCATGCGCAACATGAAAAAAGACATGGGTGGGGCCGCGCATGTTATTGCCCTGGCTCAGCTAATTATGGCCGCTAACTTACCAATACGCCTTCGTGTTTTAGTGCCTGCGGTTGAAAATGCTGTTTCGCGTAATGCATTTCGCCCTGGCGATGTAGTAAAAACCCGTAAAGGTATTATGGTCGAAATAGACAATACCGATGCAGAAGGGCGACTAGTGCTGTGTGATGCACTAAGCGAAGCACAAAACGATGATCCTGAATTAATCATTGATTTTGCTACACTAACTGGTGCGTGCCGTATTGCGTTAGGTACGGAGTTACCGGGGTTTTTCTCAACGGATCGCGCTGTAGCAAATGCCATTATGGACTCGGGAATGCAAGTTAACGACCCTGTTTGGCAATTGCCGTTATTCGAACAATACAAACCATTTTTGAAAAGCGATGTGGCTGATATGGCTAACTGTGCAAGTACGCCATTTGGTGGCGCAATAACCGCTGCGCTTTATTTGAAAGAGTTTATAGAGCCAAATACACCATGGGTTCACTTTGACGTAATGGCATGGAATTTACGTGCATTACCCGGGCGTCCAGCTGGTGGTGAAGCACTGGGTATTCGTGCAGTATTTACTTACCTACAAAATCGATTTAACTAACCTGAACTTGGATTAAGGTTTACCTTGAGTTATTTGATGTTAAAGTGCATATAACTCAAGGGGTAAGCCATCTGGATCGGCAAAAAAGGTGAATTTTTTGCCGGTTATTTCATCTTCTCTAATATTTTCGACGATGACATTGTGTGACTCTAAATAATGTTTAGCAGTATTAATACACCCAACTTTAAATGCTAAATGTCTAAGTCCTTGTGCTTCGGGGTAGCTTGGTCTACTTGGCGCATCATTAAACGAAAATAATTCTAACTGACTACCATCAGGTAAAGCTAAATCGAGTTTGTAAGACTGACGCTGTGCACGATAATGCTCATTAATAATCGTGAGTTTTAATATTTCACTATAAAAATGTTTAGAGCGTGGGTAGTTGCTACAAATGATGGCTACATGATGAATGCCTAGTAGTTGCATATATTTTCCTTAAAAAGCAAAAAGCGCACTAAAAGCAGTGCGCTGTTTATCAATACATGTGCATGTTTATATATTAGCTTTTAGCTAGGCTCTGCGTCTTTACACGCTTTTACAGCCGGTGCAACAAGCTCTAAACCCGTTTTATCACACGGTGGAAGCTCAGCATCACTAACAGCAATAGGCGTTACTCGCTCGCCCCATTTTATATAGCTTGCCGCCCAAGTAAGGCCAGCCCCAAATGCCGCCGACATAATGTTTGCATGCGGTTTAATTAAGCCTTGCTCAACGGCTTCACACAATGCAATTGCAATGGTGGCAGCAGAGGTGTTGCCATATTCACCAATATTGACCATTACTTTTTCGTCATCCACTTTTAAGCGATTTTGAATAGCTTGAATAATGCGTAGATTGGCTTGATGCGGAACTAGTACATCGATATCGTCTAACTTAAGATTGGCTTGTTCAAGCACGTCGTCACAGGCTTCACTCATGCCTTTAACGGCACGTTTAAATATTTCACGGCCTTCAAATAAAAGGTCTGATGGACCAATTGGCTCATATTTATTTAAATCACTGCCAAAATTAGTAATGTGTAAAATATCACGATCTTCGCTGTCACAACCGGTTTTAGTCCCTAATAAGCCTGCAGGAGTTTCTGCTGCTTCAAGCACAACGGCACCGGCACCATCACCAAATAATACTGCGCTGTCGCGTCGTGCCCAGTTTACATACCACGTCATGCGCTCAGCCGCGATAACGACAGCTTTTTTGATCATGCCAGCTTGAATTTGCGCTGTCGCAGCTTGTAAAGCATATAAGAAACCAGAACATGCCGCGTTGGTGTCCATGGCTGCAGCGCCTGTGGCACCAATATTTTTTTGTACTAATGAGGCGGTGTTTGCGACTACTGTTGAGGGGGTGCACGTTGCTAAAATAACTAAATCGATATCTTTTGCATCTACGCCAGCACAAGCAATGGCATGTTTTGCAGCCACACTAGCAAGTTCAGCAGTACTTACATGGCTAACTCTTCGTGCCTTGATACCTGTGCGTGTGGTGATCCACTCATCGGTTGTATCTACAATTTCACTTATTTCGTCGTTGCTGATGCTTGCTGGTGGAATGCATTTACCCCAACCAGTGATATGTGCGTAAGGCATAGTGTGTTCTCTTAAAAGTGGTATGACGTGTTCGTCTAATGAGGACGTTATATCAAAAATTAGCTGTTAACACTAGTTTAAAGCATGGTTTGCTTAGTAATTACTGCTATTTTACGGACTATTTGCTGCATTTTTGTTTAAAGGTAAGTGGCTTGTTTTTATTGTGTTAATTAAATGCTTTTAATGATTTTGCGTGTTTTACACGATAGCTCATAGGCTTTCTAAGCTTAATAGAATACGAATACTTTGTTGACCATATATGCTTGAGTGCGGCTGAGTGAGCAGCTAATATGGGGCGCATATTATGAAATCATTACTTAAAAAGCATTATTTATAATGGATAACAAAGCAATGTATATTCAGTCAGGTGAATCTTATTGTGTTAATTAAAACCGATCCTGCTATTAGCCGGTTATTAATGCTGCGCAGTGGCGCCATTGCTGTGCAGCTTATTGCGGTGTTAAGCGTTTATTTTTTATTAGAGCATCAAATTGCGCTCATGCCGTTGCTAGCCGTTATTACGCTTGAGGCGGTTTTTCAGTTAGCAAGTATCTTTGCTTATAGAAATGTTAGCCAAGCAAAGCCAGTTGGCATGCTGATGCAACTGACCGCTGACGTACTTTTTTTAACTATTTTGTTGTCTTTAAGTGGCGGTGCAACTAACGCATTTGTGTCGTTATTATTGTTACCTATTATGATAGCGGCAATTACATTGAGCGCTCGTGGGCTTGCCTATATTGCTGTGCTGGCTATCGCTGCCTACAGCATGCTACTGATTAAAATGCCAGAGCATAGCATGCACCAAATGAACATGAGTGGCCACTTTATTGGCATGTGGGTTAATTTTGTTATCAGTGCCTGCGTGATTGCGTTGGTTATTGGTGCAATGAACCGTGCTTTACAACAACGTGAGCGCACTATTGCCAAAGTTAGAGAGAAACAGTTGCGTAGTGAACAACTGGTTACTCTCGATGGCGCAGCGGCGCAAATTACTCATCAATTAGCAACGCCTATTGCTAATTTACAATTATTGTTTGAAGAGCTTGTAGAAGAGTATCCCAACAATGAAATTATTCAGCAAATGCAATCACCCTTGCTGCAATGCCGCACTCAGCTTAATGATTTTAGAAAGCTCTCTATGCAGCTACGAGATAAAAACACGCAAACACCTATAAAAGCAGAGCAGCTGCAAAATCAAATTCATGATACGTTGCTATTACAATACCCTAATCAACAAATAAACTGGCTTAATGAGGCGCCTAAAGCCACATTAAAAAGTGATGCCATGCTGCTACCTGCTATTTTAAACTTATTACAAAATGCAGCGCTTGCTAACGAAAAAAAAGGCCAAATGCAATTAGAGTTGAGTTGGCAACAGCCAGATGCGCAAAGTATTGCGTTAATTATTCGGGATTTTGGCGCTGGTTTTTTATCCTCAGAGTTAGCGGAGTTAGGCGGGCAGCTCATGCCCAGCGAGCAAGGCATGGGAATAGCGGTTATGCTATCAAATGTCACGTTTGAGCGTTTAAATGGTTCGTTAACTGTTTATAATCACCCCGATGGTGGGGCGGTGGCCAAGATACAAATGCCACTATTAATAACCGAGTCGGCGCTATGAAGCTGCTAATTATTGAAGATGACATTAACCTTGCTACCACTTTGGCAAGGCGCTTAACAAAACACAGCTTTAACTGTGAGGTTGCACATAACCAAACAGAGGCTTTACTTAGGGCTCGCCAGCAGCAACCTGATTGTATTTTATTAGATATGAAGTTAGCAGATGAAAATGGGCTGGCGCTTATTGCACCGCTGCGCCATTTACTCACACATGCTCATATTGTATTGCTTACCGGCTTTGCAAGTATAGCTACAGCCGTAGAGGCGATGCGCTTGGGCGCTAATGACTATTTAACTAAGCCTGTCGATATGGCAAGCTTATTAAAAGCGCTAAAAGTAGAGCCGGTATCGACAGTAACCGAAATTCCTGAAGAGGTTATGTCACCCGAGCGTTTAGAGTGGGAGCATATTCAACATGTATTACACAGTAACAACGGTAATGTATCAATGACTGCAAGGCAGCTTAATATGCATAGACGCACTTTGCAGCGCAAGCTACAAAAAAAACCTGTGCAGCAATAAGCCCTCACTTGAGCAAGCAATTAATGACTCATACCGCCGCGCTAATAAAAAGCCAAAAAATTATACTGTTCGACGCCCAGTGCAAGCTTTGTAGTGCGTGGTGTAATTTTATTATTGCTCACGATCCTCAGGCCATGTTTAAACTGTGCAGTGTACAATCGCCAAAAGGACAACAAATATTAATGCACTTTGGCTATTCGACAACTGATTTTGCCTCTATGGTTTACATTGAAAACGCTCAAGCATTTATACAAAGCCATGCATTTTTTGAGGTGATTAAACAGCTAGGCTATCCGTGGAAACTTAGTGGTATATTTAGTGTGTTGCCAAATCGTTTTAACAATTGGCTTTATGATAAAATTGCATCAAATCGATATACCTTATTTGGTAAATATCACTATTGCAGGATCCCTTCAAAGCAAGACCAAGCCCACTATTTATAAGTGCTTTAATAGATGCCTGAATGTATTGGCTGTGCTAAAATCGCGGCGTTTAAATTTAAGCATTAAAAAGGCACTTACATGGCAAATACGGCGCACGCACTGCATATTTTAGTAAAACATAAAGAGATTGCAGAAGACATCATCAAGCAATTAGGCAAAGGCGCAAAGTTTCAAACTTTAGCTAAAAAGTATTCGTCATGCCCATCGGGTAAAAAAGGCGGTGATTTAGGTGAGTTTAGACGAGGCCAAATGGTTCCACAGTTTGATAAGGTGGCCTTTAGTGGTGCAATTTTAGAACCGCATTTAGTAAAAACGAAATTTGGTTGGCATGTGATTAAGGTGCTTTATCGTACATAAACTAACGCAATTTTAAGTTGCCGCTATACTTATCATTTGTTTAGTTTGTTACATTGCTAAAGCAACTTGGAATAACTATGAAGCTTATTATTTTATGCTGCAGTTTAATTTTAATGGCAGTGTCATTTTTTGCCAGTAGCACTGAGCAAACGATCGCCCTTAAGCTTGGCAAACCAAGCACCCAAGACATACCAAAAAACCACTATATTTTAACATTATTAGAAAAGAGCTTTGCAAAGGTTAATGTAAAGCTCAATATTGCTTATAGTCTTGAGCCAATGAATACTAAAAGAATTTTAGAAGAGCTCACACGTAACGATGATGTTAATTTAGCTTGGTTAACTTTGCCAAACTCCCTTGCAGAGCAAAGACATTTAATCCGCACAAGTTATCCTATTTATAATGGGCTGCATTCAAAGCGCTTGCTCATGGTTAAACAAAGCCGGTTAAAAGAATTTTCTGATATAAAAACCCTTGAACAACTAAAGCCGTTCATAGCCTTACAAAAGCAAAGTTGGTCTGATTATTATGTATTAAAGAACAATGGCTTAACAGTTAATGGTGATTTGAGTTATGAAAGCATGTTAAAAGCGTTAGATGAAGGACTTGGCGATTATTTTCCGCGTTCAGTAACTGCTATAAAAGCCGAAATACGTAAACATCCTCAGTATAACTTTGTTATTGAGCCTCATATTATGCTGCAATACGATAATTACTATTATTTTTACGCAAACGAAAATAACAAAGCAATCATTGAGTTATTAGAGCAAGGCTTAACAAAGTTAGCAGATAGCGGCGAGTTAAATGCGCTTTATGAACACTATTATCGTGATGTTGAGGACGGGCTTAATTTAAATAACAGACGGGTGTTTAACTTAAAAAATTAATAAGGTTAGGCCGCAAAATGTAGCCTAACCCGAAAATTATTGCTCCTGCTTGGCTTCTTCTTCACTTATTTGCTTAAGTGCTTGAATAAACGATTCACTCGGTTGCCCACCGGTAAGCGCGTACTTATCATTTATAATGAAAGTAGGTACTGAGGTTATTCCCATTTGTTTAAAGTTATTTTGCTCTTGGCGTACCGCTTGTACGTATTTATCTGAGTGTAAAATTTCTCTGGCTGTGTCTTTGTTAAGGCCGACTTTTTCTACCACATCCAGTAACGCATCTTCTTGATTTAAATATTTTAAATCGGTGAAGTGTGCTTCAAAAAACGCCAATTTCAGCTCAGTTTGTTTGCCTTCTTCACGCGCCCACATTAGCAAGCGGTGTAGATCAAAGCTGTTGATCATGATGCGTTTACCGTCAAAATTAAAGGTAAACCCAGCTCGTTCACCCGCATCCGCCATGTTTTGACGATTCCGCGCGCTTTCTTCTTCAGTTAAACTGTATTTTTGCTGCAAGTGCTCGTTTAAGTCTTGTCCTTCAAGTGGCATATCTGGATTAAGCTCAAAAGGGTGCCATGTAATATCCGCACTCATTTCGTCTTTTAATTCTGCCAATGCGGTTTCTAAGTTTTTATACCCAATAATACACCACGGGCACATTACATCTGAGACGATATCAATTTTTAAGTTTTTCATAGGGATCCTTGAAGGATTGCTTTTTAATAACAATGGATATTGGGATGAAGTTTAGTTTATCAATCATCGAACATAAAAAGAGCAGCGAAAGTGCTGCTCGTTTATTGAATGTTTTCAGGTTAGCTGTTCAAGCCAAATGGGTCGTCAATGCTGTGGCTTGGCTGGGTAAACCAACGCGGGCCGTTATCTGTCATGTAAAAGTGATCTTCTAATCTCACACCAAATTCATCTGGAATAACCAGCATTGGCTCGTTACTAAAACACATGCCTGTGGCAAGCGGGGTTTTATCGCCGCCCACTAAGTATGGCCATTCATGAATGTCTAAGCCAATACCATGGCCTGTGCGGTGTGGGCAACCTGGTGTTTGGTATTCAGGGCCTAAGCCTTGAGCTGCTAAGTAGCTGCGAGCTGCTTCGTCAACCGATTCACAGGTTTCGCCAAGGGCGGCTTGATTGAAAGCTGCTAACTGGGCCGCTTTTTCAAAATCCCAAAATAGGCGTTGGCGGCTGGTTGCTTCACCAAATACATAAGTACGCGTAATATCAGACAGGTAATCGTGCACTTTACATCCAGTATCGATAAGCACCATGTCGCCTTTTTTCAAAATTTGTGGATCTTTTACACCATGAGGGAATGAGGTAGCAAGGCCAAACAATACAATACAGAAGTAATTTCCCGGGGCACCTACTTTTTGATGCGCTTTTTTTATAAATTCTTCGACTTCTACTGTGCTAATTCCTTCATAAAGCATGCTCGCAGTAGCCTGATGAACCGCTAAAGTCATATCCATGGCGCATTGCATTAATGCTAATTCATTGGCTGATTTATGCATTCTACAATGTGCGGTTACAGGTTGTGCGTTAACTAGTTCTAATCCTGAACTGGCTTTATTGATGCCATCAAAAATAAAAAACTGTGCGCTTTCATCAATGCCCACGGTAGCGGTGTCGCTAATATTAAGCTGTTTCAGCACTTTAACGAATAGCTCAAAAGGGTTCTCGTGTTCTTGCCAGCCGTGTATTGGGCCATCAATGACTTTAAAGCCATTTAAAGAGCCAATTTCAAAGTGGGGGGCAATGTATTGCACCTCACCCGTGGCGGGTAAAATAGCGCCGACTAGTCGTTCACTGGCGTACCATTTCATACCGGTAAAATACGTTAAGTTGGTACCTGCATTTAAATATATCGCATCAATATTATTAGCTTGCATATAAGCTTGCGCTTTGGCCATACGCACTAAATACTCATCGGCTTGAATTGGCCTTACTGAGTGGGTCATATTGCTTAAACTAGCAAGTGCTTGTTCGGGTGTGTGTGTACCAATACCAACTGTGGTCATATATTTCTCCTACAAAATTTTGCATAGTGTGTAGGCTAAATGCGTTCAATTCAAATTAATTGCGATTAGTGAACAAGGGATTGAACAAATAGGGGGAGTTATCAAGTCCCTCATTCCCAAGGACTTGATAACCTTGGGCTATTTTTTCGCGTAGGGTAAACGATTGAGCTTATTCGCCGTGTGGTAGCTATCTAATCCGGTTACTGCAACGGTATCGATGGCTTGTAAGTCTAAAAAGCCATCACTTTGGAGTGCTGATTTATCTACATAAACATCCATTATTTCGCCAATAACCAGCTCAGTGCCATTAACAGCTAAATGCTGATTCTCTACAAATTTTACTGCGTATTTTAGTCGGCTTTGTGCAACAAAAGGCGCTTTAAAGTCGTTTAAGTACTCTGTTTTTAAACCCGTTGCATCAAACTCAGACTCATCTTTAGCGTAACGTGCCGATGTTTGGTGTGCCTGCTGGTAAATATCACTGTTTACTTGGTTAATAGTATAAACGCCTGTTTCTATAATATTTTCGAATGTATGCCTTGGTACGCTGTGCGGGCGCATTATCATGCCTACTAGCGGTGGGTGTGCGCCTAAATGAATAACCGAACTAACGATGGCTAAATTGGTATTACCTTGCTCATCCTGTGTGCCAATTAAGTTTGCACTTTTAAACCCTGAAAGTGAGTTGATAAAGTGTGTACGGGTATGTTTTTCAAGTGCGGCTATGCGGTCTTTCGAAAAATGCATGTGTTGATTCCTTACCATTTTATGGTGTTTCCTTGCCAATCTAGGTAGGCAGGTTCGCCGTTGAGTTCTAGCTGTGGGTTTTCGTAAGTAAATTTAAATAATTGCTGAGCAACAAAGTCAGGGGTAAACAGTTTATCTGCGGGCACATTTTTTTGAAATGGCTTAGAAAGCTGTGTATTTGTAGTACCCGGGTGAAATAAAACAAGTTTGGTATTTTTAGCGCGACGAGCAAGTTCAATGGCGGCTGTTTTAAATAACATGTTCAGCGCAGACTTAGATGCGCGATAGGTATACCAGCCACCCAATTTATTGTCGTTAATACTGCCTACACGAGCGCTTAAAGCAGTAATTGTGCAGTGAGTTTTATGATTAAGCAGCGGCACTATACTTTGCAAACACAGCAGGGGTACAAGCGTATTAGAGTGCAAAAGCTGCATAAAATAATCACTGTTAATTTCTTCGAGCTTTTTTTCTGGCATGTGCTGGTTGTTGTGTAATTGACCATTAAATATGATTACCTGAGCAAGCTCAATTTGTTGTGACTTTAACGACTGGGTTAGCTCATTTAGGCTTTGCGCCGAGTAGTCACTGTGGAAATAGGTTACCTTGTCATCATTATGCTCAATATTCGATGAGCTGACACAAATTATATTAAATTGTGTTGCTTGCTGATTTAGATGACTTACGTAGGATTGTGCAATGGCGCTACTGGCGCCAAATAAAATCACTGTTTTCATTTTTCACCTTTAGATTTGATATTGCATTGACCATTACTACACTGCGCATTGGGCATTAAAAAACGGCTAATATGATGGCGGTATTTTGCAAAAAAAGTGTAAGCATGATCGGCAAAAAAGCGAATTACTGGCAAACGAATTATTTTAAGCCAGCGGTATTTTCCAACGATGCGCCAAGCTTGATAAGTGACGTCTAAGCCGTAAATCATCTGCCCCTTATCTGTTTGGGCGTGCAATAAATCCATGGCATTTTGTTTATCGATTGCAGGAAAACGCTCACTAAAATCATCCGCATTTAAATCTTCTAGTGTAATTTTATGATCAACATCGGCACGTTTTAAATGTTGCATTTCTGCATTGCACAGTGGGCAATTGCCATCGTAAAAAATGATCATTTTGTCGCTTTGTGTTTATTTTACATATGCTTTTTTACGACAAGGCGATGCAAATGGATCTATTAAATATTCCCGCTTAATGATATTAATAGGTCTCCAAGAAACGAAGGAGAGCTAGAAATGAGTGAACAATATGCCGCCTTGCGAGGTAATGTTAATCTACTTGGTCAATTATTAGGACAAACTATTAAAGATGCCCAAGGCCAAGAGATTTTAGATAAAGTAGAAGAAATTCGGGCTTTATCAAAATCATCTCGCAGTGGCAATGAAGCCGATCGCCAAGCGTTAATTGATGTACTCCATGCGCTTAGTGATGAGGAGCTTTTACCGGTTGCCCGTTCATTTAATCATTTTTTAAACTTAGCTAATGTTGCAGAGCAGTTTCATACCGTATCACGTTTTAATGATGTTGGTTTTTGCCAACTAAATCCTCTCACTCAAACATTAAAAACGTTAGCAGCAAAGGCCGAACAAGGTCAGCTTAATCATAATCATTTAGCCGACACACTCTCAAAACTCCACATAAACTTAGTACTAACCGCTCACCCAACCGAAGTGACTCGCCGTACTATTATTAACAAACATGTTGAACTAAGCGATTGTTTAGCATCACTTGAGCGTACCGATAACCTTGCGCAAGAGCGCGAAGCGATATTAAATCGAATTGCGCAGCTAATTAGCCAAGCTTGGCATACCGACGATATTCGTCGTTCTCGCCCAAGCCCTGTTGATGAAGCTAAATGGGGCTATGCGGTAATTGAAAATAGCTTATGGGATGCCGTGCCACGTTTTTTACGTGAGTTTAGCCAGCATGTTAAACAGCATTTGAGCCTTGAGCTACCTGCCAACTACAGCCCGATAGAATTTACGTCGTGGATGGGGGGAGATCGTGATGGTAACCCGTTTGTAACCGCCGAGGTGACTAAGCAAGTACTCGATCATGGCCGTTGGATGGCGCTGGATTTATACCAGCGTGATTTAGAAACTTTGTGTGCTGAACTTTCTATGTCTGATGCCAGCGATGAGCTCATTAAATTGGCTGGGCAAGAGTTTGAACCGTACCGTGCTGTTTTGAAAGATGTTAAAAACCAAGTTGCAGAAACGGTGATGCATTTGAGCGCTAAAATTAAAAATAAGCGTACTGAATCACAAGATTTAATTACTGATATTAACCAAATTAAGCACCCAATTGAGGTGTGTTATCGCTCATTATTAAAATGCAATATGCAAGTGGTTGCTGATGGCTTGCTATTAGATGTGATCCATCGTGTAAATAGCTTTGGTTTGCGTTTGGCTAAACTGGATGTGCGACAAGATTCGTCAAGACACAGCGATGTGTTTTCAGAATTAACTCGTCATTTAGGTATTGGCGATTACAATCAGTGGGAAGAGCAAGACAAACAAGCTTTTTTACTGACAGAGCTCAATTCACGTCGTCCGCTAATTCCTAGGCATTGGCAACCAAGTCCAGAAGTGCAAGAGGTGCTCGACACCTTTGATGTTATTGCACAGCAAGATGAAAAAACCTTTGGTTTATACATTATCTCTATGGCACGAACTGCCTCTGACATATTAGCAGTGCAGCTATTACTTAAAGAGTCTGGCTGTGGTTTTGAACTGCCTGTGGCGCCTTTATTCGAAACCTTGGACGATTTAAACGATGGCCACAACGTCATCACTACGCTTTTAAATAACGAGTGGTACCGTGGACACATCAAAAACACCCAAAATGTAATGATTGGCTATTCAGACTCAGCCAAAGATGCAGGCATGATGGCTGCTGGTTGGGCACAATATGAGGCAATGGATAAGCTCGTACAACTAGCGGATGAACGCGGTATTGAGCTTATTTTATTCCATGGACGTGGTGGTACGGTTGGACGTGGTGGTGCGCCTGCTGCACAAGCATTGCATTCTCAGCCGCCGGGGTCATTAAAAGGCGGGCTTAGGGTAACAGAGCAAGGTGAGATGATCCGCTTTAAATTTGGCCTGCCTAATGTTGCATTACAAAGCTTAAATATTTATGCAGGTGCGGTACTACAAAGTAATTTATTGCCACCACCAGAGCCTAAATCACAATGGCGTGAAGTGATGGCATTAATTAGCGATGTGTCGTGTCAGCATTACCGCAATGTGGTGCGCCACGATGAAAACTTTGTGCCTTACTTTAGAATGGCGACACCTGAATTGGAACTGTCAAAATTACCGTTAGGCTCAAGGCCTGCAAAACGAAATCCAAATGGAGGGGTTGAGAGCTTACGTGCTATTCCATGGATTTTTGCGTGGAGTCAAAACCGGTTAATGTTACCTGCATGGTTAGGTGCATTAAGTGGACTTAAAGCCGCGCTTGAAAAATATGGGATTGAAACCTTAAGCGAAATGAGTTTGCAATGGCCGTTCTTTAGAGCACGTTTAGAAATGCTAGAAATGGTATTTAGTAAAGCGGATAGCTGGTTGAGTGAGCATTACGATAATGCGCTGGTGGAAGAGATGTATAAGCCCTTAGGTGTTGCCTTGCGAGAGGAACTTGGTGAGGCGATGACGTTAGTGCAATCATTAAGCCCACAAAAAAGCTTATTGGCTGATCAGCCTTGGATCAAAGAGTCTATCGGGCTTAGAAATCCATACACCGACCCGCTTAATGTATTACAAGTTGAGTTATTACGTCGCTCTCGTGGCGATGATAAAGGCAATGAAAACGATATAGACAATGCCTTGATGATCACTATGACCGGTATTGCAGCGGGTATGCGTAATACAGGTTAATCCAAAACTAGATTAGTTTTAGAGGGAACACACGACGTGTTCCCTTTTTTTACGTTGAATAGGCTGGTATTTAGTTTGCCAACCTTTTACACTACTTGGCCATTGAACAAATAAAAACTATTATGGCTTCAGCAACTTTTAAAGTGCAACATAATACAGCACTTAGCAATTCACACATTTCTCTAAACGTAGCGCAAACGCAAGCTCTACGCAGTCAATTAAAAACTCAACGCGGTATTTTATATTCAAGCGATATTAAAGCGCTTTGCACCGAGCTTAATGTTAGCGAAGATATTTTATTACAAGGCTTAGTGCCTATGGCTTCAGAGTTTTCCGTTGCACCTATTTCCAAATTTCATGTCGGCGCAATTGTAAAAGGGCTCGATTCACAAGGAAACACCACTTTTTACTTTGGCGCTAACGCTGAGTTTGACCATCAAGCACTTAGTTTAGTGGTGCACGGTGAGCAATCTGCAATTAATAATGCCTGGTTAAATGGCGGTAAAAAAATTCTTAAAATAGCGATTAGTGATGTCCCATGTGGGTACTGTCGTCAATTTATGAATGAACTCGCTGATGCGAAAGAGCTTGATATTTTACTGCCAGCACAAAACTTTAAATTGGCAGAGTTATTACCTCATTCATTTGGACCAACCGATTTAGGCAATGAGCACAGCTTATTTAACCCAGCAGAGCAAACTAATTGTTTTGAAAACAAACAACTTGATGAAAAGCTGATGAGCTATGCTTTAGCGGCTTATGTGCCATACAGCCAAAATTACAGTGCAGTAAAAATAAGTACGTTTGAAAACGGTGATTTTTATGGCAGCTATGCAGAAAATGCAGCGTACAGCCCGAGTTTATCGCCATTACAAAGTGCTGTGAGTCAGTTGTTTTTAGCAGGACTGAGCTTTGATAAGCAAACAGTTAAATCAGTTACGTTATTAGAAACGGCTGGTCATGAAAACCAATCAGGGGTGGCAAAAGCCGTGTTAGCAAGCTTTACTGGCTTGCCAACACTTGAGGTTATTAGCGCAACATTAGCCAAGTAACACTTTAGCGGCTTCAAGTACCACGGCAACCGATTTTTTCTCAATCTCGCCGTGGTCTACGTTAGGAATTTCTTGACGTGTTCTATTTACTAATACACCTGCAACACAGGCTGCTTGTAGGCCAAGAGCGGCACACATAGTAAATAAAGTAGCCGATTCCATTTCGTAGTTCATCACGCCTAGTTTTTGCCATTCTTCACAGCTACCCTGTAATGACTTAGGAACATAACCAGAATGCGTATCGTAACGCTCTTGTCCTGGGTAGAAGGTATCGCTTGAAGCGGTGATACCGATATGAAAATCGATGTTTAGGTTTTCACAGGCTTTTACCATCGCTTGAGTGGCAAAAAAATCAGAAACAGCAGGGTAGCACAGCGGTGCAAAATGCTGACTCGCGCCATCCAAACGAACTGAGGCTTGGCTAATTAAAATATCGCCTTCGTTAATGTGCGGCTGAATCGCGCCTGTTGTGCCAATGCGAAGAAAGCTACGTACGCCAAGTTGAGCCAGTTCTTCAACCGCAATTGACGTTGAAGGGCCGCCGATACCGGTTGAACATACAACCACTGAGTGGCCGTTTAATTGGCCTAAATAAATGTGAAACTCACGCGTTTGAGCAAGGCAGGTTGGATTATCTAAGAACTGTGAAATGCGTGCTGCACGATCTGGATCCCCTGGAACAATAGCCAGTTTTGCACCTTTTAAATCATCAATACACAGTCCTAAGTGAAATACCTTTTCCATAACTAAGCCTTTTTAATAAGAGTTGTTGTCAATTTAACATGATTACGAGAAACCTAAATGAAGTACAGGACGGATGTCCGTATTGATTTATTCATCAACTCTGAATATTCAATCAATGGCTAAAATTACTAACAAAATGAGCCAGTTGACTTGTTTGCTCAGACACTATATTCATACCTCAGAGCAAACCAGTAGCTAGCCAAAAGAGTTGTTAGCTAAATTTTAAATTGTTTATATTCATAAGGTTAGTTAGTAGGTTTTGTATTGTTTTGCCACTGACCTAACCTCGCAAAACACAACGTTCAGTGATTTTTATAACCACATACAATTAATTTTTAATTTATTCAGCGTTCGTCGTTTTGCATAACTACTCAATAATAGACAAGATATTCAGATTGAAAAAGGGTTTACAATGAGCACACAATTTCAAGCATTTAAAAATAAAGTTGAACACTGTTTATGTGCACCTGGCGACGGTGTATTTACGGTTAATACGGCAAAAGAACGCAAAGCAGCACTCAGAAATAAATTATATGGTCAAACTGAAAATGTCGATGCTTTATGGCGTGACTCGCTAAATGAATTACCTAACTCACCCCACAAAGCGGTTATGCTGGGGATTAGCTCTGATTGTGGTGGTGGTATTTTACGCGGTGCAAACTGGGGGCCTTTATTTTTACGTTCAGCTTTAATTGACCAGCAAACACAGTGTCGTTCATTTGATTTAGGTGATGTGCGCGTAATACCGCATTTATTACACGATAAATACTTAAACGAGGCAACAATTACCAATTGCCAAAAAGCGCTTTATGGCAATGACAATAACGATCATTTCGTAAGTCCACTGTCTATTACCGAAGATGTATGTGACAGCTTTTATGCAACATTCCAAGATAAAGGCATTTTTGGCATTGGTGGCGATCATTCTATTAGTTACCCGCTGACAAAAGCGTACTTAAAAGCAAAGCGTAGTCAAGGTAAGCGTACGGCTATTATTCATTTTGACGCCCACACCGATTTATTGGTTGAGCGTTTAGGCATCGATTTATGTTTTGGCTCTTGGTGTACCCATATTTTAGAATTTTTACCCGCGCCACATCATTTAATTCAATTTGGTATTCGCTCAAGTGGTAAGCCTAAATCACATTGGGAAAGTACCTTTGGCGTTAAACAGCACTGGGCTGCTGAAATTATTGAGCGTGGCGCAGCCGCTGTTGCTGCCGATACAATCGCGCAACTAAAGGCTGACAAGGTTGATGAAGTGTATGTAAGCTTTGATATTGACGCACTAGATGCTCAATTTGCCTCAGCAACAGGTACACCTGAAGAAAATGGATTAACACCACAGCATGCGCTTGATATTTTGTCAGCCATTGCCGATGAGTTTCCAATAACCGGTGCAGATATGATGGAAATCGCGCCGTTTACCGACAGCTCATTAGTGGGTCAATCAAGCTCAGAGACGACGCTTAGAGAAGGCGCTAAAATTTCAGCATTCTTAATTGCAGCAATGAATCGTTAATCCTAAAGGTCAAAGTTGGCTATTTGTAAATAATCCGCTATATTAAATTTGCTTTTATCAAAAAAGTAACATCTTAAATTTTATATAGTGGGTTATTGTGACTAAGTGGTATTGTGTATTATTGTTCATTGTAAGTCATCATTGTGTGGCTAAACTTACTGTTGTGACAGAGAACTTTGCGCCTGCGCAGTATCTGGACGCGAATAACAATTTAGTAGGTGATGCTGCCGATAAAGTCCGATTAGTGCTTGATAGCGTAGGTATTGATTATTCAATTTCTGTAAACGATTGGAGTATGGCTTACAATATTGCACTGAGAGATCCCCAAACCTGTATATTTTCTATTTCTCGTTCGCCTGAGCGGGAACATAATTTTATTTGGTTTGCTAAGCTTGCCCAATTTGACACTAATTTTTACTCCCTTAAAAGCAAAGGTATTTCCTTAACTAATTTAGAGCAGGCAAAGCAATACCGTATTGCGGTTTTAAAAGATAACTACAGCCATCATTACTTACTTTCAAAGGGCTTTAAAGAAAACGAAAATTTAATGCTGTTTAGTAGTTTTGATAATATTTTTAAGATAATCCAAACCCGAAGTTCGAGTATTGATTTAGTTGTTATACCAGCGCAGCGAATAAACCATGAACAATCTCATTTATTAAATAAATTACAACTCGAATTACTCATGCCCATTAACGCCCATCAAGCCCCTTTATATTTCGCCTGTAATAAAAATCTACCCGATAACGTAAAGCAACAACTTAGCGCGGCTTTTTCTTCATATGAGTCTAAACTATAAATATTAAGCTTTTGATTTTTATTAGTTATTAATATTATTTAAATATCAATTGCCCTGTCTATAAAAGCGTCTATAATCCAGCTGCTTTTGCTTGTAAAAGCGATTATTTTGGAGTTATAAATGGGTGATTTAATCGGGATTGCGTTATTAATCTTGATGAGTGCGTTATTTGCGATGTCAGAAATTTCGATTGCCGCTTCACGCAAAATTAAGTTAAGAGTAATGGCGGACGAGGGCAATGTGCACGCTTTGGCGGTTTTAAAGCTGCAAGAGCAGCCTGGGGCTTTTTTCGCCATGATCCAAATTACGCTCAATGCGATTGCTATATTAGGCGGGATTGTTGGCGAGCAAGCATTGTCTCCTTACATGCAAGAAATACTACAGCTGTTTTATCAAGGTCCATTACTTGGGCAAATTAGCTTTGTATTATCGTTTTTAATTATTACCTCGTTATTTATTTTATTTGCCGATTTACTCCCAAAGCGTTTAGCGATGATTTTACCTGAGGCCGTTGCCGTGAGGGTGGTGACAATTATGCGCTGGGTTACTTTTGCGCTCACGCCACTGGTATTATTTTTTAATGGCTTAACCAATATTGTTTTACGGGTGTTTAAAGTGCCCAGTGAACGTGAAGATATTGTGACCACTGAAGATATTGTTGCGATGATGGATGCCGGTGCTGAGTATGGCAGTTTACAGCAGCAAGAATATGATTTAATAGGAAATGTATTTGATTTAGAAGCGCGTTTCTTATCAAGCGTTATGTCACCGCGTGAGCAAATTGTTTATTTTGATATTGATGAATCTAGCGACGATATAGCAAATAAAATTATAGATCACCCGCACAATCACTTTTTAGTGTGCAAAGGCAATCTTGATAAGTTAATTGGCTCTGTTGAGTCTAAAGATATTTTACGCCAAGTACTCAAAGGTGAGGCGGCAAATATTAACGATGACATGCTTGATAAAGATATTTTTTACTTGCCCGAAACATTGAGTTTATCTGAAGCGTTAAATGCGTTTAAAACCGCTGTGCATCCTTTTGCGGTGGTAGTTAATGAGTATGCTTTGGTGGTTGGGATTGTTACGGTTAAAGATTTAATGAAAGGTTTTATGGGCGATTTAATTACTCATCAAAGTGAAGAGTTAATTATTGAGCGCGACGCGAGTTCTTGGTTAGTGGATGGCTTAACCCCGATTGTTGAGCTGGCCAAGGTACTTGAAATTGATGAATTTCCTGATCAAAATCATTATGAAACCGTGGCCGGATATTTAATCTATACCATGAAACATATTCCTAAACGCGCAGAGTTTGTTTTATTTGCAGGTTTTAAATTTGAAGTTGTGGACGTGGAAGGAATTCGTATTGAGCAGTTACTAGTATCTAGAGTTAATACTGACAACGAATAATGACAGCCAACATAGCTTAAGAGTAGCCAATGAAAGTTCATTGGCTGCTTTTTTATGGGTGTCGCTTAAATAACTCAGCTATTGTTTGTGTTACTTATCTATTCAATTGTAAAAATGTGTAAATGTTGCTCAGTGGCTATTTTTAATTGCTGTACTATAGTTTAGAATGATCGTTCATTCTAAACTAAAAGGTATTTGACATGCAGCGTTCCCGCATCGCTTTTTTTGTATTTTCGGCCCTCGTTGGTTCTGTTGCTCTAAGTGGTTGTGATCAGGTAGCTGAACAACCTAAGGCTTCTGCTCCTGCAGCGACACCTGTTGGTGTGGTCACTTTAACAAGCCAAGCTATTACACTTAAAAAAGAATTACCAGGGCGTGTTAGTGCGTTTCAAATTGCTGAAATTCGTCCTCAAGTCAGTGGTATTGTTCAATCTCGGTTATTTGAAGAAGGCACACAGGTTGAGCAAGGCCAAGCGCTTTATCAAATTAATCCTGACATTTTTGAAGCAGAACTCGCAGCCAGCAAAGCGGCCGTTGCGCGCGCAGAGGCTAGTATTGCAAGCAGTAAATCTAAAGCGTCGCGTTATAAAGAATTACTAGAAATTAAAGCGGTAAGCCAGCAAGACTTTGATGAAGCAGATGCAGCATACAAGCAAGCATCTGCAGAACTATTAACGGCGAAAGCACAGTTACAAAGCGCGCAAATTAATCTTGATTATAGCCATGTTTCTTCGCCAATTAGCGGCCAAATTAGTAAATCAAGTGTCACTGTCGGGGCACTAGTTAGCGCAGCTCAAACCACAGCATTGGCAACCGTTACTCAGCTTGATCCAATTTATGTAGATTTAACCCAATCAAGCAATGAACTAACCAAGCTAAAAAGAGCATTGGCATCGGGTTCTTTAGGGGTTGATTCAACCACTCAAACAGATGTTGAACTTATTATGGAAGATGGCTCTGCGTATCCTCATAAGGGAACATTACAGTTCTCTGAAGTGACGGTTGACCCAAGTACGGGCTCGGTAACGTTACGCGCTAAGTTTCCAAACCCTGAAAAACTATTGCTCCCTGGTATGTATGTACGTGCTGAGGTTGTTGAAGGAGTGAAATCTAATGCAATACTCGCTCCTCAACGCGGTGTTAGTCGCAATACTAAAGGCGAACCTACAGCTATGGTTGTTAGCAAAAACAACACCGTTGAAAGCCGTGTATTAAAGGTAGAGCGTACTTTGGGCGCTAACTGGTTGGTAACCGACGGTTTAGCTGATGGCGATCAATTGATTGTGGAAGGGCTACAGAAAATTCGCCCAGGCGCACCGGTTGCTGCATCACAAGTACAGTCATCAGCAAATAACAGCCAATAACGGAGAATTTCATGTCACGATTTTTTATCGACAGGCCTATTTTTGCATGGGTACTGGCTATTGTGGTGATGCTTGCAGGTATTATTGCGGTTAAAAGTTTACCCGTTGCTCAGTATCCGTCAATTGCACCGCCTGCTATTACGATTACTGCTAACTACCCTGGTGCTTCTGCGCGTACTTTAGAGGACTCGGTGACCCAGGTTATTGAGCAAAAAATGAAAGGTTTAGATGGCTTGTTGTATATGTCATCGACCTCTGAATCAAGTGGTTCAGCAACATTGACTCTTACCTTTGATGCAGAAACTAACCCTGATATTGCACAAGTACAAGTGCAAAATAAACTAGCAACAGCTACGCCATTATTACCTGAAGAAGTGCAACGACAGGGCGTTGTGGTTGCTAAGTCATCGTCTAGTTTTTTACTCGTTGTTGGTTTTGTATCGCAAGATGGCAGTATGACCAACATTGACATTGGTGATTATGTGTCATCAAACGTGCAAGATATTGTAGCGCGTGTCGATGGGGTGGGCGAAGTACAATTGTTTGGCTCTCAATATGCAATGCGTATTTGGCTCGATCCGGCTAAGTTACAAAGCTATAAACTAACGCCAAACGATATCTCTGCGGCAATAAAAGCACAAAATGCGCAAGTATCTGCAGGTCAGCTTGGTGGTATGCCGTCATTGGCTGGTCAACAGCTTAATGCAACGGTAACGGCCCAAAGCCGATTACAAACACCTGAGCAGTTTAAAGATATTTTAGTTAAAACCAACAGCGATGGCTCGGTAGTGCGTTTACAAGATGTTGCTGATGTGGAACTCGGTGGTGAAAACTACGGTGTTGTAGCGCGCTTTAATGGTAAACCGGCATCGGGTTTAGGGGTTAAATTAGCCAGTGGCGCAAACGCCTTAGATACAGCACAAGGTGTAAAAGATGCACTTGAAGAACTTAAACCATTTTTTCCAGAAGGTTTAGAGGCGGTTGTGCCTTATGACACCACTCCTTTTGTTGCATTATCAATCGAAAAAGTAGTACATACCCTAATCGAAGCGGTTGTTTTGGTATTTGTTGTAATGTACTTATTTTTACAAAACTTCAGAGCAACTATTATTCCAACCATTGCGGTGCCTGTCGTATTGCTAGGTACGTTTGGTATTCTATTTACCTTTGGGTATTCCATTAATACCCTCACGATGTTTGCGATGGTACTGGCCATTGGTTTACTCGTAGATGATGCGATCGTTGTTGTCGAAAACGTTGAGCGTTTAATGACCGAAGAAAAGCTCTCTGCGGTTGAAGCAACGCGAAAATCGATGGATGAAATTAAAGGAGCACTGGTAGGTATTGCTATGGTGCTGTCGGCTGTATTTATTCCGATGGCATTCTTTAGTGGCTCTACTGGGGTTATTTATCGTCAGTTCTCTATTACCTTAGTGTCGGCGATGGGACTGTCGGTACTGGTTGCGCTTATTTTAACTCCCGCGCTGTGTGCTACGTTATTAAAGCCTAGCCATGTTCACACCGATGGTAGTTTTATTGGTCGTTTTTTCTCAGGCTTTAACCGTGGTTTTGATAAAACCAATAAAGGTGCGCAAGGTTTTGTTGGCCGCATGATCAAACATTCTAAGCGCTACCTGCTTAGCTATGCATTAATTGTAGGCGGCATGGTGGCTATTTTTTCAAACTTACCAACGGCATTTCTACCTGATGAAGACCAAGGTATTTTGTTTAACCAAGTAATGCTTCCTGCAGGCTCTACTACAGAGCAAACGCTTGAAGTGGTTAAAAAAGTTGAAAACCACTATTTAGAAGATCAATCTGAAGCCGTTAGTTCAATTTTTACGGTAACAGGTTTTAGTTTTGCAGGCTCTGGACAAAACTCAGCAATTGGCTTTGTTAGCTTAAAGCACTGGGATGAGCGCCAACGTGACGACCTATCAGTGGGCGCCGTTGCAGGAAAAGGCATGGGGTATTTTTCAACGATTAAAGAGGCATTTGTATTTGCATTTCCACCTCCGGCGATTGTTGAACTTGGAACCGCAAATGGCTTTAATATGTTTCTACAAGACCGTGTGGGTTTAGGTCATGATGAGCTATTAAAAGCGCGTAATCAGTTATTAGGTATGGCGAGTCAAAGTCCAATATTGGCAGGTGTTCGCCCTAATGGGCAAGAAGATATGCCTGAGTTACAGCTGAATATTGATCTTGCAAAAGCAGAAGCGCTTGGTGTGTCGCAAGGTGATATTAATAGTACGCTTTCGACAGCATGGGGTAGTAGTTATGTAAATGACTTTATCGACCGTGGTCGCGTGAAAAAAGTATACCTGCAAGGTCAAGCCGATGCGAGAATGGTGCCTGAGGACTTAAACAAATGGTATGTGCGTAATAAAAACGGCGATATGGTGCCATTTTCAGCATTTGCTAGTTCTTATTGGTCTTATGGTTCGCCTCGCTTGGAAAGGTATAACGGCTTTTCAGCAATGGAAATCCAAGGCAGTGCAGCGCCAGGCTACAGTACAGGTCAAGCCATGGATGAAATGGAGCGTTTAGTTAAGCAGTTACCACAAGGTATTGCTTCTGAATGGACTGGTATTTCATATCAAGAGCGATCAAGTGGCGGTCAAGCGCCGTTGTTATATGGATTATCACTGTTATTTGTATTCTTATGTTTAGCAGCGCTTTATGAAAGTTGGTCAGTACCATTTGCAGTAATGATGATTGTGCCACTGGGTATTTTTGGTGCGATTGTAGCCGCCTTTATGGGTAACTTATCAAACGATATTTACTTACAAGTGGGTTTATTAACCACCATAGGTTTAGCCTCTAAAAATGCCATTTTAATCGTTGAGTTTGCGATTCATAAAATGGAAGAAGGCTTAAGCTTAGTTGACTCGGCGATTGCCGCTGTACGCCTTCGCTTACGTCCTATTTTAATGACCTCAATGGCCTTTGTGTGTGGTGTGCTTCCATTAGCTATTGCCTCAAGTGCTGGTTCAGGTGCACAAAATGCATTAGGTATTTCAATTATTGGTGGAACACTTGCCGCCTCGTCATTGGTTGTTATTTTTGTACCGTTGTTTTTTGTTTTAGTACGTAGACTGTTTTCAGGAAAAGCTAAAACCACCTCCGAGGAGGAAGTATAATGAGTTTAAGAGCAATCAGTTTTAGTGCTTTTACTTTAGCAATTTTATCTGGATGTCAGTTAGCTCCTCAACAAGAAGCGCTAAATTTACCTGTCCCTGATGCGTATGCATCAGAGACAGGGGATGAGCAGGTGTCCTCGTTAAAATGGCAGCAGTTTTTTAATGATGAAAAACTTAAAACACTGATATCGCAAAGTCTTGAACATAATAAAGACCTACAAATAGCTGCTTTAAATGTTCAGCGCGTGCGTGGCTTGTATCAGATTGAAGATTCAGCGTTATATCCATCACTGGATTTTAATGCATCAGGAAGTCGTCAGCGTTTACCCAGCGATTTATCAGCAAGTGGTCAACCACAAATAAGTTCTCAATACAGTGCAACGGTAGGCATGACGGCTTACGAGTTAGATTTATGGGGTAAAGTACGCAATCAGTCAGAGCAAGCATTACAAACGCTTTATTCAACTCAGCTGAGCCAATACACCATGCAAGTGTCGTTAATTACAGAGCTTGCTAATGCCTGGTTAAATTACGCGACCGATCAACAGTTGTTAGCGTTGGCACAAGAGACGTTATCATCGCAGCAAGCATCCTTATCACTAACCCAAAAAAGTGTTGATTTAGGTGCCGCTTCTAAAATTACGCTGGAACAGCTTAAAAGTACGGTAGCCACAGCGAAAGTTGATATTGCTAAATACCAACGTTTAGTGAAACGCGATAAAAACGCGCTTGATTTATTAGTAGGTAAAACGGTAGGTGAGGATTTACTGCCAAGTAAGTCATTAAATTATTTATTAGACTTGCCTAGTGTGCCTGTGGGTTTACCTTCTGATTTACTAACGCAGCGACCAGATATAAAAGCAGCAGAGCATCAGCTGTTAGCCGCTAACGCTAACATTGGTATTGCCCGTGCAGCGTTTTACCCGAGCATTAGTTTAACTGCCAATGCAGGAACTGCATCACGTGATTTAAGTAATTTATTTGATGCAGGCTCAGGCACATGGAGCTTCATGCCATCGGTAAATTTACCTATTTTTAATATGGGTCGAAATCAAGCAAATTTAGATGTCGCTAACGCAGAGCAACAAGTTGCTGTAGCAACGTACCAGCAAAAAATACAGCAAGCATTTCGTGAAGTTGCTGATGTACTTGCGGATAGAGAAGGCTATAACGCACAGTTAATGGCTCTTGAGGAGTTATTACAAAGCCGAAAGACAACCTTTGAATTATCGCAGGCGCGCTACGACAAAGGGGTTGATAGCTTTTTACAAGTGCTTGACGCTCAGCGAACTTGGTATAGCGCAAGGCAGCAATTGATCACGGGCCAACAAGCTGTGCTTGCAAGCCAAATCAATTTATACAAAGCGGTTGGCGGTGGCTGGCAGACCACTACTTCAACCGTTAAGTAAATTAGTACGCATAAAGCCTGTTAACTATAAAAGGTTTTATGCGTGATTAAAGTAATGTCCGTTTAGCGTTTATTTTTTGTGATCAAAGCAGTAAACGCTAAATATTTCGAGTTGAGAGACTCGATACTGGAGTTTCAAATGAAACCTAAAAATAAAAAACACCTAGATCCGGTGCAAGCACAAGCGCGTCGCGAGCAGGTATTAACCGCCGCTGCTGATTGTTTTCGTCGCAAAGGCTACCATGGCGCAGGTATGGCAGAAATAGCTAAAACAGCCGGGATGAGTGCTGGCCATATTTATAATTACTTTGAAAGTAAAGAAGCCATAATTGAAAGTATTATTGAACAAGATATGGAAGAAATGTTTTCCATATTTCAAGAGTTTGAAGATCAACCTGGCGATATTTTAACGGTGTTACTTGATGGCTTACACCATGGTGTGCAGCGTCATATGGACACGGGGGCCTGCGTAGTTGACTTAGACATGATGGCAGAGGCCAGTAGAAACAAAAAAGTCGCTTTATTACTACGCGAGGCTGATACGCAAGCACGTAACAGAATGCGTGATTTATTAGTCAGTGAAAGTAGTTTAATAAAATCACATTCAGAGCAAGAACTCGAAAGCCGCATTAATGTGATTTTCTCAGTGATGGCCGGATTGCTATTACGAAAAATGTTATTTCCTGAATTGACCGAGGAAACCGTATTGATTGCACTGCGCCCAGCGATGAAAACATTACTTATGCCATTTGATAAATAATAAGTTGAAGCATTAAATAACTATGAATATTTGACTGATATTGTTGTAAATATGAAAGAGTTATATCAATTTAGCTGCTTTTATTTAAGCGTAATCGATAAAAACTGAGTACGATGTTTTAGCGTGAAGTCATAACTTTTGATATTAAAAAAGTTATTATTAACAGTGGGTTATGGTTAAGTTATGTGGTTTCAACACCGGTGGTGCAGTGGCATCAAACATGATAAATTGCTTTTTTGGCGTATTATTTGCAGGTTAGGACTATATTAAAGGCGCTAATATGGCGCTGCCAACTTAAAGGAGAGCACATGTGGGCTGCAGTCAGTTATCTTGTAACAGCATTAGTATTTATAGTACTGGGATTGAAGGTTAATTCTGTTTACTTCGCGGTTGCATTTTTTTGGACGGCGCTGTCGCTGATATTGGTCAGCGGTGCTTATTTTTTTAATGCGGGAAAAATATTCAGAAAGCGAGAAAATGGCGTTATCCCTTTTTACATTCGTTGGGCATTTGTTCCTTTTTTGTTAGGTGCACAAATTTATAATGCATGGTCACGCAAACACGATAAGGTACCCCCAATTCAACAAATAAACGATAACTTATTTTTAGCATGTCGTTTGTTTCCCTCTGATATAGATACATTAAAAGAAAATGGCATTACCGCTATTTTAGATGTGACTTGTGAATTTGATGGACTTGAGTGGACATCTACCCAAGAAAATATTAGTTATTTAAACATTCCTGTTCTTGATCATAGTGTGCCTACTCACTCGCAATTAAACCAGGCAATTAACTGGATCCATCACCATATAAAGAAAGACCGTCGTGTTGTGGTGCATTGTGCATTAGGTCGCGGACGTTCGGTGTTTGTTATGGCAGCGTATTTATTGAGTCAAAATAAAGAAGCTGATGTACATGACATTCTTGCTCAAATCAAAGAAACACGTGAAACAGCCAATCTTAATAAACGCCAATTACGCCATTTAGTTAAGCGCCACCGAAGAGGTGAGCTAGTGATAAAAAATAAAGCATATTTAATTGCTAATCCTGTATCAGGCACTAAGTTATGGTCTGAAAAAGAGCATTTAATCGTTACACGTTTATCTGCTTATTATGATTTAACCATTTTAAAAACTACACCGGAACAAAACGGCATTACATTGGCTAAACAAGCTATAGAGCACGAGCCTGATATTATAATTGCCTGCGGTGGAGATGGCACAGTCACTGAGGTTGCGAGTGTTTTAGTGGGTACGTCTTGTCGATTAGGAATTATACCGTTGGGGACAGCTAATGCGTTGGCCCATGTGCTGATGGGAATAAAATCTAAATTTATTCCTGTTGAGCAAGCGTGCGATTTAATAATTGATGGTCAGACAAACCTGATCGATACCGCATATTGTAATAACGATTTGATGTTATTGCTAATTGGCATTGGCTTTGAGCATGCAATGATTGAAAAAGCAGATAGAGAGTCGAAAAATAAATCTGGCCAGCTTGCTTATTTAAATGGGTTTTTACATTCCTTTGGCGAGAATAAAGCGCAAAAGCTGATGGTTAAACTCGATGATAATGAGCCTGAAGCTATTAATACAAATAGCTTTATTGTCGCTAATGCTGCCCCATTTACAACCCTTTTAGCCCAAGGTGGGGGACAACCCGACCACCGTGATGGATTATTAGACGTAAACTGGTTAACGCCAAACAAAGACAATGAAACCACAGTATTGAGTATTGCTGAGCTAATGTTTAGCAGTATCACGCAAACACATTTTGCTATTAACTCGCATTATACTAACGCAAAACGTGTAGAGATAAGCGCAGATAAAACGCTAGATTATGTAATTGATGGTGAGGTTAAATCTGCCGATAAAGTGGTAGTGAGTATTCACCCTGCTTCATTGAATGTAATATGCCAAGAACAAAACTAACTGACTAAAAATGGCGTAAATATTACGCCATTTAGCACTCATTTATTTTTTAATAGAGGGCCATACAAAATCTGATGTATCAGGTTGCGTGGGCTCTGTTAGTTTTGGTTTATTTCTGGGTTTTCGTAGCGGTTTATTACTCATGGTATGAATATAAAGTGCTTCTACTTTATCTCTTGCCCATGGGGTTTTACGTAAAAATTTTAAGCTTGATTTGATACTCGGAGAATCAGTAAAGCATTTTATGTTTACTTGTTCACCCATTGCTTTAAAGCCTAAGCGTTGCTCTAGTTCTACAAGAATTTGCTCTAAAGTTATCCCATGTAGCGGGTTTTTTGGTTGATTATTCATAGTCACACTGCTTTTTTAAACTGCATGTATTGTAACGTATCCCACCGCATCTTAATAGTTTGGAGATGGCTGGCAGATTCCAGATTGTTAATCTTGATTAATTTACAGTAATAGTTGCAGGCTTCTTGGGGTAAATAAGGTTACCTTGCTTATCAAGCTTTAGCCAAATCAATTGACTGTTGTTATGTTGGGGGTACTTTGCAGCACAAATAAGCGTAACTGAGTGAACCTGCAGTATAGCTCCTTCGCTGTAACGTTTATTATCATACCAGCACTCAGTGTTAGTGTTTATAAGCTGGGTAGCATCAACAATAGGAAGCGTTTTTATTGTGCTAGCGAAGCTTAAAGCTGAAAAACACAAGCATAAAACAGTAATAAACGAAGTAAAATAATAACGCATCAAAAACCTCCAGTGTTTAAAATAAGTACACTTAGCAAAAAACATGCTAGGGTAAGTAAGACAATATAAGTAAAACACAGAACAATAAAAAGGTGAACAGATATGCTATTTAATCAAACCATGATTGACGAATTTACACTACTAGCAAAATTTCCACGCGAGAGCAAAATGCAGGGAATTAAACTTCATTCAGACGCTGAACCCGCCTTACTAAGCGCAGCACAACGTTTGTTCGATAAAGGGGTTATAGATAGCCCAGATGGCGGTTATTTAACCGAACTGGGCTTAGATTTAATTGAGCATGTGACGGTAATACACAGTGCACTTAAAAGTTAATTTACTCTATTAGTTTGCATCAGGTTGATTTTCAGGGGCTGCATCAATAAAGGCTGCCAACTCATTACAACGCTGATATATGGCTGCTATTTTAGGGTAGGCAGCCATATCTACTTTAAAACGAATGGCATTAAATACCTGCGGTACTAAACATACATCAGCTAAGCTTGGCGACTCGCCTGCGCAAAATGTATTTTTACTATCGAGCATGCGTTCTATTTTTTCAAAACCCACTTCAACCCAGTGGCGGTACCATTTATTTTTTGCTTCATCATCAACATTGAGTTCACTACTTAAATACTTAAGCACACGTAAATTATCAATCGGGTGAATATCACAGGCAATTGCATAACTTAAATTGCGAATATGTGCTTTTTGCCATGCATTACCAGGCAGTAATGGTGTTTCAGGGTATTGCTCTTCAAGGTACTCTAAAATTGCTAGAGATTGACCTAATACGCCGTCTTCTGTTTCTAAAGCAGGTAAAAGTCCTTGGGGGTTTTTCTGTAAGTAATCTGTGCTTTGTTGCTCTGATTTTAGTAAGTTTACCGGCACCAACTGGTGATCAATATTTTTTAGGTTTAATGCGATGCGCACACGATACGCTGCAGATGAGCGAAAATAAGTATAAAGCTTCATAATCTAATTACCCTTGATTGCCGTTAAAGTGTTTTTTAATTGTGCGCCAGCAGTCAGTGTAATTAGCTTGGCGCTCTTTACCTTCTAATGCGTATTTAGTTGGAGATATTACATAACGTGACTCAAACATAAACGCCAGCGTATTATCGTAGCGTTGTGGTTCTAAGTCCGCGTTTGACGCTTTTTCAAATACATCCGCCTCAGGACCATGCGGCGACATACAGTTATGTAAGCTCATCCCTCCAGGTACAAAACCATGCTCTTTTGCATCATAAACGCCTTCAATTAAACCCATAAACTCACTCATAATATTACGGTGATAGTAAGGCGGGCGGAAGGTGTTTTCAGCCACCATCCAACGCGGTGGGAAAATAGCAAAATCGATATTTGCAACGCCTTCAGTGCCTGATGGCGAGGTTAGTACCGTGAAAATTGATGGATCGGGGTGATCAAAGCTAACGGTATTCATGACATTAAATCGGGCCAAATCGTATTTGTAAGGCGCACTGTTACCTGTCCAAGCAACAACATCAAGAGGAGAATGACCAATATCACAACGAAACATATTGCCATTAAATTTAGCAATCAGTTCAAATTCGCCTTCGATGTCTTCAAAAGCCGCTACTGGATATTGAAAGTCACGGTCATTAGCATAACCATTTGCGCCAACAGGGCCGCGCTCAGCAAGAACATAAGCATGGCCGTAGTTTTCACAAATGTACCCACGGGCTGTGTCAGTTAATAATTGAACCTGAAACTTAATGCCGCGCGGAATGACCGCAATTTCACCGGCTTTAATACTTAAATGCCCGAGTTCTGTTTTAAGTAATAACTCGCCGTGTTGTGGTACAAATAACATTTCGCCATCGGCGTTATAAAAAAAGCGCTTGTCCATTGATTTGTTAGCGACATAAACATGAATGCCAATACCGGCTTGCCCATTGGCGCTGCCATTTGCAGCCATTGTGATCAACCCATCAATAAAATCAGTAGGTTCTGCTGGTATATCAATGGGATCCCAACGAAGCATGGTGGGCGGCGTTGGCACTTCAGTAATGGGTGCTGTTCTAATTAAGCCATTGTCTATGGCTGTGTAATCACCTTGCACAACAGATGGACGAATACGGTACATCCACGTGCGGCGATTATCGGCGCGCGGAGCAGTAAATGCAGTGGTACTAAATTGCTCTGCGTATAAGTCGTATTTTACTTTTTGCGGGCTAAATTGCCCTATCGGTAATGCACCAGGCAGCGCTTCAGTTTCAAATTCATTACCAAAGCCGGTCATATAGTTTAATTGTGTCGCCATTACTGACTCCTGTGAAAGTGGGGGAGTGTTATATTTTTGTTATTTACGCTAAGATACTCTCAAGTGAGACTAATATCAAACACACTGATTATGACTCTTGTAAATAAAAGTGAACAAATAAAAGTCGTATGTAAATAAATAAGTGATTCAATATGAAAATAGATTTAACGACATTTTTACCTTATCAATTAACACACTTAGCAACACAGGTAAGTAATGATTTTTCGAGTATTTATAAAAAAGAGTTTGATTTAACTATTCCTCAGTGGCGAATAATAGCTAATTTAGCGCAATCTGGGCAAAGCACAGCTAAGCAATTATGCATTCAAGCAGATATGGATAAGTCGACAGTATCAAGGGCAGTAAAAACGCTAATTGATGAAGGGCTTATTTATAGCGAGTTAAATAAGCATGATAAGCGCGCTGCATTTTTGATGCTAAGTGATAAGGGCATGGCTTTATATGAAAAAATAACGCCACAAGCATTGCAGTGGGAGCGTGCATTATTAAGCTGCCTGTCGGATGCTGAACAGCATCAGCTAATCGCAATTTTTGATAAATTAAAAAATAAATTACAGGCATAAAAAAGCCCACAAAGTGGGCTTTTAAATACACTAATTTAATCAATCAAATTAGAACGTGTAACGAACACCTACACGCATTTCCCATAAAGAGGCATCGCGTTGTACAGACTGTTCAGCACTACGTGCACTGAAGTTTGAGTAAACGTATTGACCTTGGTCATTAATATTTACTTCAACCATCTTATTACCCACGAAAGAGCCTTTTCTTAATACACCCCAATCATCGTTTAACATATTCGTTAAGTTATCGATTACGAAGAATGCTTCACCTTTATGGCCATCCATAAAGCCAGGTACTTCTTGAGTGATTTTAAAGTTAAATTTAACAAACCAATCAGAGTTCTGTTGGTTACGACCAGTGATTTCACCACGTTTAAGACCTTCAGATGCAATAAAGTCGTTAAACTCATTGATTTCATCAGCACTCATGTTGTAGACAACGTTTGGATCATTTTCAAGTGGTACATACAATAATTGACGCGCGCCATTAGAGTTTCTATCACCAAATTGAATATCGCCCGCACCGGTGTCGCGATTACTCTTATAGGTAAAGCTATATGGTAAACCTTTGTATGCTTCACCAAATAGGTTAAAGCGGGTGTTATAACCATCGAAGAACTCGTGTTTATAACCTAGGTTTAATGTAAAGCGATGTGGGATTTCGTAATCAGATGATGCCACGCCAGGGTTACCTGGGTTTGATGTTGCTAGGTTACCGTAGTTTGAGCTGGCTACAGAGCTAGTCATTGGGTTTACATCATCTGCATCAGTGTAAGCGTATGAGAACTGAACGCTAACGCCATTATCAAAAGCTTTACTTACTGCAGCAGATATAATTGAAGACTCACCACTATCACCATTCACATTTGTTAGTAATAGTTCACCACTACGATATTTACCTGGATTTAATGGATCTTCTTTTCTTTCATAGATAGGACGACCATCAAAAGTAGTTTTACCAGAATCTTGTAAAGCAATATCTACAAGAGTCGCTGCATCTCGCTTCTTAGTGTAAAGGTAATCCAAAGCAATAACATAGTCGTTTTCTGTAGTATATGTAGCACCTAAGGAGTACTTCCACTCTGATGGGATTTCAAAGTTAGGATCTACCGCGTTTGTTGTAGCATCACCCGAACCAATTTCAGTATTTGCTACTTTGTCAAACATATCTTGTGGAACGTCGTAACCTGGAGTACCACCATTTACATTTGGCGTATCAAATAGGTCAACTAGAGTGACTTCATCATCACCAGAACCAACTTTATAAGAATTACTGATATCGCTGATATAAGCACCAATATTGGTGATACCATCATTTGAATATGAGTTAGACAACCATACATTAGGGTTACCGCCTGAGAACAAACCAACACCCGCACGTACTTCTAGTGCATCGGTTGCATACCACTCAAAACCTACGCGTGGTTGAATTAAATCAATACCGTCAAACGTTGACTGATTGCTAAAACCGTAACGATTAGTGAAATTCTGATTTAATGTTGGTTTGTCATCGCTTGAATAGCTGTCGTAACGAAGACCAAATGTTAATGATGCATCGATATCTGAAAAGCTGTATTCATCTTGTACATAAAATGTATTTTGTGAATAAGCAAAGTTAGCAGCTGCATCATTTGGGTTATTCGTACTTGCAGAGTTATTATAATAAACTGCATTAGCAATCCCATTTCTGTATGCGTCAATCGAAGCAAAACGCCATTCACCTTCAGTATGTTGTACGAATTGGTTAAATACTTCTAACTTTTCATACTCAAAACCAGCGGTAATCGTGTGCTGATCAAGGTAGTAGGTACCTGAGAATTTAGCTGTTGTGGTATCGTAGTTTAAATCATTTGATTGACGAGAGTCATCAGGACCAACGTACACCGTGGCATTGTCTGTGCTGATTTGGAACTCACCAAAACCGCTTGCTGCGTCTAAAGATTGAACGCGAGCGTCAAGCTCTGATTTACCTAAACGAACTTCAGTTGAAAAGTTGTCATTCCAATCAGAGTAAAGTGATGCAACGATTGAAGTAAACTCTGCGCCTTGCTCATAAAAGTGGCTGTCAAATGCGAGCTCATCACCATCTGCATCTGATTGCGATAAAGTAAAGCCATCATTGTAGTTATAAATTAGGTTAGCACGGTGGTCATCGTTGATGTTCCAATCTAGCTTCACTAAGATTTTTTCATCTTCTACTGGTGAGCTAGCTGGTGTTGCACCGGCTTCGTAACCATAAACATCACGTGTAATTTGTTTAATTTCATCAATTTCTGCAGAAGACACTAAAGATGAATAGTTAAACTGTTTAACACCTTCAAGTTTTTCGTAAGAAGTGAAAAGGAACAGCGTGTCATTAATTAGCGGTAAACCAACATTAAAGCCATAACGCTTTTCACTGTAATCGCCGTTATCAACGTCATTACCTTCAATCTTATCGCCTTTCATCGAATCGTTAGTGTAATCGTAGAATACACCACCGTGAATGTCGTTGCCGCCAGATTTGGTAACTGCATTGATGTTACATGATGTAAAACCACCATATTGAACATCAAATGGTGCTAATTCTACCGCTACTTGCTCGATTGAATCAAAAGAGAATGGAGCGCGAATAGTAGGGTAACCGTTTGAGCTTAAACCAAAGTTATCGTTCATACGAACGCCATCAAGGGTTAAGCTGTTAAAACGTGGATTACCACCACCACAGTTTATTGAACCACGGCTATCATCGATAGCAACGCGAGGGTCAATACGAATAATATCTTTTAAATCACGGTTAATAGCTGGTTGATTTTCAAGATCGCTTAATGTGAATGTTGAAGCAGGACCCGTACCACCAGACATAGTGCTAATAGGGCGACCAGTTACTACAATTTGTTCAACATCTGAGATATTTTCAAGTGAAGTATTAACAGGGTAGTCGCTACCAATGTTCAAGATAATATTATTGAACTCTTGGTCAGCGTAGATGTCTGAGTCTACAATTACTTTGTAAGGGCCGCCAACACGAAGACCTTTAGCAGTAAAGTAACCAGCGTCATTTACTTCAGTTGTTTTAACAGAGCCTGAAGGAACATGTAAAATAGTAATTTTAGTTCCTGCAGCAGGGTTACCGTTAGGACCCTTTATTTGACCTTTAATTGCAGAGGTTGTTTCGTTTGCAATTGCAGCACCACTGACACCAACACATGCTGCTATAGCAAGTGATAGAGCTGTTTTGCGAAGTTGAATTTTCATTTTATTTTCCCGTGTAGTTAAATAAACTTTTAATAGCTTTTTTATTTTAATTTTGGATTAAGCGACCGCAAAATACACTTAACCCAAAATACTTACATAGTGTACCTCATTTGTTTGTTACAAATAAAATACAACTGTAATTTTTTTATTATAAAACACTTTATTTATGAAATTTAGCATTTTATCTATGTTTCAATATTTTACCGTTCAAATAGTAAGTAGTTTTTATGACAAACAGATGAAAAGTGATTTTTTCCATAAAAAAAGCCATTACATTCATGTAATGGCTTTTTTAATTTTACGAGTTTTTGATGTACAGGCTATGTATTAAAACTTATAGCTAACACCAATTTTAGCTTGCCAAGCTGATGAGCTAGTTTGATATTGGCTATAGTTACGAACATCAGCGCCATTAAATCTGCTATCAATTATATAACGACCTTGATCGTCTAAGCCGCCAAAGTCGTAAACTGCTTGGTCAGAGAAACCTAAGCGCTTTTCTACGCCCCAGTCACTGTTTAATAAGTTGGCAAAGTTATCAATCATAAAGTAAACCTCACCGCTATGACCTTTTGCAAAACCTGGGATCTCTTGTTTAACGCTAATATCCATAGTGGTAACCCATGGTTGCGTGCCTGAGTTACGGTCTAAGATTTGACCTCGCTCAGAAATACCCGCTCTATTAAGTAGTGTCTCAAGTTCACTCCATGATAGCCCTGATTCATCCCAGTTTACGTTTGCATCATCTGCACCAGTTGGAATATACGCTAAATAAGCTGAGCTTGAATAAAAGTCACGCGTATCACCTAAATCACTATCTTGATACATACCCATAGTATAGCTAAATGGACGACCAGATCGACGTTCAAAATACACATTAAATCTTGTGGCATAGCCACTGAAGAACTCAGTGTTATAAGCTAAATTAACTTTAAAGCTATGCTCTACTTCATATGCACCACGGGCAGCAAAGTCTTCATTTCGGCTCTTAGTGATATTGTACTGATAGTTGCTTTGTGCACGTGATGAAGAACCTGAAGACGCTTCTGTTACATCTTGATGTGCATAGCTTGCTGAAATATAAAGGCCATTTTCCCACTCTTTAGCTAGTGCTGTTGTAATAATAACAGAACGACCATCATCAGTTGAGTTAGTCATTGCTATATCAAAGTTATCAGCTAAATCACCGCTGTAAATACTTTCATAGATGATACGCTCGCCGTCGGCCGCTACACCTACAGGTTTAATGGCGGTGTTATGCCACACAGCTTCGTTTTCTTTTTTGTGATAAGCAATTTCTGCTTGCCATTTAAAGCCTTCACCTAGTAATTCAGAATCAAAGTCGTACTCAAATCCAAGTTGTGCACGAATACTTGACGGTAGTTCAAAGTTTGGGTCAACATAGTTAGTGCTACCTGCACCTTGAACTAAAGAGCCTTTTATGGCATCTGGTACTTGAGTGATATCAGCTTGATTATTAGCATAATAATCGTTAATAGCACTTTGAGGTGCATCTACAAAAGTAATGCCATCGTTTTGGAATGAGTTATTGTACCAAACGTTAGGGATACCACCTTGGAAACGACCTACACCACCGTTAACTGTTAATGCTTCTGTAGCGTAATACTTAAAGCCAATACGCGGTAGAATAATATCTAACCCATCGAGGTTTTCTTGATTGCTAAAGCCATAGGTGTTTAAAAAGTTTTCGTTGAGTGTTGGTTTATCATCAGAAGATAAACGCTCATAACGAACACCTGCCGTTACTTCTAAATCATCACCAACATAAAAAGTATCTTCAATGTAAAGTGCTAATTGATTACGGGTTGCGTCGTAAGCAGTGTCATTAGGGTTATTTGTAAAGGCATTGCTGTAGCTAAAATCGTACTTTCCTTTGTAGTTACCTACTTCACGATTTTCGAAACCATTAAAGTTATCAAATTCCCATGAACCGAGAGAGTTAGCTGCAAAAAGGTTGTATAAGTTTAACGACTCATATTGCATACCAAAGTTAATTTCATGCTCGTCCATTAAATAAGTGGCATCAAGAGAAAGTGTTAAATTTTCTGTTGCTGAGCTATTTGCATGGCGAAACTCATCGGTACCAAAGTTATAAGAAGGCCCGCGGAAGTATTCTTCAACTTTAACGCTACCAATATCAGAATTTGTTAAACTTCTCGATGATACATCTTTGTATGCAATACCGATTTCAGTTGAAAAGTCTTCATTCCAATCTGAATATAGCTTGGTAGCAAAGTTATTAAACTTGGTTGCGTAGGTATAACGACTTGATGCAAACTGAACTGATGTGCCACCAGTACCAAAGTTTGTTTCATCTTTGTCATCTTGCCACTGATAGGTAAAATCTAAACGATGATCATCGGCAATGTTCCAGCTTAGCTTTACAAGTAATGTTTCGTTGGTGTCTTTAGGATCGCCACCAAGAGAATCGGTTAAACCGTATTCGTTATTTAGAATATTAAGGAAACGGTTATAGCTTTCTTCACTCACATCGTATTCGTTAGTTGCACCTGAACCTTCGAAACCATAGTCTAAATCTAGTTCGCTTGACCATTTATTGTAGTTAACAAAGTAAAATAAGGTATCGTCAATAATCGGGCCGCCAACATTAAAACCGTAGCGTTTTTCAGTTTGGTTAGGTTCTACTTGTTCAACAATATATGTGCGGTGACCATCGTCATCTAAAACTGGGCGGTTATCAGCAAACACTTGAGATATGCTGTCTACATCGCCTGCAATATCAGGTGTTGATGTTTCGTAAAAACCAGAAAACTTAAGTTCGTTAGTACCTGACTTAGTTACCGCGTTAATAGTACCACCACCAAAGTTACCTTTAGAGGCAGAGAATGGAGAAACATCAACAGATATTTGCTCAATTGCATCAAGGGCTACTGGAGGCTGTGAAGTCGGGTAGCCGCCGTAACTTAAACCAAAGTCATCATTTTGGCCAATACCATCTACGGTTAAACCATTCGTACGTGGATTGCTACCAGCAAAAGTTAGCTCACCACTGCCATTAATACTCGCAAGCGGATTTAAACGTGCGATATCTTTAATGTCACGGTTAAAGCTAGGCATATTATTGATAGTATCTTCGCCAAACATACTACTAGAGCCACCTGACTGTTGTACAATTTTATAACCAGAGACTTCAATCTTTTCAATGTTTAGCGGCGCTAATTGCGATGTTAATCTGTAAGTTTCGCCAAGGTTTAAAAAGATGTTTTCAACGGTGGTATCGTTAAACGTATCAGAGTCGATGATCACAGTGTAAGGTCCACCAACACGCAAACCATTCGCAATGAAAGTACCACTTTCATTGGTCGTTAGTTCACTAATTGTGCCAGTTGGTTGATGAACAACCTTAATTTTAACGTTTGCAGCGCTCGCACCTGAAGGTGTGGTTATTTTACCACGCATTGCAGATGAAGTGTCAGCAGCCATAGCGCTTGTTGAAACTCCTAGAGCTAGAATTACAGCCCCAGTTAATTTCGAAAGGCGAAGCTTAGTCATAATGTTGATTTCCCATGTAGATGATTTAAGTAAGAAACTAAATTTATTTTTGTGTTTGCTGTGTTAAGGCCATTTTTGATTGCGTGTTAGTAGGATCAAATAATGTATTTAACAATCCAGCCAAGCGAATTCCCGCTTGTTGCAAGCGTGTTTTCACAATAGGGGTGTTGTTGTAGATATAGTCGTAGCTAATCTGTTCTTCTGTTGATTCATATATTTTTAGGGCTAAGTTGTGCGACTCTTCAAGCCAGCTTGTTGGTGTACTTTGTAAATATTCACTAATTAGCTCGCTGTTGTTGGTATTTATAAACTGAGCGTATTCAGTAAAAGATAAGTTTTCGTTTTCTACTAACTTGGTATCCCATAAGCTATGAAGATTGGTTTGTTGGTTAAAAAAAGAAACCTTAACGCGATTGCCGCCTCTATCTTCTGCTCTTCCTGCATGAAATGGTTGATGGCTGTCACCCACTAAATGCACCAAAAAACGCAAGCTAAACTGTTTGGCCGCAAGGCTTGATTTATCATCTTTTAACACGCGGATAGAGTAGTGAATGCCTTCTAATATGTTTGTTACTGATTCTTTGTGTTTAGTGTGGTCGTGGTCAAAACTAAAGGTCGCGTTGTCATCAGCATTAATGTAATGCCAACGAGATGATTTTTTTTGCCAAAAGTCACCTGGTGCAGATCGCATTTCGTCAGGCCATGTTGAAATCTGAGCTAAAGATTCGCCGTTGAGATAGGGGATAAGTGCAGTCTTAGTAGTTTCGCTTATGTGCGACTCTGCAATTTTACCCACTACACGATGCCCGTTTTGGCCCCAAGCATTACAATCTGTGCTTGCAAATATTGCACTAATTAAAAGTGTTAAAGAAAGCGAATATTTTACATTTTTGTACATTGAAGCATCCTAGTAGTGTGACATTTATTTTGTAAACGCTGATAAGGTCAATTGTCCTCATTTTTTTAGTTGATAGAAAGGACTCAATAATATTCATATTTTCTTGTTTAAAGTTGTTTTTATTCAATGGCTTGGGTTTGACAGGTAAAATTACCTATTGTAATAAGTAATTAAAATTGTTCAAATGAGCTATTACTCTAATTTAAACGGGTGTTTTTTGAATATTAAGAAGTTAATGTTGCATAAAACAGCAATTGTTACATTTATGTTTCTGGGCGTGTTGCTAAGTTGGTTTTCAGGTCAAGTTATTGTGGGCGAGGAAGATATAACGTTTCCAGTAATAATAGAGACATCAACGACATGTCAAACAACGGCAACGGCTAATAAGAGTCAACTTATAGTATTTACCCCCTCAAAATACGTTGCTCAATTACTTACTAAAAACTTGTGTGATGATAAAGTTGTGGCAAAGCAGTATGGCTCTGTCATTGGCTATTGGGGATATAGAACCGTTGATAGCTTAGAGTTTGTAGGTAAAGGTATTGCAGATTTAATTTTAGCGAAAAATAATATTATGGATGCGTTTAAGGCTGAATCTACTTACAACTATCAGCCTGTGGTTGGCTTTTCTGATTACACTGCATTTTTTATCTCTTCAAAAGAAAAACCTAAGATCAGCAAACAATATTTTTTAGATAAAAAAATCGGTCTGTTAGATTATCCAACGAGTCGCTCAGGACACATTTTACCCAAACAAGCCTTTAAAGAGCTAGGCCTAAACATTGCTCAGCTAAAAATAACCTATGCGAGTTCACACAATGAGTTGAGAGAATTATTGGCGAACGGGGAAGTAGACCTTATTGCCTCTTTTTGGAGAGAAAGTGACAGTCAGCGTTTTTCAAAAAATTATATTACGCCTATTAGTAGTAATGTGGCAGGCACCCGTTGGTACTTAAAAATGCAGCATAACAATACTGATTTACTCTGTGCTGTACAGTCTCACTTATTGAGTATGTCTAAAGAACAATCGTTTCAATATTATCAAGATGTTGAGCCATATTGGCAGTGCAACAGTTACCCCGTTACCTTTATAGGGGAATCGTAATGAATAGGTTAATATGGATAATATGCACAATTTTTTTATTCTTGGTTTTCTCGTCTGTTTTTTATATTTCGACAATGCAAAAACAACAGCAAGTAAATAAATTACAAATAATACAAATAGAAAAACGAATCGCTTTAGACTTACCTTTGTTAGATTTATCTAATGAGCTGCTTAAACACTCAGGTAATAAAGCAGCTTTACTTAATTATATTCAAACCTTAAACACCTTTATTGATAGTACCGGTATTGAGGTTGTAGCTATAACGCCACAGCATGAATTTGATGCTTCTTTAAAAACTTACACAGAGTTTATTCGAGAGTTAAATAGTAATAATGGTGTGGTGTTCATCGTTTTCTCTTTGAGACAGCCGTATTTTACGGGTGATGTGGTAGTTATTTATGGGATGCTTTTTATTCTTAGCATATTACTAACATACCTAATAAAATTAGCCTATATTAAAAAAAGTGATGAAAAACAGGTTGTTCACGCAGAATCAAATACTACAGAGTCAAAACCATTAACCCTGATTATTGATTTAAAAAGTAAAACATTATCGAGTAGCGTTTCTTTGGAGCACCAAGTAGCTTTGGCAAACAAACCGTTATGTTTTTATTTAGCGCTTGTGGAATATTGCACTAACAATCCAGAGATCAAGCTTAATCATAACAAGAATGTACCCGAGGAATTGATAGAGCTTGCCAATAAATATTTCTATCGTTTAGTTGAGCTTGGTCATACAGTAAGAAAACGTCCAAACTTTAATAACAGTCTAGAGAAAACATTGAGTGAAATTCGTGCGTCACTGGATGATGTGTTAAATGATTGCCCTGAACAAAAGGGATTATACTACCCACCGAAAGCATTTGGAGAGGGCTCACGCTCACGAATGCACAGTTATGGGTTAGCAAATGTGGGTCAAGGAAATATAGAAATAATAGGAAAGTAATCGTGCTTTGCTACTTAATCTTAACTCTGGTTAAGAGAGCTACCAACTTAAATAGAGTGTGAGAGGTTTGTGGGTTGAAGTGCGCTTAAATTGGCTTGGTGATAACATAAACCTGAATTATGAGTGTCATTATATATCAATGACACTCATCACTGTTCAATACAGATTACTATTTAGGTGCAAACTCATGTGCATCAACAGGGCTGTGCTCTGCAAAAAATCGTTTTAATGCCTGAGAGTCCGTTTCATCGGTGCTTACGAATCCTTTCATGTGAGTAATTTTAGGGTAACTATCGCCACCAGAAGCATTATATTCATTAATACTCATGCGGTATGTTTTGTTTATATCAAGCGGCTTGCCGGCGATGAACACGTTAGTTACTTGATCCTCTTTAAGCTCAAAGGCTAAGTTGTGGTATTGCATGTAGGCTCCAGAGTCTGGTGGGAAACGCGTCACGACATTTAAATAGGTTAAAATATCATTGCCTTTGAAATCGATATAAGCGACACGGTTTTTAAAAGGCTGTACTTTGAGTATGTCTTTATAACTCACGTCACCCGCATTGATGCTATCGCGAACACCGCCACCACTGATAATGCCAAAATCGGCACCTACGGTATTCATTTGCGCTTGAATAATAACGCGAGCAAGGTTAGTTTGCTCAAAGCGTACTTTGTTACGATCACCCTCGAGTCTGTCATTCACAAAGCCAATTTTACCCTCAATTTGTTTTGCCCCTTTTTGTTGGTACGCCGCTAAAAAGGTTTGTAGCGCTGGATCTGGTTTAATGTAATTTGCAGCAAGTACGGATTTTACGCTACCGTCTTTTTGCTTTTTATCTACGTATAAATTAACGGGCAATAATTGATAACTTAGCAGTGATAATTGACCGTTTTCTAATTTAAACTCCGCTTTACCCACATACTTACCCCATTCATGGGCTTGCATTATCCAGGTTCCATTTTGTCGATCAGGTTTACAGGCTAAACCTGGCTTAAAATTCTCATCTGTGACATTTTCTGCAGCCATACACACTGGCTCTTGGGAATGGCCACCAATGATCATATCCAGTGTATTTTTATCTAAAGAGCGGGCAAGCGTAACATCACCTGGGGCATTTATTCCATAATTGGCATCTACATAATGCCCCATGTGCGTTACCGCAATAGTAATATCGGGATTGTATTTTGCTTTTAATGTTTGGGTAAGTGAGGCGGTTATTTCAACCGGATCTTTAAAATCTAAGTGACCAATGTATTGCGGGTTACCAATTTTAGCGGTGTCTGTCGTTGTTAACCCAATTACGGCAATGGTTAAGCCGCCTTTGTTGAATATTTTATAACGTTCAAAAATAGTTTCGTTAGTTTGTTTATCAAAGATATTAGCCGATAAAAGAGGGAAATTAGCCCATTGCTGTTGCTGTCTTAATACACTTAATGGATTATCAAACTCATGATTACCTAATGCCATTGCGTCATAGCCAATTTTCGACATGCCTTTGAAATCGGGCTCAGCAAATTGCAGGTCTGATTCAGGAATACCGGTATTAATATCGCCACCTGATAATAATAACACCTGATGCCCTTGTGCTTTTGCATCGGCTCTTAGCTGGTCGATTAGGGTTTTACGCGCGGCCATACCATATTCGCCTTTTTCATTATGCCAAAAACGACCATGATTATCATTGGTATGAAGAACAGTTAAATAGTGTGCTGCAGGTTTATTGACTGAGTCACTGGCACAGCCATATAAACCAAGAAATAAAATGAGAAAAACAAGAGTACGCATAAAATACCTATCGATTAACAAAACTCAGTATAGTAGGCGGCTAGTTTAAACTAGTTCGAGGTTAAAAAAACGCACTTATTCATATTTTTCAGCCAATGAGACTTCACGTTGCTGCTCTACAACCTGTTTTCTGCGTGCGAGCTCATCATGTGCGTATTGAGATTTTTGATGATTTACATCAATCATCCATTTCAAAAAGCTGACGGGAAGCTGGGTGTATGGTTCACCTTGGTGTAGCCCAAAGTCACAAATAGTCGTGTTGTTTGCCATTATATTTACTCCTATCACTGTGTAGGCTGATGATAACAAAAAAAGAGTGATTGATAAGGGGCTTTTTAAGTACCTTGCTAGGCTTAAAGTTAATAAAAAAAGAGTCACCGTGATGTACACCAAGGCACTCAGAGAATTAACTATTCATAACGTGTTTAAAATTAAAATGTAAACAGTTGTAACTGCAGTGTAATTACTTTGATATGAATTGTAGCGTTAAGTACTTATGTATCGATTTATAAAATGAATAACACTACTCTATGACGCCTAATGACAATAAAAAATAGGAATAATAATGAAGAAGCTTATCTTAGCGTCAATTTTAACTGCAGCGAGCTTTTCAAGCGCAGCAACCATAGTCGAAATGCAAACGAGCCAAGGAACGATAGAAATTAACTTGTTTGATCAACAAACACCTAAAACAGTAGAAAACTTCCTAAGTTATGTTAATGATGCAGCGTATAACCAAACAGTAATACACCGCTCTGTTGATAAGTTTGTCATTCAAGGGGGAGGTTTTACTTTTTCTGATGAAATGGATCCCATTACAACCAAGCCAGCGGTTATTAACGAACCTGTTTACTCAAATGTAAAAGGCACAATTGCCATGGCAAAGCAGGGCGGCAACGAAAACAGCGCCACTAGCCAATGGTTTTTTAATATGAGTGATAACAGCCAAAACTTAGATTTACAAAATGGTGGGTTTACCGTTTTCGGACAAATAACAGCACAAAGCCAAGAAACTTTAGATAAAATAGCGGCCTTAGTTCATTGTGCAGAGGTACCATTGGTTGGTATTACTAAAGAGCAATGTTCAGATGAAAATGTAGTTATTAGTAATCAAAACTTAGTATCAATACAAACGGTGGTTGTGCTTGATGACGATCCTAATTCAGCACAAAATTTAACACCTAAAGAGAATACATTAATTGATAACGTAGAAGTGACACCACCACAAAGTTCAGACTCTAGTGGCAGTATGGCATGGTTATTAGGCGCACTATTGCTTGTAGCACCTAGGTTAAAACGCACTAAATAAGCCGTAAAAATAACGGCGACTTATCATAGCCGCCGTTTTTTTAGTTAGTTGTAAAGTACGCTCACCAATAACATTACCCATATTACAAACACAGATAAGCAGCCTAGCAAAAATACTCTAAAACGGGCTCTTAAATGATTACTACCAAGGTGAATGATGCTATGAATAATGCGTGTCGCTACAAATATACACGCCAAGACTGCAATAGGGACACTCGCCATATTAAGCTGTAAAGCAAGTAAACAACCCGCATAAAAAAGCACAGGTATTTCAAATTGATTGCTAAAATTACGATCAGCGACTCTGACATGATCGCCCGCATTATCAAGTCGCATAGCAGCAAAGTCACTTAACTGTATGTGTTTGTTTTTAGCCGCCGCAAAACGTCGTTTTCCCATTATTACCATCACAACTAATGAAAGTGTTACCTGAACGAACATGGCTATTATTATTATCTTTTCCATAACTTACCTTATTATTTATATTAACTATTCACAATGTGTTACACAATTAAGTGCTAATTAGTAGCATAGTATTAATTGATAATGGTAGTTTATAAGTGATTTAGTCTTTTTATAACACTAAGCCCATATTTAACAGCAATGGATATAACTAAAATGAAACACATCATCGGCTTAAGTGCAATTGCACTGGCAATATTAAGCGGTTGTTCGAATACCGCCACACTTACTCAATCACCACAAACATCACTTTTATCACCAACGCTTGTTGTCAGTCCTAACGATAACCGTGAATATAAAACACTAACACTTGCCAATGATATTGAAGTGATTTTAGTTTCTGATCCAAGCGCAGAAAAATCGGCTGCTTCATTGAGTGTCGGCGTCGGCCTGCTGCACGACCCAATGAGCCAGCAAGGTATGGCGCATTATTTAGAACATATGTTGTTTTTAGGCACTGAGCGCTACCCTGACACTAAAGGGTACTCCGATTTTATGACTAAAAACGGCGGAGCGCATAATGCCTATACGTGGCTCGATATTACAAACTACATGTTTAAAATTAATAACGATGCGTTTGATGAAGGCTTAGACCGCTTTTCAGACTTTTTTAAAGCCCCTAAGCTTTACCCAGAATACACAGAAAAAGAAAAAAATGCAGTGAATGCTGAGTGGTCAATGCGTCGTGAAATGGACTTTTTTGGCCAATTTAAACTTGCACGTAAAATGATGGGTGAACACCCAGCTAATCGATTCTTAATTGGTAACCTAGAAACGTTAGGCGATAAAGCTGATAGTTCATTACACAAAGAAACTGTTGATTTTTATAATAAATATTATTCATCAAATATTATGAAAGTGGCGTTAATTTCTAATTTACCACTTGAAGAAATGCAGAAAAAAGCAGAAAAATACTTCGCTGATATTAAAAATAAAAATATTGAAAAGCCAAAAGTATCAGCCAAGCTAGATTTTGATAATGCCGGTGGTAAACGTGTTTTTTACTCGCCAAACGAAGACGTTAAACAATTACAGCTCGACTTTACAATCACTAATAATCAAACTGAATTTGCAGTAAAACCTAATCGTTTTGTTGCCTATTTACTTAGCAATGAAATGCCAGGTAGCCCAGCACAAATATTACGTGATAAAGGCTGGGTATCGCAGTTATCAGCATCTGCTTCACCAAATCAATATGGTAACTATGGCTCTTTAAATGTGAACATAGAGCTGACTGATGAGGGCATGAAAAACCGCGAAGCCATTGTTGCGACTATTATGCAATATATTGATTTAATTAAACGTGAAGGTGTTAATAGTAAGTACTTTAATGAAATTCGTACCTCTTTGAATAACCAGTTTAAATTTTTAGAAAAAGGCGATGAGTTTAACTACGTCAGTGCGCTGACTCAAAGCATGCAAGATTATCCGTTAAATCATGCGATAAACGCACCATACTACTACGCTAAGTTTGATGCTGATGCGGTTAATAATGTACTAAAACAACTTAACGCAGACACCTTACGTGTTTGGTATATTTCTCAACAAGAAGACACTGATTCACAATTACATTTTTATGATGGTAAATACCGAATTAGTGATATTAGCGACGCAGAAATTGCCAGCTGGGAAAAACCAAGTGAATTTAATTTAGCCTTACCAAGTGTTAACAACTTACTGCCAGAGAGTTTTGCAATTAAAACGCAGGCTTTTAAAGAGCAAAAACACCCAGAACTTAGCTATGATAAAAACGGTGTAAAAATTTGGCGCCAAGCAAGCCAGCAGTTTGCAGAGCAACCCAAAGGTTTAGTTGAGGTGTATATCAACACACAAACAGGGTTGCGTGATATTAACTCAACCGTCCTTTATTCTGTGTGGGCAGATTTATATAACACTCAATTAAGTCAGCTACGAACCGAAGCGGCTATTGCCGGTATGAATGTTAATTTAAGCTCAAGCAATGGTTTAGTTTTATCATTAAGTGGTTTTACCGATAAACAAGATACCTTACTTAAACAAGCGTTAGCTGGATTTGACGATAAAATTTCAGCGCAAGCATTTAACCAAGCGATTGACCGTTATCAACGTGATTTACTCAATCAGCAAAAACAGTTCCCGTATGCACAAGCGTTTAGTGAATATTCAAAACTGACTCGAACCGGTAGTTTTGATACTGACGCGCTTATTAAGGCAGCTCAATCACTGACACTCGCTGATTTACAAGCCTTAAAACAAAGCACCTTAGCGAATAATAACTTACGCGTATTTAGCTATGGTAACTATAACCAAAAAGATATTGATGCCATTGCTGCTGAATTAACGGCTATTTTACCAAATAATCATACAAAATCTGAGTTTGCCCGCAGTAAAGCTTGGTTACCACAACTAGGTGAAGCGCGCGTATTACACAAAGATATTGATGTAGCCGATGTAGCCGTTGTCGATATGACCATTCACCCAACGCCAGGTTACAAACAAAAAGCGCAGGCGGCGGTTTTACAAGGACACTTTAGAACAATCGCGTTTGACAAAATGCGTACCGAAGAACAACTAGCTTATGCGGTAGGGGCATTAGCGCGTCCTATTGAGGATTACTCTGGTATTGGATTGTTTATTCAAACGCCGGTTAAAGGGCCAAAAGAAATTCAAGTACGCTTTGATAAGTTCAAAAAAGAGTACGCTTCTGAGCTTAATGCCATGAGTGAAGAGACATTTGCACAGCTTAAAAATGCAACGTTGGTCTCGTTAAAAGAACAGCCAAAGAATTTAAGTGACGAAATGAGTCCATTGATTAACGATTGGTACCGTGAAAACTTTGATTTTGATTCAAAACAAAAGCTAATTGCAGAAGTAGAAAAGGTCACCCTTGCTGATATTAAAGACTACTACCAGCAAACCATGTTAAATCCACAAGCAGCCCGCTTAAATGTGCAATTACGTGGCAGTAAGTTTAGTGATAGCGAGTTTGCTGATTTGCCAAACCAAACTAAAGTGACGAGTTTAGATGCTTACTACAGCGATATAAAATTGCAAAAGTAAGTTGAAATTACTCAAAAACCAAACAAAACCCAGCCATTGTTGACTGGGTTTTGTTTTAACGGCGTTAATTATGGTTTTAGTAAAATGGCTACCATGGCCATGTTAGGCCATAAGTAAAAAGCCAATGATGGCAAAGCCTGCAGCAATTAAGGTATAAGGTAATTGCGTTACAGCATGACTGATCAAATTACAGCCAGAGCCTTGTGCTGCTAGTACGGTTGAATCAGAGTAAAAACAGGCTTGGCTACCAAATGAAGACGCTGAAAGTAATGCGCCAATCACCAATGGAATATTTGCATCAACCGCCGTCGCAAGGGGCATGACAATAGGAATTGAAACCGCAAAAATCCCCCAACTTGAACCCGTCGCAAACGCTAATATCGACATCGCAATAAATACCACCGCAGGTAAATAGCCAGCGGTCATATATGGGCTTAAGCTGCCAATCACAAATTGTGGTAAGCCAATTAAGTCGCATACATCTTTAAAAATAAAGGCGGCAATCACGGTTCCAATTGCGGGGATCATACTTTTAAAACCATCCAGCATACGCTCAATCATTTCGCTAAAGCTCATTAATTTTTGTAACGCATAAAATGGTAAAGTGACAGCCATTGTCGCTAATAGACCTTTGTACACATCTATTTCAAAATATACGGTAAATGCGACTAATAAAATAATCGGCAACAAAAAGTTATATAACTTACCTTTAGGATCCGCATCTTCAAAGTGTTCCTCCGCTGCTTTTACTGCATATTCATCGGCGGTTTGAACTTGAGTATAAATCGCAGGCTCTAAAGTAGGAGCGTGAGTTAGCGCCTGTTGCTCGGCTTTTTTCATGGGGCCAAAAGTAGGGATCACGCCGGCAATAACCAGCACCACAGTCAACACCGCAAACCAGGCATAAAACATGTACGGAATGGCTTGAATATAAACGGCAATGCCTTTGCCTTCTTCTGCAATGCCGTTATCCACTAACAGGCCACCAAAAAATACAGCCCACGTTGACAAAGGGACGAGTACACAAATAGGCGCTGCCGTTGAATCAACAACGTAAGCGAGCATTTCACGACTCACTTTAAATTTGTCGGTGATCCGCTTCATGGTTTCACCCACGGTAAGCGCGTTTAAATAATCGTCAATAAATATCACGACACCCAAACAAAAGGTCATAAATAAGGAGGATCGTTTACCTCGGGTGTACTTTAAAGCCAAACTACCAAACGCAGAAGCCCCTCCAGTGCGCACTAATAAGGCAATAAGCGCACCAAAGCCGCCACACACAAGTATTAACCAACCAATGGTTTCATCTGTCATTACTTTGAGTGATGTGCTGGCAAAATTTGAGAGAACTTTGCTAGGGTCAGCTAAAACAAGGCCAACTAATGCACCAATCAGTAACGATAAAATAGGGCGGCGTAAAACAACAGCCAATACAACCACTACCGCAGGCGGCAGTAGAGTTAACGCAGAAGGTTCAAGCATTTATAAGATCACAAAATTAAAAGCAGATTTAAAAAGTAAACTGCTTATACAAAAACAAAGAAGATGATAAGTTTGTTGTTAAATCATTTTCCAAGTCACTGCTTTTGCACGCGTGGAGGGCACTTAAAAAATTATGTTAAATTAATAGTTTTAGTGAAACGCGTTGGCTTTGGCGCCAGACGGCGCAAGGAATGCATGCCGCTATTGTTGTGCCTTTAAAAACATCGGCGCAAAAATAATCTTCTTTTTTATTTCAGTCAATAAAAAAATATCGGGTCGTTAAAAATTTATTAGGAGTTATTTTGAATATTGCTTTTACAACAGAGCGCTTACACATTCGCTTCGCACAAATAGCAGATGCGGCAGAGTTATTTAAGTTGGTTAATCAGGCTAATTTCACCAAATACATTGGTGATAAAGGTATTTATACCTTAGACGACGCTAAAAAATACATCAAAGACAGTTTTATATCTGCCCATAAGCAGCATGGCTTTGGGCCTTATATAATCGCATTACATGATGAAACACTAGTTGGTATTGTTGGGTTTTATCAGCGAGCTGTTCTGCAATATCCCGATTTAGGGTTTGCGCTAAAAGACGGTTTTGAAAAAAAGGGCTATATTTTTGAAGCGGCAAATACCTTGCTAAGCCATAGAAAAAACTTGGGGATTAACCAGGTTACGGCGATCGCCCGCTGTGATAACCGCGCATCAAAAAATGTATTACAAAAGCTCGGTTTTAAAACCCAAGGTCAAGTGATCATAGAAAGCACTAACATTGCGGTAGATGTATATTTACTTAATACAGAGTGAAATTAAATTCGCGCTTTTTCAATTTCTTTTGCCGCAAGGATGTTGATTTGTTGCCACATTTTTTCAAGAGTAGCCACCAATGAATCATAGCCATCATCATCGATTGGCATAACAGATGAAAAATTATGGATGCTTAGTAAACGCCTACCCGATTCTGGGTGAGTGTAGTATAAACGCCATAGCCCTGAAATATCTGCATTACCTTGCAGATCACCGTTAAAGTGGTGTAGTTCGTATTCTAATTCGTAAAATGTTTGTTGCTGTTGGTCAGTAATAACGGGTAAGCCTTTAATAACCATCCAGTTTGTCATGGTATTAAATAATGTTTGCTGCGCGCTGGCACTGAGCATAACATCTGGCGACTCACCCCATAGATGATAATTAGCAGCATGGATTTGATTACTATCTACTTTCATAGCAATACCCCGATTATTCAATGCGCCTCTTAGGGTGACTGTTTGCACGCGCAGTTGTGCCTGTGTATCTTGCACATTTCGCGAAGAGTCATTAATGGGCTGCTCAAATTGGTAATACTGAATTGTTGTTTGAATAGCAGAGCTGCAACCACTGATAAAGATCACACCCGTTAAAAGTAAAAATAGTGCCTTCATTATTGCTTCCTCGGTTGTGGATCGTTAGGTAGTGATTTGTCAAAAATGAGCATATTAGGTTGCTCGTTTAAGCCACGGGTAAGAGGCTGAAACTCTTCTGTTAAACGTTTAATTTGTAGCAGTGTTTGCTCAAGTTGATAGTGCATTTGAGAGCCTGCTTGATAGCTTGCCATGGTTTTATCAAACTGGCGCATGGTTATTTCAAATTGTTCCATACTTTTGGTTATTTTTTCGAGATTACGATTAAAGTCGCCAGGTAAATTTTGTGTATCGGGCTTATTTAATAATGTGCGCATCTCACTGGCCAGAGCTTGATACTCGCTAAAGGTTGATTGCATTTTTGCCAAACTGTCTTCAATTTTTAAATTATTCACTTTATTAAGTACATCCGATACTTGATCGGCAAGTACCGTTATACCGCTCGATACACTAGGAAACACATCGTATTGAGCAAGCTTTTTAAGCTCGCTTTTTGGGGTGTCGGTATAAAAGTCAAAATCGACGTAAACTGCTCCGGTTAGCAAATTACCCGGTTTAAGTGACGCTCTCATGCCATTTTCAATCCACTCGTTAACGCTTGTTTCCCAATACTCTTTTGCTACCGAGGTGATATGGTATAAACGACCATATTCTACTTTTATCAATACCGGAACTGCGGTATTTTTAGCGCGAAAATGAGCCGGTTTCCCATCTATAATTACATTGGCGGGCGCTTCAACCACTGTGCCGACGCGAGTACCTCTATACTCAACTGGCGCACCAACACGGAGTCCTCTAATCGATTGTTCGAATTCAATAAGGTAATAATCAAAATCATAGAAACGCTCTTCTAAAGCTTGCTTATAACTTTGACTCAAAGAAAAGCTATGACCATCTTGTGCTAAATCGCCAGGGGCTTGCTGATCAGGTAAGCCAACAGAAATACCGCCTTTTAATAATTTGCTTAGTGAACCGGTATTAATGTTTATGCCATCAGCAGAAAGATCTATCTCAATACCTGAGTTAACCCAAAAAATAGAGTTTAAAGTGATCAGGTTCTCATAGGGGGCTTTAATAAAAATACCGTATTGCATTGCTTGGTTTTTCCAATCAAAGGTGGCGGTTTCTATTTGGCCTATTTTGTAGTTTTTAAAAAATATACCAGTACTCACATCAAGTACCTCAGCATTGTAACTGAGTAACTTAAAGCGTCCACCTTGAACATGTTTACCAATTAATGCGGGCTCTTCTTGCAGGGTAAAGCGCTTTTTAAGTCGGTTACTTTCTCCCGGTGAAAGCTCTAAATAAACCCCTGAAAGTAGGGTACTCATACCACTGATCCCAGTTTCATCAATGCGCGGCTTTACTACCCAAATACTGGCATCTTCGGTGAGTAAATTATCATAGTTTTTATCTATTTGTGCTCGGGCAATTACACTGTCTTGGCTGTCAGAAAGGCGGACGTGATCAATTTGACCTATTTTAACACTTCGCACTTTTATTTCTGTTTTACCAGCAATAATCCCCTCTGCTTGGGGCATAGTGATGTAGATTGTTTGCCCTTTATTTAATTGATACTGATAAAGCATCCAAACACCAACAAATAAGGCAACCACAGGAATAATCCAAATTGCAGAAATACTTGATTTTTGTGCTATGTTAGCTGTTTTAGTCATGCTTTATTCTCTGCGTTATTATTTTTGGTGAGTCCCACAGTAGGCGAGGGTCAAATGCGTGTGCCGCCATCATTTGGCATAATACCATAACGGTAAAAAAGACAATGCCCAAACCGGGTGTAACCGACATTAAATTTCCTAGCTGCACCAGTGCAACTAATATAGCCACAACAAACACATCAATCATAGACCATTTACCTATAAATTCAGTAAGTTGATACACTTTTGTGTAACCTTTTGTATGCAGGTTAGCGGGTTTTGTAACCATAAAACACAAAAAGCTCAAAATAAGCGCTTTGGCTAACGGTACCACCACACTGGCAAAAAATATAATAATAGCAATAGGATACGATCCACTATTCCATAACGTAATAACACCCGAAATAAGGGTTGCAGGTGTTTCATCCCCTAGGCTAATAGTGTACATAATGGGGAGCAAATTCGCAGGAATATAACAAATCAGAGAAGTAACTAACCATGCAGCCGCTTTTTGTACGCTGTAGGGGTTTCTTAAATACGTTTTACTGTGGCAACGAGGGCAGATTGATTCAACGCTTAGTTGATGGCAAACATGGCAGGCTTTTATATTCTCATCAATAGCCCGCTCAGCGGTTGAAGTATTTTGAAGTGTAGTGGCAGGGCTTACTTGTGACCACAGCCTAGCACGATTTAAACGCGTCAATGCACTAACATAAAAAATAACAAATCCCACATAGGCAAAAAAACTGATACCAAAGCTAACTTCAGCCAATGACATTATTTTTACCATGCTAACTAAAACACCAATCAGAAATATTTCTGACATGATCCAAGGCTCTAGCGTTAATGTGAATTTTAATAGTTTTCTTGCAACTGCTTGCGGCAGTGCTTTGAGTGCGCCTAAATGCAAAGGGATCAAAATAATCAGTAAACTCATAGGCAGAATAATAATGCTGATATCAATAAATAGGCCGAGTAAGTCACTATCATAGTTAAATAAAATCCGTGCTGCGTCGGGCAGAGTAATAGTTTGGGTAATGCCATTACTACTAAAAGAGATAAACGGATAAAACATACTGCTGAGCAACATTAATAATGCGCTTAAACTCAGTGCGACTATTTCAGTGTCATGGTTTATATTAATACCGCGGACTTTATGGCTACAGCGTGGGCACAATGCCACTTGTTTGGCATTAATCTCGGGAATATCAATGATAAGATCACAGCTTGGGCAGGCAGTTTGCAAAATGTTAGCTTATAATTAATTCAATAATTTAAATATTGCTATAAATAATAGTTAAATACAAACGCTGCGGCTAAATTACTAAAGAAAAGTAACCCCAATAACTGAAAATAAAAACGGATTAGGTGAAAGAGTGAAAGTTGTATTTTTATTGGCCTTAGTGTGTTTATGTGGCGATAGTTTTGCATTTGTTAATGATATTAAGCAGCAACGAGTCATAATTGCGGCTAACCCTACTGTTGCGCCTTATGTAATAAGTGAAAATGATTCAGGTATTCAGCTCGAGATTGTAAAGGCAGCACTTAACAATCAAGACATAAATGAGGTTGATGTACATTACATGTCAAATCAGCGTGCAGATGCTTTATTGAATCAAGGCCATGTTGATATTGCATTAAATTACTCGGGTATTTTAATTGCTGGCATATATCGAAGCCAATCGGTTGTTAGTTATGAGAATGTGGTGGTGAGTCTTAAAAAGAGTAACTTCACTATTAATAGTATTTACGATCTGGCGACTAAAAGTGTTTTAGCATTTCAAAATGCGCCTGCTTATTTACCCAAAGAATTTGGTCATAACTTGGAAAACTTGAGAGGCTATGAAGAGGTATTCAATCAACAAGCGCAGATACACCATTTAATGGCAGGGTGGGTTGATACGATTATTCTCGATAGGCGTATATTTCTTCACTACTTAAAGGAATATCAAAAAACCAATGCCACTAAAGATTTTGTTATTCATGCTATTTTTCCACCTGCGGCAAGGCCTGCGTATTTTAACAATGATTTGCTGAGACAGCAGTTTGACAAAGGCTTAGCAAATATAATTCAAAGCGGTGAATATCGCACCATAATGCTTAACTTAGATAAGCAATATACCCAGCGCGACTTCACTCGTTTTTAATTAATCAAATAAGGCAACCGTTTGGCGGGTGAGTGCAATAAGCTCACCCGATTGCGACCAAATACAGCCATCTTCTAAGCCGTAGCCATCTTTTGAATGATGAGTGATTGCTTCAAAACCCAACCATTCACCTGGTGCTAAATTAGGCGCTTGTACAAATTCTAAATACCACGACATGCTACTAGCCGGTGCAGGTTGCTTAAACATTTGTAGTAATGTTGGCGGCCATGCGTCAGTAAGAGCAATAACATGAGCTTCTGTAATTTCTTCAGGCGTGTGTTTAAATCGCATCCAACCACCAAGGTGAGAGGTTTGCGCACTACTAAACGGCATGGCGCCTTGTTGCGGGCATAAATCAACATGCTGAAAAAATTCTGGCATTTTCCCAGGTACAAAGCCTAAACAATGGCCTTCGTTTACAGGGTGTAAGGTTAACGACTTTGATACCGGCACATTAATTGATGAGTTACGATTTTTTGCAAAACAGGCCTGCACGATGACACACACCGCATCATCTTGAATCGCTTTGGCGAGCACTTGGGTACTGCTTTTACCTTCACGTAATATTTCTACCGATAATGAAAACGGTTTTTCAGCCAATAATGGCCCTACAAAGTTTGTACTTAAAGAAAGCAGTCTTCTTGATGAATCAACTTTATTGCGCATTGCTTGATAAAGTAGCGCAGCAGAGAGGCCACCAAAAGCAGTACGACCTTGGCACCAGTTAGCAGGAAACTGCATGGTATCGGTTAACGGGTCAGTTTCCTGACTCGCTTGGGCTGCTTGTTTTAATAATTGTTCAAAGTGCACAAATAATGTCCTTTTGCTGTTATTTGCTAAATTTATATCACACCCAAACTCATCAGACCAGATAATAAATAAGCTCCCAAATTACAAAAAATGAGCAATCCCTACTCTTTTTAGGGTTATTTAGTAAATAAATTAAAAAAAATGCGTTTTTTTTCATTTTTACAGTTGAATTAAGTTTATGGCATCCCTATTAACTAGTCATCGAATGTATTAACGAATTTAGAAGTTGGAGAAGATTCATGGGTAGAATTATTGGAATCGATTTAGGTACTACTAACTCTTGTGTTGCAGTACTTGATGGTGACAAAGCACGTGTTATTGAAAATGCGGAAGGCGATCGCACAACCCCGTCTATTATTGCTTATACGCAAGACGGTGAAACGTTAGTAGGTCAACCTGCAAAACGTCAAGCGGTAACTAACCCAACAAACACGTTATTTGCAATCAAACGTTTAATTGGTCGTCGCTTTGAAGACGAAGAAGTACAACGTGATATCGGCATCATGCCTTTCAAAATTATCAAAGCAGATAATGGCGATGCATGGGTAGAAGCAGGCGGTGAAAAACGCGCTGCACCACAAATTTCTGCTGAAGTACTGAAAAAAATGAAGAAAACGGCTGAAGACTTCTTAGGTGAAGAAGTAACTGAAGCGGTAATCACAGTACCGGCATACTTTAACGATTCACAACGTCAAGCTACAAAAGATGCGGGCCGTATTGCGGGTCTTGAAGTAAAACGTATTATCAATGAGCCAACAGCTGCAGCCCTTGCATACGGTATGGATAAAAACCGTGGCGAAAACGTAGTAGCGGTATACGACTTAGGTGGTGGTACTTTCGATTTATCAATCATTGAAATTGATGAAGTTGAAGGCGAGCACACATTTGAAGTACTTGCGACAAATGGTGACACTCACTTAGGTGGTGAAGATTTTGATAACCGTGTAATCAACTACTTAGTTGCTGAATTCAAGAAAGATCAAGGTATCGATTTACAAAATGATCCGCTTGCAATGCAACGTGTTAAAGAAGCAGCAGAGAAAGCAAAAATTGAGCTTTCATCAGCACAATCTACAGAAGTTAACCTTCCGTACGTAACCGCTGATGCATCAGGTCCTAAGCACATGAACGTGAAATTAACACGTGCTAAGCTTGAGTCACTGGTTGAAGACTTAGTGACTAAGTCGATTGAACCGCTTAAACGCGCATTAGCTGATGCTGACCTGTCTGTGAACGATATCAACGATATCATTCTAGTGGGTGGTCAAACGCGTATGCCACTTGTTCAAAGAACAGTTGCTGAATTCTTTGGTAAAGAGCCACGTAAAGACGTTAACCCTGATGAAGCGGTAGCTGTGGGTGCTGCGATTCAAGGTGGTGTACTTGCAGGTGACGTGAAAGACGTACTATTACTAGACGTATCACCATTATCTCTAGGTATTGAGACGATGGGGTCAGTAATGACAGCACTGATTGAGAAAAACACCACGATTCCTACTAAGAAATCGCAAACATTCTCAACAGCAGAAGATAATCAATCTGCAGTAACTATTCATGTGTTACAAGGTGAGCGTAAACGTTCAAGTGATAACAAATCGCTAGGTCAATTTAACCTAGAAGGCATTCGCCCAGCACAACGTGGTACGCCACAAATCGAAGTAACATTCGATGTTGATGCCGATGGTATCTTACATGTATCTGCAAAAGATAAAGATACAGGTAAAGAGCAAAAAATCACTATTCAAGCATCTTCTGGCTTAAGCGATGAAGAAGTTGAAAAAATGGTTCGTGATGCAGAAGCGCACGCTGAAGACGATAAAAAGTTTGAAGAGTTAGTAGCTGCACGTAACCAAGCTGATGCACTTGTTCACGGTACACGTAAGCAAATTGAAGAAGCGGGTGATGCTCTGCCAAGCGAAGACAAAGACGCGATTGAAGCGGCTGTTGTGGACCTAGAAGCAGCAATTAAGAGTGACGACAAAGCAGAGATTGAAGCGAAAACGCAAGCGCTTGCTGAAAAGTCTCAAAAGCTAATGGAAATCGCTCAAGCTAAAGCACAACAAGCTGGTGGTGACGCTGGTGAACAACAACAGTCAGCTAAACAAGATGACGATGTTGTTGATGCAGAGTTCGAAGAAGTTAAAGACGACAAGTAATTGTTGCTAACGCTTCTCGCTAATTTAAAACACATGACCAAATCAAGTGTTTGAGTTAGGATGAACACATGAGGCGCGTAGGCTAAAGCTTAACGCGCCTTTTGCATGTAAAGAGAAGTGAATAAAACGCTTTAAAAATTCAATGATAAATCGATATGATTTATCGGTTTGTCCAGCAGCTAACGCTGTAAATAGAAAAGAGTAGTGTGATAGATATGTCAAAACGCGATTATTACGAAGTCCTCGGCGTAAGCAAAGATGCGAGTGAGCGAGACATAAAAAAAGCGTATAAACGCTTAGCGATGAAATATCACCCCGATCGTACCGCCGGTGATAAAGACCTTGAAACTAAATTCAAGGAAGTTAAAGAAGCTTACGAAATACTGACTGATGCGCAAAAGCGTCAAATGTATGACCAATACGGCCATGCAGCCTTCGAACAAGGTGGTGGCGGTGGTCACGGTGGCTTTGGCGGCGGCCAAGGTGATTTTGGTGATATTTTTGGTGACGTATTTGGTGATATTTTTGGTGGCGGCGGTGGTCGACGTCAATCACGCCAGCAACGTGGCTCAGATTTACGTTACAACATGGACTTAAGCTTAGAAGAAGCGGTTCGTGGTAAAGACGTTGAGATTAAAGTACCTACTTGGGTTAGTTGTGAACCATGTGATGGCAGTGGTGCTAAAGCGGGCTCTAAACCAAAAACATGTACAACCTGTCATGGTGCAGGCCAAGTACAAATGCGCCAAGGTTTTTTTGCCGTGCAGCAAACCTGTCCGACGTGTCATGGCCAAGGTCAGATCATTTCAGATCCTTGTAATAAATGTCATGGGCAAGGCCGTGTAGAAAAAACTAAAACGCTATCGGTTAAAATCCCGGCAGGCGTAGATACTGGCGATCGTATTCGCTTATCAGGTGAAGGCGAAGCAGGCATGCATGGTGCACCAGCAGGTGACTTGTATGTGCAAGTATCTGTTCGTGAACACAAAATATTTGTTCGTGAAGCTAATAATTTATATTGTGAAGTACCAATAAGCTTTACCACCGCAGGCCTTGGCGGTGAAATTGAAGTGCCAACGCTTGATGGGCGTGCAAAGCTTAAAATACCGTCAGAAACACAAACGGGCAAAATGTTCCGTATGCGTGGCAAAGGTGTTAAGTCAGTACGCAGTGGCGCTCAAGGCGATTTAATTTGTAAGGTTGTGATTGAAACGCCAGTTAATTTAAACGAGCGTCAACGTGACTTACTTAAAGAATTAGATGAAAGTATGGGCAAAGACAGCTCAAAAAACCGCCCTAAAGAGCAAGGTTTTTTTGATGGGGTTAAAAAGTTTTTTGATGACTTAACTAAGTAATTAGTCGGATCAATAGACCCTAGTAAAAACGGCGCTTTTTTAGCGCCGTTTTTTTATGTTTAATGTGCTAAATTATTAGGGAAATTTATTTTGGACTTTATCAGATGACCCCCGCTATAGAGCAGCTAAAAAAAAGCGATATTAAGTTTGACATACTTAGTTACGAGCACGATATAAACAATACTAATTACGGCCTCGAAGCGGTTGAAAAGCTTAATCTAAATAGCGCCCAAGTATTTAAAACCCTAGTGCTTGAAACCTCAGAGCAACAGCTTATTGTAGCGGTGACTCCCGTCACTCAGCAGGTTAATTTAAAACAGCTTGCGAAGCTTTGTGCAGTAAAAAAAGTGATGATGGCAGACCCACATAAAGTGCAGGCGAGTACCGGTTATATTTTGGGAGGAGTAAGCCCCCTTGGCCAAAAAAAACGGCTAAAAACATACATACACTCCAGTGCGTTAGATTTTGAAATGATATATGTTAGTGCCGGAAAACGAGGGTTAGAAGTAACACTAAGTGCAAAAAGCTTAGCACATGTAACCCAAGCTTCGTTTGCAGTTTTTTAAACTTTTGTTTAGCTAAAATAAGGGGATACAAGTATCCATCTGATTACTTGCGGCAATAGGTATTGTTAACTAATGTTGTTACTACACATAACACGTTTTTGTTAATACCTTTTAGATTGGCGTGTCGCCTTTACTTTGTTTTAACGAAAATTTGCTCGCAGCTATTTTGGTAAAACATACGCATGAAAATACTTGTTGTTGATGATATGCCGTTAATGCGTCATGTATTAATTAATATGTTAAGGCAGTTAAATTATAAAGATATTGTTGAAGCCACAGATGGGCTTCAAGCATTAAACATACTGCAAAATCAAATGTTTGATTTGGTTATAACAGACCTTCATATGCCTAAAATGGATGGCATTACTTTACTTGATAATATTAGAAAAGATGCCGAGCTGAAAAACCTTCCTGTACTTATGGTGACCTGTGAAGATAGTTCTTCGACTGTCAAAAAAGCGATTAATGCTAAAGTGTCAGGGTTTATCGTAAAGCCTTTTAATATGAATGTGTTATCAGCTCAATTAACCCGTTTATCGATAAAAGCCTAAAGCGAATCGTTTATAAAGTAGAGTTATCTACCGACTGTTTAAAAAATGTATTAGCGCAACAGCCGTTCATTATTTTCTACCCTGATGTGATAGCATTATGCTATTAACTAATCGTAAAGTAATTATTGAGGAAGTATGGCTAAGCCCAATAAAAAAGGGCCTACAAAAACGGTCGATATATTTTGTTCTGCGTGTAAGGCACCGTTATTCAAATACCGTAAAGGTGGCAAAGGTGCTTTAGTAAAATGTTTTATAGAAAGAATAACCCAAGATCACACCCATACTGAATGCGTATGTCCAGGCTGTGAACGACCTTTTGCCCGCCCCACAATTATAAGAGGAACCCTTGCCTATAAAATGATTGGTGGTAAAGTCACGTTTAAATAAACGTTTCGTTTATAGCCTAAAGTAGTGCGGGGCGGACATAAGCCCTTGTTTGCTTTTTTTGCACTGGTAAACTTCGCTGGTTTTGCTGTTTCAATGATTGAAAAAAACCCTCCCCATGGATTGGGCCAGTCAGTTGGGTTTTAAAATGGAAAAGGATAGACGTGTGATCGCACTTTTATTTGATATTGTTGGTATGAGTGGCACTTTTTTAGTGGTTGGTTCATTTTTTTTGCTGCAACTAAATAAAGTTTCACCTAAAAGTTTAACGTATAACTTAATGAATTTAAGTGGCGCTATTTTGTTACTTATTAGCCTTTGTTATAACTTTAACTTAGCAAGCTTTGTGATTGAAATATTTTGGATTGCAGCCTCATTAATTGGCTTATACAAATACTTTAAAGACAAACCTGTCGTTGTAAAAGCGTAAATTAAGCTAAAACAGCACACCTTAAAAGGTGATTAAACCGTGGAATGTAATATTTCACGGTTTTTTAGTTTCAGTACAATTGTTAACAAAAAGTTTCTTCTGCAAAGGGGGATAACTCGTTACAATATTAGCTATTACTTATTATTGGCATCATAGTTGTCATAGGCGTTTATGTTCTCCATCCCCAAAAAAATTATTTTTGCCTGTATATTGTTAGTACTATTATTGGTGGTCACCTTTTCGTTTGGTCGTGCTTATGATTTAGGGCAAGCCAAAATTCAAGCTGATCAACAAGTCATCCAATTAAATAATTATATCGATAACGAACTCGCTCGATTTGCGGCTATCCCTCAGCTGCTAACTGAAAATAACGTATTGATTCGTTTTACTAATAATGAATCACAACACTTTAATGCAATTAACAATTACCTTGCTGATATTCAACAAGCCAGTGGTGCCTCAGATGTATACATACTAGATACTCATGGCGATGTTATTGCCAGTAGTAACTGGCAAACCGACTATACATTTTTAGGTAGTAACTTTGCATTTAGACCTTATTTTAAACAAGCGTTTGCCGGTGAAAAGGTCGCATACTTTGCACTTGGTCAGCGCTCAAAAGAGCGCGGAATTTATTTTTCCCAAGCTATTTACCTAGATGGAAAAGCCATTGGCGTGGTGGCGCTTAAAATTAATGTCGCTAAATTTGAAAACGATCGTTCGCTTTTAAATACCTCAAAAGGAAGCCATTTTTATTTGCAACTTGCCGATAATATTATTGCCATGTCGGATGAACCCGAATGGCGTTTAAATAGTTTTACAGAGCTTGATATTACCGCGCGTCGTGATATTAAACAGCGCCGTGCTTACTTAGATCATCAACCGCTACAAATTAAACAACAGCGCTACAAAAGCCAGGGCATTGAGCAATTTAAAATTGCTAAAGATGAATACGTTGCCGCCTCAAGACCCTTAACGCATCTGAATGCAACCATGACAGTGCTTGTTGATATTTCAAACATTAACGCCTTACAGGTGCCTAGATTGTTATGGCTAGTGTTGTTTTATTGGGTGTTTATTTTTGTTGGATATAGCTTATTGGCACGCTTTGCCGGGTATAAAAAATTACTGTATTCGCGTCACAGTTTAGAGCTCGAAGTACTAGAGCGTACCCAAGCACTCGAAAAAGCCCAAACCGCATTAGTACAGTCGGCAAAATTAGCCACTATTGGGCAATTGAGTGCGGGCATTAATCACGAAATTAACCAACCGCTCAGCGCAATGAACACCTATTTAGCCAGTGCTAAAATTTTCCTAAAAAAGGGAAAGCTCAACGCATTAAGTGAAAACTTAATCATTATCGAGAATTTGGTAGAGCGGGTGCATAAAATAGTGGCGCAGCTTAAACACTTTAGTAAACCGGCGGCCATGCAACTGCGACCTCATCCACTGTCGGCGTTATTAAACAATGCGTTGATGATCACCCATCCGCAACTTAAACAAGACGATGTTAACGTAAGTGCACCGCAGTTTTCGCAAGAGATCACGGTGTGGGTTGATGCATTAAAATTTGAGCAAGTACTGGTTAATGTGATCACCAATGCATCACAGGCAATGAAAGGTGAGCCAGTTAGAGAGCTCAGTTTTGATGTTGAATGCTTTGAAGAGCGCGTTAAGCTTTCTATATTAGATAGTGGCCCTGGTATTGAGCATCATGTGCTGGGGTCTATTTTTGAACCTTTTTATAGTACTAAATCAAGTAACGGTTTAGGGCTGGGCTTGTCGATTTCAAAGCAAATTATTGAATCATTTAATGGTTACTTAACTGCACATAATCGCCCTGAAGGCGGTGCGCAATTTATTATTAGTTTATCAAGCATAGAGGCCACTAAAAATGATTGAAGCCGTTGTTTGCAAACAGATTATTGTTATTGATGATGAAGCGATGATCCGCGATTCATTGAATCAGCTATTAACGCTTGAGGGGTATGAGGTACAGTGTTTTAGTGATGCAAGTGTTGCCTTAAGTCGCTTAAATCGCAGTTTTTGTGGCATTGTACTTAGTGACATAAACATGCCCACTATGGATGGTTTAACCTTTATTGAGCAGGTAAAAGCATTCGATAGCGAACTACCCGTGATATTTTTAACCGGTTATGCTGATGTCTCTGTTGCGGTAAAAGCGATGCAATTGGGCGCGTATGATTTATTTGAAAAACCACTGAACGAAAATTTATTAGATTGTATTGCCAGAGCCTCAGATAAACGTGCTTTAGTAATGGAAAACAGAGCGCTGAAGCGCGCGGTTGAGAAAACGTCGGCGCCCGGTGTGCGTATTTTAGGTGATACGCTTAAAATGCAGCATATGATGAACCTACTCAACACGGTGATAGATACTCCGGCTGATGTGCTGATTGAAGGTGAAACTGGCACAGGTAAAGAATTGGTTGCCCGTTATTTACACGACCATAGTAACCGTTCAAGCTGTCAGTTTGTGGCTATTAACTGTGGCGCAGTCCCAGAGCAATTAATAGAAAGCGAACTGTTTGGGGCTATCAGCGGAGCCTTTACTGGCGCAACACACGATCGCAAAGGTAAATTTGAGTTTGCACAAGGCGGCACCGTTTTTTTAGATGAAATTGAAAGCACTCCTTTATCGCTTCAAGTTAAATTACTACGGGTGCTTGAAGAGCGAAAAGTAACCCCCGTTGGTGCTAATAAAGCCATCGAGCTTGATATTCGTATTGTCGCAGCCACCAAAGTCGATTTACTTTCGCTGGTAGAAAAAGGTGAGTTTAGAGCCGACTTATATTACCGACTTAGTTTAGTAAAAGTCAGCATCCCTGCATTAAGAGATAGAAAAGCAGATATTCCACTGTTATTTAAGCATTTTAGTTCTATTGCTGCGACCCGCTTTCATAAACCGTTAGGGGCGCTCAATATTGAACTACAACAACGTTTACTAGCGCACGATTGGCCTGGCAATGTGCGGGAATTGAGAAATCAAGCCGAGCGCGCGGTATTGCTAGGCCCCGATCTGGCATTTGCACAAAGTGACTCAAGCAACAGCACGCTATCATTAGATTTGAGCCTAGCCGAAAAGGTCAGCTTTTATGAGCAATCCTTAATTGAAGAGGCGCTAGAGCTTAACCATGGCAGCATTAAAGATACTATGGCAACCTTACAAATTGCGCGTAAAACCCTCTACGATAAAATGAGTAAATATAACCTTAATCGAGATATGTTCACCGATTAATGGGTGGAAATGGTGATATTGAGTGTTTTTTATGTGTGGAAACCCGCACATTTCAATGTTTATTTTTAAACCTTTATTTTTTAAATCACTGAAAATTATTGTTATTTTTTAGTTGGTCATGTTCTTGCTTTGTAGGTGCAGACAACAAGTAGCATCACATAATTAGGACACATAATGAAAAACAATATATTCCAAGGTTCAGTACTTGCTGCGTTATGCAGTGCTGTCACGTTACCTGCAACCACTTTTGCTGCAGACTACACAGTGTATGGTAAAGCCGAAGTACAAATTGCTAACACCGATACAGGCATAATGCGTTACGCTGACGAAGGCACGCAAATAGATGCCCCTTTTTCGCGTATTGGCATTAAAGGTGACCATAAATTAAATGAGTATTTTACCGCGGTATTTAAATACGAAGTTCAAGTAAAAGGTTTTGAGCACGACGACACCAATGAGCCTTTTGCAGCACGCAATACTTACCTTGGTCTAAAAGGTGCTTTTGGTGAAGTGGTGGTTGGGCGAAATGACACGCGCTTTAAATATTCAGAAGGTAAGCTTGATAATTTTAACGAAACCCAAGCTGATATTGCTCAAGTAATTGCAGGGCAAGACCGCTTAGGCGATACCATCACCTATACCTCTAAGTATTGGCATAACGCGCAGTTTTCATTTACCTATGCGCCAAAAGATGACAACAAAGATAACGAAGCAGGATTTGCTGCTACGCTAATTTACGGCGACCGTAATTTAAATAAAACACCTTACTCTATTTCAATCAGCCATGTTGATTCGCTTAATAACATTAAAGCAAGCCGTATTGCGGGTGTGTATAAGTTTGAAAAATTACAATTAGGGGCATTGTACCAGCATTCAGAATCGATTGACGGCGCTAAGTCTGGCAACGGTTATGTACTAAGCGCAAGCTATAAGTTAGACAAATGGGTACCTAAAGTACAATTTGCAAAAGATGATTCAAAACTACGTCAAACATCAGACGCTACCCAGTGGACCACGGGTGTAGATTATGTATTTGACAAGCAAACCACAGCTTACCTTTTATACACTGACCTCGACCTAGAAGAAAATGCTGATAGCAGTGTTGCACTTGGTCTTAAATATAAATTTTAAGGGCTGAACAAATGACAAAACGTATTTTAGAAAATAACGCGAATAAAAAGCCATTTATGCAATGGCTGTTATTGTTACTTGGTCCATGTGTCATGCTACTTACTTGCTTAGTTGAGCCGCCAGTAGGTATGTCGGCGGCAGCGTTTAAAACCGCAGGCTTAGCATTTTGGATGGCCTCGTGGTGGGTGAGTGAGGTAGTGCCTATTCCTGCTACTGCGTTACTCCCTTTAGTGATTTCGCCGATTGTTGATATAGCAGCGATAAAAAGTGTTGCAGCGCCTTATGCGCATCCGCTGATCTTTTTATTTTTAGGTGGCTTTTTAATCTCAATAGCGATGGAGCGTTGGGGATTACACAAGCGTATTGCATTAAAAACAATGCTTTATGCGGGTAAAAAACCAAGCTTACAAATTTTAGCGATGATGTTAGTGACTGCATTTTTATCAATGTGGATGTCTAATACCGCTACAGCAGTAATGATGCTACCTATCGCTTTATCTATTACCCATTTAGTTAAAAGCTCAGATCCTAGTAATGAAGGTTTTGGTAAAGCCCTTTTACTGTCGATTGCTTATGGCGCGAGTATTGGCGGTATTGCTACTTTAATCGGTACTCCACCAAATGCATTAATGGCGGCGTACCTATCAGACAGTTATCAGATTGAAATTGGCTTTGCCGAGTGGATGATTGTTGGTGTGCCTTTAGCGCTCGGTATGTTGCTGATCAGCTGGATTTGGTTAACTAAATTCACTTATAAGGTCGATGCGAATGTACAAGCGAACAAGCGTATTAATACTAAAGTGGTATTCTCTTCACAATTAAAAGACTTAGGTCTAATGCAACGTGCTGAAAAGGGCGTGTTGTTTGTATTTGTGCTTGCCGCTATTTGTTGGATATTTAGACCTTTATTAGGCGATGTTACCGGGCTTAAAATTTCAGATACCGGTATTGCTATTGCCGCTGCATTATTACTGTTTGTACTACCGGCAAATAAAGGCAGTGATGCGCGTATTTTAGATTGGGAAAGTGCCGCTAAAGTGCCGTGGGGTGTGTTGCTTTTATTTGGTGGCGGATTAACACTTGCCTCGCAAATAAAGTCATCAGGATTAGCTGACTACATTGCCAATATGATTGAAGGGGCGAGTACTATTCCATTAGTCATGAGCATTCTTGTTGTGGTTGCGCTGATTACGTTCTTAACCGAAATAACCAGTAATACGGCAACAGCAGCAGGCTTTTTACCACTGCTAGGCCCCGTTGCTGAGTCAGTAACAGGCAGTCCGTTAGTGTGGGTTATTCCAGCTGCGATTGCGTGTAGTTGTGCGTTTATGATGCCAGTAGCCACACCACCCAATGCGATTGTGTTTGGCTCGGGTGAAATTAAAATGAAAGACATGATCCGTGCTGGCTTTGTGTTAAATATTGTCGCTATTGTTTTAATTACCTTAGTAACAATGACCATAGCAGCCCAAGTTTTTGGTTTTTAATAACCCACTTTAATCAACTAACAAAACAGATAACCGATGCACACAAAAGCAGTGCATCGGTATGCGTTCCAACCAACCTGTTGAGTGTTTTTGCAATCCTTTACCTCGTGTTGCAAAATCACTCTTTATTGCTCGAGTAACAGAACAAGGTTATAGTCTTGAAAACGTTATAAATCGGGTAGCCTATTTTGAACACTGACACATTATCTACAGGGTCTTTGCGTTCGCAATTTAATGAACTAAAGCATGCTTTTGAAGACACCCCTTATTTACCCATTGAGCAACGTCTTGCTTTACTCAAAAAATTACGCGCTAACATTGTAACGTTAGAGCAAGACTTGATTGCTGCAGTATCTAAAGATTTTGGATACCGAACGGCGTTCGATACCTTAGTGGGGGATATTTTGCCCACCATGCAGGGACTTGCGCATATTATTAAAAAGCTACCTCGCTGGTCTAAGCCTAGTCAGCGCAGCGCGGGGTTAAGCTTATGGCCCTCAAAAGTAAGTGTCACCTATCAGCCTATTGGTGTGGTGGGTGTGATTGCACCATGGAACTATCCCATTCAACTAGCATTGGTACCTGTTATTACTGCGATTGCAGCGGGTAACAGGGTGATGTTAAAGCTCAGTGAATTTACGCCTAACACCAATGCCGTTATTGAAAAAATATTTGCAGATGAATTAAGCCAACACTGCACAATTATTCAAGGTGGTAGCGACGTGGCAAGTGAGTTTTCATCATTGCCGTTTGCGCATTTACTGTTTACAGGCTCGACGGCTGTTGGCAAGTTAGTTATGGCCGCGGCCAGTAAAAATTTAACGCCAGTAACATTAGAACTCGGCGGAAAATCGCCCGTTATTGTGTTAGAAAAAGCCGATGTAAATAAAGCCGCGCGTGCTTTATTATTTGGAAAAATGGCCAATGCAGGGCAGATATGTGTAGCGCCTGACTACGTGTTTGTTCCTAAAGCAGTAGAGCATCAATTCATTAAAGCGCTTTGTACCCTTTATAAAAAACACTTTAAGCAAGGTGTTGAAGGTAAAAACCTGACCTCGATTATAAGCCCTGCACATTATCAACGTTTGCTCGGTTATTTAGAGCAAGCACAAGAGCAAGGCGCTAAAATTACTAAACCGCTTGAACAAAACCAGCAAGATGGCGAAAAGCATCGTATGGGTCTGCATATTGTTACGCACGTAACAGATGAGATGACATTAATGCAAGAAGAGCTATTTGGTCCCATTTTACCCATTATGAGTTACGACAAATTAGAGGACGTGCTTAATTATATTCGATTACGCGACCACCCATTAGCCCTTTACATTTTAGGTCAAGATAAACAGGCGCAACAGTACATTATTAAGCAAACACTTAGCGGAACAGTTGCGGTAAACGACACATTAATACAAGTAGCTGCCGATGATGTGCCGTTTGGTGGCGTGGGGCATTCGGGGATGGGGCATTATCACGGCAAAGAAGGTTTTCTCACCTTTAGCCATGCAAAAAATACCTTAGTCTCTGGCTCGGTTAACCCGCGCATTGGTTTATTACTTAAACAAAATAAATTACTGATCAAAGTGCTAAAGTGGCTTTATGTAAAATAGCCTGTAGCGTTTAAAACAAAAAAGCTGAATGAATCACTTCATTCAGCTTTTTTAATAGCTAACTTAAAACAGGCGTCCTTCGCCAGCATACGTTCCCGCTAAAATTTTGGTATAAATTGCATCGGCTTTTTCTTTGGCCTCAGCTACCTCTTTAGGAAGCATAGTACGTTCATCAAGTTTACGGCTGTGACTGGCTTGCATGTTGCCGTTATACTCGGCAATGGTATTCCACACATACGACATTTCAAGATTTTTTGGCATTCCTAAGCCTTCAAAATACATCAGTGCTAAATTAAACTGCGCCAATGTGTAATTATTAGCAGCGGCTTTTTCATACCATGTTCTGGCGGCTTTATAATCTTGGCTAACACCATCGCCATTTGCGTACATTACACCTAAATTATACTGTGCTGCGGGAAGGTTCTTATTTGCTGCTTTTTCAAATAAGGTTATGGCCATTTGTTTGTCTAATTTAACGCCATTGCCTTCGTCATATAAAACCGCAAGTGCAAACATTGAATCTACATGGTTCTTTTTAACGGCTTGTTGGTACAGCTCAGCTGCTTTGTAATAATCACGGGTAACGCCATGGCCACCTTCGTATAGCTTACCTAATTCGTAAATACCCGGTGCATAGCCTTTGTCAGCTAAATAATTAAACTCTTTAAGTGCTTCTTCAAATTCACCCGCATTAGCAGCTCTGATCCCTTCTTCTAGTCCAGCATGGGCAAGAGGGGTAGCGAGCATAATACCGGCCAGTAGCAGTGCTTTAAAATTAGACTGTGACATAAGCATGTCTCCAAATTAGTTGTCGTTCTATGTAAGCGCCATAAAAGTAAAACTTACCTAGTGAATCTATTAGGGATAGGTAAAAAATTATGAGCTAAATTAATAACGCCAACGTTTATAACCTAGGTATACAAACGTATTAACAAGTAGCTTTAACTATAGCTCAAAAATTCTAAACTTAAGCATATAGTCATGATATAAATTGCGTTAGCTTGCGATTCTATAGAAAAATGAAAAAAATAAAAGCGAGCAATAGCTTACATAATTACTTATGATGATTTTTGGCAACCAAAGCATCATAAAACGGGGTCTGTTAATGTTAAATAATTTAAAAAATATAAAACTAAGCAAAATTATTTTTATAACCAGTTTATTGTTTATTGCCAGTTGTTCTACTTCCTTTGCTTATAACAACCTTGGTTGGCTGTCTTCGTTTTGGATAGACGATTATGTCGACTTAAACAAAAGCCAATCAACGCAGTTAAAAGTGATTATTAATAACACCCGAGATTGGCACCGAGAGATTGAGTTACCAAAATATAAAGCCGATTTACTCGACTTAAGGCAGTTGCTCGATAAACAAGCCGATACAGCGCAATTAATGGCAAAAATAACGCAGGTAAAGCAGCATTGGCGCAATTTACTTTTGTACGCGAGTGATCCCTTAATCGAGCTGGCAAAAACGTTAACTCCATCACAACGCAGTGAAATGGTAGAAAACATTCGTGAGCAAATTAATGATGAAATAAAAGAGCACGCTTCATTAACCAAAGAGGAGCATCAGCAGTCTCATTTAGACAAGCAACTAGACTACTACGAACAATGGCTTGGTAAGCTCACCTCAGAGCAGCGAACGCTAGTGTCACAAGCCAACAGTGAATATATCAGTACCAGCAATTTATGGTATGACTATAAACTAACTCGGTTAGGTGCACTTGAAGCACTGTTTAATCAGCAAACCCTTGATGATGCCCAATTTGCGCAGCAGTTACGCACTATCATTACAGAACGAGAGCTGTTTATGAGTGCTGAACTCATTGAGAGAAATGAGGAAAATTTAAGGGCATACGCACAGTTGCTGGTTAAATTAAATCAAACCTTAAGCTCTAAACAAATCGCACATGTTGATGAGGAATTTGCTGACTTGGTTGGCACAGTTAATGAACTGCTTACAGAATAGCTGCATTTAACCAATCCTTTTTGCTTATTTTAAAGGGGGTTGTTAAGCATAAAATTGTGATTATTGCATTTCAGGGTTAATATAAACGATTAGTTTTGATTTAAGTTTTTTATGGATATAGCCGCTCTTAACAGTACAAAAATATTACGTAAGCATGTCTTAAAATGGATGTGTTTATTTTTTGGTTTGCTGTCATTTATTTTTGCTGTGTTTAACCTAACAAAAAATCATTTTTATATTGTAGGCGGCTTAGAGGTGTGTTTTTCCGCACTTTGTTTTTATATTTTTATACAATTGGTTAAAAACAAGCAACGAAACTGGTATGCCATAACGGTTTGTATGACTGTAACGCTCGTTATATTATGTGGAACCTTTTTGGCACCACTTAAAAATGGTCTGTTTTTATGGGCGTTTTCTTTACCCATTTTGTATTATCTACTTCTTGGTCGAAAATACGGTATTGTGTTATCGGCCACACTTTTGGTTATGCAATCATCAGTGTTGATTTATAAATTACCAAGCCCTTATTTTTCCTCTTTTAACCTAGCGCTCAACTTACTGTTTATTTATATTATTATATGGGTCATTTCTCATGTTTTTGAAGGAAATAGGGCCGAATTTTCGAAGCGACTTAAAAACTTGGCCTTACTTGATCCTCTCACGGGGGCAGGAAACCGTTTATCTATGAGTCATTATTTTGAAGTGGAGATAAAAGACAAGTCACAGCTGTACTTGTTTTTAATTGATCTTGACCACTTTAAACAAATAAATGATGAATACGGCCATGATGTAGGAGATAAAGTGCTGGTTGAGTTGGCAACTCTATTTAGGATTACTTTTGCAAAAGGGTATGTGTTTAGGGTAGGGGGTGAAGAATTTTCTTTAATGAGCAATTTTGATAGTGCACAATCCGCGCTGGCAAAGGCTGAAAATCTTAGACAAGCCGTTGCAAATAAATATATTGAAGCCAATGGTATAACCATAAATTTAACAGCCAGTGTTGGCGTTGTTAAGTACCAACAACAAAATTTGGCTGAATTAATAGCGCAAGCAGATAAGCAACTTTATAAGGCAAAAGATGCGGGGCGCAATGCGGTTTTTTCTGATATTAACCTCTGTGCAAATGCGGCTTAATACATTTGATCAAAATTAGGAATACTGTTCTCCCAAATCGGTCTTTCTTTGCCAATGTATTCACGCACGGCATCAAAAAACAATCGTGTTCTTACCGGTAAATCTCGGTGTGGGTATACAGCATACATTGCACTGTGTTCCATTAATTTTACATCGGTAAGTAAGGGCACCAGTTGCCCATCAATCACTTCTTTATCTAAAATAAATGCCGGCGCTAAAAAGTAGGTGGTGCCAGAGAGGGTTTTCATCAGTAATACTTCTGCATCGTTTGCTCTAAACACACTTTTTATTTTTTGCTCGCAGTGCTCGCCAGTGTGGTTATAGTAATTTATGCCTTCTACCCGCAGTGAGTTGCTGGCATAACTGGCCGCTGGCAATTGTGCCAAATCAGTGATTGTTATTGGCATACCGTATGTTTCTATAAACGCTGGCGCGGCTAATAGTAACAAACGATTACGGGCAATTTTACGAGCAATTAATGATGAGTCTTTGGGTTCACCCACTCTAAACGCTAAATCAAATCCTTCAGATACAATATCAACCAGTCGGTCATCTAAACGCAGTTCTACTTCCACTTGTGGAAAGCGTTTTTGGAAATCGTTGATCACTGGCTGTAAGTAGCGTCGACCTATTAAAGTCGATGCGGTCACTTTTAATACGCCGCGAGGCTCTTGGTGGTAGTTTTCTGCCATGCGCACCGTTTCGCCAAGCAGGCTTCGCAGCTCACCCGCTTTTTTTATCATTTCAGCGCCCGCTGCTGTAAGAGAGAATGAGCGGGTTGTTCTGTTTAATAGTCTTACCCCAAGTTCATCCTCTAACCGACTAATTTGCTTAGAGATCACTGAGCGGTCAATATTTCGTATTTCGGCTGCTTTTGCAAATGAGCCTTGCTCTACCACTTCAAGCAGCATTAATAGTCGACTGGTTGTATCCATTATTTCATTACTTAGTGAGTATTGATGCCATTTTGGCACTAATGAATTTAAAAATCTATTGTTTTTGTCATCAAGTATGTTCCGTATTATGCAATGCTAAATTAAAAGGAGCGTCGTTATGAACAAACACTTAATTGCTACAGCACTATCTGTTGCATTAATCACACTGGCCGGTTGTGCCGATGAAAGTACAGCGCAATCAGCCCCCGCACAGCAACAACAAGCTATTGATGTAGCCGAAGTCTTGGTTAAGCCAGTTCAAAGTTGGCATACCTATACAACACGCTTAGAGTCACCGCAAAAAGTGGCATTAATGCCGCGTGTATCCGGCATTATTGAGCAAATTGAATTTAAAGAAGGGGATAGCGTTAAACAAGGCGATGTATTATTTCGTTTAGACGATCGCTCATTCGCTGCAACCGTTGACAGTTTAAGCGCTCAGGTAAAAAGTGCTCAAGCAGCACTTGAACAAGCAAAAAGCGAAGCATCGCGTGCTGTACGCTTAACTGAGCGAAAAGCCATTTCGACTGAGCAAGCACAAGCGCGTACATCGACTTTACGTCAGCGTGAAGCACAACTTGCTGCACTGCAAGCGCAGCTTAAAGCTGCAAAGCTCGATTTAGAGTTTACGTCAGTGGTTTCTCCTATTGATGGCGTGATTTCTCGCGCAAATATTACCAAAGGTAACAACGTACTTGCAGGGCAAAGCGTGCTTACTTCAATTGTTTCTAATGACAAAATGTACGCTTACTTTGATGTAGATGAACGTACTTGGAATAGCGCATTTGACGAAGTAACAGCTGCAAGCAAACAGCCTGTTGTAATGCAAAAAGTAGGGCAAGACGATTTTAACTATAGCGGCCATATTAACTTTATAGATAATCAAATTAACGCATCTACAGGCACTTTACGCGTTCGTGCGGTATTTGATGATCGCAGTAATGAGCTGCGTTCGGGCTCATTTGCACGCATTAAGTTAGCTGCTAATGCAGTGCGTGAAACTGTCATTATTCCAGACAGAGCCATAGGCACAGATTTAAAAAATCGCTTTGTGTTAACTGTAGGCGAAAATAATGTGCTGCAATATAAATTGGTTACTGTAGGTGAGCGCTATGGACCGTTGCGAGCCATCACATCAGGACTTGAGCAAGGCGATGTTATTGCTGTAAACGGCCCTGCTCGTGTAGGACCCGGTATGCCGATATCACCAAATAAAGTGGCAATTAATACCCAAGGCGTGGCATTTACGCTAAGTGCTAACCCTGCCGATTTAGTTGCTAAGCAATAAGGTTATTAGATGAAATTTTCACACTTTTTTATACAGCGACCGATTTTTGCGGCCATGCTGTCGTTGATTATTTTAATTGCAGGTAGCATTTCATTATTTCAGCTGCCTGTCAGTGAATACCCAGAAGTCGTTCCACCGACAGTGGTTGTGACTGCCAGTTATCCAGGTGCGAACCCGACGGTTATTGCACAAACAGTGGCAACACCGCTTGAGCAAGAAATAAATGGCACCGAAAACATGCTGTATATGTTTTCACAAGCAACCAGTGACGGACGTATGACGCTCACGGTGACATTTGCGTTAGGCACTGATTTAGACCGTGCCCAAGTGCAAGTGCAAAACCGAGTAAATAGTGCGCTGCCGCGTTTGCCACAAGAAGTGCAGCGTTTAGGTGTAGTTGCTGAAAAATCATCACCCGATTTAACCATGGTGGTGCATTTATATTCACCTCAAAACAGCCATGACACCGCGTATTTATCAAATTATGCCGATTTAAATATTAAAGATGAAATAGCGCGTTTACCTGGTGTGGGTGATATTCGTCTATTTGGTGGTGGTAAATATGCAATGCGAGTTTGGCTTAACCCCGATGCGCTAGCATCACGTGAGCTTACTGCAAGTGACGTGGTCAATGCACTGCGCTCTCAAAATCAGCAAGTTGCAGCGGGTAGTTTAGGTGCGCAACCGATTTCAAATGACAGTCAGTTCCAAATTTTATTAAACGTCAAAGGACGCCTTAATAGCATTGAAGAGTTTAAACAAGTCATTATTAAAGTTGGGGAGCAAGGGCAGCTTACCCGTTTGTCAGACGTAGCACGTGTTGATTTAGGCCAAGATTCTTATGCATTGCGTGCTGAGCTTGATAATCAACCCGCTTTAGCGATGCCAATATTTCAACGTCCAGGGTCAAATGCCATTGAGCTCTCTGATCAGGTGCGTGAAACTATGGCACGCTTATCAAAAGACTTTCCAGCAGGTGTTGAATACGACATTGTTTATGATCCAACGGTATTTGTGCGTGGTTCAATTGATGCGGTGATCGCCACTTTACTCGAAGCAATCGTGCTGGTGGTGATTGTGGTTATTGTGTTCTTACAAACCTGGCGCGCATCTATTATTCCGTTAATTGCGGTGCCTATTTCACTCATTGGTACGTTTGCCGTAATGCAGTGGCTTGGAGTGTCTATTAATACCTTATCGCTATTTGGTTTAGTACTGGCAATCGGTATCGTGGTTGATGACGCAATTGTGGTCGTAGAAAATGTTGAGCGAAATATAGAAGATGGTTTATCACCGCTTGAAGCCACCCGCGTGGCAATGACGGAAGTAACCGGCCCTATTATTGCGATTGCATTAGTATTATGTGCGGTATTTATTCCGACGGCTTTTATTACTGGGCTTTCAGGGCAGTTTTATAAACAATTTGCATTAACCATTACGATTTCAACGGTAATTTCGGCGTTTAACTCATTAACGCTGTCGCCAGCACTGGCCGCTTTATTGTTAAAATCACATGATGCCGAGCCTGATGCGTTTACCCGCGTGCTTAATAAATTATTTGGCCGTTGGTTATTTCAACCTTTTAACCGCGTGTTTGACCGTGGTGCTAAAGGATATGAAAAGCTGGTACAAAAGCTTATTCGTATGAGTGTTGTGGTTATGGTTGCGTATATTGCTTTAGTTGGCGGTACGATTAAATTGTTTGATGCAGTACCGGGTGGCTTTATTCCACAACAAGATAAGCAATACTTAGTCGCTATTGCGCAGTTACCTGACGCTGCCAGTTTAGACCGTACAGAAGCGGTGGTAAAACAAATGCAGCAAATTGCATTAGAGGTCCCTGGGGTTGCGAACACGGTAGCGTTTCCTGGTCTTTCAGTGAATGGTTTTACTAATAGCCCAAATAGCGGCATCGTATTTACGCCACTGGCGCCTTTTGCAGAGCGTACTGATCCGAGTATGTCGGCTTCGGCTATTGCAGCGCAACTAAACCAACGTTTTGCGGCCATTGATGAAGCCTTTGTCGCTGTGTTTCCACCACCACCAATTCAAGGCCTTGGCACCACAGGTGGCTTTAAATTGCAAATAGAAGATAGAGCTAACAAAGGCTTTGAAGCCTTATTTAACAGTTTGCAATCAGTGATTGCAGCGGCGCAAAAAGATCCAGCGTTAATGGGGCTGTATTCAAGCTTTAGAATTCAAGTACCACAAATGGATATTGATATTGACCGTGAGCAAGCGCTTATTCAAGGTATTCCATTAGATGAAGTGTTTAACTCGTTGCAAATTTATTTAGGCTCAGTGTATGTAAACGACTTTAATTTGTTTGGTCGTACTTATCAGGTTAATGCTCAAGCTGATGCTGATTTTAGGGTAGACCCAGAGCAAATACTAAACCTAAAAGTGCGTAATCGTGCCGGTAACATGGTGCCACTAGGCTCAGTATTAACGGTAACGCCTACTATTGGTCCTGATCGTGTAATGCATTACAACGGCTACCCAAGTGCAGAGCTTAATGGCAGCCCAGCGCCTGGTTATAGTTCTGATCAAGCGCAATTGGCGATTGAAGCTGTATTAGCAAAAACATTGCCTACTGGCATTGAATATGAGTGGACTGAGGTAACGTACCAGCAAGTATTAGCCGGTAATACCATGGTGTATGTATTCCCTCTGGTTGTATTACTCGTGTTTATGGTACTGGCCGCACAGTATGAAAGCTTACGTTTACCACTGGCCATTATTTTAATTGTACCTATGACTATTTTCTCAGCTTTATTAGGAGTGTGGTTTGTAGGTTCAGACAACAACATATTTACGCAAATAGCGTTGATTGTACTGGTCGCATTGGCTTCTAAAAATGCCATCCTTATGGTGGAATTTGCTAAAGATAAGCATGACACTGGGTTATCGCACCTTGAGGCGATGTTAGCGGCGTGTCGATTACGTTTACGTCCAATTTTAATGACATCAATTGCCTTTACCGCAGGTGTTATACCGCTTGTATTGGCAACCGGTGCTGGGGCAGAAATGCGCCATGCCATGGGTAATGCGGTGTTCTCGGGTATGATTGGTGTAACTGTGTTTGGACTATTATTTACACCGGTGTTTTATATGCTGGTGGTAAAAAAGCAGCGCGTTGAGGAGCCTTCGCATGACTAAATTTAACTTAAGCGCCCTTAAATTATCGCCATGGTTGAGTTCTGCATTAGCGGTTGCTGTGTTATCAGGTTGTGCGAGTAAAATTGACACAGCCGCTCAGCAACAACAGATTAATGAGTTTGTTGCCAAGGCAATATCTGCAGAGCAGTTTATGGGTGAAGATGAGCAAAACTGGTGGCACAAGCTGGGCTCAACGCAGCTAAACCAACTGGTTAGCAACGCACTTGCTAATAATTACGACTTACAAACTAGTCAGCTGGTATTAAAAAGTGCTTTGGCGCGTATTGGCGAGCAACAGGCGCAATACTTACCGCAAGGCGGTGTTGCGGTTGGTGCAAAGCGAAGCGGGCTAGGCGATACCAATAGCAGACAATCAAGTGCGAATGTAGCACTTGATTGGCAGCTCGACTTATTTGGTCGAATTACTGCGCTAGTCGATGCCGCGAATTCACAAGCAATGAGCCAAGCTGAGCAAGTTAGGTTATTGCAAATTGAAGTGGTGTCGGCTGTGGTTAAAGGCTTTGTTAGTTATCAAGGTAATCTGCAAAAGCAGCAAATTATTGAGATGCAAATAGAAGCGCTTGAACAAAGCATTCAGGTGCTACAGGCCCAAGTTGATGAAGGTGTGGCTAATGAGCTCGACTTAAACCGCACTATGGCGCAACTTAGACAGCAGCAAGCCTTGGTGCCGGCAATTGAATATGCCAAGTACCGTGACTTATCTACTTTGGCCGTATTAAGCGCGCAAACTACGCAATCACTGAGCATTAATGATGAACGTACTATATTAACTAAGGCTTTTGCGGTGTCATTTGCAAAGCCTAATGATGCAATAGCATTAAGACCTGATATAAGTCGTGCTTTATTTGATTTTAGCCAAGCAAATAGCCTGAGTGTAGCAGCCAGCAAAGCTTTATTGCCGGATATTAGCTTAAGCGGCTTTGCAGGCGTGTTAAGTTTAGGGAGCAACGGTTTTAGTGATACCCAGCAGCAATGGCAAGTAGCGCCGCAATTGCAGTGGTCATTATTAAGTTACCCTGCGCTTTTAGCACAACGCGATGCGCAGCAGTTTTTAAGCCAAGCGGCGTATACTGACTACCAGCAAGTGGTATTAAAAGCGATTAACGAGAGTGAACTTTCATTGCAATACTTGGTCAATCAAGCACAGCAATCGCGCTTTGCTGATGAGCGTTATCAATTTGCTAATAATGCATTTTTACAAGCACAAGCAATGTACGAAGAAGGGCAAATTCCTTACTTAGAGTTGTTAGATGCGCGTCAGGATGTTTTAATAGCTCAAGAAAATGCCGTTGATTCAACTATTTTATCGCTACTTGCCAAAGTAAATGCCTACCAGTCATTTAATGGGCGATGGAGTTACGCGTTAAGTAATACTAACAAGTAGAGTTTTTGATGCCTAATACTGCAGATACAAACCCAAATACTATTCCTACATTAATGCGCTCTATTGTGTTAAATGAGCCCAATGAGGATATTAACTTATCGGATACTCAGTTACCTGTGCCTCAGTGCACAGGTAATGAGCTATTAGTAAAAGTAGAGTACGTTGGTTTAAACCCGGTGGATGCACAATTTGCCAAGTCTGGCTTTTGTACGTGGCAATACCCGCATGTTTTAGGCTTGGATGCAGTGGGAACAGTGGTTAAAGCGGGTAAAGGTATTTTTCCGGGGGTAGGAGAGCGTGTTATGTGGCACGCCAGCGTAGGTGAGCAAGGGGTACTGAGCGAATACGCAAAAGTGCCTAATTATGCGGTGTCTATCATTCCTCAGCAATTAGCCAGTGACAAAGCTGCAACTTTACCCTGCGCCGGAATGGCGGCATTGATCAGCTTAGATAAACTATCAGTAACGGAGGGCGATACACTTTTTGTTGAAGGTGGTGCTGGCGCTGTAGGGCAATTTGCTATTCAGTTTGCCAAGCAGCGCGGTGCAGATGTATTTACCACCGCCTCTAAGCGCAATCATAAGTTAGTTAAGCAACTCGGCGCCGATGTGGTCTTTGATTACAACGATAAAGCCTTATGTGACAAAATTCGTCGAGAGTTAGGTCCACAAGGGTTTGACGCTGTTATTGATATTATGGGTGGGGAATCGACCATTCAAAATATCGAACTAATGCGTTTTTGTGGTCGTATTGCTTGTTTAAATCCACTCCCTAACTTCGAACAGCAGCTAATGTATCGGCGTGCGCCTAATATTAGTATTGTCTCCTTAGGAGGCGCGTGGTTGGCCAACAGCCTCTGTGCGCAGCAGCGGATGAGCTTTATGGGTAATTTGTTGCTTGAAACGGTAGCAAATGGCGAGATAATTCCTCCAGAAGTTTTAGCTGTTGATTTTAATGCAAACGCTGTTTCGGCTGCACTAAATAACCAGTTAGCAGGTGGTTTTACTGGCAAACAGGTAGTTAAAATAAGTTAGACTCGATTTAATCTCTCGCTTTTAAAAAACGCAGCCTAATTTTAGGCTGCGTTTTTTTGTTTCTACTTTATTACCAAATCCGTATTTGCGGCGCCAACAACCAGAATTATTAAATTTTTAACAAAAAAAATAACAATTCAGCGTACAGGTGTAAGCCTTTTTATTTCAACAGTTTACGTTCAGGTAAAGAAAATAAATTGCAAAAACTGTTAATTAATTGAATAGAGTAATTGATCTAAAGCGATTTTTATGACGTAATGTAGGTATTATTTATCTGGTCGGATGAGTTCGTTATGAGTTTACGTACAAAATTAAAAAAAGTATTACCAAGCATTTCAGTTACTGAGCAAGAAGCGCTAGACGCTGGCGATGTATGGCTAGAAGGGTCTATCTATCGAGGTAAACCAGATTTCAGCGCGCTACGCGATGTACCTGCGGCAAAATTAACCGCAGACGAGCAAGCGTTTCTAGACGGCCCAGTACAAGAACTACTTGGCATGATTGATGATTCAGTCATTCAAAATGGTATTCATTTACCAAACGACATTTTAGAGTTTTTGAAAAAAGAGCGTTTCTTCTCGCTGATCATCCCTAAATCGTTTGGCGGTTTAGAGTTCAGCCCATACGCTAACTCAACAATTGTAGGTACTATCGCAACTAAAAGTTCAGCTGTTGCAGTAACTGTAATGGTACCAAACTCGTTAGGCCCGGGTGAGTTACTTCTTCACTTTGGTACAGAGGAGCAACAGGCACACTACTTACCACGTCTTGCAAATGGTACAGACATTCCATGTTTTGCATTAACAAGCCCAGAAGCAGGCTCTGATGCAGGCGGTATTCCAGATGTAGGTACCGTAACTAAAGGTATGTACAAAGGCGAAGAAGTACTTGGTTTAGAAATTACGTGGGACAAACGCTACATTACTCTAGCACCTATTGCTACTGTACTTGGTTTAGCGTTTAAAGTGGTTGACCCTGATGGTTTACTAGGTGGTAAAGAAAACCTAGGTATTACCTGTGCACTTATTCCAAAAGAGCACCCTGGTGTAGAACTTGGTAACCGTCATGATCCTATGGGTATCCGTTTTTACAACGGTACTACACGTGGTAACAAAGTATTTGTACCAATGGACTTTATTATCGGTGGTCAGAAAAACATCGGTCGCGGTTGGCAAATGCTAGTTAGCTGTTTAGGCGCAGGGCGTGGTATTTCATTACCAGCACTGGGCGTAAGTACTGCCCAAGTTGCATTTAAATCAGCTTCTGAGTATGCAGCAGTGCGTGAACAGTTTGGTTTATCAATTGGTCAATTTGAAGGTATTCAAGAAAAGCTAGCTGACATTGCAGGTAAAACATACCTACAAGAAGCAATGCGTGTACTGACAACTGAAGGTTTAGGCATGGGCTTAAAACCATCGGTAGTGACTGCAATCGCTAAATACCATATGACAGAGCTTGGTCGTGATGTGCTTGACTCAGCAATGGATATTCAAGCAGGTAAAGCGATTCAAAACGGTCCACAAAATACATTAGCGAGTGGTTATGTAGCGCAGCCTATTGCCATTACGGTAGAAGGTGCAAACATTCTGACTCGTAACCTGATGATATTTGGCCAAGGTGTTATGCGTTGTCACCCATACTTACAATCTATGGTTGAGTCTATCCACAGCGATGACAAAAACGCAGATGCAGAATTTAATGGTATTTTACGTAAAACAATTGGCTACAGTACAGCAAATAGCTTACGTGCATTCCGTTTAGGTGTATTACCGTTTACTGCTGGTGCAAACTCGGCACTACCAGAAGTACGTGACTACGAAAAAGCAGTTCATAAACTATCAGCTAAATTAGCTGTATATGCTGACTTCTCGTTACTAGTACTTGGCGGTAAGTTAAAGCAAGCTGAAATGCTTTCAGCACGTTTAGGCGATGTAATGAGCTTCTTGTATGCAGCTATGGCATCTATTAAGTATTACGAGCAAAAAGTAGCAAGCAGCGAGCGTGAGCAAGCGGCTCCTTACTTCCATTATGCGACTCGTTTTGCACTACAAAGTGCAGAAGAAGCATTGCACAAGTTCTTAGACAACTTCCCTGCAAGTGGTACTCGTAAGTTCATTCGTTTCATTACTATGAACTACTCAACTAAAATGCCAAAAATTAGCGATGATTTAATTCGTGAATTAGCAAAACAAGCTCAGCTTGATACGGCATTTAAAGCGCAAATCACACATTTAGTTAAGCCAATTGAAGGTGATGGTCATCACATCAATGAGCAAGCTTACAAAGCTAAAATGGCGTCACTTGAGCTATTAGCTAAAGTGAAAAAAGCGCTACGTGCTAAAACCTTTAAGCCGGGTACGCGTTTTTCAATCACGCTTGAAAATGCACTTGCTGCAAAAGTAATTAACGACGCTGAATTTGTTCAGTTAAGTGATTACAACAAAAAGCGTGAAAAAGCGATTCGTGTTGATGAGTTCGACTTCGATATGAACATTCTAGACGACAACGCACAGCCAGTTAATCCGCTTAAAAGCGTGGTTAACCAATAAAATTCAATAATGCAAAGCGCCTGCAGTTTAGGCGCTTTTATTGATACAAAATTAGTGTGGAGTCCTGCTTGAGTAATATCAAGCGGGGCTTTTTTATGGGTGTAATTTAAGCCCATAACTAATGCGACTAATTTAATGGTACAGAACATTATTAAACGTTGTTTTAGTGTATTTTAACAATGGGTGGTAAATAAGTTACGTAATTACTTGTTTACATTAGAGTTGTTTAGTGGAATTATTGAGCGTATATAATATACGCTGTTTTGAGGGTTATAACTCCCAAAGTGGTGTTTAATGAGCTGTTATGTTTTAGGGAAAAATTATGATTTATACGACAACGGAAACTGTTCCTGGCAAGGAAATCGAAGCTGTATTGGGAATCGTCAATGGCAACATGGTTCAGTCTAAACATGTTGGTCGAGATATCATGGCTGGTTTAAAAGGGATTGTGGGTGGCGAACTCAAAGGCTATACCGAGATGTTGATGGAAGCTCGAAATGTAGCGGTAGAACGATTAATAGAAGATGCAAAAAAGTTAAATGCCGATGCAATAGTAGGAATACGATTTACAACTAGCTCAGTTACTGATGGTGCATCAGAAATATTAGTGTTTGGCACAGCAGTTAAACTTCGAACATAACAAACAATTTAAGCAGATTCGCAACACGTGGCATTTTGGTGCTTTCTTTCAAAGCCAAGAAATGAGGACGCTTTCCTCTTTTCTGCACTGTATTAAAAGAACAGCCTTACTAAAAGTTTTAAGCTGGCAATGAGTTAACTTATTTGTTAAAAAGAAATTAATAAATATATTAGTGGGGCGCTGGCAGAGATATGCGCGATGAGCACACTATAAAATTGTTATGCGCAAATGGAGTCTGCATGAGTAAAATAATCAAACTATCAGCATTAGTGCTGATCATATTTATTGCTTTATGGCAGCTGAGTAAGAATGAAAAATTTCAATTTTTTGGTAACCTTATAGATCGAGTAGAAACAACTGAAAAAGTAGTCGCATTAACTTTTGATGATGGTCCGACCAGACTTAAAACAAAAGAAATTCTCCAAATCCTAGATGAATCAGAAATTAAAGCTACATTTTACCTAGTCGGCAAAGCTATAGAAGAAAACATTCAAGAAACAAAAAATATCATTGATAAAGGTCATGAAGTTGGAAACCATTCATATACTCATCAACGTATGGTTTTGAAAAGTTATAACTTTGTTGCAGATGAGCTAGAAAAAACTAATGAGTTAATTACAGAGGCAGGTTATAAAGGTGAAATACATTTTAGACCACCTTATGGTAAAAAATTGTTTTCGCTACCTTATTATCTAAATAATAATAATATAACTACCGTTACGTGGGATGTGGAGCCTGAAACTTATTTAGATAAAAATGCTAGTGCAAGTGATATATCCGATTACGTTGTCCAAAATACTAAGCCAGGGTCAATTATTCTTTTACATGTAATGTTTAAATCTAGAGGTAATTCAATGGCTGCGGTACCTTTAATTGTTCAGCAGTTAAAAGATAAAGGTTATCGCTTTGTTACAGTATCAGAATTAATAGGCAGTAGCGCATAACAAGGTGCTTAAAAGGACTAAAACAGTTTGCTCGTTTTTTGCAAAGTACCGCAAAAAAGCCAGCCAACCATTTTAGCCTCTTAGCAAAGCGTTAGCTATTCAAGGAAATTTAGCATTCAATGAAAAACTTTATTTTAATCATCTTAGTAAGCTTAATTGCGGGTTGTGCTGCAAACATTAAGCAATCAGTAAAAACATCGAACATGCAGCAAGGAGCCATACCAAATAGTATATCAGTAGCTATATCCTCATCTAATTCAATCTCTAAAAGTAGAGATTTAACTAAAAGTATCACTGAACTTAATACATTAATAACTACAGATTACAAAGGTAATTTGATACCAAGCAACTCATCTAATCAGGCTGATATCTCCGTGGAAATAACAATAGAGCATTTTCGTTATGTTTCAGGGTTTGGTCGATTTATGGCAGGTGTAATGGTAGGTGATGCCGAATTGATGCTAAACGTTAAGCTCGTAGACCTATCCACAAACCAAATAGTTAGTGAATCGCAACTAGACACTCGTTCAGAGTTTAGTGAAGGAATATTCGGTGCTACAACTTCTAGACAGTTAGAAGCTATGTCTAAAAAGATAGTTGATATCATCAATTCAAGTGCAAAGAATAGCTAACAAGCAATCAGGCAGGAACAAATGCTCGTTGGCCAAACAAACGGCCAAAGCGCTTCCATTAGCCCTGTTGCAAGGTGTTATATGAAATTAGGAGAAGATTTGTGTTGAAAAGGATGTCTTGGATATTGCTGGTTTTTACATTTTGTGCCCATTCGGGTGAAGAGGTACTTTCCATTGATAGAGTTGTACCTAATAGTTTTGATTTGGCCTTCCCAAATGAATCAAACATTCAGCCAGAGCAGAGTGATTTTAGTGTAAATAATTTTGTATTAATGAGTAATGATTCTGGTGAGCGTTGGGCGGTAGTAACCTTGACTAATATGGCATCAGGTCGACGAAGTCTAACTAGTAAACACCTAATGGCTATCGTTGCAGATGGGCAGCGAATTGCGCCATTGGAGTTTTTACAATCATTCAAAGCAGATGAGACACTATCGCTAACTATCAACTTTGGTGAAAGTAAGTTTCCTTTGCTATCAATATATTCAAGGTCTGGCAAATAACAAAACCATCAATGCACTCGCAGGCTCGTTGGATATCAAAACTATACGGCGATTGAGTTTGGTGCTCTGCATAATTTAACCAAATCGCCGTTACGTTTTTGTGCCCTATATGCGGGCTTATATGCACAAGGAGGCAAAGTGAATATCAGACATATTTTATTACTCGTTATCATCTTATTTATATCTGGTTGCACCACGTCAGGTCAGCTTTATTATGTTGATACTAAAGGTAATGAGAAACTTGGTTGTGATGTAGAATTTGTAGGTATGCCAAGAGTTGATAAATTTGCTGTTGAATATGCTTTAAGCCTTTGCGCTAAAAGCATTGTCAAAAAAGGGGGCGTGATTCAGGAAGAACACCTTTTAATGGTTGATACAACCATTCCATTAGCCCCATGTGAAAAGGCTTGGACTCACGAATTAGCTAAGCAACAATATCAGGCTAAAAAGTTAACTAAGAAAGAGTATGGCTATATTGTTGCAAATATAGATTTAGGTTTAGCAACGGTCAACAAGTGCACATAACAGGCGCTTTGAGCGCGGAACTGCTAACAGTTGACTCAGTTTCGCTTCGTTACACATTTTAGCCAACAATTATCAGCCCATTATCCGGGCTTTAGGTTTTCATCAAAATATGGAGTTTTATTTTAATTATGGAAGAATCAGTTCAAGTCGAAAATAATGAAGATAGTACAGAGAAATCTCGAAGTGTAGAAAAAAATAAAATCCAAAATGAAACAATTACAACAGAGTTACATTTTGAGTTGTTAAAACAGTATGCATGGCTATCATCAGCAATAATAGGTGCTGTTGTTATACTTATTCAATTAAAAGTACTTACCTTTGGCTCAAAGGTTTATATTCCTTTAGGTTGTTTTTGTTTTTCAATTCTTAACTCTTTAATTGCTCAAGACTATATAGTTGAGTCATTAACAAAAGGTAAAACTATTTATGATATCTCAAAAAAAGTATATATATTGCGCAACTTCTCTATATTTGGTTTAGGGCTTGGCGTAGGGTTACTTGCTAATAGCTTTATTTAGTCAACAAACACATTAAGCAGAATAAAACAGTTGGCTTTTGTTCCTGCGTCTCTAATTTTGCCAGCTATTGTATTGCCTTTTTTGGGGCGTTAAATACCTAAATGGAGTTTAGATGAATATTCAAGTTTTTAGACCAAAACAATTTGTAGATATGGCGAGAGACTATAAGTTGTTTGCGGATGACGTAGAAGTTGCCACTATAAAAAGAGGGGTTACGCAAACAGTAAACATCCCTGATTCAACTAAAACTATTCAAGCGAAAATAGATTGGTGTTCAAGCCAAACTTTTCCTGTAGCCTCAATTACTGACAAAGGAATTATTATTAAAAATTCTTTTGGTAGTAATATATTCAAATTGCTTTTTTTAACTATTTATTATGTCAGTTTCGGTAAAAGCAAATACTTATCGGTAACAAACGGTATTTAGTAAGAATATTCAAACGAAAAAAACCGTTGGCTGTTTTCACACTGTTTAATATTTTAGCCAACTATTTCAAGTCTGTTTATATTGGCGTTTTACGAACTAAGGAAAGTTATGATTAAATCAATACTGATAATATTTACATTGTTTTTAGCTAGTCTTGCTACCGCTGAAGAGTTTACTGATGTGTCTGAGATCACAGAGCGCTTGGAAGATGACATACCAAAGATTTTAGATAAACACAAAGCTCCTGGTGTTGCACTTGCATTTGTCAATGGAAATAGAGTTCTAGAGTTTCGATCCTATGGTTTTGCCGACGTAGCAGCCAAAACTGAGATTACCCAAAGCACAATGTTTAACGTAGGGTCTATTTCTAAGCTGGTTACTGTTTGGGGAGTAATGCAACTTGTAGCTCAAGGCAAAGTCGATTTAGATGCGCCAATAAACCAATACCTCAAACGTTGGCAGATCCCTAAGTCTGAGTTTAACGCAAAAAAAGTAACATTGAGAAATATCTTATCTCACACTTCAGGCTTGTCACTTGGCCCATATACAGGCTGGGAGTCTCCAGAAAAGTTAACATCTATAGTTGACTCACTAAATGGCAATAACAATGGCGCCGGATCTGTTGAACTTATTCATGTGCCCGATACAAAATGGTCTTATTCTGGTGGTGGGTATTCAGTGGTGCAACTTTTAATTGAAGATGTGTCAGGCATGGCATTTGAAGACTATATGCAGCAATACGTGTTTAAGCCTCTAAATATGAAGGATTCTACTTTTAAAATTACTAAAAAAGTTATCAAAAAGTCGGCAACACCTTACGATAATTCCGGCAAAGTCACGGGCATGGTTTATTTTAATGAGAAAGCAGCAGCTGGTTTACAGACAACGCCAATAGACTTAGCCCGTTTTAATATGGCTGTGTTGCGCAACAACGATGGTGATTATAATGGTTTAGGGTTACTACCAGAAAAATTAATTGATCTGATGATAAAGCCCGCGCCAAACACTAATGGGCGCTGGAGTATGAGCTATGTTGTTGACGCAAAGAATAGCAGTCTTGGCTTTGCTGGATTTAATCGTGGTTGGGTCTCGCTATCACGCTCTATCACTGACCTTAACTTTGGTTATGTGATTTTAAGTAATAGTAGTATTGGCGCAGTGAATAATGACATTGATAGTCTTATCCTTTCTATTGTTAAACAAAGCCATAACTAAAATGGATACAACAAAGTATTTCAGCGGGTAAAGCGCTCAATTCGACGATAAGTTTGTAGTGGCATAGTTAATTTTGCCACCCATTCAAAAACTAGCATTCGTTTTTTACATACTGGTTTGTGTAAAACCATATGGATTTATTTATTAAGAGCTTTGTTTTAAGACCTGTTATTAAAAACACCGTCTAATGTTAAACTAACTAAAATTTAGCAACCTAATTTGGCTATGTCTTTTTATCTTTCGTTACTTACCCCGCATTTTGAACGTATAGCTATTGGCGAAACCCTAACCTCACTTTGGAGCGGCTGTGGTCAAATTGTGAAGTGTCAACTTGATGAGCAAGCCTGTGTGATTAAAGCGATTAAAGTACCCGATCATATTAATCACCCTAAAATTAAACAAAGCAGCTTTGCGCTTAATAGAAAGCGTGACTCTTACCACGTTGAATATACGTTTTATCAGCAATTTAGCCATAAACTGCCCAAGCAAGCGGCAGCTATTGAATGCATTAAAGCAATCAACAAAGGCGATGAATTTGCCTTGGTGTTTAAAGATTTTTCAAAGCTGGGATACACCCAAGCAACCACCGAGAATATAAAAGCCATATTAAAGTGGTTGGCACATTTTCATTCCTTTCATTTAAATGCCTTTCATTTAAATACAAAGTTTGATGGTTTATGGCAGCAAGGAAGTTATTGGCATTTAGATACCCGGCCTGATGAATTTAATAACTTGCCCGAAAAGTCCGATATTAAACAGGCAGCTACTCAATTAAATAACGCGTTAAAACAATGTGACTACCAAACGTTAATTCATGGTGATGCCAAGCTTGCTAATTTTGCCGCTAATAGCCAAGGGCATATACTCGGTTATGACTTTCAATATGTGGGTGCGGGTGTTGGGGTGGTAGATGTTATGTATTTTATGACCAGTGGTATGGATGATTCTGAGCTTCACAAACACGCACAAACTTACCTCAACTATTATTTTAGCCAGTTTAAAAACGCACTCAGTCACTACCAACCAGCAGTGAATGCGGATGACGTTATTGCACAATGGGCTCATTTATGGCCGGTGGCGTGGGCAGACTTTTATCGGTTTTTACTTGGGTGGAGCCCCGAGCACAAAAAAATTAACGGCTACATGCATGCTCAGGTAAATAATTGGTTAGCCAGTAACAACTCATAAACACAAAAAGTTGAACAGTTATGGCTAAATTAAATATTTTGGCACGAACTATGAAATCAGGGCTAAAATTAACAGTCAAACGGCCTGTTTTAATATAAAATACGTCAAATTTTTTATCACTAGGTTTATTACTATGGCTATTCACGTTATTTCTCACCCCCTTGTTCAACATAAGTTAGGTTTAATGCGCGCGCATGGAATTAGCACGAAAAGTTTTCGAGAGTTGTGTTCAGAAGTTGGCACATTATTAACTTACGAAGCCACTAAAAACCTAGAATTAGAAGATAACGAAATTACAGGTTGGGACGGTAATAAACTTAAAGTTGAGCATATTAAAGGTAAAAAAATTACCGTTGTGCCAATTTTACGCGCAGGCCTTGGGATGATGGACGGCGTAATGCAATTACTCCCAGCGGCTAAAGTGAGTGTAGTGGGTTTAGAGCGTAACGAAGAAACACTTGAGCCAGTACCTTATTTTGAAAAGCTAGTAGGTAATATTGATGAGCGTTTGAGCTTAGTGATTGACCCTATGCTGGCTACTGGTGGCTCTATGATCGCCACCATCGATATGCTTAAAAAAGCGGGCTGTAAAGAAATTAAAGTAATCGTACTGGTTGCTGCACCTGAAGGCGTTGAAAAAACATTAGCCGCTCACCCAGATGTAGAGATTTTTACTGCCTCAGTTGATAGCCACCTTAATGAAAAAGGCTATATTATCCCAGGATTAGGGGATGCAGGTGATAAAATTTTCGGTACGGTTTACTAGGGTTTAGCAGTGCAAAATAATTCTACGTTTTCAATAAAAACCATTTTAACGGGTGCCCAAATGCTATTTGTAGCGTTTGGTGCGCTGGTATTAGTGCCTATTTTAACGGGCCTTGATCCGAGTGTTGCCTTGTTTACCGCAGGTTTAGGTACTTTGTTGTTTCAATTTGTCACTAAAGGCCAAGTGCCTATCTTTTTAGCCTCGTCATTTGCGTTTATTGCACCTATTATTGCCTCAGTGCAAATGTGGGGCATACCCGCCACTATGGGCGGCTTAATGGCAGCGGGCTTTACTTATATGCTGTTGAGTTTATTGGTGAAGTTTAAAGGCACAAAAACCTTACATAAAATTTTGCCGCCAATTGTGGTAGGCCCAGTCATTATGGTGATTGGCCTAGCACTCGCGCCAGCTGCGGTTAATATGGCCATGGGTAAAAGTGGCGATGGTGGTACACAAATTATTGCCTACGACAGTGCCATTATTATTTCTATGTTCTCATTACTAGTAACTTTAGTGTTTGCCGTGTGGGGCAAAGGGGTATTTAAACTGATCCCTATTTTAGCCGGTGTTGTTGCCGGTTACACGCTATCGTTATTTATGGGTGTAGTACAGTTTGAAACAGTCAGTAATGCACAGTGGTTGGCAGTGCCTAACTTTGTACTGCCAGAGTTTAAATGGCAAGCCATTTTGTTTATGGTGCCGGTGGCAATTGCGCCTGCTATTGAACACATTGGTGACATGATGGCAATTAGCCAAGTTACAAAAAAAGACTATTTGAAAAAGCCAGGGCTACATCGCACTTTATTTGGTGATGGGTTAGCCACGTCTGCTGCGTCATTATTTGGCGGCCCACCTAACACCACTTACTCAGAGGTAACCGGTGCGGTAATGCTAACTAAAAACTTTAACCCTAAAGTGATGATGTGGACTGCCATTATTGCAATTTGTTTGGCGTTTGTGGCTAAAATGGGCGCGGGCTTGCAAACCATTCCGGTCCCTGTAATGGGCGGCATAATGATTTTATTATTTGGCTCTATTGCCGTTATTGGCTTAAATACCTTAGTTAAATCGGGCGATGACTTAAGCGAACCACGCAATTTAAGTATTGTGGCGCTTATTTTAATTTGCGGTATTGGTGGTATGCATATTGGTAGCAGCCAGTTCAGCCTTGAAGGTGTGAGCTTATGCGCTGTTTTAGGCATAGTATTAAATTTAGTATTCCCAAAAGCACAGAGCAACGAGAATTAAATTTGCACTGTGGTTAAAAATATTGCACCAAAAAAGCGCATTTAAAATGCGCTTTTTTTTTAACCTACTAAAAAGTAACAATAAATAATATTGGTCTAGTAACTGCATTTCCTTATTCATACCCTATAGTTGAATCAGGGATTGTTATATTGGAGGCCAATAGTGTGGATATAAATGCTTTTTTAGTAAAACATCAATTGCCGTTGAAATATCAATATATTAGTGAGCAGTATTTTTCTGTGATTGCTCAGGATATTTTAACCAGCAAAAAAAATGCGCCTTTATTTGTTGCCATCAACGGCTGCCAAGGCTCAGGAAAAACCACGCTTGGTGACTATTTAGTGACTTGGTTTGAGCAAAACACCCACCTAAATTGTGTCGCACTCTCTATTGATGACTTTTATTTATCAACCCAAAAACGTCAGCAGCTAGCACAAGATGTGCATTGTTTATTTGCCACCCGTGGAGTTCCAGGCACACATGATGTTGCCCTTATGGATAAAACCATTAGTCGCTTGTTAAATAAAGAGGTTAATGTACCGCTGCCACGTTTTGACAAGCAACAAGATGAACCCGTAGCAAAAAATAAATGGTTAACCAATAGCCAGCCAGTCGATATTGTTATTTTAGAAGGGTGGTGTGTAGCCAGTGAGCCACAGCAGCCTTTTACCTTAATTGAGCCCATTAATGAGCTAGAAAAATCATACGATCAGCAAGGACTATGGCGTCGCTGTATTAACAGCTGTTTAGCCAATGAATATAAAGCCGTTTTTGATAAAATCGATTACACAATTATGCTCAAAGCCCCGAGTTTTGATGATGTATTTGCATGGCGACAAGAGCAAGAGCACAAGCTAATCGTAAAACAAGGCCAAGGCGCAGGCACCATGACCGACGAGCAGCTGCTTTGGTTTATTTCTCACTTTGAGCGTATTACCCGAGAAAATTTAAATACCCTCAGTGCCAAAGCGAATGCATTAATAGAGCTTGATAGTCACCGTGATGTAGTCGCAATGCAGTTAACTAGCGACAATATTGGTCAGCCCATTATTTTTACCGATTTAGATGGTACGTTACTAAATCATAGAGACTACAACACCGAAGCGGTCGACACTTTATTACAAGAGCTGCAATACAGCGGTGTGCCGGTGGTATTTAACACCAGTAAAACGTTTAGTGAAGTGGTGGCACTGCAACAAGCGCTCAATATTAAACAGCCTTTTATTGTTGAAAATGGCTCGGCTGTCTATATTCCTGAAAATTACTTTACCCTCAGACCCATTGGCTGCAGCGAATACCAAGGCTATTGGTGTTATTCATTTGCGGCGCCCATTAGCAATTTATGGGCTGATTTAACACATTTAAAAAAAGACTACAGCGACCAATATAGTTTATTCAGTGAGTTATCGTGTGAGCAGGTAATGCACATCACAGGGTTAAACGCGATACAGGCGGCGCAAGCACAGAATCGTCAATATTCAGATCCGCTCTGCTGGCATGGCGAAGAGCACAAACTTAACGAATTTATAAACGCAATAACAGTGTACGGCTACGACGTTAAAGTAGGCGGGCGCTTTATCCACATTGGTAAAAATACCGATAAAAGCATGGCGCAGCAATGGCTGGTGAAACAGTTTACTGCGCAGTTTACTAAGCCGCTAAGCATTATTGCGCTTGGGGATAGTGATAACGATAAGCAAATGCTAGAAGAGGCAGATATTGCCATTATTATTGCCAATCCAGAGAGTAAAAAGCCGGTTAAATTAACCCATAACAAAGCGCGCTATTCTCAGTTGCCAGCGCCGTTAGGCTGGGTAGAAGAAATCACTGCATTACCTTGTATTAACAGCATTTTATTTAGGGTCTGTTGACCTTTTAAGGTTAAATTTGCAGCAGTCTGTTTGGTATTTAGGCAAGGCAGCGCCTATGTGGTGTGGTTATTCCCCATAAATAGGTGATAACGCAGCATCAATGCCAAACAGGCGCTGCCCGAAGGGTTCTGCCTAGGGGCGATTTACTCTTTGTTGCTCGGTTTTTACTTAGCCCACTAGGTTACAAACCTCGCGCCGCGATTAAACCGCCCCTAGTTTGAACAAATTTTAATCCGCAAAGGTCAACAGACCCTAGTTCTGAGGAGTATAGTTTACATGGCTGATTTTTATCAAAATGGCATCATTACAACGTTACATAATATTGCCAACAGACCCGTAGACGATTTAGAAAAAGAGTTGCTGAGTTTTAGTAAGCAGCGACCCATGGGGCTTATTTTGCCCTCATTATTTAGTGAGTTAGAAGGCCCCGCGCTACAAAATATTGTTAAAGAGCTGCAAAAAGTACCTTATTTATCACAAATTACCATAGGCTTAGACAGAGCCGACGAAAGCCAATATCGTTATGCACTGAACTTTTTTAAAGCGCTTGATCAAAACCACAAAGTACTTTGGAACGACGGGCCACGCTTACAAGCGCTCGACAAAGAGCTTCAAGCCTTAGGTGTGGCGCCACGCGAGCTCGGTAAAGGGCGTAATGTGTGGTATTGCATGGGGTATAAATTAGCCACCGCTGAGGTTGAATCAATCGCCTTGCATGACTGTGATATTTTAACTTATGACCGAGGCTTATTAGCGCGGTTAATATACCCTGTTGCACACCCTCGATTTAACTATGAGTTTTGTAAAGGCTTTTACCCGCGCACCGCCAATGGAAAAATTAATGGCCGTGTCTCTCGGTTATTGGTTACTCCGTTATTGCGCTCGTTTAAAACCATTTTAGGCAGCCGTGATTACCTTGAGTACATGGACTCGTTTCGCTACCCATTAGCCGGTGAATTTTCGTTTAGACGAGACGTATTAAACGATATTCGTATTCCTAGTGACTGGGGGTTAGAAATTGGCGTATTAAGTGAAATGTATCGTAATTATTCTCATAATCGATTATGCCAAGTCGATATTGCGGATAACTACGATCATAAACATCAGGCGTTATCGCTCGACGACCAAACCGCTGGCCTTTCTAAAATGTCGATTGATATCACCAAAGCACTATTTAGAAAGTTAGCAACGCAAGGGGTTACCTTTACCAGCGAAACTATTCGCTCATTAAAAGCCACATATTACCGTATTGGTTTAGATTTTATTGAAACCTATCATAATGATGCACTAATGAACGGTTTAACCCTTGATATTCACCAAGAAGAAAAAGCCGTTGAAATGTTTGCGCAAAATATCATGAATGCTGGTCAGCACTTTTTAGAAAACCCAATGGAAGCCCCCTTTGTGCCGAGTTGGAATCGTGTGGCCTCGGCAATGCCAGACGTACTTGAGCGTTTAAAAGAAGCCGTTGAGCTAGATAACGAGCAATACAGTTAACATCATTAAACGAGGCGCCTGTGAGTATAGTTAAAGAACAGTTTTTTCAACGAGTTGAACAACATTTACATGCTATTTATCAAGATGTTGAATTACCGATAGCAATAAGCGAATTGACTGAAGAATTGATCACCTTAATTTTAGGTGATAACCCACTTCGCGATCCCACGCCACACACTAACCGCTGGGATGAACAAGATGTTGTGCTAATTGCCTATGGCGATTCGATAATAAACCATGAAGACAGTGATTTAGCCGTAGGCACCCCTTTAGAGGCGCCTTTAAAAACCTTGCATCGCTTTATAAAAGAGCAGTGCGATCATCAGCTTAATGCACTGCACATTTTACCCTTTTATCCGTATAGCTCAGATGAAGGGTTTGCGGTGATGAACTATGCACACGTTAATGAAGCGCTGGGCGACTGGCAAGACATTAACGCGATTGCAAATGATGTAAAACTGATGGCTGATTTAGTCATTAATCATTGCTCTAGTCGAAGTATTTGGTTTGAAAACTTTTTAACCGACACACACCCCGGAAAAGATTACTTTAAAACAGCCAGTTTAACTGACGATTTAAGCCAAGTTGTTCGTCCTCGTACGTCGCCACTATTAAATACGGTAACAACAACCAGTGGTGAAAAACATGTATGGTGCACATTTAGTCATGATCAAGTGGATTTTGATTTTGAAAACCCCGAGGTGTTAAAAGAGTTTGTCGGCATTATTCGTCATTATTTAGACAACGGTATTCGCTTATTTCGCCTTGATGCTGTGGCCTTTTTATGGAAACAACTCAATACCAGTTGTATAAACTTACCACAAACCCACGAAGTAGTGCGTTTATTACGAACGCTGATTGAGCATGCCGAGCCAAGCGTGGTGATCATCACGGAGACTAATATTCCCAATCAGGAGAACTTGTCTTACTTTGGTAATGCCAACGAAGCCCATGCAATTTACAACTTTGCCTTGCCGCCGTTGTTGTTGCATACCTTACTTAGTGGCGATAGTACGGCGCTTAAGCATTGGATGATGAGTATGCCGCCTGCACAAAACGGCACTGCGTATTTTAATTTTATTGCTTCTCACGATGGCATTGGTTTAAGGCCAATTGAAGGCTTGCTGCAACCCAGTGAGGTTGCTTCATTAGTCAGTACCACCATGCAGTTTGGTGGGCGCGTTTCAATGCGTACTAGTCACGATGGCACACATACCCCGTATGAGCTAAATATTGCCTTGTTTGATGCCTTACAAGGGACGCATAATGGCGCGGATAAATTTGGCCTTGAGCGCTTTTTATGTGCTCACGCCATTATGTTTGCAATGGAGGGGATCCCAGGGCTGTATATACATAGTTTACTTGGCACCACTAATGACTATGAACGCTTTGATAATTCGCAGCACAATCGCGCCATTAACCGTCATCGATGGCAAGAGTCAAAATTATTAGCGGCAATTGCAGAAAAATATAGTCATCATCATCAAGTATTCAACGGAGTAAAACAGTTATTAGCAGTGCGTAAAAGGCAAGCGGCATTTCATCCTAATGCAACACAGTTCACTTTGCATTTAGGAGAGGGGTTATTTGGTTTTTGGCGACAAAGCATTGACCGCCAGCAAAGTATTTTTTGTATTTATAATATCAGCAGTCAGCCACAAAGCTTAACCTTGGCCGATTTGAACTTAATAAATACACAGCAATGGCATGAGCTGCTCTCTAAAACAGTGCTGGATGAAGAGCTTAAAACTATGCAATTAGCACCGTATCAAACACTCTGGTTATCTAATAGGGCATAATTAACGACGTTTAAAGTAATCAATGTAACTGTAAAGGGGCTTTACAGTTACATTACTCAAGCGCGAGTAGTAAGTTTTCTATAGTAAATTCAACTTTGTCTGGGCGGGTTTTACTAAACTGCGAAAAGTCTATTTCGGCTAGGTTATTCGCATTAATTGCATTATATAAAGGCTTATTTGTATCGTTGAGTGGCTGAAAAATATCATTAGTGCTGTGAAAAAGTGGCCAATGCTTTAAATCAGTATGGTTATCAAATAAGTTTATAATTGCATGAGCCCCTAATAAAACATGACCCCCTATCGATATATCAAGCGTGTATGCGTTATTAGGCGCAGAATCCCAGTTAATCCCACCCACAATAACCTGCGATTGTTTGTTTAGTTGCGTTAATGCTCTTTTAGCACCAAACGCAATGGCATCATTAGCGCACCAAATAATGTTAATTTCAGGCGCAAGTTGCATATAGGCCATGGTTTTTATATAGCCTTCTTGCTCAGACCAATTTGCAACCTCTTTAGCGGTTAAGGTTACTTTGGATGTTTGCACTAAAAAATCCATTAACCCTTGGGTACGTAAAGTGGAAGCAGGGGTTGTGTAGTCCCCTAGTAAAGCTAATGTATGAGCTGGCGTTTTTGTTTTATTGGTAAACTTTTTATAAAGCTGCTGCATCAATGATTTACCTGCAACACGATTATTTGGGGTAATACTGCCGACCACATTGACGCCATTTTTTTGCAATTGCTCGAGAGACGCAGGGGAAGGACGATTTAATAAAAAATAAATGGGAACCTTGTTACTGTCTATTTTAGATAGGTATTGGCTGGTGACATTTTTTTCGTTTACCAATAACAGGTAATCAGGCTTATCGTTAATGGCCTGCTGGATCAGCTCTTTCATTAAAATATGATTTCGATTGGCGTATTTTATAGTTAATGTCACATCTAAATCTGTGGCAGCATTTTGCATAATTTTAGAAACATGAAACCAAAAATCACCGGTTTTATTGCTATTAGCTTCAGTTGAATTTGAAAAGCCAGGATTGATGAATATGATCTCTAAGGCATTAATACTGTAACTACTGAATAGCAGGCAGGTATAAGTTATCAGGCGGTATAATTTAAACAAAGGCATATGTTTCTCTATAGATTTTATAAAGCTCGATTTTTACCTTGCTAACTAGCTCCGTGGTGACATCTAAGCGTTATGCTATATAATACCCCAGTAAGTTTAGCATGTATGCAGCAATTAATTTTTTTAGGATTTATGAATGAAAGCAGTTTTATTGTTAATAGTATTACTCTTTAGTCAAACAGTTGCCGCTAATGACGTAAGTGATTTAGAAAAGACCATGAAAAATATTGGGCTGGCTTATAAACAAAGTGTTGAAGCAACCCAGCTGCAAGAATTTAATGGTGCTATCGATCAATTTATTGGATTGATAGAGCAAGGTAAGAAAGCCAAATTTTATAAAGAAGCTGAGAAGTCGGTGCAAGGGCTCGATAAAGTACTGGTTCAAGCCCAGTTGGCAAAAAAAGTAGCGAATGAGCAGGGACTCGAAGCTGCAAAAAAACCACTTAAAGCCATCGATAATTTACGCAAAAAATATCATAAATTATATGAGCCTCCAGGCTTTTTTGAATTACTGTTTGGAAAATAAGGATTAGCAATGGAAATTTCAGTTTCAATGTTAGACGGTCAAAAGTTGAGTGCTAAGTTTGGTGAGCATGAAGTAATAAGCGATCAAAGCATCAATGCCGGTGGTGGGGCAGAGCACCCAGAACCATTTGACTATTTTTTGGTTAGCATGGTTTTGTGCGCTGGTTTTTATGCGCGTAAATTTTGTCAGCAAAGAGAGATCTCAACCGACGGCATGACGCTGACACAAAATAACGAGAATGTAGATGAAAACGGTAAAAAACGTTTTTCTATTGAAATTGGGTTGCCTGAAGGTTTCCCCGATAAATATAAAAAAGCACTTATTGCTGCTGTAAATACATGTACCGTGAAAAAGGTTATTCAGGCAGTGCCTGAGTTTTCTGTTGAAGTAAAGTAAATACCCTTTAACAATAATGCCGAGTAATAAACTCGGCATTATTATTTTATCCCACTATTTTTTCTTCATACCCTGTACGGCCTTAAATCTAGGATTATCTTTACATATCACGAACACGCGCCCTTTACGCTTTACAATTTGACAACCAGGTCGTTGCTTTGCGCTTTTTAATGAACTTAATACTTTCATTTGCTTTCCTTTTTAGCCGAAGATAAGTTTTTAAAACGACGATTAAATTGCGCAACGCGGCCATCAGATGCGAGCGTTTTTTGTTTGCCTGTATAAAATGGGTGTGAGTCAGATGAAACATCAATAGGCACATAGGGATATGTATTACCGTCTATTTCGATAGTGCGGTCGGTTTTGATGGTTGAACCTATAATGAAATATGAATCGGCTGCAGTATCATGAAAAGCAACCACATGGTAATCAGGGTGAATATTTGGTTTCATTAAACGCCTTTAATGTTATGTGATAGTATATCATTTAATTTAGCGCATTTAATTTCCCTTTGCAAATCATTTTAAATAGCTTGAACTTTGGTTAAATAGTCTTTAATGCACCGTAATTGCTGCGTATTTGCACAATCTAGTCAAAAAATAAGCACTTAGATCAAAAGTACTGGCTATTAGTATTTAGGCTGCTATAACTAGTTTCAGCAAAAAAAATAATAAAAATTTAAACACGTAGAATAGAGGTAGTTTATGAGTGACGCTCAAACAAAACAGGACCAAATCGACCAAGGAGTTATGGACACTCTAAGGGAGCGCGATCATAGTGTATTGGCAAAACAAGTTGACTCACTCGCATGTTCTCATAACGATATCATTGAATTGCTTGCTCATTATTTAGCATTAAGCGAACAAGAAGATGATGAGTTATTTGATGACTGGTTTGACTCTCTTTCAAAAGAACAACACACCGTGCTAAAAGTATTTGAAGTATATCGCGGACAGTATGAGCACCAAAACTAACTGTTTGTATTAGGCATATTAATTAGTCATTATGCTAACACTGGCTATACGATTGTAATTTAATGTTAAAAAGGCATTGTTTTTATAGATAAGCGAAATAATTAATTACACTTATTCAATAAAATAGTATGTACTTTGCCCCTTGATTATTTTTAAACTAACTAATTGATGTTTAAAGCTTTATAATAAGTTAAACTACATTTAGTGTTAAAATAGTAGTTTCGGCTCGTAGTTGAACTACCATTAATAAGTTGAAATAAGAAAGGGATAATTCAGCATGCAACATTTAAATGAAATACTCAGCAGAAACAACGTCAAAATAATTGGCAAGGGTGATAAAACCTTGGTGTTGGCTCACGGATTTGGTTGCGACCAAAACATGTGGCGATTTATTATTCCTGCCCTTGAACAACATTTTACTTTAGTGCTGTTTGATTATGTAGGCTCAGGTAACTCTGATGTGTCTAAATATAATAAACAGCGCTACTCAACCCTTGATGGGTATGCCAAAGACGTACTAGAAATATGTGCCGCACTTGAACTTACCGATATTACATTTATAGGCCACTCGGTTAGTGGCACCATTGGCGCACTTGCTGCCATTGAGCAACCAGAGCTATTTTCTAAGCTGGTTATGGTGTGCCCCTCACCGTGCTTTTTAAATTTACCCCCTGATTATTTTGGTGGATTTGAAAAACAAGACCTTCACGAATTACTAAACCTAATGGATAAAAATTACATTGGTTGGGCTAATTATTTAGCGCCTCTAGTAATGGGCAACTCTCATCCAGATGAATTTATAGCGGAACTATCGGGAAGTTTTTGCTCAACCGATCCCCTTATTGCAAAAACCTTTGCAGAAGCCACGTTTTTATCCGACTACCGTTTTATACTTGAACATATAAAACAGCCTACTTTAATTTTACAAAGTGAAAATGATGCTTTAGCCGCGCCTTCTGTTGGGGAGTTTGTAGCGAATGAAATTTCAAATGCAACACTTAAGGTTATTAGTGCGCATGGCCACTGTATTCATATGACGCACCCAGAAACAGTCAGCCGTTTAATTTTTGATTTTGTGAGTTAGCCACATGTCACTTGATAAAGTAGATGAAAAGCTTGCTGATTATTCCGCAGATCACTTTTTAAATGGTGCATTAGTGACAAATGCAGATAACATTATTGTTTATGCAAATACTTATTTTCAAAAGGAATTACAGTGGAATTGTAATGAGCTTATTGGCAAGTCGGTTGATAAAATTATAACTAAATCATCAAAAATATTTTTACAAAGTTATGTGCTTCCTACCTTACTGCATGAAAAAGCGTGTCAAGAAATGCAGTTAATTATGCTCAGCGCCCAAGGCGAGCGTATGGCCGTTACCGTTAATGCTCAGCTTGATGAAAAGGGCTATATATACTGGAGCTTTTTTAACGCGACTCAGCGAGATAAGCTTTACGACGAGCTGATTAAAACACGGGAAAAGTTAGAAGCGCAAACTGAACGCTTACAATCTTTAGCGTCTACCGATGAGTTAACCAATTTATTAAATAGAAGAGAGATGAATTGCCGCAGCGTGCTGTTACTCGAACAGGCTATGCGATCAAAGCAGTCGGTTGCATTGTTAATTATCGATATTGATAATTTTAAAGTCGTTAATGATACCTTTGGGCATTTAGAAGGGGATCGAGTTTTAAAAGAGTTGGGGCAACGTCTTAAACATTTTGGTCGACAAACCGACCTTATTTCTCGTTACGGCGGTGAAGAGTTTTTAATTATGGTGCCAGATACAAATAAAGCAGATACTTTGTCATTTTGCCAAAGGCTGCATTTATTAATTGCTGAAATTAAAGTAGGTAATCGCCCAGTAACCGCCAGTATTGGGGCAAGTTTGAGTACTGCGAAAACGACGTTTACTGATTTATTTGCCCAAGCCGATAATGCGGTATATGAAGCCAAAGAGCGCGGAAAAAACAGAACCCAATTATACGATAACCCCTAACTAAATAGAGGTAAACTCAACAAGGTATTGAGTTGAGTTTACTCAAAAGATGGCAGTTATAGTTGGTATTATTGCTCTACACAATTATTTTTTGCTAATGGCGATGCCAATACGGTATCGGGGTGCCAAATTCTATCCCATATTTTAGGTAGGTTGTTTAAGTTGGGTCTTTGACTTATTTTTTCAAAATTACCGACACTGATTGCTGAGCCATCTTTCTTACCGACAATAAAATTAAACACATAAGCACACTCCATGCCCATGCGTAAATCAGAGAGAATAACTTTGTCTTGCTGCTCGCGAACGGAATAAAACCCTTTTGTAAACCACTGCAAGCGTTTAACACCCCATTCATTTTTAATCTCGTTTAGTAAAGAAGGGGTTGTTTGGTATGCATTTAAGGTAACCTCGTTGGGTGTATCAAACACCGATGCATAGCCTTCATAATATTTCCCATCCGACATCACAACCACCCGCCAAAGTAAAGTAGTAAACGGTGCTGGAGTGCTAATGTATTTATTGACAGTAATGTCTCTGTTTTGCAGCGCAGTGTTGACTTTATCGTCAATAACAACTTTAAGAATAAGCGAACAACATAAATAGAGAGTACTTACTGTGAGCGTAATTGCGTTAATTTTGTAGGCGGTTGGGGCGGTTATTTTTGGTATTAAAGTGCCTATAACCCCTACTAATAACGGTAACGTGTAGAGGGGATCAATAATAAACATATTTGAAATTGCAAACGGATGCTCTGTAAGTGGCCACATTAATTGCGTACCGTACACAGTAAGTGCATCCAATAGTGCATGGGTTGATAAACACAAAAACACTAACCAAAACCAACGTGTTTTATACGCTTGCATGCCAGTGTGTATTTTTAAAATTAGCCAAACAATCAAAGGGCTAATTAACAAGTGCACAAAAAATGAATGGCTAAAGCCACGGTGATAAGTAAATGCTTCAACACTGCCGCCATAGGGTAAAAACACATCTAAATCGGGTAAAGTGCCCAAAATAGCGCCCCATAACACCGCTTTGCGGCCCACTTTGTTACCTAATACTGCGTACCCTACAGCGCTACCTAACGCAACTTGTGTTAAAGAATCCATACTACCTCATCTAAATAATGCAACTGCAGTGTTTATACTCAGCTTAATCTTAAAACCGTCAATAATGTAAATTATTTCATTAAGTTGCTCTTTAAACTCAATTTAAAAGTGATTTATAAACTTAGTCGCGGTTGTATAAAATCTAAAAATGCAACGATACGGGAAGAAACCGCCCCATTTTTGTAATAAACGCCATAAATAGATTCTCGATTATTTGGGCTACTTACGCTGTGAGGTAAAACTTCTATTAATCGTTTTTTGGCTAAATCTTCTGCAATCATAAATTGTGAGAGAAGTGCTATGCCTTGATCAGCAATACATAAATGCCTAATGGTTTCGCCGCTGCTAGCCCTTAAATCAAAGTGCAGTGATAACTCATGTTTTAAGGGCCATTGATTAAGAGTATTGGGTTCACTGAAACCAATTAGGTTATGGTTTTTAAGATCTGAAACTTGCTGTAACGGTGGCGCATTTTTTAAATAATCAGTGCTTGCGACCAATTTTAATTTACTTTGGCCTAATTTTCTCGCATGCAGGTTTGAATCTTTTAAGTCTCCAATGCGAATAGCTAAATCTGTTTTGCGCTCAAGTAAATCAATAATATTGTCGTGTGAGGTAATATCGAGCGTGATTTGCGGGTATTGCTTTTTAAACTCATTAACTAGTGGCGCTAGTTGATGCAAAACAAAAGGGCTTGCTGCATCTATACGCAAGTGCCCGCTAGGTGCTTGCTTTAGTAGCTTTATTGTTTCTTCCCCTAAGAGCAGCGTGTTTAAAGCCTTTCGCGCATATTCTATGTATATATGCCCTTCCTCGGTCAGTTCTAAGCGCCGAGTTGTTCTGTTTAGTAATGTGCAGTTTAGCCTGCTTTCAAGACGAGATAGTGCTCTTGAAACTTTAGCTACATTTAAATCAAGTAAACTAGCCGCACCGGAAAAACTGCCACAATCAACAATGGTAATAAACATTTCTAGATCTTCAGTTTTAGCTTGAACAGGCATAAATTCACTCATTTATATTTGCAAAATAAACAAAAGTATTTTGCCATTTATGCCATTTATTGCAAAGGCATTTTTACTCACACTGTACATCTATTTTAAAAATGAGGATGTAACTATGCCATTGGCTTTATGGGCGCTTACCTTAAGCGCATTTGCAATTGGAACAACAGAGTTTGTTATAGTGGGTTTAGTGCCAACTATTGCAAACGATTTAGGCGTGAGCTTACCATCAGCAGGCTTACTAGTGAGCTTATATGCGGTTGGTGTAGCTATTGGCGCACCGGTTCTCACTGCATTAACGGGTCGCTGGAGCCGAAAAGTGGTACTTATAAGTCTTATGGGCTTATTTGTTATGGGTAACTTATTAGCTTGGCAAGCCCCTAGCTACGAAACGTTAATAATAGCACGCATTTTAACTGGACTTGCTCACGGTGTATTTTTCTCTATTGGCTCAATGATAGCGACAAGCTTAGTAAGTAAAGATAAAGAGGCTAGCGCCATTGCAATTATGTTTACCGGCCTTACGGTAGCGCTAGTAACGGGTGTGCCATTAGGTACTTGGATAGGGCAGCACTTTGGTTGGCGCGCTACATTTTTAGTGGTGTCATCACTTGGTATTATCGCTTTAATTGGAAGTGCTGTATTAGTACCTAAAAATTTAAAGCAATCAATACCGGCAACCTTTAAAGAGCAACTTCAAGTTGTTACTAAACCTAGATTACTGCTTGTGTATTTAATGACAATTTTAGGCTATGGCGGCACGTTTACTGCGTTTACTTACTTGGCCCCCATTTTAGAGCAGCAGACTGGATTTGCATCTTCAACAATTGGCATAATTATGCTGGTATATGGTGTCTCAGTGGCTGTTGGTAATATATGGGGTGGAAAATTAGCTGACAAGCGAGGCCCGATCAGTGCGCTGAGCATTATTTTTAGTGCACTTACTGTAATTCTACTGATATTTACTTTTACCATGGAGTCAAAGGTTGCTGCCGTATTAACCATATTAGTTTGGGGGGCATTTGCATTTGGTAATGTACCTGGTTTGCAGCTTTATGTTGTTAAGCAAGCTCAGCAACATACTCCTAACGCAGTCGATGTTGCATCTGGATTAAATATAGCAGCATTTAACATTGGCATAGCATTGGGTTCTATTACGGGGGGCCTTGTAGTAGAGCACATGGAACTAAAAGATACCGCATGGATTGGCGCCGTTGTTTCATTGCTGGCTTTAATAGTCACCCGGTACAGTGGCAGGCTAGATAAACAAAATGTTCAGGCTAAATAAAGCGAAACTTATGTAGGTTAGTCTTGAAATAAAAATGAATGACCTCAGTATTTTCATGAGGTCGAAATTTTAAATCAAAAAGTAATCGGTGTATTTAGTAAACACGACGTTTGAATTTTAAACCAATTATTTAATAAGGATAAAGCTATGACACAACGTGTAATTGAAATGCCAGACTTAGGTATGGGTACTTTTCGTTTAGAAGGTAAAACTGCTTATGAATCTGTAAAAATGGCGTTAGAAGTAGGATTTCGTCATATTGATACCGCGCAAATTTATGGCAACGAAGAGCAAGTTGGCCAAGCCATTAAAGACAGTAATATTCCCAGAGATGAGTTATTTATTACTACCAAAGTATGGAACAATAAACTCAATAAAAACGACTTTATCGCAAGTGTAGAAAAGTCATTAGAAAAGCTGCAAGTTGACTCGGTTGATTTATTGCTAGTTCACTGGCCTGCACCATCAAACAATGAGCCTATGAGCGAATACCTGACTGAGCTACTAAAAGCTAAAAAGTTAGGGTTAACCAAACATATAGGTGTATCAAACTTCACTATTGCGAACTTAAAAGAAGCGATGCAAACGTTAGACTCGCGTGAAATATTTACTAACCAAGTAGAAGTGCACCCCTATTTAACCAATACCAAACTGCGCGCCTTTTGTGCTCAACATGACATACATGTAACAGCCTATATGCCGTTTGTGGTTGGTAAAGTGTTAAACGATCAAACCATTATAGATATTGCTAATAAACACGATGCAACGCCAGCACAAGTGGTTATTGCATGGGAAAATGCCAACGGCATGACCACAATTCCATCATCGACCAAGCGTAAAAACTTAGAAGATAACTTTAACGACAAGGTAAAACTTGATGATGAAGATATAGCGCGAATTGATGGCCTTGATTGCAACGACCGCCAAGCAACGCCTGACTTTGCACCACAGTGGGATCAATAACCAAAAAGCCAGAACTAAAACAGGTGCAGTTGAGCTGCACCTTTATTTTTGAAACAAGGAACACCCATGTTAACGGTAATTGCTACACTATCGAGTGAAAATAGCGATGCAGAGCGTCTATTAACCGAGCTCGAAAACTTACAACAGTCCTCGCGCCAAGAAGTAGGCTGCCTGCGTTACGAGCTATCAATTAAAAGTGAGGCTGAGCAAACCACCTATTTAGTGAGTGAGCAATGGGCGTCTAATGAGCACTTTGAAGCCCATAAAAACGCACCCCACTTTAAAGCCTTTGGTGATGCAGTAGGCGAACTTATTACCTCTACCAATATTGATGTGTATAAAACCATTGGTTAACTGTCACTAGGCTAATAGCAAAGCAGGAGCTGTAACTTACAGCTCTTTTTTTGAAATATCATCTCCAAATACCGCTCAAATATCATCCTTTTCAGCTACCTCTTAAACCCAAAGCTGTTTCAGAATAAAAACGATTTCATAATAGCCATTTTTAATAGGACAATAGTTTTTGCATCGTTAGAACTGGCTTGCCTGATGTTACTGAACACACGCTTTTTGTGTAATTTTGCATAGTCATAAACAGGTTCGAAGCTAACTAATTGTTTACAAAATTTTTTTGATGGTTAATATAAATACAAAGAAATATAGGGACATTTGATGGGTTATGATACGACAGATGTTGTAGATTAAATTGTTAACTTCATACAGGGATAGATAAATGCTCTTTTCTCAACGAAAAGGATTAACACCAGTAAAGGACGTTATTCAAAAAGAATGTATGGATGATGACCTTAGATTTGGGTTATGGAACGCCCTCCATACTTGTTTGTGGGAGAATAATAATCATCTTTCATATAACCAGAGCTTCCAGACTTCTAAACTTTATTTACTCTTTCAATTGTATTGGCATAGCCTGTTTAAATTCCCTATTGACAATTTGCCTGGGTATTTTGAGAATGCATTAAAGCTTATTAGGAAACATTTTTTTGAGTGTGAATGGTATGAAGCATACGACTTTATCGAATTTACAGCACAAAATTGCCCAGATGAGTTATCTAAACAGTTTGTACCTTTTTGCAATCAGATATTAGAAATAGAAAATTCTGCATATAGGTTCGTAGATAAAAAATTAACTGATTTAACAAGTGAAGAAGAAATTGAATCAATTGAGGCCGCAATTAAGAATACATCAAAATACTCTGGTGTAAGTCAACATTTGAAAACCGCGCTTAAATTTTTAACTGACAGAAAGTCTCCTGATTACAGAAACTCAGTTAAATAATCTATCAGCGCCGTTGAGTCGTTAAGTAAAATTGTCTCAGACAACCCTAAAGCAACTTTAGGCTCAGCGCTTAATGTTATTGAGAAAACTCATAAACTTCATTCTGCTTTCAAGAAAGCATTATCTAATCTTTATGGGTTTACAAATGACGAAGGTGGAATACGCCATGCGTTACTAGAGGAAGACAATATCACTTATACTGACGCAAAATTTATGCTTGTTTCTTGTAGTGCATTTATAAATTACATTCTTGGTAAAATAAGTGAGTAAAACTAATGAGGCAGGACAGCTTAATCCACAAGTTGTTTAAAGCGATAAACATTTCACCCAAGTGATGGAGTTACGCGTAATATGAAACAGAACCCATTTTCTTTTTATGACTTTTTAGGGTATATGATTCCAGGTGCTGTATTTTTGTACCTAGTTGCATTAATTTTTGGGGCAAAAGAGATCTTTATTGTTTTTAGCATTGAAAATTCAGCAAATGCGAACCAATTAATTAGCTTCATTCCCGCTGTTATTTGTGCTTATCTACTTTGACATGTCTTAGCAATTGGTTCATCTGCTGTTATTGAAGCGTTCACAAATATATCTAATGGCTATCCTTCTCAGTTTCTCTTTAATGTGAAAGCTAAGTCATATTGGAGTGGGAAGAAAAAAAGAGATAATTTTGGGCGACTTATTTTATGGCTAATTATTTTTCCTATTTCTTTCCCTAAACTTATTCTCAAAAGCTGGCTTAATATCTCTATGTTCAATCAGGCTAAGCCTCTTCCAGAACATTTAGGAAAAGATGTGTTTAATAAATGTATTTCTGTGTTGGAAACGCATATAGAAGTAAACGAAAATAAGTTCGATCTTAAACGTGGAATTGACGGAGATTATCTAAGATTGTTATATCACTTTGTCTTTGAAAATTCTGAACACCATGCAAGTAAATTACAAAATTATGTAGCTTTGTATGGTTTAACACGAAATGTATCATTTGTGTTTATATTGATTTTTTGGGCAAGCGCTGTTTCAATGTTCACAGGGCGCATTGGTTTTAACCCCATGTTACTAATTGCTTTATCATTATTATCTTATGCATTCTATATTGGTTTCATTAAGTTTTATCGCAGGTATAGCTTAGAGGCAATAATGGCAATTAGTGTGTTTAAAAAAACAGATGACTAACAAGCCAATAAGATGAAATAAAAATTGTTTTCTCTGTTTAGCTTTACTCAATACTCTAGCGTTCTAATTGAGCGCGATCAGCTCGGTGAAAAATGGTAATTATCTCGAGATTTCTAAATAAGACTGAAAAAGTAGAGTATTATTTTGCAATTATGCCAGAAGATATGGAGCGTCAGTTTATTTTAGGTGCGCAAAGTGTTGATCCTAAACTTCCTTCAATTGCTCAGTGGGGGGCATCTTCAAGATTTGGACTTGATAGTCTTGATACCATTGAAGGAAAGTTATGGAAAGATTGGCGCTTTTCTTTAGAAATGCTTGGTGTCTCATGGGTAATACCAATTATTGAAGAGTCAGTAATAAAAGATGATGTATCTCATGCGGTTAATGAAATCATATCTAAATCGTAAATCTGCAATTAACAAGGCGTAGTTGTCGGACTGTTTGACTCGTTGCACTAAAAATAAGCCGCAAAGCACAGTGTTGGCATTGTTTAATAAAACCAACAATCCATACATAGCTAAACTCCTCAGCCAAACACGACCCTTTATTTAATCGATAAATCGTATTTTAAAATAAGGGCATCAATATAGCGGCTACGTAATGTGAGTTGCTTTTCGTGATCGGCGCCATGGCTAAGGGCTTTATTTAGAAGCTTCATGGCAGGGTGAATGCGGGTGCGCTCATCCTTATCTAAACTGGCTTTGCTGCGCAGCTCGGTTATATCGTCTACTAATAATCTGCCAATATCCACAGCCACAATTTCATCAATTAAGCCGTTTTGGGTGAGCACCCCATATTTACTGCATAAAAATTGTTGCCATACTTGCTGTAAATGTTCTTCTATTTCACAGCCAAACAATTCTTCGTTAAATATAAAGCCTTGCTGTGCAAGCTTTGCTAAACATTGGGTATAGTTTTGGGCAAACAAATTAAACGCCTGGTTAGATGACTCAATTTTTTGCTTAACTAATCCTTGCCCCCAATTTACACAACCACGGGGATAGTAATCGTCGTATTCTTCACATTCATATAACCCTGAATAAGAGCTGCAGCTCATTTGATTTTTAATGCAATAACTGGGTTTAGGGAAAATGCTCTGTGCTTGCCAATTTTCAAGAGTTTCAGTGTCTATGTTTAGTGCTTGGCATAACTCATCAGTGTGATAAAAGTGAGTGCTTAAATAGTCAGATAAACGCATAGTGGCTCGCTTAATAGTAAAAAATAAAATACTGTTTATTTATACAGTTATTTATTTTGTATCATCAAACTCAATAACACAAGCCATTTTATAATTAAATACTGGCTATCACTGCAAATAGCGCGGTAAATATGGTACAAATAGGGCAAGTATTAATAACAATGATTTTTTATGCGCACCCTAGAACAAATTAAACAAGCAAGCCTTATTACTGCAATTAAAACACCTTACTTAGCCAATGGTGAGATCGATCTTGCAAAGTATGATGAACTCGTTGAAATACAAATTGCAGCGGGTGTTGACGGCATAGTTGTTGGTGGCACCACCGGTGAAGGCCAGTTAATGAACTGGGAAGAGCACTTAATGCTAATTGCGCACAGTGCCAATAAATTTGGTGAGCAATTACTGATTGTAGGTAACACCGGCAGTAATAATACGCGCGAAGCAATTAAAGCAACAAAATATGGTTTTGCCAGCGGCATGCATGCCTCATTACAAATTAATCCTTACTACGGGCGCACATCAATTGCCGGTGTTAAAGAGCACTTTAAACGTGTGCTTGATATTGGTCCGGCGTTTATTTACAACGTAGCAGGGCGCACAGGTCAAGACCTCACCCCTGATATTATTGAACCACTGGCCCAGCATGAGCACTTTATTGGTGTTAAAGAATGTGGTGGCAATGAGCGTATAGCGCACTATGAACGACTGGGGATTGCGTGTTGGTCTGGTAATGATGACGAAGCACACGATGCACGCCATACTCATAAAGCACATGGCGTTATTTCAGTTACGTCTAACCTGATCCCGGGTTTGTTCCGTCAATTAATGGATAGCAAAAATAATGCGCTAAATAATTCATTACAACCATTAATGAACTGGCTGTTTTGCGAGCCAAACCCAATTGCCATTAACACCGCGATGATCATGACAGGCGCGGTTAACCCAGTGTTTAGAATGCCTTATGTGCCGCTTAGCGATGAGCAACAGCAACAAGGTGAAACCCTAATTAATCAGCTTAATGAGCAAGATTTTGTCGGTAGTCGAGCGCAGTGTGTGGATATTAGTAAGGTTTTGATTTTATCTTAAACTGTTAGACTATTTATTAAATACTAAATTTTCAAAGCAGCCTACTGTAAACACAGAGGCTGCTTTTTTATATCACTGCCAATAGTAGTTGAGTTTAAGCTGCCACATAGCTGAATTAGCGTGAGTGACCGCTAATCTAATATCAATATCTTGGCTTAAAGGCACTGCCATTTCTAGTTTGGTTTGCGCAGGGTTTTTGGCATTTAAGAATGACTTTTCGTAGGATGCTTTAAGTTTAATACCTGAGTCAGTACCAGTAATAATCCCCACTTCTACCGACGAATCATAAAAGTGGCTGTTTTTAGCTAAATCACCTAAATAACCATTAATTAAGCTATAGGCTAAGGTGTTGTTGCTAAATTGCCAAGCTTGTCCGGCTCCCCCCATAACAAAGCTGTGTTTACAGGTTCTGCACAGTGCTGGTTGTCTGTCGAATCCAACATTAATTTTCCACGACCACTTAGATTCATTAGCCCAAGATAATTGGTTTGGATTGAATGACTCCAAATCTAATAAATGAACTTTGTTTATGTAAGTTTCGCCATCAGTAAACATCAGCTCGGTATCTAACATTTCTAAATTAGAAAATGGAATGCGGGCAATATCAGAGGCAAGGGTATCAAAATAACTCAACCTAAAACCCAAAGTGTACTGTGTTTGCTCAGCCGTGTGCACCGCAGAAACTGAGCTATTAGAGGGCTTTTGCCCTTTATGTGGTGGCTGTTGGGTAAATTGAAATTTTACTTTGTTTTCGCCCATTGGCAGCTTTAAGCGCGCTTTAATAAGTGCATTTTTTAACTCACTTATTTTTACTGGGGTTTGCTTTTGAATTTGTTTTACTTGTACGAGTTCAAATAAAGCCCCAATAATGGCTTTTTGAGACTGTACTGGCAAAGCTAAAAAAGATTTGCTTTTAAGTACTGCTGATTCAGCAAAGATTTGTTTAGCAAAGCTGAGCTCTTTTTCACTTAAAGATTGAACGTGCTTGGCAAATACAGTGTCGCGCGAGGGGGTAAATGTGATATTTTTAACCGCCGATTGGCCTTGGTAAGTGGCCGTGTTTAATCTTGAAAAAATAGTGGCTGGTATTACCCAAGGAGCGCCTTCGCTGGTTAGTTGATCGCCAATAACAAGTTCAATAATTTGCGCAAGATGAAATGCACAGTTTTCATCGGCAAAGTAATAATCAAATTCAGTGCCTAAAATTTCCCATAAGTGATTAGCAATAAAAACCACATCGCGCTCGTTTAGATTGAGGGTATATTCCCATAAATCTCTTAATTCTATTTCACCATAGTTGTGCTGGTGGCGATAAAACAATTGATCTGAAAAACCGGCTTTATAACCACCAAACAAGCCCTTGATAATATACACCAAGCCGTTTTCATTATCTGGAACGTGTGCGCCATAGTTAATACTGTAATCTAATAATTTGTTTTTTGATTCGGTCGAGCGATTAAGTTTAAGTAATAAATGACCATATAACGATGCGGGATTACTCATATAACCAGATGCAAATACTAAACTAACAGAGTGAATTGCTTGTTGCTCTCGCCATTGCTTTAATTTTGGGCACTCTGCAGCTGGCATTGAAAAGGTTAAACCTTGCTCTTTGAGCCATTGGTAACGAGCAGGGTAGCGACATGGCATTGAGGGCAGGTTATTAAAAGCATGGATTGTTGCTTTTAATTCGGCAGCCGGATCAGTACGTCCGTTATCTGCAATAAAAAATGATGCGTTAGTAATATAACTGATGGTAGCTGGTTGGTTTTTGTAATGCCCTAATTTCAACCATATTGGGTGTTTGGCTAAAACAGAGATAGATTTCGTGGCAGAGCTTGAGAAAGAGATGAATAAAAAAGCACTAATTAAATAAAATAGAGGTTTCATTGTTTAACCAAAAAAAAGGGCTGTTAAGCCCTTTAATTATTAGATTGCAGCGCATTGAGATGAAAAGTTAGTTGTAATTTTACCTTCAACTAATTCATAAAATGCTTGTGCATTGTCTATTGGCGCGTTTGCGTAATCGTTACGTACCGAAGTGATAATTTGTTGATGTGCAGTTACATCACAACCACGTACGTTAAGCATTGCAGCGATATACTCGCCTTCACCCTGTGCTATTTCTTGTTCTAATACAGGAAAAGTTTGTTGAATAAACTGCGCTGTTTTTACGTTAGCGCCTTCACAACTTTCTACTGAAGAGATGTTAGAAGACACTGCAGTTGTGCCTAAATCCCAAATAATATTAGAAATTGCTGCAGCAACGCCATTATCTGGGAAAACCATCGCGCCAATACCACATTGTTGCCATGGGTTGATGCCACTTTTTGCTTGTGACGGCATTGAAACAAACGCGCTTACTAATACCGCAGCAGTTAAACATCTTTTTATCATTATTAATTTCCTTTAATTTATATTCACCCAACAAAATGGGCGGGAAAGTGTACCTGCTTTTTTTATTTAAATGCAAATGGTTATGTAACACAATGTAAAAGAACGGTGTAAAGTTTATAAAATCGCAATAAAGAAGTGAATAAGCGAGGATTAATATTGCGAGTTAAAATCATTTAGCTAACTCAAACAGCGTCTAATAATAGCTAATTACCCCGCATTTTATAAATTAGTGGTTTCTGGTGTTTAAAACTAACTGTTTAAGCGATTTTACTGTATAATTTGCGACCCTTGATAATGTGGCCGCAGGTTATACAGCAATGAATTTTAAATCTTTTAGTTTTGCCCCTGAACTTATTCAGGCGTTAGACGAACTTAATTACCACACCCTTACGCCCATTCAGCGCGCAGCTATTCCGGCTGTTCGTAAAGGTAAAGACGTTTTAGCGAGTGCTCAAACCGGCACAGGTAAAACCGCTGCCTTTGCACTCCCTATTATCCAAAAGTTATTTGAGTCAGATAGCAGTACTACGAATGCGCCAAGCGCCTTAGTCCTTGCACCTACGCGTGAGCTTGCAGAGCAAATAGCGAATAACTTTAAAGACTTTGCTAAGTACACTTCGCTAAAAGTAGTGAGTTTATTTGGTGGTGTTAATACTGCAGGACAAGAAATTGCACTCAAAGAAGGTGTTGATGTTGTAGTAGCAACACCAGGGCGTTTACTTGATCATATTCGTATAGGTAACTTAAGCCTTGCCCAAGTAAAACACTTAGTACTTGATGAAGCTGACCGTATGCTCGATATGGGCTTTATTAATGACATGCAAAGCGTGATAAAAAGCTGTGCTGATGAGCGTCAAATCTTATTGTTTTCAGCAACTTTCCCAGCAGCAATTAAACAATTTGCCTCTAAAGTGCTAAAGCAACCTGAAATTGTGCGTGTTGATCAAACTAACAGCACCGCAAGCACAGTACAACACGTGGTTTACCCAGTAGAAGAGCGCCGTAAGCAAGAGTTGCTTTCTGAGCTGATTGGTAAGAAAAACTGGCAGCAAGTGCTGGTATTTGTAAACATGAAAGAAACCGCAGATGAGCTAGTCACTGAACTTAACCTAGACGGTATCCCAGCGGCAGTGTGTCATGGTGATAAATCGCAGGGTAACCGTCGTCGTGCGTTACGTGAATTCAAAGAAGGCAAAGTACGCGTTCTAGTTGCAACAGAAGTTGCAGCACGTGGTATTGATATTGACGGTTTACCGCGCGTTATTAATATTGATTTACCTTGGCTTGCTGAAGATTACGTACACCGCATTGGCCGTACAGGCCGTGCTGGTAACCAAGGACAAGCAATTTCGTTTGTTAGCCGCGAAGAAGAAAACATGTTGTTTGAAATTGAAACCTTAATTGGTCAAAAAATTAAACGTGTTTACTTAGAAGGTTACGAAGTAAGTAATCGTGAAGTACTGATTGATAAAATTGGTAAAAAGCCAGCGCATTTACGCCGCACCCGTGCTAATAAGCCATCAGGCCAAGCTACCGGTGAAGCGAGAGCGAAGAACCGTTCGCGTATTTCTAATGTACGTAAAAGCTTAAAAGGCGAAAAGCTATCACTTAAAAAGTAAGATAGCTAAGCCATTAAAAAAACCTGAGTTTACTCAGGTTTTTTTATGCCTAATACATTATCGATAATAGCAGCGTACGCATAAGCAGCCGCTTCAGCATTTTGATTAGCAATAACCGACAACCCAACCGGTAAGTGGCTTACTTTACCTACTGGCAAAGTGATATGGGTTGTTCCTGCAATGGCAGGCAATGAACTACTACTGCCTTTAAAGTTATCGCCGTTAATTAAATCGGTTTTCCAGGCGGGCGAAACGGTGGGTGCAATCACAATATCTAGCTTATTATTGCGGTATAAATTGCTAATAGCGCGGTTTGCTAGTGCGCGATAACGCGCCTTGGTTTTTTGATATTGTTGTTTTTTACTCAAATCGACCGCGTTAGCTTGTAATAAAATATCTTGTTCAAAGTAGGGCATTTCTTGCTGTTTATTTGCGGTATTGAATGCGATTAAATCGTCTAAGCTTTTTACCGTTACTTGCGTTGGTGTTTGGCTTAAATAGTGATTAATTTCGGCTTTAAAGTCGTAAAGCAAGATGGCGTATTCATCAACGTAAAGTGTGCTTAAATCATCTTTTACTTCAACATTGACAACGGTATGACCTGCGTCTTTTAATGCTTGTAGCTGTTTAGCGTAAAGTTTTTGTGTTTCCACAGTAAACTTACTGGCAGGTAAAGCGCCTATTTTCAGTGACGGCTTAGGCACTATACTATCAAGCTTTCTATTTACGTTGAGTGTTGATACATCATTAGGGTCTTCCCCTTGAATGACGGACAATACCGCGAGTGCATCTATTAAAGAATGTGCCATGGGGCCTACCGAATCTTGGCTACTAGAAAGTGGCACCACGCCTGCGCGCGAAACTTGTCCCATACTGGGTTTTATGGCGTACACCCCATTAACAGATGCAGGGCAGGTAATTGAGCCGTCGGTTTCAGTGCCCAGCGCAATAGGTGCAAAATTTAAAGCAACCGCGACAGCAGAGCCTGAACTTGAGCCACACGGATTACGAGTTACATCATGGGCGTTATGGGTTTGTCTGCCAATGGCACTCCAGCCAGATGACGAATACGATGAGCGAAAATTAGCCCATTCACTTAAGTTCGCTTTGCCTAAAATAATCGCCCCTGCTTGGCGTAATTGTTTAACCACAAAGGCATCTTTATTGGTAATGTTATTTTTAAGTGCTAATGAGCCCGCTGTAGTGGGTAATGTACCTGTTGTTTCAATGTTATCTTTTAGTAATACCGCAATACCATGTAAAGGGCCTGCCCATTTTCCGGCTTTAAACAGTGCATCGAGTTGTTTGGCTTGTTCAATTGCAGTGGGCTCAATACTAATTACTGCATTATATTTAGGATTGAGCGCGTTTATTCTGTCGATATAAGTGCGGGTAAGCTGCTCAGCCGTGGTGGTATTATTTTTATAGGCGCTGTGAATGTCACTAATGGTTTTAAGCTCTGTATTGTTAGCCGCTGCGTGTAAGTTAGTTATTGTACAAACACATAAGGTTAAAAGTAGCCGTTTTATACTCATTGTTATTATCTATTTTATGGAAACACAGGTTATTTTTAGCACAAAAAAACCTCACATTGTGAGGTTTTTCGATAAAGGTCGATTAAATCGAGTTAGGCGTTTTCTAGCATCGATAACGCAACCGCCTCTGCGGCTTTAATACCATCAATACCCGCTGATAAAATACCACCCGCATAACCCGCGCCTTCACCTGCAGGGTAAAGCCCTTTAGTATTAATACTTTGGAAGGTTTTATCGCGCTTGATACTTATTGGTGATGAAGTACGCGTTTCTACCCCAGTGAGCAAGCCATCATTAGTTGAAAAACCACGAATTTGCTTGTTAAAGGCTGGAATTGCTTCACGCAAGGCTTCAATCGCAAAAGGAGGTAATACGTTGCTTAAATCAGTCAGTTTTATACCTGGCGTATACGAAGGCTGTACATCCCCTAAATTAGCAGACGATTTACCTTTTAAAAAGTCACCAATCAGCTGTGCTGGGGCATCATAATTTTTACCACCAAGTTCATAGGCTTGCTCTTCTAGTTTACGCTGTAAATCAATGCCGGCTAGGGGATGTCCAGGGAAGTCTTTTTCTGGCGAAATACCCACTACAATAGCGCTGTTAGCATTACGTTCACTACGTGAATATTGGCTCATGCCATTGGTGACGACTCGGCCTTCTTCAGATGTTGCGGCAACTACTGTGCCGCCAGGGCACATACAAAAGCTATATACAGTACGGCCGTTATTACAATGGTGTACTAATTTGTAATCTGCAGAGCCTAAAATAGGGTTACCCGCATTATCGCCAAAGCGGCATTCATCAATCATTGATTGCTTATGTTCTATTCTAAAGCCCACTGAAAAGGGTTTAGCTTCAACATAAATGCCTTTATCGTGGATCATTTTAAACGTATCGCGAGCACTGTGGCCAACCGCTAATATCACATGGCGAGTTTCAAGCTTTTCACCATTAGAAAGTGTCAGCCCAGTCACTTGGCCGTTGTCTAAATGGATATCGTCAACGCGGGTGCTAAAACGAATCTCACCACCAAGTTCTATAATTCGGGCGCGCATTTTTTCAATCATGGTTACTAGTTTAAAAGTACCAATGTGCGGCTTACTAACGTATAAAATTTCTTCAGGAGCACCAGCCTCTACAAATTCAGTGATCACTTTACGGCCATAATGTTTAGGATCTTTTACTTGGCTGTAGAGCTTACCGTCTGAGAACGTGCCTGCGCCACCTTCACCAAACTGTACGTTTGATTCTGTATTAAGGGCCTTTTTACGCCAAAAGCCAAAGGTGTCTTTGGTGCGCTCACGCACTTCTTTACCGCGCTCTAAAATAATTGGGTTAAAGCCCATTTGTGCCAACACTAAACCGGCAAATAAGCCACAAGGGCCAAAGCCAATTACCACAGGGCGTTCTTTAATACTGCTATTGGCTTGCGCTACAAATTTGTAGTTGGTGTCAGGGGAGACTTTAACGTGTTGGTCTTTTTCAAACGAGGTTAACAGTTGTGCTTCGTTATCCACTTCAACATCAAGCGTGTAAATCAGTAAAATGGCGCTTTTTTTACGTGCATCGTAACCGCGTTTAAACACATTGTAGCTGTGTAGCTGCTCTGGGCTTATATTTAATTTATTGATGATGGCTTGACCAATGGCATTTTCGTCATGGTCAAGCGGCAGCTTTATTTCGGTTAAACGTATCATTAATATCTCTTTAGGTGTCATAGCGGAGATTAAATTCCGCTCACAATAAGGGGTGTGCACAAAGCGCTGATTTATAAGCGCCATATGTTACGTTAAATTGCCCACTTTTGGCACTTATTTATTGTGTTTTGGTAAGGGTTGGGTATGATCCGCAACTGTTATTGTGAAACATTAGGTATTAAACCATTATGGCGTTTGTAGTCACCGAAAACTGTATAAAATGTAAGTACACTGATTGCGTATCAGTATGCCCTGCAGATGCATTTTTTGAAGGGCCTAATTTTTTGGCTATTAGCCCTATTGACTGTATTGACTGTGGTTTATGCGTACCTGAGTGTGCCGCTGATGCTATTTTTCAAGAAGATGAATTACCTGAATCGCAAAAAGAGTTTACCCAATTAAATGCGGAGCTAGCAGAAATATGGCCACGTATAACGCAAGTCAAACCTGCACCTGAAGATGCCGATAGCTGGAATGGTGTAGCTAATAAATTAAAACTTCTCGACACATAACCACTTGCTAAAACTTATTATTAGTTTTTTTGTTAATTTTATTGCAAATAATAGCGCGCAACTATTAACAAATGTACCTGTATAATTTACACTCCTGAGCAAAGTTTACTTTTAACAAGTAAATAAACCTAAATGGATGTTTATGCAGTACTTTATACCTATAAAAATAACAACATTGCTGTTTTTTATCAGCTTCAGCCTCGGTTTAACTCTCAGCCCTAATGCACTTGCCGATAAGCTTAATTATCAACTCGCGCACATTAATAAAAATATTGATGTAGATGGCGTGCTTAACGAGCCACATTGGCAACAAGCAACACATGTTGCGGTAAATTATCAAGATGAGCCGAATGAAAAAGGCACACCGCCAGTAAAAACAGATGCATACCTTTATGACGATGGCCATAATTTATATGTGGCGTTTGTAGCTTACGACCCCGATCCGAGTAAAATTCGCGCGGCGCTTCGTGACAGAGATACCCTCTGGCAAGATGATACTGTCGGTTTGGTGATTGATACCTTTAACGATGAACGTACAGGCTATGAGTTTTATGTAAACCCACTGGGCGCTCAAGGTGACCTTCGCATGACGGATACCGATGAATGGGTGTCAGACTTATCGTGGGATGCCATTTGGGACAGTGCCGGTACCATAAACGAGCAAGGTTACGTGGTTGAAATGCGTATTCCGTTTAAAGCGCTGCGATTTGCGCAAAATAAAGATCAATCTACCTGGGGTTTTGCTGTAATGCGAAACTATCAGCGTGATGTGTTGTATCAATTATCAAGCACAGGCTTTGACCGTGATATTAAATGTAGTTTATGTCAGTTTGATAAAATAAGCGGATTTAATAATTTAGCACCGAGTAAAAACCTGCAATTAACGCCAACATTAACCGCACTGAGAAACGATCAAAAAACACAAGTACCTGGTGCGTGGGATAATGGCGATGTAGACACTGAGGTAGGGCTTGATCTTCGTTGGGGGGTTACCAAAGATGCGGTAATTAATGCCACAATAAACCCAGACTTTTCTCAGGTAGAAACCGATTCGTTAGAACTGGATGTAAACACCACATATTCTATTTATTACGCAGAAAAACGCCCGTTTTTCTTAGATGGCGCATCTTACTTTAAAAGTAACTTATTTGAACTCCTTTACACCCGTACCATAGCTGAGCCAAATATTGGCGCCAAGCTCACTGGTAAAACCGACAGCCACAGTTATGCGCTAATGTTTGCAGATGACGATAACAGTAATATTTTGTTGCCAAGTAACCAAGGCTCGGGCTTTGCCAACTTAAATGATAAAACCAAAGCGGCGGTGGCACGTTATCAATATGATATTGGCCAACAAGGTACTATTGGTGTCACTTCTACACATCGCGAAAGTAGCGACTACCATAATACGGTGCTATCGGTTGATGGCAGCTATTGGTTTAACCAGTCAGATACGCTTAATTATCAAATCGCGAATGCTGATACCAATAACTCGCCGTTTTTAGTTGATAACTACAATTTAGCAGACTCTCAGTCGGATATGGCGTATGCATTAAAGCTGACACGCGATAAGCGTGATTATAAGCTCTACGCGACCTATGACAATATTGGTGAGGATTACCGGACCGATTTAGGTTATCAAGAAAAGGTAGACTATGAAAAAGTAGGCTTTGGTGGCGGACAAACTTGGTATGGTGATGAACATGACATGCTAACAACCTGGTCATACACCGCCGATTGGGATAAAACCTGGGCGCAAAATGGCGAGTTACTTGAAGAAGAATACGAAGGTTACATGACCTTTCAAGGTCAAAAGCAGTCTGTATTTGAGCTGGGTTTGTTAAATCGCTATGAAAATTATAACGGCAAGTTTTATAACCAAAATATTGGTTATTTTTATACGGCTTTTAGACCGTCAAAAGATCTGAGATTATCGTTATATGCCGAATATGCAAGCCGTATAGATTACACTAATGAGCAGCTAGGCGATGTGTTAACCACACAATCGCAGGCTGTTTGGGATATTAATAACCATTGGCAGGTCGATGTTAGGCATAATTATAGCCATTTAGATGATTACCAAGGGCGACGTGTTTTTACCGCAAACCTTATTGATTTTAGGCTTTATTATAAGTTTAGTATGCGCGCTATGCTTAAGCTGATTTTACAGTTTGAAGATATAGACAGAAATGAGGATGCTTACTTTTATCAGGTTAGCGAAATCAACAAAGATTACGGTAGTCAGCTGGTGTACTCATACAAAATTAACGCACAAACGCTATTTTATTTAGGGTATTCAGATAAAGGTTATCAGGATGACTCGTTAAAAAGCATTGAGCGAGACCAACGTACTTTCTTTACTAAAGTCAGTTATGCGTGGCAGTTATAACGCTATAAATAATATAAAAGTAAGATTTTGCTAGGCAATAAAAAAACACGCTAACCAGTAGCGTGTTTTTTGTTTTACTAAATGGTAAACCTAGTTATTACAAATCAAAAGTACGTGAAATAGCGAGTACAATTCGCTCATCGGCGTAATCGTAATCTAGGCTGGTATTCTCAGCAGCCACTTCAATGCCAAACCCTTCATAGCTTGTTTGGTACGCTAAGCGGTAATGATGATACGATTTATCGCCCTTAGCTTCATCCCATTGGAACTTATTGCCATCGAGTGAGTTTGAAATATCAAAGCTGGCACGAATCGCATGATTTGGCGCAAGCTCGTAAGTGTGCGCAATCATCGAAATCACATGGCCAGTATCGTAGCCAAAGTAATCCCAGCTGTACCAAAAGTTAAGCTCTGTTTGGCCGTAGTCACTGGTGTAACCAAATTTAGTATACGCTTCTGCGTAGTTACCATCGCTGTTATTACCTTGGTAAGTGTAATAAGCAATACCGTAATCCAGGCTTACTTGTTCGTTTAACTGAATGTATCGGCCTACATAAGCATCTAGTTCAAAGTCGGTGTCATCACCAAAATCTACATTTGATGCCCATACACCGGCATAAACACCGTTATCATACGCGTAGTCAAGGCTTGCTTGTAGCGCTGGATCGTTATCTGTTTGTGATACACCATTAAAGGTGTAATCAGATGCAGCCGTAATCGTTGTTGACCAGTTCGCCGCTGCCGTTGTTGATAAAACGGTGAACGGTAAAGCGATAAAAAGTTGTTTTAATTTATTGTTCATGTGTTTTCCTAGCTGATAGTTTCTATTTTTGTGTAATCAATTTTATTCGCTTTAGGCGATCCTTCGATATTGCTGACCGTTTTAAGTTTGCTGTAGGCAATAAAACCAAGGCAAATAAAGAATAACCCTATAACTAAAGCACCAACCCATTGAATTTGCAAAAACTCAAGCTTAAATAGCAATGTTAGTAGCGACAAAGCGACAACGTTCATGGCAATATATTTAAATTTACCAAAGCGTTTTACGGTTAGGTTTAAATTATCTGTGTATAGACGGATCAGTGAATCGAGCGAGTTAATAACAAATACGATACCTACAAACACCATAGCAAAGTTTTTGATTCCCTCGGTTGGAATACCAGCTTCATGGTAGTGATATAACACACTAAACCAGATAGCGATTGGAATCGATGGGAAAATCAGCATAGCACCAAGGACTTGATAGGTTTTTAAACCGCCCACAAAACGCGATGTAAATTGACCAATCATGATGCTCCACGCAAACCACCAAAATAAGTAAAACTCATGGTAATCATTCAGTGGTAATACAAACTCATTGATGTTGGCAAAGTAATTACCAATTAATCCGATGTTTTTAGTAAATGCAGAGAGTTCACTGTCGCCAAATAAGAAGGCATCAGCCCACATAAAGCCAATTAGGGCTATAAACAACCAAGTAGTTGCAATACTTAAAAAGCGTACATATTTAATATCGGTACTTGAATACACCGCAAAGCAAATAGCGGCAAGCACGATTAAGTAAAACGCAGGAATAACATTTGAGCCATCACCGAGTTCAGGTAAATACCACGGCAAGTTACTCAGTAATAAGTAAGCGGTAAACGCACAAGTACCAATAATGACCACGTTGTTTAAAAACTTAACCCATGGAATTTCAAAAAACTTCACTTTGGGTTCTATTACACAGAAATAAAAGCACGTAAGAAAATAAAATCCCCAAATTAAAAATCCCCAATAACCAAACTCAATTGAGAGAGGATTGGCAAATGCATATTCTGGGCTTGCTTTTATGTCTGCATAACCGGCAAATTCGGTTAAAGGAAACATAATAAGGCCAACGTCTAGGCCTGAGGTAAACAGGATTGCTATAAAAGTGAATGTTCTCACTGGTGTGACGCCTACTACGCGTACATTGCCCCATTTTATTAAAATAGTAACAATGGCAAGTAAGGTGAAAATAATGCCTGCATTAAGCCAAATAGTCATTATCGCCCTCCCAGAATGAATAAAAGTAACACATATATACTCCGTTTTTTATTGTGCTTGCATTAACACAGGCATAACCTATTTATGCTTGTGAGCCACTGCAAGGCGCATAAAGGCACTCCTTAAAGCATTTTGCTTAAAAGAGTGGCCTTTATGGCAGGCTAAATTAAAGGGTTTTATTTCGTTGTGAAGTTTGCCAATCAGTGGCATTCACAACATCAACTCCTGTATGAGTTAAGGGATTATTACCTAAAATAATGTCAGCGGCTTTTTCGGCCACCATAATGGTAGGGGCATTTAAATTACCATTAGGTATGGTTGGAAAAATCGACGAGTCAACTACACGCAAGCTTTGCATGCCATGCACTTGGGTATTTGAGTTAACTACAGCCATGTCGTCTTCACCCATTTTACAAGAGCAAGAAGGGTGGTAAGCACTTTCTACTGCTTGGCGCACAAAGGCATCAATTTGCTCATCCGTTTGAACTTGTTGCCCTGGTTGAATTTCTTCACCACGGAAGTCGTCAAAGGCAGGTTGTTCAATAATTTCACGCGTTAAACGTACGAACGCCCTAAAGCCTTCAATGTCGTCTTGATGCTCAAGATAATTAAACACAATCTTTGGCGGCTGCGTCGGATCAGCTGAGGCAATAGTGACACTGCCACGACTTTTAGGTTTGTTATGACCTACATGCACTTGAAAACCATGCCCTGCAAAAGCACTGCGTCCATCATAACGCATCGCTGCCGGTAAAAAGTGATACTGAATATCTGGCCATTCAACACCCGGTTTTGAGCGAATAAAGGCACATGATTCAAAATGATTAGTTGAGCCTAAACCTTTACGGGTAAGCAGCCATTTTGCACCAATCAAGCCTTTTGAAAACAAGCCTAATTTACCGTTTAAAGTAATCGGTTGTTTACACTTATATTGAAAGTAAAACTCTAAATGATCTTGCAAGTTTTGGCCTACACCTGGTAAGTGATGTTTTACTTCAACGCCTGCTTTCTCAAGTGCTTGAGTATCACCAATACCTGAAAGCTGAAGTAGGTGTGGTGAACCAATAGAGCCAGCACTCAAGATAACTTCTTTATTTGCTTGCGCTGTTTTTACTGCGTTATTGAGTTTGTATTCAACGCCGGTTGCTTTTTTACCATCTAAAATAACGCGCTGGGCGAGAGCACCGGTAACGATTGTTAAGTTGCTACGATGCTTAATAGGATCTAAGTACTCACGAGAGGCTGAGCTGCGCACACCGTTTTTAACGGTCATGTGCATAGGGCCAAAGCCTTCTTGTTGAGCACTATTATAATCAGCTGTAGTGGCATAACCCGCTTGAGCACCAGCATCAATAAAGGCGCTATACAAAGGGTTTTCCATGTTATTACCGTTATTAACGCCAAGGGGGCCTTTTCCACCACGATGGCTGTTTTCACCTAGATAAAAGCTTTCTGCTTTTTTAAAATACGGTAAACAGGCTTGATAATCCCAGCCATTAGCGCCATGTTGCTGCCATTCATCAAAATCTTTCGCATGACCACGTACATACACCATGCCATTAATAGATGATGAGCCGCCAAGCACTTTACCGCGTGGGCAGTGCATTTCACGGTTATCTAAGTACTTTTCTGGCTGCGTATGAAATTGCCACGCATACTTATCGGTATTCATTGGAATCGACAGAGCAGTGGGCATTTTAATAAAAATGCTTTTATCGCTGCCGCCGGTTTCAAGTAACAATACCTTGTTACTTGAATCTTCAGACAAGCGATTTGCTAACACACAACCTGCTGAGCCCGCGCCTACAATAATATAATCAAAAGAGTGGTTCATAATGATTCCTTAAAATGGGCTTTCTATGTCGGCCATACCAACATAAACAGACTTAGTTTGCGTGTAATGATCAAGCGTTTGTATACCGTTTTCGCGGCCGATACCTGATTGCTTATAGCCACCTACAGGCATTTCTGCCGGCGAGTTACCGTAAGCATTAATCCAACAAATACCGGCTTGTAGCTGATGAATAACGCGATGAGCACGTTTAATATCGCTGGTGAAAACGCCAGCAGCTAAACCTAAGTGAGTGCCGTTAGCACGTGCAATTACATCATCTTCGTCATCAAATACTAAAACGCTCATTACTGGGCCAAAAATTTCTTCTTTAACAATCGTCATCTCATCGTTGCAATCAACAAATACGGTTGGCGCTACAAAATAACCATTTGGCGCAGATGCTGGTGAAAGCGTTGAGCCACCGGTTAATAGCGTTGCCCCTTCTTCAAGGCCTTTGTTGATGTAGCTCATTACTAAATCTTGATGCTTTTTAGAAATAAGCGCGCCAAAGTTAGTGTTTAAATCTTGTGGATCACCGGCAATAATATTGTTTTCGGTGCGAGTTTTAAGCTCATCAATAAACTGCTGGTACACATTTTTGTGAACATAGATACGAGTACAATTAGTACAAATTTCACCTTGGGTATAAAAGTTCCCTAACATTGCCGCGCTTACTGCTTGCTCTATATTGGCATCGTCAAAGACAAGTAGCGGCGATTTACCACCTAGTTCCATAGTCACATCTTTTAATGTACCTGCTGCACTGGCGACGACTTTCTTACCGGTACCTACTTCACCAGTAAACGATACTTTTTCAATATCTTGATGTGCAGTAAGCCATTGGCCTACTTCACCCGCGCCTTGAACTACATTAAATACGCCAGCAGGGACGCCTGCTTCAATAAACACCTCGGCTAATTTAATTGCACCAAGCGGCGTTTCTTCAGACGGCTTAAAAATAAATGCATTACCCGCTGCAAGGGCAGGGCCTGACTTCCAACACGCAATTTGCAATGGGTAGTTCCATGCACCAATACCGGCGCAAATACCTAAAGGCTCTTTGCGTGTGTAGTAAAAGTCATCGCCAACCATTTGTTGTTGACCAACTTGTGCAGGGGCAAGGCCTGCAAAATATTCAATTACATCTGCGCCTGTTTCAACATCTACGCAGTTAGCTTCTTGCATTGGTTTACCGGTATCAAGCACTTCAACCAGGGCAAGCTCATCATTGCGCTCGCGTAAAATAGCAACGGCGTTTAGTAAAATACGGCTGCGCTCAATAGGGGTCATCGCTGACCAAACTTTAAAGCCTTGTTTTGCACTTTCTATCGCTGCGCTTTGAACATGCTGGTCAGCGATTTCAACGGCATAAATTACCTGGCCGGTTGCAGGATTTACTACATCAAATGTTTCGCCGCTTTTATTTGCAAGGAATTGGCCGTTGATAAAGTTTTGATAGATAGGTGTAGTCACGTTAGGCTCCATATTGCTTGATAAGTGAATGCACGTAGTTTTTAGCTAGTGATTCACTGTGTTTAAACTGATTTTCGTCTGATTGGCTTAATACGGCACGTAGCCATAAACCATCGATCATTGCTGCGGTTAATTCAGCCGCGAGGGTTGCTTGCGATAAAGGCATTAATTGCTTAAATGAAACGGTTAAATTGCTTTGCAAGCGTTTGCTGTTTACATTTTGTAAACGATGAAGTTCCTTATCGTGCATTGATTGCGCCCAAAAACTTAACCACGTCCGAGTGGTGTCTTTTCGTTGTTGTACTAGCGCAAAGTTTGATTCAACAATAAACATTAACCTTTGAGTTGCTGTGGTATTTTCATCAACCTTACTAATTAAGTCGTTTTTCAAGTTCGAGAGTAAGTAACGCACAGTTGCTTCAATTAGCCCCTGTTTCCCACCAAAGTAATGACTAATGATACCCGATGACATTCCTGCATTTTTGCTAATACTATTAATTGTGGTTGCTTGTAACCCTTTTTGAGCAACTGACTCTATTGTTGCGTCAATTAGCTGCTGACGCCTTACAGGTTCCATTCCAACTTTAGGCATAATTTTTATTAATTGATCGTTCAATAAAGATAAGCTTAAGGTAATAGCTCTAACAATTCAAGGTTCGTGCAAATGGTGAGTGTCTGAAATGTGGATAAATAATTAATAAAATAAGTCTAAAATGAAGTTATATTAACAAGCTGGATTTTTATTAAATATCATTTAATAACAATTTGTTACGTGTGTTTTTTTGATTGCTTTTTTCGGTGTATTTTTTTGTTTACATAATTGTTGAAACTTTTAGTGATTTATTTATTAGTGTGATAACTATTAGAGTACTAATTGTATTTTTTGTGAGCAGGTTACTTTAAAAAGCGGTAAGGCGAGTTTGTGGGAAGATCCAAGAAAAAAGATTTAGGAAGTGAAATATGAGATTAATTTACAGAAATGTTAACTAAGTGAAGAGATAAATAAAGACGCTGTTTAGGTTTCAACAACGCCTTTAAAGAGCAAAGGATAACGTCTCAAACGGTTGCCAATATAATCATCAGCCATAATTTGGTCGCAAATTTCATCAATGTTATCGGTCGCTTCAAATACCCAATCAAAGCGTTCTATTGCAAGTAAAAAACCGCGCTTTAAATGCGTTTGTGCCCGGTAATAAGCAAGGTTGTTTTTGATGAGTTGCAGTTTTTCAGGTTCTGCTTTTAATTGCGCAATAACTTGGTTAATAAACTGCAAATTGCGCGAACTGGTTGGTCTGTTTCTTCTATTTGTTGATCGCATCACTCTTCATTAGCTATGTTGTAAAGTTTTTTCAAAAAGTCGTCTTTGTGTTTGTCATGTTCATAATCAAGGTGATAAGTATTATGAAACCCAAAGCGAAGTAAAACACCACTGCCTTGTAAATAGACGGTATAGCCATCTATATCAGAATATGCAGTGATCCCTTGATAAAATTTACCTTCTTCTGTGACTTCTCCGCGTTGTTGAATGCGTTCGTAAACCGCTAGAATCTGTTTATTGTCGATTTCATTTTTCATTGTTTGTCCCTTTTATTTAATCACTCATACGCTATAGAAGTGAGGGTCGATCATCATAAAAACAATAGTCTAAAAAGTATGATATTGCTTTGTTATTTTTCATTTATAAATTATGCTCAAAGTTCACTTTTTGTTGAGCTTTTACCATGATAGACAAGGCGTTACTTTTAAAAACTCGTGAATTATCCGACCAACTCATTGCATTGCAAACACCCATTAGAATACTCGATGCAATAAATTGGGATAAACAAATTAAAGAGGAATTTTTTAGACAAAAATGTCAAAAAAATCCACTTATTGATCGTGCTTATTATCAACAGCGCGATTTAGGATTTGTTCCTAGCGAGTTGCGCCAAGCATTTTCAACACTGCACCGCAATATCATTAACCAGTTGGGGCAATTAAACCCAATTGCACAATATATGGGTAAAATGTGTACCGAGTATAAAACGGTTCTGAGCATGCTTGAATACCGCGGTACGCCAGAGTTTCATGACTTATCAGTGGAGCTATTTGGTCATCCTAAAGATTTGTTTCATGCTGGTGAGCCATCGCTATCAGAACTGGCTAATATGCTCGAACAGCCTTTAAAAAATTTACTTGCAGCGGATATTTTGCCTGAAGATCCTAAAAATATTGATGCCAGCGACGCGGTGCGGATTTTATCTGAACAGGTCAATGCCAGCATGCCGGGAATAAACGTAGAAGTGATGCTAAGTGATGGTATTGTCAGCGATGCGGCAGCAGGTGCTAATAATATTAAGCTCAATCAAGATGTTAAGTTTTCTCAGCGCGAATTAGATATTTTAGAAGTGCACGAGGGCTGGATCCATGTAGGCACCACTCAAAATGGCTTAGCGCAACCTTATTTAACTTGCTTGAGTAAAGGCACACCAAGCTCTACGGTTACCCAAGAGGGGCTTGCAGTACTGACGGAAATTATTACTCTTAAATCAACACCACGTCGTTTATCAAAATTAGTAAACCGTATTCAAGCGGTGACGAAAGTGATTGATGGTGCTGAGTTTATCGATATTTACCGAGATTACGTTGCTCAAGGTTTATCAAAAGACGACAGCTATACTCTTGCACAGCGCGTTTTTAGAGGCAGTACCGCAACCGGCTTACCCTTTACCAAAGATATTGCTTACATAAAAGGCTTTGTTTTAGTTTACAACTTAATTAGGGTGGCGATACAGCTTGGTCGAATTGATCAGTTGCCATTATTGCTGGTGGGTAAAATATCAATTGATGACTTTAGATTAATATCGCAATTGCATGACTTAGGTGTCATTGAAAATCCGCAATTTGTGCCGCCTCATTTTAAAGATTTAAGAGGCCTTGCTACGTGGCTCAGCTTTGGTCGATTTATTGGCGATTTGTCTTTTGAACAATTAGAAAATGACTATAAACCGTTGTTTTTATAATATTAAAGAGGAAAGCTGCTCCTTTTTTAGCAAAAAACGCAGTGGGAATAAGCAACTGCGTTTAAGTTTACACACATAAGCCTGCATGCCCATAAGGGGGCAATTAATTGTTCTCATTTTTTATTGTTTTATCGATACATAAAATTGTTTTAAACCATTCATTAGGCATAAAAAAAGCCCAAAAGTGGGCTTTTTAAATTCAACACACTTTGGTTATCGTGCGTTGGTGCTTTCAAATATTTTGTCTGCAGAGGCAGCGACAAAACCGGTGTAAATTTCACCATCAGGTTTTGGATAACGAATAGCAAACTCGTAAAAACAGCTAGGAATGCGCATATCGCCATCGCTAAAGGTTACGGCGTACTCATCAGCTAATGTTGATGATTGCTCTAATAGCACCTCTGGTGAGCCTTTTACTTCGCCTCCTGAAGTATTAAGTGAAAAACCTGCATCTTTAAGAGCTTGGTTTACATCATGGATGTTATCAAACTTAGCTAAGGTATTAATGTTCACAGTAAAGTGATTTGCACGGTAACCCCACGCAGACATCCACGCCGCATATTCGCTCTCTGCTAATAGCTTTTTGTAAGTATCAGTGCTTACTTGCCAATGTGTACCTGAATATAAAAAGTTATCGGCAGTCACCGCACTTTCGTCAATTTGTGCAACCATATCAGTAACAATTGCTTGAAGCTCAGGTGAACATTTTTCAACTAATAACTCAGAAATAAACACTTTAGGTTGCGTTGGATCGCTGTGCTCGTAGTGCTTAGCGTAGAGTTTTTTTGCTTCAAAATGGTACTCACCACATTCTTTGTAGCCAATGGCTAAAAAGTGTGCAGCTAGTTTTTCAAGGCCTACTTTTTCAATATTAAAAGTACGCAGCGCAATATGATCGTTGATTATGTCGTCTTTTTGCGTTGAGCCTAATAGGTCATGAATTTTGTCAGCCGATGGCGTTACGCTTAGGTAGTTTTGCCACAGGTTATCAAATAATGTGTTTACATCAGTATGCATGGTAAATCCTTAAATCTATTTAAATTGTTATTCAATTATTAAGCCCGGCGCGAGGGTTTGCGGTAAGTTAACTTTTTCTGACTCTACAGAGGCCACTGGGTATGCGCAATAATCTGCAGCGTAGTATGCACTGGCTCTGTGGTTGCCACTGGCACCTATACCACCAAATGGCGCTGCGCTTGATGCGCCTGTAATAGGGCGGTTCCAGTTAACAATGCCGGCACGAATACGTTTTAAAAAGTGACTGTAATCATCTTCGCTATCAGCAAGTAAACCAGCAGATAAACCAAAGCTGGTGTTGTTTGCTTCTGTTATAGCGCTATTGAAATCAGTGAAACGATATACTTTTATAAGCGGGCCAAAGTGTTCTTCATCGGCAATTTCGCTTATATTAGTGACATCAATAATGCCTGGGCTTACAAACCCAGTGCCTGATTTTAACTGTTTAAGCTCAACAAGAATCTCAGCACCTTGTTTAACTAGCTCAGCTTGCGCTGCAACCATGCCTAATGCGGCTTTTTCACTGATCATGGCACCCATAAAAGGTTGCTCGTCCGCAAAGCTATCGTCTACTAAGATATTTTTGGTGGCGCTGATCAGCCTTTCTAAAATAGCATCGCCATTGGGCGACTTTTCAATAAATAAACGGCGTGCACAAGTACAGCGTTGACCAGAGGTGATAAAACCAGATTGAATAATATCGTGCACGGCGGCGCTAACATCAGCAACATCTTTAACCACTAGCGGGTTATTACCGCCCATTTCAAGCGCTAAAATTTTACCTGGGTGGCCGGCAAATTGTTTATGCAATAAATGACCTGTGTTTGAGCTACCAGTAAAAAATAGGCCATCTATATCTTGATGTGAGGCCAGCGCTTTACCTGTTTCTAACTCACCTTGAACAAGGTTTATAACCCCAGCAGGTAAGCCTGCTTTTAACCATAGTTCTAAGGTAAACTGCGCTACATGAGGAGTTAATTCTGATGGTTTAAATATCACGGTATTACCGGCTAGTATGGCTGGTACAATATGGCCGTTTGGTAAATGCCCAGGGAAATTATACGGACCAAAAATAGCGACCACACCGTGAGGTTTGTGGCGAATAAAGGCTTTTGCACCAGGCATTGGGTTTTCGGTTGTACCAGTACGTTCATTGTAAGCACGGATCGCAATGGCCACTTTGCCTGTCATCGCGCCCACTTCTGTGCGTGTTTCCCATAGCGGTTTACCTGTTTCACGAGCAATAATAGTGGCAAACTCTTCGCTGTGTTCTTTTAGTTGGGCTACGAAGTTTTCTAAAATGGTAATACGTTGCTCAATTGGCATATCAGCCCATTGAACTTGCGCGGTTCTTGCCGCTTTAATGGCACTGTCAACTTGCTCTGCGTTGGCGCCATTACCTTGCCATACAATTTCACCATTACTTGGGTTAATAGAATCAAACGCTGGGCCTTTGCCTACAAGCCATTGATTATTAATTAGTTGTGTGTTCATAAATAATGTTACAGGCGGAAAAATCGCGCTGCATCTCCTTGTTTTAAATGAAGTGCATCAGCTACTTCTTGGCTGATGATTAAGGTGTGCTTTGCCTGATTGTAATGAGCATGTTTAGTAAATGTGGCTCTGAAATCGCTAACCCCTTGATTACAAATAGCAAGGGTGTCTGAGCTTTGCTCATTGATATGTTCAAGCTCGCCAATAGTAATAGGGCACACTTGTGAATCACGAATACTGCGAATATTACCGAGCTTTGCTTCTACTGTGGGGCCTGCGTCAAATAAATCAACATATCCGCGGTGTTCAAAACCTTCTTTTTCAAGCAGTTTAAGTGCTGGTTTGGTTTTATCATGCACATGGCCAATCACCGCTTGTGCTTTTTTGCTCAGCAAATTCACATAGATAGGGTATTTAGGCATGAGTTCGCTAATAAACACTTTATCGCCTAACCCCACTAAATGGTCGGCTTGTGGGAATTCAATGCTAAAAAAGTGTTCCTGCAACCATTGCCAAAATGGCGAGTGACCGTCTTCATCGCTAACACCACGCATCTCAGCAATTACTGTGTCGGCAAAGCGCTCACTGTGTTGCGCCATAAATAAAAAACGTGAACGTGATAAAAAACGTCCCGTTAAGCCTTTTCTACTGTCTTCACGTAAAAATAAAGTACATATTTCTGAGCAGCCAGTGTAGTCATTACACATACTCAAAATATCTACGGTATTGTAAACGTTTAAAGTGGGTGAATGGTGAACGGTTTTACCTAGATGATAATGATACAAAGGTACAGATAACCCGACGGCCGCTTCTATGGCGGTAGTACCAATTACCTTGCCGGTTTCACTGTCTTCTAAAACAAATAGATAGCTTTCGTCGATGGGCTTATCTACGTTTTTAGTAAAACTATTTTGCGCACGATCAATTTTTTCTTGTAGTTGCCCATCATCGACAGGTAAAGAGGTAAAGCCATGGCCAGACTCAATAGCAATCTCTTTAAGTGCTGCAAAATCATTGACAGTAATAGGACGTAATACTTGCATTAACTACTTGCTCCAACAACATATAAAATCCTGAGGTAAACGTGTGTTTGCCTCAGGACTTAGTTATGTTTTACTTAGTTATTAACCGTTTACTACATCGCTAACTGCTTTTTCAAAGCGAGCTAAGCCTTCTTTAATGTCCTCAAATGGGATCACTAATGAAGGTGTAAAACGAATAACGTTCATACCGGCTACTAAGTTCATTAAGCCGTTATTTGCACTTGCTACTAAAAAGTCACGAGCACGGCCTTCAAATTTCTCATTTAATACTGCACCGATTAGTAAGCCTTTACCACGGACTTCGCTAAATACATGGTATTTTTCATTAATTGCATTTAAGCCATCACGGAACATTTGTTCACGCTCTTTTACGCCATCTAATACAGCAGGCGTATTAACGGTATCAAATGCCGCTTCTGCAACAGCACAAGCCAACGGGTTACCACCATATGTAGAACCATGCGTGCCTACTTTTAGGTGTGCTGCAATTTCAGTGGTGGTGATCATAGCGCCAATTGGAAAACCGCCACCTAAGGCTTTAGCCGTCGTTAAGATATCAGGAACAACATCTAACCCTTCGTATGCGTATAAGTGACCTGTACGGCCAACGCCGGTTTGCACTTCATCAAAAATAAGTAGTGCGTTGTGTTTAGTGCACAGTTCACGTACTTTTTGTGCAAATTCATTAGTTGGTGGCACAATGCCGCCTTCACCTTGTAATGGCTCCATCATTACCGCACAGGTATCATCACCAATTAAGGCTTCAAAAGCGGCAATATCATTGTAGTCACAATGAACAATATCAGCAGGTTTTGGACCAAAACCGTCAGAATAAGCAGCTTGGCCACCCACTGTTACAGTGAAAAATGTACGACCATGAAAACCTTTATTGAAAGCAATAATTTTAGTTTTTTCAGCACCAAATTTATCTAGTGCAAAGCGACGTGCTAATTTTAATGCTGCTTCGTTTGCTTCAGCCCCTGAGTTTGCAAAGTAAACTTTTTCAGCAAACGTGGCATCAACCATTTTTTTAGCTAGACGAAGAGCTGGCTCATTGGTCATTACATTTGATAAGTGCCAAATTTTTTCGCCTTGCTCTTTAAGTGCACCGACTAATGCAGGATGGCAATGCCCTAAACAATTAACTGCAATACCACCGGCAAAATCGATAAATTCGTTATTGTTCTGATCCCACACACGTGAGCCTTCACCGCGAACAGGAACAACAGCCGAAGGGTTGTAATTAGGGACCATTACGTCGTTAAATAAATCTCTGGTTACTTGCATTTTTACACCTAAATTATTCACATAAAAAAATACGTTGCTGAAAAAATAACGATAAGGTCAGGATGATTCAGCAATACAATGTGTTTTACTTATTAAAAATGTCATTATCAAAGGTTATGAATGAAATTTGCAGTGCTATTTTGTGAAAAATGATTAGAATAATAGTCAAATTAACGAATTTAATTAGCATTATGATAACTCCCCAAGATGAAAAACTACTCTCAGTATTAAAAACGAACGCCCGCGCTAGCATTTCTGACTTAGCAAGGCATTTGAGTTTATCTCGTTCAACGGTGCAAAGCCGAATGCTAAAATTAGAGCAAAGTGGGATCATTAAGGGTTATAGCGTTGACTTTGGAGATGACTTTTTAAATAGCTTGGTCTCTGCGCATGTTTCAATAAAAGTAAAACAGAAGCTAACAACAAAAACTAATATTGAATTAAAGCAAATTGATGCGATTTCTCAGTTGTATGCAATCAGTGGAGAGTTTGATTTAATTGCTATTGTAGAAGCACAGAACCTTGAGCAGTTAAGCCACTTACTTGATGATATTGGTAACTTAGATGGGGTAGAGCGTACCCGTTCATCGGTTATTTTAGAGACTAAATTTAAGCGTTAATTCGATTTATTTAGTACATTCAGTGAGCATTAATTATTTGCATTTAAGCTAACTTGATTGTAGTCTACTTGATATTAGGAACAAGGAATGTTTTTAACCAAATCAATAGGCTTATTGCCCTGCATTTGTTGCAATCCTCCAGTACTTAAAAAATCTCATCAATACAGTTATTAATCTTATTAGCATTGGCTAATAAGGTGTGAGTGAAATAGGACGTTTTTGGCACCACTGGGCTAAGACTTTACAAGGAAATGTCATGAAATACACAACAATGGCTGCTGTGGCATTATTAATAGGTGGCTCATATTTAAGTGCAAAAGCGACTTTATTTGACCCTGCACAGAGCATAACGGTTGAAACTTACAGCGATATATTCTTCAAATTAGAATCCTCTCCTGTCAGCATTAATGAAATTATTACCGGGGCGAGTCAATTTGCCGATAGCTTGTGTGATGAAAGCATCTACCAAGAAGTAATTGGCGAATCGGTAAACTCATGTAAGCAAAAATTCAAACAATCTCAAGCACAATGTGCTGAGTTTATAATAAAAAATAACGAGCCTATGTACACTGATAAAGTGGCAATAACACAGCTCTCTGAGAAGTTTATTAATTGCATGACCAATAGCTAAAATAGCGCTTACAGTTCTTAATTTATTAAAAATGCGGCTCCTAAACTGGATGAGCATTGATGCTTTAATTTTTATTTAGCATATTCCACTGCGTGGTCTATGCTAAATTTTATTAATGCTCAAACGCCCAGTTTGCTTTAGGGAGTACAATGCAAGAAAATTTACTGAATTCAGTCATCAAAATAACAAAAAATAGAGATGTAGATTCTCTTGAATATAGTTTGATATCGACCATCCAAGAATTTATAGGCTGTAAAGAAGTCTCAGTTTATAAAGATATAGAAGTTCAAGGCCAACTGACTATTGAGCAAAGTCTTTGCTTAAAAGTGACGGGTGAAAAGCAATTCGAGTGGGTACAACGACAAATTGTTGCACAGCCTGAGGATGAACTTCTATCGTGTTTACGTTCTGCCTGTATTATTACTGTTCAGTCTGCCGATGGAATTGAACGCCGTTGGCTCCCCATTACCCGCCAAGAAAAAACAGTTGCTGCCATTTCTGTGGTTTCAAAAAGTTTAGATAGTTCGGCTCAAGTGATGCTAAATGCTTTTTGCCGCATATTTGAAAACTATTTAGTGATACTCCATGAAAACGAAAGAGACAAATTAACGGGTCTGTTAAATAGACAGACCTTTGAGAAAAAAATAAAACAGCTAATTGAAAAACAAGTATTAAAAATGCACGGCTCATCCCGAGATAAAGATAAAAGGCAACAAAAGCAGGCATCAACATCTTGGCTGGCTATTTTAGATATTGATCATTTTAAAAATATAAATGATCAATACGGTCATATCTGTGGAGATGAAGTGTTACTCGTATTAGCGCAAAAAATGCGTCACTTTTTTCGCTCAACAGATTTAATTTTTCGTTTTGGTGGGGAAGAATTCGTGATTGTTTTTGAGCCCACAGATGCTGACTCAATCAGTAATAAAATGGCTGAATTTATACAGCTCATTAGAGATACATCGTTTCCTTTTGTTGAAAATATGACGATCAGTGCTGGTTTAGCGCGTATTAGTCCTTATGATTTTCCAATTGCAGTGCTAGAAAGCGCAGATAAAGCGCTTTATTATGCAAAAAATAATGGCCGAGATAAATTTTGTATCTATGAAGATTTACTTGCCGAGAACTTAATCAGTGTACAAGTTAACTCCTCAGAAATAGATTTATTTTAAACTACTGCGGCTGAGGATGGCTTCGCTGCACTTTCACTTTGGTTACTTGGTCGAGCTTTATAAAATAAACATTGCCGCCAATGCCTTTAAACTCCTCATCGGTAAAGGCGATTGTATTGTCATCATAAAAGGTGATTGCCTCTTTTTGGGTTACAATACCTAAGTCAATTTTAAATACATCGCCAGAGAAAAACTTATCGCCTTTAAAGTTTTCAAACAGCCAAATACTGGTTGAATCTAATAGCGCGAGCTTTTTTCTATCTGGGCTAAGTGCTGCGGATGTGATCCAGCAAAGCTTTTCCATGGTGGTGCACGTTTTAAATGAATCTATCAGCTGGGCATCAAAATTCGCTGCATGGTCACCTACTTTGTAAACGTTAGTAATTCCATCGAATGGCTCTGTGCGATTTTTAGTAAACAAGTATAAATGTCGACCAAAAGCCACAAACGCTTCTAAGTCATAATTACGTTGATCAGGTTGTATTGGGCTGCCATCTAATTCTGGGTAGGTAAACTTTATAATTTCAGCTTCTGTTGTATTGGTTTTTATATCTATAGGGTTTTCTATTTTATAAATTGTTAGCCATTTACGATCATTTTTATTATTACCAAAGTCGCCTAAAAAGAAATGACCAAACTTATTTTGCGTCATATCTTCCCAATCTATATTTTTTGCATTCGTGACGAGTACTTCTTTTGCAATTGAACCATCGTCATTGAGCCTATAAAGCTTAGGCTCGTCGCCACTGTCGTTAATAGCCCAAAGCCGTTTATGTTTATCAAACTCAATGCCTGAAATTTCTTTTAGTTTTGGGTCTACAGAGACCACCTTTTTACTATATAGTGTATAAATTGAACTGCCTACAACAGCCGTAATGATGCTAAAGACGATAACAGAAGTAATAAGGATGCTTTTTTTCAACATTGTATTTAAGTGTTCATCGGGTTGGCTGAGTAGATAGTTATTATCGCTGATGATGTTGTTAAGCTAAAGGTTTTTATAGTTTTAATGTAGTAATAAAAATTAATAAGTGTGTGTATAAGGACAAAAGCAAATTAATTAGCTGTTATGGTGTAGTTGGTTTAAAAGTTGCTCAGTTGCAGTGCTTACTTAAAAATCAGTTTTAATGGTTAAAATTGCACCAAACCAGTGCGGTAAAATAAATAACGCACTGTAATAATGCGTAAATAAAGTTTTGATTAACTTTAAAGCTGTTTTTATGTGAATGAATGGATTCCACATCGCCTTTTTAAGCTGTTTGGCCTGTGGCAAAGATGAATAACCCTTATGGTTTAGTTGGAGCCTATTATGTTGAATAAACGCTTTTTTAAAACAAAAAATGAAGCAGAAGTAACCTTTGAATTTTCTCACCCAGATGCAGATGATGTCAGTTTACTTGGAGAATTTAATGATTGGCAGCCGGTGCCAATGAAGCACAACAAAAAGCTTGGCGTATTTAAATGCAAGCAACGTCTTCCCGTTGATAAAGAGTTTCATTTTCGCTATTTAATAAATGGTAAACAGTGGGATAACGATCATCAGGCTGATGGGTATATTGCTAATAATTTTGGTACAGAAAATAGTATAGTAAATACACAACGCATTAATTAAGGTCGCTGAATGGACGCACTATCGCAATTGTTTTATTTGCATGGTATTGGTTACGAATACACTAAGTATACGGGTGAACACGTTATATTTAGCGAAGACACCCGTATATCTGCTTTGCACTGCTGTGGCGTTGACACGCGTGATACGTCGCAAATAACCCAGTTAAATTATCAATTGGATGCGGCTACATGGTTAACACTCGCACCTGCTGTTAGCATAATAGATCAGGCTAGTAATGTGCTAAAGGTGCGTGTTAATGAAGCTGATACGCATCACAAAATTACATTAACTGTGGCAGCATTAAATATAAAGCTGCAATTTGAACACATTGCTCAGTATGCAGCATTAGGTGAGTACTTTGTAAATGGGTGTCGTTATATAGAAATAGCGCTACCACTGACGCATTTACCAACCGGTTATTATGATGCGTTATTAACGATGGGTGAGCAATCAGCTAAAACACAAATTTGGTCTACCCCTGAACAAGCCTACCAAATAGCGGATAAAAAACGCTTTGGCTTATCAATTCAGTTATATACATTAAAAAATAAAGCCGGACTCGGGATTGGCGATTTTAGTGATTTACTTGAGTTGGCAACCTTATGTGCAAAGCAAAATATGGATTATATTTTACTTAACCCATTGCACTTATTGTTTGCAGATAACCCTGAGTGCGCCAGCCCCTACAACCCAAACAATCGTGCCTTACTCAATCCGCTATATATCGCAATTAATTTATCGCCAGACAGCTTTAACAATCCGGATTTAACTGAGTTGTTATCTGCTTATACCTCAAGTAAATACAGCGACCAAGATGTAGCCTTTATTGATTATAAAACGGTTACTGAGTGTAAATATGCTGCTTTTAAGCTGCTTTTTAAGCATTTTCAACAACAGGGCAGTCAAGCACGGCAAAACGAATTTAGTGCGTTTTGTAAACAGTACAATGATGTGCTGGCTATGTTAGAAACTACAGAGCCCACATTTGAATATTACCTCCAATGGCAAGCACACAGCCAACTTACGCAATGCCAACAGCATTGTATTGTCCAAGGGATGGCGATTGGTTTAATTAATGATTTAGCGGTGGGCTGTGCTAATGAGGGCACTGAATTTAAATATCAGCAGGGATTATTTAGTCAAGATGCAACCCTTGGTGCACCACCAGATCCTTGGGCACCTAACGGCCAAAATTGGGGGCTACCAGCAATAAACCCGCAGCGCCTTGCTGACAATAACTATCAGTTTTATCGTTCACTCATACGCGCTAATATGGATGCAGTAGGCGGGTTACGAATCGACCATGTAATGGCGATTAGGCGTTTGTGGTGGTGTTTCATAAACAATAATACCCAAGATGGCTGTTATGTGTACTACCCATTTGAGCATTTATTAGCAATTTTAAAAATTGAATCTCATCTTAATCAGGCCATAGTAATAGGCGAAGATTTAGGGGTTGTACCACCTGAGGTAAAAGAGGCACTGGTTGATAGTGGCATTTTCTCAAACAGCTTATTTTATTTTGAAAAACAACAAAATGATGAATTTGTAAATAGCGATGACCTTAGCGATCAATGCCTGCTAATGATAGCCAATCATGATGTACCGCCATTTGTGGGCTGGTGGCAGCATAGCGATTTAAAAATTAAACAGCAGTATGGGCTGATTGATACTGATGAGTATCAGCAGTTAGTTCAGCAGCGAGAGCAAGAGCAACACCGGTTATTACGCTTTTTAAATCCACAAAACACTTCCTTTTCACTTAACACGGATGCTTTTGATGTTTATAGCGCTTTGGCTGTATGTTTAGCTAAATCGCCGTCTCGTTTATTTGCATTACAGCTTGATGATTTAGACAAGCAACACTACCCAGTCAATATTCCTGGCACCGATAAAGAGTATCCTAATTGGCGACGGGTACTCACACATACATGCGACGATATTTTTAAAGATAATGCTGCTCTTTTGGCTGCAATACATTCAATAAGGAATGCGTAAATGGGCAGTACTAAAAATAGGGTATCAACGCAATTAGTTGATTATGACGCACAGGTAAACGCATTAACTGCAGGGCGATTTAAAGACCCGTTTAGTTTTTTAGGCGCGCACAACACCCAAAGTGGCACTGAAATACGCGTCTATTTGCCAGCGGCATTACGCGTCGAACTGTTAATTGATGGTCAAGTTATTAGCACGTTACGCTATAAACACAGTGATTTATTTATCGCTGAGTTATCAAGCATGCCTAGCAGTGTTTACCAATGCCAGGTTAGTTATGAAAATAGCGATGTTACATTTTATGATGAATACAGCTTCAGCAGTACATTGGATGAACAGGCTATGTACTTGTTTAACGAAGGTAGCCTTGAGCATGCTTATACTCACCTAGGTGCGCAATTTACTACACAACAAGGGGTAGATGGTGTTCGTTTTTGTGTGTGGGCGCCTAATGCCGCCAGTGTATCGGTTATTGGTGAGTTTAATTTTTGGCAAGCGAATCGCCATTTTATGCGATTTCATCCGGCAAGTGGGGTATGGGAATTATTTATCCCGGGTTTAAGTGCAGACATGTGCTACAAATTTGCTATTACTACGCTCAGTGGCGAAGTTTTAGATAAAGCCGATCCTTTTGCATTTAAAATGCAGCAAGCACCGGGCACTGCCAGTATATTACAGTACAAACCAGCGCCTATTTTGCTAAGTGAACAAGCGATTATAAATCGCCAAAAGCGTAATCATATTGATGCCGCTATTAGTATTTATGAAGTGCACTTAGGCTCTTGGCAACGCGCTGAGCATAACCGTTACTTAAGCTACACCGAGCTTGCAGATAAGCTTGTAGGCTACGTGATTGAAATGGGGTTCACGCATTTACAACTTATGCCGATCAGTGAATACCCGTTTGATGGCTCTTGGGGTTATCAGCCAGTAGGGCTGTTTGCACCTACGAGCCGCTTTGGTGATTACAACAGCTTTAAATACTTAGTTGAGCAATGTCATAAAGCTAACATAGGCATATTACTTGATTGGGTTCCTGGGCACTTTCCAAGCGACCCACATGGCTTACATTGCTTTGATGGCACCCATTTATACGAACACGCTGATATGCGCCAAGGGTTTCATCCTGATTGGAACACTTATATTTATAATTATGACCGCCCTGAAGTAAAAAGCTTTTTAATTTCTAATGCGATGTATTGGCTTAGCCAATTTGGCATAGACGGACTGCGTGTAGATGCGGTGGCGTCAATGCTTTACCTTGATTACAGTCGTAAAGAAGGACAGTGGGTAGCTAATTGTTATGGCGGTCGAGAAAACTTAGGGGCAATAGAGTGCCTAAAACAAGTGAACTTACGCAGTTATAAAAATAACCCCGGCATTATGATGGTTGCCGAGGAGTCAACGGCTTGGCCTGGGGTCACGCAAAGTGTTGAACACAATGGCTTAGGTTTTGGTTATAAATGGAATATGGGCTGGATGAATGACAGCTTAGATTATATGCAGCAAGATCCGTTATTTAGAAAATATCACCATCATAAAATGACATTTTCTATGGTGTATGCATTTAGTGAAAATTATATTTTACCGCTCAGTCATGATGAAGTGGTGCATGGCAAGGGATCACTACTAAACAAAATGCCCGGTGACGATTGGCAGCAGTTTGCAAACTTACGTGCTTATTATGCGTTTATGTGGGCACATCCAGGCAAAAAATTACTGTTTATGGGCGCCGAAATAGCACAGCGTAAAGAGTGGGATCATGACCATTCACTAGACTGGCACTTGCTTGAGCATCAAAGCCATCAAGGGATTCAGCATACGGTTAAACGTCTTAATCAAGTGTATCAAGCGCATCCATCTTTATATGAGCTCGATAGCTGTGCAACGGGCTTTTCATGGATAGATAATAATAACAGCCAGCAGAGTATGTTTAGCTTTATTCGTTATGCTAAAAATGCTGACCAGTTTATGGTTATTGTCGCTAACTTTACACCAACGGCTTATCAACACTACACCTTAGGTGTGCCAGCGAAGGGCACATATAAAGTGGTATTAAATACCGATGAAGTTTGCTTTTTTGGCTCAGGTTATCGTGTCACAGAGGATAAAAACCAGCTTATCCATTCAGTCGTTCAGCCAAGTCATGGGTTTGATCACAGTATTACAGTTAATATTGGTGGCTTAACCACACTTTACTTAGAAAAGGTGAATGATGAGTAATTGCTTTGAGGTTACTCAGGGTGCGCCTTTGCCACTGGGTTCGAGTGTACAAAACCAAGGCGTCAACTTTGCCTTGTATGCCCCTAATGCAAGCCAAGCTTTTGTGTGCTTATTTGATAAAAGTGGTCATACAGAAATATTAAAAATAGCCATGAATATTAATGAAGGCGGCGTATGGAGCATTCATATAGCCCCATTAAGCACAGGCGCATTGTATGGCTTTAGGGTTGATGGCGAATACATCCCAGAAAAAGGCATGTTATTTAATGAGCATAAATTACTGATTGATCCGTATGCAAAAGACTTGTTTAACGAATTTACTTGGAGCGAACGTCATTACGGGCAAATGCCCATTGGCACTAAAAGCGTGGTTAATAATGCGATAGATATGCCTAAATCAAAAGTGACTGCGCCGGTTGCTTATTCAAATAATAAGCCACAGCATAGTTGGGCCAATACCGTTATTTATGAGTGCCATGTTAAAGGTGCTACCTGTCGCCATCCTGATATCCCTAAAGCGCTACAAGGGACATTTTTAGGTTTGAGTCATCCCAGTTTTATTGAGCATTTAAAAAGTTTAGGGGTAACGGCTATTGAGCTTTTGCCTGTGCATGCTTTTATAAGCGAACAGTTTTTAACCGCTAAAGGACTGCAAAATTACTGGGGCTATAATAGTCTTAATTTTTTTACTCCTCATAAAGACTATTTGGTTAATGACGATATAAACGAATTTAAACAAATGGTGAGTGAGTTACATCGCGCCAATATTGAAGTTATTTTGGATGTGGTATACAACCACACCGCAGAGGGAGGAAATGATGGCCCTATTTTATCTCTGCGAGGGCTCGACAACCTGACATATTATCGCACCATTGAGCGGCAACCCAATGTTTATATTAATGATACAGGGTGTGGCAATACGTTAAATATCGATCACCCTAAAACCTTACAATTGGTACTCGACAGCTTACGTTACTGGGTTGAAGTTATGGGCGTTGATGGCTTTCGATTTGATTTAGCCACCATTTTAGCGCGTTCAAATACGGGCTTTAGTGCGTCTCACACCTTTTTACAAGCAATTGCCCAAGATCCTGTGTTAAATAAAGTTAAACTGATCAGTGAGCCGTGGGATATAGGCCCTGGTGGTTATCAGCTTGGTGCATTTCCTTCACCTTGGCGAGAGTGGAACGATCAATATCGTGATGTGATTAAACGCTTTTGGCAAAGTGAAAAAGGCATTATTAGTGATGTGGCAAAGCGTTTACATGGCTCGTTTGATATTTTTGAACACAGTAACCGAGGCCCGCTAAATAGCATTAACTTTATTACCAGCCATGATGGGTTTACGTTAGCCGACTTAGTCAGTTATGAGCAAAAACATAACCAGGCCAATGGTGAAAACAACCAGGATGGCCATAGCGCTAATTATTCGTTTAACTGCGGGGTTGAGGGATTTACCAGCGACCCAGAAGTAATGAGTTTGCGCTTACAACAACAAAAAAACTTTCTACTCACCTTATTACTCTCCAAAGGCGTGCCAATGATAGCCGCTGGCAGTGAGATGGCGCACTCGCAAGGCGGTAATAATAACGCTTATTGTCAAAATAATCGCACCAGCTGGCTTGCCTGGAAAGACTCACAACTGAATCATTCATTGATTCAGTTTATTGATGATGCGCTAAAAATCAGGCGTGGTCACAGTGCATTTAAACACAGTGTGTTTTTGGATGATATTGATGAGCGCTTCACCGTTAAGTGGTTTACCGAGCAAGGTAAAAAAATGGATGAAACACATTGGCATGAAGATACACGGCAATTTTTAATGTATAGCTTACTTGATAAGCAAAATAAGCATGCGTTATTAATTATTCTTAATGCTAGTAAACTGCCTGTGGTCTGCCAATTACCACAATCGCCCATTATCGCGCCATGGACGTTAGTATTATCAAGTGTAAATAACGCATCATCTGTTATTCAAGAAGATGCAACCGTGAATATTTCAGCACAAAGTAGTTGGGTTTTTAGTGCCAATTTAGAAGGCGATGATTATGACTAAGCAAGACGAGCAAGTGTGTGTAGTAAAAGGCTGGCAAGCAGGCCCAGTGATAGACGAAAGTACTTTAAGTGATGATTTAACACGACACTTTTATTACACCTTAGGGCGTGATATGGTGGGCGAGTCACAGCTGTATTTGTATCATGCATTAGCACTGACGATCAGAGACCGGTTAGTGGCACGCTGCAGGGAAACCAATCAACAAATAAAACAACAAAAACGCCGTAAAACAGCCTATTTATCGTTAGAGTTTTTAATGGGCAGAGCGCTGGGTAATGCAGTATTAAATCTAGATTTAGAATCACAAGTTACAAAGGCACTGCAAGCTTACTGTACTGAGCTTGAAAGTGTTGAACAAGCTGAGCATGATGCCGGTTTAGGCAATGGCGGCTTAGGGCGACTAGCGGCCTGTTTTTTAGATAGCTGTGCCAGTTTAGCGCTGCCAGTAGTCGGTTACGGTATTCGTTATGAATATGGCATGTTTAATCAGTCAATAAAAGAGGGTAATCAGGTTGAGCAACCAGATAACTGGTTACGAGAAGGTCATCCTTGGGAATTAAGCGCACCGGAGCAAGCTAAACGGGTTAAGTTTTCTGGTTATGTACAAAGCTACACCGATAAATTTGGCCGTGAGCATCGCCAATGGATCAGTTCTCAAGATGTATTAGCAGTGCCTTATGATGTACCTATTCCGGGCTATAAAAATAATATTGTTAATACCCTTAGACTTTGGAAGTCTGAAGCAACGGACGAATTTAATTTAACAGAATTTAATGCCGGAAGTTATTCTGAAGCAGTAGCACAAAAAAATCTCGCTGAGCAAATAACCATGGTGTTGTACCCTAACGACAGCAGTGAAAATGGTAAAGAGCTGAGATTACGTCAACAATACTTTTTATCATCGGCAAGTATTCAAGATGTACTTACACAATGGATTGAACAATACGGTAATGATTTTACTGAATTTGCTCAGCATCATGTGTTTCAGCTTAACGATACCCACCCAAGTATTGCGGTTGCCGAGCTGATGCGAATTTTAGTTGATGACCATGAACTGGATTGGGATCAGGCATGGAATATCACCACCAAAACCATGGCTTACACAAATCATACCTTACTACCAGAGGCATTAGAGAAGTGGTCGGTATCGTTATTTGCTAAATTATTACCGCGTATTTTAGAGATTATTTATGAAATTAATGCCCGCTTTTTAGCCGAGGTGGCCATGCATTGGCCAGGTGATGTGCAAAAACAACGGGATTTATCATTAATTGAAGAAGGGGGCGAGCCGCAAATACGTATGGCCTTTTTAGCCATTGTCGGCAGTTACTCTGTCAATGGTGTGGCAGCGCTACATACGCAGTTATTAACCGCGGGTTTGTTTAAAGATTTTTACGCGCTATGGCCTGATAAATTTAACAACAAAACCAATGGTGTTACTCCACGGCGCTGGCTTGCATACTGCAATCCGAGTTTAAGCCAGATCATTAGCGAAAAAATAGGCAAAGACTGGATAGGTGATTTTGCACAAATTGGCCAATTACGTCGTTACTACGATGACCCGCAGTTTCATATAAAGTGGCAGCAAGCAAAACAGCAAAACAAACAACGCTTAGTTGATTTAGTAAAACAAAGATGTGGCGTAGAGTTTGATATCAATATGCTATTTGATGTGCAGGTAAAACGTATTCACGAATATAAGCGCCAGTTACTTAACATTTTACACGTTATTCATTTATATGACCGCATACGCCGTGGCGACACACAAGGCATGGTGCCTCGTTGCGTTTTATTAGGTGGTAAAGCAGCACCGGGTTACATGATGGCTAAAAAAATCATTAAACTCATTAATAATGTTGCTGAGGTGATCAATAAAGACCCACAGGTATCTGCTTTTCTAAGAGTCGCGTTTTTACCTAATTATAATGTCACCGCCATGGAAACCATTTGCCCTGCAACGGACTTATCGGAGCAAGTATCAACCGCTGGCAAAGAGGCTTCAGGTACCGGCAACATGAAGTTTATGATGAATGGCGCGCTAACAATAGGCACCCTAGATGGCGCTAATATCGAAATACGTGACGCTGTTGGGGCTGAGAACTTCTTCTTATTTGGCGCACAAGCTGAGCACATTGACGACATAAAAGCACATTATAACCCCAGTGAAATAATTGCGAATAACCCTGATTTGAATAGTGTGATGCACTTACTCGAAAGTGGCCATTTCAATCTATTTGAACCTGGCTTATTTGACGATGTGATTAATGGCATTAAAAGTAACAACGATCCTTGGTTAACCGCCCATGACTTTGCCAGCTATATAGCTGCGCAACGTGATGTTGATAAAGCCTATGCAGATCAAACCTACTGGACTCAAATGAGTATTTTAAATACTGCCGCCAGTGGCTCATTTTCTAGTGACAGAACAATTAGTCAATATTGTGATGATATATGGCATTTAACTCCACTAGATACCACACACCAAACAGTAAAAACAAACACTGACACTAACAGCTGACACTAAACGGAGAGAGTAATATGCCCAGTTATGCAAATCGTTATATAAGTAATTTAACAAGAGAAACCTACGCTTTAATTCTTGCCGGAGGTCGCGGTTCTCGCTTGCATGAGCTAACCGACTGGCGTGCTAAACCCGCCGTTTATTTTGGTGGTAAACATCGTATTATTGATTTTCCACTATCAAATTGCATTAACTCAGGTGTAAGACGTGTCGGAATTGCAACGCAATATAAATCACACTCACTGATTCGTCATGTAAATCGAGCGTGGGGGCATTTTAAAAAGGAATTAGGTGAGTCAGTTGAAATATTACCTGCGTCACAGCGCCATGGTGATGAATGGTATTGCGGTACTGCCGATGCGGTATTTCAAAATATGGATATTATTCGCCATGAGTTACCTAAATATGTGATGATTTTATCTGGCGACCATGTGTATCGTATGGATTATGGCGGGCTGTTGGCAAAGCATGTAGAAAATGGCGCTGACATGACGGTATGCTGTTTAGAAGTACCGGTTGAAGAAGCTGCGGGTACCTTTGGTGTGATGACGGTTGATGAAGAAAGTCGTGTACGTCGTTTTGACGAAAAACCTGCCGAGCCCAGCTCAGTGCCTGGTAAACCAGGCACCTGTTTAGCATCAATGGGAAATTATGTATTTAATACTGAGTTTTTATTTGAGCAGCTACAAAAAGATGCGCAAACAGAGGGCTCAGGGCGTGATTTTGGCCATGATATAATTCCTGCCATTATTGAAGAACATAATGTGTTTGCCTACCCGTTTAGAGATCCCGCACAAGTAGGACAACCCTATTGGCGCGATGTGGGAACTCTAGATTCGTTTTGGGAAGCAAATATGGAACTGGTTATGCCGGAGCCTCAACTGGATTTGTACGATCCTACTTGGCCAATTTGGACTTACCAAGAGCAACTTCCTCCTGCCAAATTTATTTTTGATGATGATGATCGCCGAGGGATGGCGGTTGACTCAACGGTGTCGGGTGGGTGTATTGTTTCCGGCTCTTTAGTGAGAAAATCATTATTATTTTCTAATGTACATATTCGTTCATATTGTACCATTGAGGAATCGGTCATTTTACCCGGTGCTATTGTAAATCGAGGGTGTAAAATTAAGCGAGCAATTATAGATAGAAGCTGTGAGATCCCACCTGGATTAGAGATTGGTTTTGATCGTAAAACCGATGAAGCCAATGGATTTCGGGTATCAAAAAAAGGGATTGTACTGGTCACCCGCGATATGCTGATGAAGTTAGACAATAAGTCACATCGTTAATAAATAATAATTAAAAGAGCAAGGCGAAAGCCTTGCAGCAAACTATAAGAGTAAATTAATGCATGTATTAATGGTTGCTGCAGAGAATGATGCGTTACCTAATGCCAAAGTTGGTGGTGTTGCTGATGTTATTCGTGATGTACCAAAGGCGTTAGTGGCGCAGGGGCCGACGGTGGATGTGGTTATTCCTGATTATGGTTTTGAACTAGGTGAGCGCTGTTTTATTGGTGAAGTGGGTGTGGCATTTAAGTCAGAGACCCACGTTTTATCTTTGTTTGAAATTACACAGAATCAAAAAGGAGTGAGGCAAATAGTTATAAGTCATCCTCTTTTTAGTCAATCATTGAGTGTGTATTGTAACGACAACGATAATAGACCATTTGCTACCGATGCAACCAAGTTTGCACTGTTTAATGCCGCTATTTGTGAGGCCCTGATACAGGGCGTATTAACACAACCCAACACTTTACATTTGCATGATTGGCACAGTGCCTGTGTGGCCGTGTTACTTAAATTTAACCCTCGTTATGGCAAGCTTGCTAAGCTGCGCTTGGTATATACGGTGCACAATTTAGCTTTGCAGGGAATTCGTCCTTTTAAAGGGGATGATTCCAGCTTAGAAGCATGGTTTCCCTCGTTAAGTTACGACGGGCAACGATTATGCGACCCTCGTTATCCGCATTGCTTTAACCCTATGCGCAGTGCCATTAATTTAGCCGACAAAGTACATGTGGTTTCACCGAGTTATAGCCAAGAAGTGCAAATAGCAAGTAATGACGCCCACGGATTCTTTGGTGGCGAAGGACTTGAACGAGATTTACAACAAGCGGCTGAGCAAGGCAAATTAATTGGCATACTCAACGGCTGTGATTACGCAATTCAAGACGAACATGAAGCAACCTATAGTCAGCTATTAGAGCAAATAGAATCGACTTTGTTTAGTTGGATGGCAAAAAGCGCGCAATTACACAGCAGCCACTACATCGCCCATCAGCGTGTTTTACAATTTATGGCGTGTGATAAGCAAGGGCCACTTGTAACAAGTGTAGGGCGGCTCACTGAGCAAAAAGTATTGTTACTTTGCCAGCAACAAAGCAAAGACCTGACTATTGATTCAGTGTGTCAGATCATTAATCAATTTAAGGGGCGTTTACTTGTGCTGGGCTCAGGCGATAGTAAACTTGAACACCTTTTTACCTGCGCCATGGCACGTAATAACAACTTTTTGTTTTTAAAAGGCTATGGGCAAGATGTTGGCGATTTAATGTATCAATTAGGTGATTTATTTTTAATGCCGAGTTCTTTTGAGCCCTGTGGGATTAGCCAGATGCTCGCAATGCGAGCCGGCCAACCTTGCTTAGTGCACAGTGTCGGAGGTTTAAAAGATACCGTAGAGCATAATGTCAGTGGATTTTGTTTTAACGGCGATACGCTAAGTACACAAGCTGATGCACTCTTGCAGAGTTTAACTGAGGCACTTAGCCTATATCAAACAAACCCTAAGCAATGGCAAGCAATAAAAAGGCGAGCTGCTGATGCACGATTTAGTTGGGATAGTGTGGTAACTGATTATATAACATACTTATATTAAAAAATTTTATAAAGTTCAGTGACATCCGTTCTTATTTACGCTTTAATTACTTAGTCTGGTGGAAATAATATAAAGTAGGTAATGTGTCTGTATTTGTGGCAAGGCAAGCAATACTAAATCGGAATCAAAATGTAGTTGCTTATGAACTGCTATTTCGCGATAGTCCTGAAAATTGCTTTCCTGGTGTATCTGATGGTCAAGCAACGGCGAGGCTTATCATGGAAAACCAGCTTAACCTAGGTACTCGTCACATTACCTCGGGTAAAAAAGCATTGATCAATATTGGCCCTGAGTCGTTAAAACTTGATTTGTGTGATTTTTTACCTTGTAAAGATGTTGTAATTGAATTACTTGAAACCATAGAGCCCACCGACGATACCTACGAGCTATGTCGCAAGCTATTTCACAGTAACTACAAATTAGCCCTGGATGATTTTGTTTATACGCCGCAGTGGGAGCGCTTTTTAAAGCTGGTCAACTTAATTAAATTTGATATTCGCCTTACTCCACTTGCTGAAATTCCGCTGGTGGTTAATAAGCTTAAAAAGTACAAAAATATTAAACTACTAGCCGAAAAAATAGAAACCGATGAAGAATATAAATTGGCCCGTAAAATGGGCTTTGATTATTTTCAAGGTTATTATTTTGCGCGCCCAGTGATGATAGAACAAAAAGATATTCACTATAATTACGGCCTAGTGATCGCTATTTACTCAGAAGTAATGAAGCCAGATCCTGATGTTAAAGTGATCACCGGTTTATTTGAGCTTGATGCGGCATTGGCCTACAAGTTACTGCGTTTATTAAATAGCGGTGTGTTTCCGCTACAAAGCCAAATTTCGTCGTTAAAACAAGCGTTAGTTTACCTCGGCCAAGCACGTTTAAAAAAGTTTGTTAGTTTAATTGTCACTGCCCATACAGCACGCTCTAAGCCTATAGAGCTCATGCAGATGTGCGTTATTCGCGCACGGTTTTGTGAATTAATAGCCGCTAAAGTTGCTAAGCAGGTTCAAGGTGAAGCATTTTTAACGGGGCTTTTTTCACTGCTCGATGCTATTTTAGACAAGCCAATGGACTTGCTGGTTGATAAACTTCCATTCCCGGAAGATATAAAAGCAGCGTTAACTGGTGAAAAAAATAACTTATATTATATCCTTGAAACAGTAAAAGCCTACGAAACAGGAAGCTGGTGGGCGCTTGAGAATGCAGTATTACTGATTAATTTAGACAGTGCTTTTTTACCAAAATTATACAAACAAGCGGTACAATGGGCCGATAGCTATAAAGATAATATTTAGGGAATTCATGCTTTGCGCAATTATAATATGGACTTTATAAGGGGCATAGCCGTACTTGGTCTGGTATTTATTAACTGTTTTTCCTTCGCTATTTTCGAGCTTAATTATACGCCACTCACAACACCACCACCTAGTGATCAGTTTCTAAACATACTAAGCCTTATATTTGTTGAAGGGCGGTTTCGCACTTTATTCACTTTACTGTTTGGTGCGGGTCTTTATATTCAGTATCAGCGATACCAATGCACTGAGCCACTAAAAAAACGATTACATTGGCTAATTGTGTTTGGCTTAATACATGGTTTTTTATTGTGGGCGGGCGACATTTTGTTTTTATATGGGGTGTCAGGTTTATTTATATTGCGCTATTTAGATTACACGAATGAAGAGCTTAAAAACAAAGCTGCGCTTTTTACTTTTATTTCTTTAATGACTATTGCCATATTTATGTTAGGACTTAATGAGGCGCCATTATACAGAGATTCCCCCGAGTACTACGAAATATACACTAGTTACTACCAAAGCATCGGTGCTCACTTTAGCCAAAATATAGCAATGAGCGCCTATATGTTGTTGGCTGTGCCTATTTTATTATTGTGGGCTAGTGCTGGGTTTATGCTAATTGGTATTTTGGCTTACAAATACGGTGTGTTTAGTAAAGGGCTTAGTAAGGCGCTGCTTATTAAGCTTATTCTATTAAGTGCGTTATTTATTAGCTTAAGGTTAATGTTAGTGCCATACAATCAAGGTATTGGTTATGCCTTACAAGAGCCTGTTAATGAACTTGCTGCCTTATGTGTTGCACTGCTTTATATTCATTTAATCGTTAAACTTTGTGACAACAGCGCCCACATAGGGGGGCTTATCCAACAAGTTGGACGCTTAGCGTTTACTTTATACATAAGCCAAACCATTATGCAGTTATTATTGTTTAAAGTGTTTTTTCCGCAGTGGACGCTCAAATTTAACCGACTCGATTATTGGCTCGTCGCTATTAGCTTAGTGATTGTACAGCTTATATTTACAGCTATTTATTGCCGGTATTTTAAGCAAGGCCCGCTTGAATACCTATGGCGTAAATTAGCGAAAATTAACCGCGAAAAAATAGCTTGAGTAGTTTAAACTATGCGCCTTTATATTTAAGAAGATTTGCCTAATGACAGACTTGAAGCGTTTAAATAAATTTATTAGTGAAACCGGGTTTTGCTCTCGCCGCGAAGCCGATAAATATATTGAGCAAGGTCGTGTTACCGTTAATGGCGAATTACCAGAAATGGGTGTTAAAGTTGCCCAATCAGATGTAGTTTTGGTTGATGGTAAACCATTAAAAGCACCACCTAAACGTGTGTATATTGCTTATAATAAACCTGTGGGCATTACCTGTACCACAGAGCGTAAAATTCAAAGTAATATAGTTAAAGCCGTTAATTATCCTGAACGTATATTTCCGATTGGTCGTTTAGACAGACCCTCAGAAGGGCTGATTTTTTTAACCAATGAAGGCGATATCGTTAATAAAATCTTACGAGCTGGCAATAACCACGAAAAAGAATATGTGGTTACTGTAGACAAACCACTTAATCGTCAGTTTGTAAATAAAATGGCGAACGGTATTCCTATTTTAGATACCGTGACTAAAAAATGTAAAGTTACTCAGACTGGTGCGCAGCAATTTAGCATTATTTTAACCCAAGGTTTAAACCGTCAAATTCGCCGTATGTGTGAATACTTAGGTTACGAAGTGGTTACACTAAAACGTGTGCGTATTATGAACGTAACTCTCAAAGGCTTAAAAGTAGGGCAGTGGCGACATTTAAGCGACGCTGAAATGGCGGTCATTAACGACTCAATTGCTGATTCAGGTAAAACGCAAGAACACTCACTTTATGATGATACTGAACAGCGCAATTACACTGAACAAGCTAAAAATAGTGGCGCTAAATCTGCTCATAAGCGTGACTTTCAGGGCGGGAAACTACGTCGTGAAAATAATGACGAGCAACAAAAGCAAGCTAAAAAAAGTAGTCGAAATACGCCTTATCAAAAACGCTCTACTACTTATGTGGGTAAATCAAATACTCACAAAGCAAATACTGCCACAGGAAACAAAACCCGCAGCAGTGGCACGTTAAGCTTAAAAAAGTAATTAAGCTTGTGTAAAAAAGCAAATAAAAACGCAGCCTTAGCTGCGTTTTTTGTTAGCCTACTGTTTAGGGTAATCAATCCTAAATACCACAGTGTATAAAACCGGCACTACAATTAGCGTCAGTATGGTGGCAAACCCTAAGCCAAACATAATGGTGACCGCCATCGACTGAAAAAATACATCGAATAGTAATGGGATCATGCCAAGTATTGTCGTGATAGCGGCCATGGCTACAGGGCGCACACGGCTTACGCCTGAGTCAAACACTGCTTGATATGGCGATTTACCTTCACTCAGTTCTAAGTTTATTTGATCAACCAGTACAATGCCGTTTTTAATTAGCATGCCGCTTAAGCTTAATAAGCCCAGTAGCGCCATAAAGCTAAACGGCGCATTCATCACTAATAAGCCTGCACTAACACCAATAATAGCCAGCGGTACAGTTGCCCAAATAACCAAAGGTTTTTTCACTGAGTTAAACAGTAATACTGTTACTGCAAACATTGCTAAATAGCCCAGTGGTAACGAGCCAAAAATAGCCTTTTTCGCTTTGCTTGATGATTCGAACTCGCCGCCCCATTGCATTTCATAGCCACGGGGTAAATCAATTGCTTCAACCTCAGCGCGAACCCGAGCAAATAATTTTGCAGGCGTTTCATCACCCAAAACATCATGATCTGCCATCACAGTAATGGTGCGTTTACGATCGCGACGCATAATTAAGCTGTCTTCCCACTCAACAATAAATTCATCAACCACTTGGGTAACCGGCACAAACACGCGTAAAACAGGGCTATAAATTTGTAAATCGTGAACACTGTCTACATTTAAACGCTCGCTTGCCGGTGAACGGGCAATAATAGGCAATAATTGCGTACCATCACGATATACACCTACTTGCTTACCCGACAGGCTCGTTAACAGAACTTGGTCAAGATCAAATTTGGTGATCCCTAAACGGCGCGCTTTTTGTTCATTAAATTGCGGACGAATCATTTTAGTGCGTGCACGCCAATCATCTCGAATGTTAAAGGCACCGTCGTCTTTAGCGATAATCTCTTTAGCCTGTGATGAAAGCTGTCTTAAAACAACCGGATCGGGGCCTGAGAACCGCGCTTCTATTTTGGCATCAGTTGAGGGGCCAATCTCCATTGGTTTTACTTTTAACTTTGCTGACAGTGGATGTTGCTTTGCGTAATCGCGCACTTTTTGCATGACTTTTGCGACGGCTTCACGATTGGTGACACGAATAATTAACTGTCCATAAGCAGGGTAGGATTTTTCAGGCGCGTAAGTCAGCATAAAACGCGGCGCACCTTGGCCAACCGTACTGGTGATTTCTGTGACCAGTTCATTCTTTTGTAAATAAGCTTCTAGCTGCTTAATGCCCTCAAGGGTTGCGCGAATATCAGCGCCTTGATCTTGCCAGTAATCGACATAAAACATCGGGGTATTCGAGGCTGGAAAAAATGATTGCTTCACAGCACCAAACCCCACTACAGCGCTGCATAAAAGAGCAACCATAAGGACTAAGGTTGTTTTTCTAAAGCGCATAGCTAAATTTAATATCGCTTTATAACCATTGAATATGATGCCTTGGTAAGGGTCTTCATGCTCTTGATTATGTTCGTGTTTAAATTCGGTTTCTTTAAACATCAAGTGGGCAAAAAACGGCGTGAGCGTAATTGCGGTGATCCAGCTCAAGAGCAAAGAAATAAACAGCACCCAAAATAAGCTACCAGCAAATTCACCACTGGCATCTGAGCTTAAACCAATCGGTGCGAAAGCGGTTATGGCAATAACTGTTGCGCCAAGTAGTGGCCACTTAGTTTGATCGACAATATTAACTGCCGCTTTAAGCTTTGTTTGTCCGCGCTTGAGGTTGATGAGAATACCTTCGGTCACAACAATGGCGTTATCGACCAGCATACCTAGTGCAATAATTAGCGCACCTAATGATATACGTTGTAAGTCAATCGCAAACAGCTTCATAAATATAAATGTGCCTAATACGGTCAGTAATAATATACCGCCGATTAAAACCCCACTTTTAAAGCCCATAAAAATAAGTAGTACTACAATAACTATTGCAATGGCCTCTATTAAACTAACAATAAAGCCATCTACCGACTGCTCTACTTCTTTAGGTTGGTTATACACTGAGCTAATATCAATACCATGCGGGCGTTGATACTCAAGAGATGCTAAGTGCTCATCTATGTGTTTACCCACATCAACAACATTGACCCCAGACATAAACGACACACCAATAAGCAGAGCCTGTTGTTGATTGTAATGAATCACATTGGTCGGTACTTCAGCATATTCACGGTAAACCTTTGCAACATCGCCTAGATAAATGAGTTCGCTGGCACCTGATTTTGAAATTAGTAAGGTTTCAAGTTCTTTTACATCTTTAAATTCACCAGTAGGGTGCAAGCGAATAGACTCATCACCCACGCGAATACGTCCAGCGTTAGATACGGTGTTTTGTGATTGCAGTAAATCATAAATATGACTAGGCGCAATACCGAGTTGGGCAAGCTTTTGCGTCGATACCTCAACCATTACTTGTGGCTGCTGTTGTCCCGCAATTGTAACTTTACTCACTCCTTTGACTAAAACAAGTTCTCGTTTTAAATAATCAACATAGTCTTTTAATTCATCATACGAGTAGCCATCGCCCGTGACGGCAAACATAACGCCGTAAACATCGGCAAAATCATCAATCACATTACTGGGGTAAACACCACTTGGCAGCGACGGGCTAAGGTCGTTAATTTTACGACGCATTTCATCCCATATTTGTCTAAGCTCTTGTTTACGATAGGTGCTTTTCATTTCTACGGTAATTTGTGATTTACCATTGGATGAAATAGAGGTGACATAATCAACATAAGGGAGCTGTTGAATGGCATTTTCAATCGGAAATGTGACTTCTTCTTCTACTTGCTGTGGAGAGGCGCCCGGGTATAAAGTGATCACCATGGCTTTTTTTAAAGTGAATTCAGGGTCTTCCAGCTGGCCTAAATCAAAATAAGACACACTGCCGCCAATTAACAGCAACAGCGTAAACATCCAGCTAATGACCTTTTTCTCAATAGATAGTTGCGCAAAGCCCATAATTATAAGCCTCGCTCTTTATTCCAAGGGCGAACAGACATGCCCTCTTGTAAAGAGTGAACACCAGCAGAGACAATTTGTTGGCCTTCTTTTACGCCGCTAAGAACTTCAATAGTGTCGTGATGCAATTGGCCCACTTGTACTGCTTGTTTATGCACAGTGCCAGTTTGCTGATTAAAAACCCACACATAGGCATTATCGCTTAGGCTTTTATTAGGATCTGAAAATACCGACTCAATAGGTAAAATAGTGTAGGGGGTTTGTGAGCGTGTAACTTTGCTCAAATCTATCATCACTTGTCCCGACATACCCGCAAGTAAGTTAAAATCTTCTGGCACCGGTAATGAAAACACCACTTTATAGGTGAGTGTTGCAGGATCGGCTTGGGTATCCCATTCTTTAAGCGTGAGTTTGTATTGCTTGTCGTGATAGCCATCAAATTCAACCATAGGTTGATATTGGGTATCTTTTTGAATACGTGCCACGATTTTTTCAGGAACCTGTATTGCTACATCCATAAAATCACGGGTTTCTAAGCGCAAAACATTTTGTTTTGCTTGAATACTTTCAAAGTTTTTTACAAACACTTTGGCTACTATGCCAGCAAAAGGAGCACGAAGTTCACTGTACTCTAAATTTGTTTCTGCAATTTTAAACGCTGACTCAGCGACTTGTTCATTGGCAACCGCTTGATCAAGCTCGGATTGACTGGTGATATTTTTATCAAATAGTTGTTTAATACGTTTTAGCTGCGACTTAGCCAGTTCATAGCGCGCTTTGCGCTCATTATATTGTAATTGAAAATCTTCAGGGTCTAATTTCGCCAATAGTTGCCCTTTTTTTACCTGCTCACCGGCTAATACAGGAAATTCAACCAACTCACCATTGACCCTAAAAGCCAGGTACGAGCCCTGGTTTGCAACGACTTCCGCAGGAAAACTGCGTATGTTTGTTTGCGAATCATGACCAATACTAAATAATTTAACAGGGCGAATCGGCTCTTCTTTAACTATTTTCTCTGGCTCCGAGCAGCCTATTAAACTTAGTAATGTCGCAGATAGTAAACATAAGCGAAACAGTGGCATGATATCTCCATGATAAAAAAAGGCTAAATAAGTCAGTGCAGCATACGCTGCAAACATATAAAATAAAATTCATTAAATTTTAGAAACTCAATAAGTTTTACTTATAATGTGCTGGGCTGACTATGAAACTTAATCAATTACAAATTTTAGATGCTATTGTGCAAAGTGCGAGCTTAAGTGGCGCTGCATTAAAGCTACATAAAACTCAGCCTGCATTGACACTGGCGATTAAAAACTTAGAAGCGAAATTAGGTTTTGATCTACTCGACCGTTCTAAATACCGATTACAACTTACCGAAAAAGGACGTATTTTTCATCGTGAAGCTAAACAGCTTTTAAACGCGAATGAGCAGCTTACACAGCTTGCAACCGAGCTGGCGCTGGGGAATGAAGCGCAATATAGAGTTTGCTATGAGCAAATTTGTCATGTGCAAAGTTATAACGAGATCATAAGTAATACTTTTAAGCATTTTTCTAGTACAGAATTTCGTTTAACCAGTGGTAAACGGTTTGTATCTTTAGAGCAAGTGAATACCGGCCAAGCCGAGCTTGGGATTGGCCCATGGTTTGATTTATTTCATGCCACCGGCGATTTAGAAAGCTTACCGATAGGCAAGCTAGATATAGGCATTGTTGGCGCAAAAGGGATTTTACCTAAGCAGCTTACCTACGATGAGTTACAACTTTACCCGTGTTTAGCGATGTTTGAAAGTGGCTTGAGCATAGACAGCGACAGGTTGTCTTATTCTAAAGGGGCTGCGGTAATGAAAATAGATGACATATCTACCCTAAAGTCGTTTTTATTGTCAGGTGCAGGATGGGCAATGATGAGCTTAGGCCACTGTAAAAAAGAAATTACCGCGGGCTCATTACAGCAAATAATAGTAACAGACAGAGAGCATCAGTTTAGCGCGCAAATTCGTGCTTTTCGTCAACATGCTATGCACCATGGTCCTGTTGCCCGTAAAATTTGGCAGCAATTTGAATTACTCAGTCAGGAGTATTTAAACAATAATGGACGTTAATAAAGAAACGGTTATTTACACTATTATTGCGAGTATACCCTCAGGGTGTGTTGCCAGTTATGGCCAAGTAGCGGCGCTTGCAGGGTATCCTAATAATGCAAGGCTAGTTGGTCGATTATTAAAAGAGATGCCTAAAGATTCTACTATCCCATGGCATAGAGTGGTTAACAGCCAAGGTAAAATAGCGTTTGCACAGGGCTGTGCGCAGTATCAAATACAACGAGAAAAGTTACTTGCTGAGGGCGTTACTTTTAATAATCAACGAATTAATATGGCAAAACACCGCTGGCAATAAATTAATAATCCATTTTTTGTAAGTCAGTTAAAGCCCAAATTTCATCTGCGGTCCATTCGTCTAGCCAAATAGGAATATCTGCGGCTTTCATTGGTTTAGCAATACCATAGCCCTGTGCTAAATAACAGCCAAGTAGCATTAGTGTTGCTGCATGTTCCGGGGTTTCTACGCCTTCAGCTATAACGCTTCGTTTAAACGATTTGGCCAGTGCAATAACGCCTTTTACAATTGCTAAATCGTTAGAGTCTTCAAGCATATCCCTAACAAAGCTTTGATCTATCTTTATTAGGCTTGCAGGTAAACGCCTCAAATAAGTGAGTGATGAGTAACCCGTACCAAAGTCATCTAATGAAAACTCAACGCCCAAAGCTTTACAATCTTGCATGGTTTTAGATACGTGGGCTACATCGTTAAGCGCACTGGTTTCCAGTACTTCTAGCTCTAGGTTTCTAGCATCGACCTGTGGATGTGCCAATAGTAATTCAGTTAGCCGCGCTGTAAATTCAGGCTGCTGTAATTGAACTGCGGCAACATTAACGCTCACTTTTATGTTTAAACTAGGTGTTAAAATTTGCCAGTGGTTAATTTGAGATAATGCAGCGTTAATAACCCATTCGCCAACGTCTATCATTAGCGCATTGTTTTCAATTACAGGTAAAAATTCAATAGGGCTAAGCAACCCGCGCTCTGGGTGTTGCAAGCGTATTAATGCCTCAACGCCAATCATACTACCCGTTCGCATATCTACTTTTGGTTGATAATAAAGTACAAACCAATCATTAGCTAAGGCTTCACGGATAAGTGTAATGCCGGTTTGCTGTGCTTTAACTGTATCTCCTTGACTTGTATCGAATAAATGATAACGATTTTTGCCCATTTGTTTGGCAATATACATGGCTTGATCGGCATGGCGCATCAGTTGTTCAGCATCTAAATTATCTTCTGGGTATATTGTTACCCCAATACTGGCAGAGACATTCAAAACAATATCGTTAACAGTGACAGGTTTTGCTGCTGCAGCCAGTAGCCTCTCAAGTACAGGTACGCAATCGGCAACTGATCCTAAATTAGTTAATACAGCAACGAATTCATCGCCACCAATACGGGCCAAGCTATCACCTTCACGAAGTGCATCTTTTAAACGGATTGAAAGTGCAATTAATAACTTATCGCCAATATCATGGCCATGAGAATCATTAACATGCTTAAATCCATCTAAATCAAGAAACACCACCGCCAGAGAATTGTTATGGCGACGGCATTGCAACATGGTTTGGCTGAGCCTATCGGCAAGCAATACGCGGTTTGGCAAGTTAGTTAATAAATCATAATGTGCAATACGGCTAAGTTGCTCTTGTTGGCGTTTAGCTTGGGTGATATCGGTAAATATTCCTAAGTAAAAAGTAACGTTGTTGTCGTCTTTTAAAACTGAAATATTAAGTAGCTCAGCATAAAGTTCACCGTCTTTTTTACAGTTCCACACTTCACCTTGCCAATGACCATATAGGCTGAGCTGTTTCCATATGTTTTTATAAAATGACTCTGTTTGTTTGCCCGAATTTAAAAATGATGGATTGCGGCCTATAACTTCATCGTGGCTATAACCGGTTATATGACAAAAGGCAGGATTGACATCAACAATAACTTTATCAGCATTTGTAATAATAATCCCTTCATGGGTATCTCTAAAAACCCGAGAGGATAAATGCAGTTTTTCTTCAATTAATTTACGTTCAGTAATATCAACCGAGACACCCAACATGGTAATTGCGCTGCCAGAGCTGTCTCTAACAAGAGTCCCTTTAGTATTAAACCAACGAACGTTACCCCGTTTAGTAATAATACGGTGATCAACATTATATTCTTTCGCCGCGTCAATACATTGATTTATATCGCTTACTATATTGGCGCGATCATCTGGGTGAATACTGGCTAGGTATTCATTTTTAGTCATTTCTAATTGTTTAACATTGCCAGTAATTAGTCTTATACCATGTTCAGAAAAGCGGATTATATTGGTTTTTATGTCCCATTCCCAAGTCGCAATTCCCCCCACTTTTTGGCTTAAAAGAAGTCGTCTTTCGGTATCAGTTAATGCTTTAATGTTATTTTGTAATGCATGAGTACGTTGCTCTACTTTTTTTTCTAATTTTAGGTGGCTCGCTCTTAATCGGGTTATCAGATAAGATGAAAGTGAAGTTAAGAAAGTAAACACAACCGCAATAGCAATACCAAGTAACAGCATACTATTGTCTTGCCAGCCCCTGATAGGGTAGGCTTTAAATACCCAAACGCCGTTTGGCACTTGTATGTTAAAGTCGACCGTGTTTTTTGTTATTTGGTTGTCTGAGGTAGCAATGATTTGCACATCATTTGTATCGGGCATGACTTTTGAAAGCTCATAACCAATGCCTGCCTGTGGCAGTTGAGCTAAATTAACGCTTTGAAGAATATCAGGAAAACGAATAAGCGCAGTGGCAAATCCCCAAAACTGGTTTCCCTGTGAGGTATCTAGATACACAGGCAGCCTAGCCGCTGCACCCATACCACCTTGAAATAATTCAAAAGGGCCAGCAAGGGTTAATTTACCTGTTTTTTTGGCTAAAAATGCCTCTTGCGTTCGCAGTGGGTTCTCTAAAACATTATTACCGATAGCACTTTCATTGCCCTTAAGTGGAACAACGTGTGTAAGAATACCGTTTTTATGAAGTTGTAAGGCGTCAAGACCAGGATAAAGACTTAACATTTCAGAAGCGAGTTCTTCAAAGCCTTTAGTCTCGCCATTTTGAGTACGAATTAATGCCGCAATAGGATAGGCTGCAGAAAGTGCTTGGTTAAGATTATTTCTAATATGGTTAACGTAGCTACCCGCCACCTTTCTGATAGAGTTTTGCTTTTGCTGATAAATGTATTGATCGAGTAGATAAATTGAATACACAGATGCAAGCGTTGAGATTAACAATGTGATCAACACCAGTCTTGCTTTTATAAACAAGCTCAGTATCTGTGGTCGAGTATTAGATGGTGACAATGTAAATAACACCTAGCGTTGTTTAAGCCGCGTCCATTTAGAACAATGGCGTTTTAAGTTCCTGAAACAGTATAGCAAACAGTCATCTAAAGCATTAGGGAGATTTAATTATACTTTAAAATAACCACCGTGATTTACTAAAGCTTGAGTAAAATAATAGGCTACATTGTGAGATTAGCTAGGAAGGCACTATGTGTATTTAGTTAATACACATAGTGAGTAATGGCAATATAATGACTTACACAACCGCCAATGACAAAAAGATGCCAAATAGCGTGGCTATATTGAGTGTTTTTAGCGCTGTAAAACAATGTACCCACGCTATAAAATAAACCGCCAGTAAGTAGCCAGTATAGTGCGTTGATAGGTAAGTTTGAGTAAAGTGGGTATATAATTGCCAGTGCAAACCAGCCCATTAATAAATAGGTAGCGAGTGACACTTTTTTATTGCCATTTTTAACAAGCAGTTTATAAGCAACACCGGCTAAAGCTACTGTCCAAATAAATACCAAGGTAGCCCAAGACCAAATCCCAGATAAAGAGAGTAATAAAAAAGGGGTATATGTGCCAGCAATAAGCATGTAAATAGCACAGTGGTCACATTTTTTATAAAACGCTCTTAATTTAGGACGAACACTGGCGTGATAAAGTGTAGAGGACAAAAATAAAATAAATAAGCTGCTGCCATAAACGACTGTGCTGGCGTAACCTTTTACAGAGTTAGCTTGTTTAAATAAATCCCAAATTACAAATGCAGCAAATAAAATACCTAAAGCATGGCTAACAACATTTAATAGCTCTTCTTTTTTAGAATAGGGCGCTTCAAAAGACATAACAGATCCTACCACTTACAATTTAACGTTTAGTGTACAAGTGTACGCTGAAATTATCAATTGAGAATTGATAGACATGGTGCTGCCAGTTTATGGATTACGGCATGTTAAAAAATACACTACTATTTGGTTATATTTTTTAAATTGTTAGTTAAATTAACTAACACATATTTTGCAAATCTTAACATTTTTATTTTATATCCTTATAAAACAAAGGTTTATTGATTTTTTTCTTTATGGCACAGCCCTTGATTGTATCTAGGTGTATTAACCAATAAACAAACAAGGAATAACATTATGAAAACTTCAATTAACATGACACTGGCTAGTTTACTTTTATTAGGTTCATCTCAAGTACATGCAACAGAGGTCGATTTAGATATTACAGATATGTTGACTAAAACGGTGACAACTTATGTATCACAAGCAACCCATGAACTTGAACAGTCAGTAAAAGAAGCCGTTTCTTTTGATGCCCAAGCTATTTTAGATGGTTTACTACAAACCAACCCAGTTGTTGATAATAGTGGCATTGATGAAAAGCAACTTGTAGTAAAAACACAACAAAAGCAATAAAAATAGGGAATAAGTGATGAACAGCGAGTTCGAATTGTTAGCCCTGATGTTGGCGCCAGTGGCAAGTGTACTGAGTGTATATTACATCGCTTACATGATAAAAAATGTGGGAACGAGGTTTAATTAGCGAATGCACTTACACGGTAAAACAATCGATGTAACTAAAGCTGATCGACTTCAATAGAGCGCACGTAAATAAAGGCAGAGTGTTTGAAAGAAGTAGACTTTATGAAACGTGCGATTTTCCCATTACCGATTTTTATATTACCTGAAGGCTATACGCGATTACGTATATTTGAGCCTCGTTATTTGACGATGGTTAAAAACGCATTAAAAACAAACAGCGGTTTTGTACTTTGCACCTTCGAACACGACACACCATTTAATATAAGCGCCCAAGGGTGTTTAATGGATATTATTGATTTCGACCAAGACGAAAGCGGTATGCTGTTGATTGATGTTTTTGCATCAAAAAGTGTGCAACTAGATAACGTGTACCAAGACGAACAGGAGTTACGCCATGGCGAGCTCTCTGCGTGCAATACACCTTATTGGTACAACAGCAGTAACCATGACATTGGTGAACATCAACTACTTCAAGTGGCACTAGAAGAAGTATTCTCTAATAACCCACAGCTACAGTCTCTTTACAAACATACCCAGTTTAATCAACTTACTTGGGTTGTTGCCAGATGGCTTGAGATTCTCCCTATTTCTATTGAGAAAAAACAACAACTTGCATTTGAAACTAATTTTGATAACTTGCTGAATTTCCTCCATACTGTGATTAATAACGAATTTGCCTAAAATAATTTTGATCCGCTTACATTCTTAGCTCGTAATGGTACTTACAAAAGCTATAACGGGACATTTTACTATGGTAAGTCAACAACAAACATTACGTTGTGAACCTAACACAGGTAAGTATACTGCCATGCCAGAAACGCCAAGTACGGAACTCAGGGAAGCATTAGTTAATGTAGCCCAATCTCGCGATAAAAAATCTTTCGCGTACTTGTTTGAATATTTTGCACCAAAGATCAAACGCTTTGGCATTAAGCAGTTTGGTGTAGAGGCCCAAGCAATGGAGTTGGTGCAAGAAACGCTCACTTCAGTGTGGCGAAAAGCGCATTTGTACAACAGCGACAAAGGCGCAGCCACTACGTGGGTTTACACGGTAATGCGTAATGCGTCCTTTGATATGCTTCGAAAAATGAAAAGCAACAAAGAAGAAAATATCAGTGAAGACATCTGGCCGTTATTGAATGAATCAGAAGATACACATCACGAATACAGTGACCACCTTGAAGATAAACAAATTAAGCGCTACCTAGATAAACTGCCACAAGCACAAAGAGAAGTGGTACGCGGTGTTTACTTTCAAGATATGTCGCAAGAGCAGCTTGCTCAACAATTAAACATTCCAGTAGGCACGGTAAAATCACGATTACGTTTAGCCTTGCAGAAATTACGTAATGAAATGGGAGATCAGCATGATTAAACATCACCCGAGTGAAACACTACTGACACAATACTGTGCAGCAACACTTCCCGCATCACTAAGCTTAGCCGTATCTATTCATGTAGATATGTGCCCAATATGCCAAGCTGAGGTTGAAAAACTCGAGGCAAGTAATGCAAAAGCAGTGTTTAGTGACAACATGAATGTTAATAACGATGAGCAAAGCGACGATATAGCGGACTCAGGGTTGCTTGAATTAATCACGTCAGACGATTCGATTGATGAAGTTTATGCCGTTGAACCTGTCACTATTGAAGTGAATGACTATAATTACAGCTTACCAAGAGCATTAACACGTATTTCTCATAGCAAATTTACACAAGTAGGTAAGCTTGCTCGTTCACGTATAGCGCTTGACGATGGGCATTTGCGCTCGAGTTTATTGCACATAGACGCAGGCGGTGAAATTCCTGAGCATACACATACAGGTTTTGAAGTTACGCTACTTCTTGATGGCGAATTTACAGATGAAGAAGGCAGTTATGTACCAGGTGATTTTATTTGGCAAGATGGCCGTCATCAACATACTCCTTTAACAAAAGAGGGATGTTTGTGCTTTACTGTAGTCAGTAGTGCGCTACATTTCAATAAAGGACTTAGCAAGTTGCTTAATCCAATTGGCAGCTTGATTTATTAAGAGAATCTATGCAAACAGATACAATAAAAATAGGTATTAGCGCCTGCTTAGCAGGCGAAAAGGTAAGATTTGACAGCGGCCACAAAAAATCTAACTTTTGTATGGAAGAGCTGGCAAAACATGTTGAATATAAAATGTATTGTCCTGAGGTTGCGGTTGGCTTACCTATACCGCGCCCGACAATTCGTCAAGTAAGAACTGCTGATACTATTAAAGTGTGTCGTCCAGATGGTACAGGTGATGTTGGCCCTCAGCTAACAGAATACGGCAAAAAAATAGCCACAGAGCAAGCTGGTCATTTAAGTGGGTTTGTTTTTTGTGCTAAAAGCCCGAGTTGCGGCATGGAGCGCGTTAAAATTTACAATGAAGCAGGAACCGGTAACACCTCTGAAGGGATTGGTTTTTTTGCAGAACAAATCATGAAACACAACCCATTACTGCCCTGTGAAGAAAACGGTCGCTTGAACGACGTTCATTTACGCGAAAATTTTGTTATGCGTGTTTATACATTATATAACTGGCAGCAGTTGGTGAAAGAACCTATTACAGTTCATCGGTTAACTCAGTTTCACGCGCAATACAAATACTTGTTGATGGCTCATAACTATCAAGCTTACCGTGACTTAGGCCACTTGCTTGGTACTTATTTAGGTGATGATATAAACGCATTAGCCGATGAGTATATTCTCGGTTTAATGACCGCGTTGAAACGTCCTGCGTCAAGAAAAAACAATTCAAATACTTTAATGCACTTGCAAGGTTACTTCAAAAGAGATTTATCGAAAATCGAAAAAGAAGAAATGCGAGATGCAATAGACGAATATCGCCAAGGGTTGGTACCGCTTTATGTACCACTAACCTTACTTAAGCATCATTTAAAGGTTCATCCTAATGAATATTTAAGCAAGCAAATATACTTTAACCCTTATCCTAATGAATTAAAGTTACGTTACGGTTTGTAATGAATACACTATTTTGGTTTAGGCGTGATTTGCGCCTTTTTTCAAACGAAGCGCTTATTGAAGCGTTAAATAATGGTGCTAAACACACCATTTTTTTTGTGTGCGAAAAACAATGGGCACAGCATAACACTGCCCCAATTCAAATTGATTTACTAAAACGCAGAGTCAGTTACATACGTGAAAAATTAGCTGAGTATGGCATTAATTTACACGTGATAGAGGCTCCTTATTTCACAGACTGCCAAACTAAGCTTCTCGATTTTTGTCAGCAGTATGAGATTAAACACATAATAGCCAATAAAGAATATGAGCTTAATGAGTTTAATAGAGATAAAGCGATTCAAGCGCAATGCGATCAACAGCAAATAACATTTACTTTATACGAAGGTGACATCATTGCACCTGTTGGCAGTGTACGCACTCAAAACAATGAAATGTATAAAGTGTTTACGCCTTTTAAGCGGGCGTGGTTAAAACAGTATCAAGATACTCACTTTAGCTTGGTGTCGTGGCCATTATCTTCAAACCCTATTGATATTGAATCGTGTGAATTACTCAGCAGTGATGACAGTTCAAAGAAATGGCCGGTTGATGACGACACCTTAGCGAGTGTGGTCGATAATTTTATCCATGATAAATTAGCAAGTTATGATGATGTACGCGATATACCTAGTGTAAAAGGAACATCGGGTTTAAGCCCATATTTAGCATTAGGGGTTGTTAGCAGTAAGCAGTTAATGGTCAACATACAACAGCAGTATCCAGATATTTTGACTACCTCAAAAAGTAAAACCTTTACGTGGGTGAACGAGCTGATTTGGCGTGAATTTTATAAACACCTCATTGCCGAATTTCCTAAATTATCGCGCGGTGCTAATTTCAACGAAAAGTACGATAGTGTTGTTTGGCGTGATAATGAGGCTGAGTTTAAGCTTTGGTGTGAAGGCCGCACTGGCTATCCACTTGTTGATGCTGCCATGCAACAGCTATTGCAAACTGGTTGGATGCACAACCGTTTGCGAATGGTAGTGGCAAGTTTCTTAACTAAACATCTTTTAATCGACTGGCGTAAGGGCGAGCAGTTTTTTATGCAGCACCTTATTGATGGTGATTTAGCCTCGAATAATGGCGGCTGGCAATGGGCGGCAAGTACAGGCTGTGATGCACAGCCTTATTTTAGAGTGTTTAACCCTATTACTCAAAGTGAACGCTTTGATCCAAGTGGTCAATTTATTCGTAAATATCTGCCTGAATTAGAAAAAGTCCCAGATAAACACATTCATTTTCCTCATACCTATTTAGCAGCAACGGGGCAAAGTGAACACTGTTACTGGCCGGCAATTGTTGATCATAAAGCAGCACGAGCTAGGGCTTTAGATGCATTTAAGGTGTGATATGGATAACCAATTATCAGTCGATAAATTTGTAGAAATATATCAAAAGCTTGATAAAAATAACCTTGAGTTATTAACCGAAATTTATGCAAAAAATATACAATTTATAGATCCGCTGCACGAAATTAATGGTCTAGAAGATTTAAGGCGTTATTTTTGTGGTTTATACAGTAATGTTAAGGATTGTCGATTTGACATAACCGATTCATTTACCAACGATAATAACGCATTTGTGTATTGGACAATGTATTACTCTCACCCAAAACTGAATGCCGGTAAAACCATCACAGTGCAAGGGCACAGCAAGTTGGTATTTGAAGGCGACAAGATTGTAAAACATCGAGATTACTTTAATGCTGGTGAGCTGTTATACAAGCATATCCCATTACTAGGTAATATCATTAATTTTATTGATAAAAGGGCTGGTTAACTATGATTACCCTTATTACAGGTGCAACGTCGGGTATTGGTGAGAAACTTGCTATTAAGTATGCTGAGCAGGGTGATACAGTCATTGCGTGTGGACGAAATACGCAAAAGCTCGCTGAACTTGCCAAACATAACAACATAGAAACCTGCCAATTTGACGCCACTAATTTACAAGATATAAAAGCGGCAACGTTAGGGCACACTCAATTCGACCGTGTAATTCTCAATGCTGGTAATTGCGAGTATGTTGACGATGCACGTAATTTTGATAGCGCCTTATTTGAGCGCGTTATTAATGTTAATTTGTTATCAATGGGTTACTGCTTAGAGGCGCTTTTACCAAAAATAGTCTCTGGCGGGCAATTAGTAATGGTTAGTTCAAGTGTTACTTATTTACCATTACCACGTTCAGAAGCCTACGGTGCATCAAAGGCAGGCGTTAGCTATTTAGCTAAGAGCCTAGCGGTAGATTTAACTGATGTTGATGTGACATTAGTACACCCTGGTTTTGTAAAAACCCCTTTAACTGATAAAAATGATTTCCCTATGCCGATGGCTGTTACAGCCGAAAAAGCAGCTGACTATATAATAAAAGGCGTCGCTAAACGCCGCAAAGAAGTTCATTTCCCCTATCGTTTTACACTTATACTTAAAGCATTGCGAATATTGCCACTTTCGCTTTGGCTTAAAATTGCAAAAGGATTAACCCGTTGAAAAAAATAGCAATAATTGGGACTGGCGTATCAGGTTTAACCTGCGGACATTTACTGCACAAGCATTACGATGTCACATTATTTGAAAAAAATGATTATATTGGTGGTCACACCGCAACTGTAGATGTAGAGCACAGCGGTATTAATTACGCGGTAGATACGGGGTTTATTGTATTTAATGATAGAACGTACCCTTATTTTGAAAAGTTGCTTGAACGCATTGGTGTAAAACGTAAACCGACACAAATGAGTTTTAGTGTGCATAACGAAGCAACCGGCTTTGAATACAATGGGCATACATTTAGTAGTTTATTTGCTCAGCGCAGAAATATAGTTAGACCTAAATTTTGGCGTTTATTGTATGACATCGTGCGTTTTAATAAGTTATGTAAGGCTTTGCACGCAAAAGGTCACTACACAGAGCAATCACTAGGTCAATTATTACAACAACATCGCTTTAATGATTTCTTTAAATACCACTACATTTTACCTATGGGTGCTGCCATTTGGTCTACTAGCATTAAAGAAATGGAAAATGTAGGGGTTGAGTTTTTTGTAAAGTTTTTCTTCAACCATGGTTTGCTAGACATTACCAATAGACCTCAATGGTACGTTATTCCCGGTGGCTCGCGAGAATACATTAAGCCTTTAATTGCCGGTTTTGCCGACAACATAAAACTTAACAGTCACATTAAGTCTGTCACTAGAAACGCAGAAGGCGTAACAATTACCTTTGCAGATGATCAGCAAGCACAGTTTGATAAAGTCATTTTTGCCTGTCACTCTGATCAAGCTTTAGCTTTGCTTGGCGATCCTTGTGAGCAAGAAACCACTGTTTTGGGTGCTATCCCGTACACAGAAAATTCAGTAGTACTTCACACTGATGAATCATTATTACCGGATAGAAAAGCCGCATGGGCAAGTTGGAATTATTTGCTCAATAATAATACCGATAAAGCGGCGGTGGTTACGTATCAAATGAATATACTTCAAGGGATCAAATCAGATACACAGTTCTGCGTTACCTTGAACCACTTAGAAGGTATTAATCAGAGTAAAATTTTACGTGAATTTACCTATCATCATCCTGTATTTAACCAAGAGTCTATTGCCGCCCAACAGCAAAAACATACCGTTGATGGACAAAATAACACGTACTTTTGCGGAGCGTATTGGTACAACGGTTTTCATGAGGATGGTGTGCGCAGCGCCGTTGATGTGGCCAAGCAACTTGGAGTAGAGTTTGACTAATGCAGTGTATTTAGGCGATGTTAAACATCGCCGTTTTGCTGTTAAACACCACGCGTTTAATTACCCGCTTTATATGATGTGGGTTGACTTAAATAACATCGAAGCACTTAACGGGGTACATAAACAACTTGGTACCACAGGATTTAAGGCTTTAAAATTTAAACAGTCTGATTATTTGAAAGGATTGCCGAATACTGACAATAACCCCATTGTAGAGCGTGCTCACGCTCAGTTAGCTGCGCTAGGGGTTACAGAAAAGTTCAGTCATGTTTATATGTTAGGGCAGTTACGCTGCTTGGGTATTTACTTTAGCCCCGTTAATTTTTATTTTTTTGGCCATGATGATAATCAATTTAGCTACATGGTCGCTGAGGTGAGTAATACCCCATGGAATGAACGACATTACTACTTGGTTCCACTACAAAAAAAAGTGAACTTTAAGAAAGTTTTTTCCGTATCACCTTTCATGAACTTAGATATGAACTACCATTGGACTGTTCGACAAAAGCAAGACAATATACTGATACGTATAGAAAATAAGCGCGATGACGAATTACTTTTTGACGCATCACTAAGGTTACAGCGTCAAACACTCTGCACAGCACAAATGAGTAAATTGCTTAAGCGTTTTCCAGCAATGACATGGTCTATTTTCAAAGGTATTTACTATCAGGCATTTAAACTGTTTGTAAAAAAAGTCCCATTTTTAGGTCATTCAGGTAGATCATAATTTTTTATTAATTTATGTTGTTTAACAAGTAATAACAATAATATAGGTAAGTGTATGGAAAAGGTATCGAGCTTACGCGTTCAAGAACGCACAAGTTGGTTTACTAACTTATACAAGAAGTTAGTATTCAAAGCGTTCTCGTCTATTGAAACAGGCCAAATAGTGCTTGTAGACAATAATCAGCAGTCTGTATTTGGCGATACGTCATCAGAGCTTAAAGTAACGGTAACCGTTAATGATACTGCTATGTATAAAGCATTTGCGCTCTCGGGAAGTATTGGCGCGGGAGAATCTTACATATTAGGGCAGTGGCAGTGTGATAACTTAACTCGGTTGATAGAAATTTTTGCAATTAACCAAGACCAACTAGACGCATTTGAAAAGAAATTCGCTTTTTTTAGTAACATTGCTCATCGTATAAACCACATTAAAAATAAAAACTCTCACTCGGGCTCTAAAAAGAATATTGTTGCACACTACGACTTAGGCAATGACTTATACGAGTCTTTTTTAAGCAAAGAAATGCTTTATTCAAGTGGCGTATACCCAAGTAAAGACGCCACCCTCGAGCAAGCACAGCAATACAAACTTCAGCGTATTTGTGAACAAGTCGAGTTACAACAAGGCGACACCGTCATTGAAATTGGTACAGGTTGGGGAGCATTTGCAATATATGCGGCTACTCACTACGACTGCCATGTAACAACCACTACCATCTCTGATGAACAGCACGATTATGTTGAAAATAAAATTAAAGAGCTTGGGCTTGAAAACAAAATAACTTTACTCAAACAAGATTACCGTTTACTAACCAGTAAATACGATAAGCTAGTATCAATTGAGATGATAGAAGCGGTTGGTCATGAGTACTTGCCTAGTTTTTTCACTCAGTGCGGTCAGCTATTAAAAGACGATGGTGCTATGCTTATTCAAGCAATTACAATTAGCGACCAGCGTTACCAGCATTATTTAAAAAATTCTGACTTTATTCAGCAATATATTTTCCCTGGTGGGTGTTTGCCTTCGCTCAACGAAATGAGTGAGCAAATAAAAAATCATACCGATATGAATATCCACACAGTTAGCGATATTGGTGCTCACTACGCAAGAACCCTTGCTGATTGGCGAGATCGTTTCATTGCAAGTTGGCCAAACCTCGATAGTAATAAATTTGATGAGCGATTTTATCGTCTTTGGCTATTTTATTTTGCTTATTGCGAGGGCGCATTTAGAACTCGCGCAACAAGCACCGTGCATTTAATGGCACGCAAACCCCGTTTTACGAGTAGTAATGATGAGATTGCACTCGCTTATTAATTTTGTACTGTTTCAAGTAGTGTGGTTTTTATGCCTACTGCTTGAACAGCATTCAATTGTCTATTCAACAGTAGTCATTGCATTAATGTTTTATTTGTCAGCGCAAAAAAAACAGGATGCTTTTTTGCTTCTAAAGTGCTTACCACTAGCCTTACTAAGTGAGTTTATCGCGGTTAAGTTCGGTCTGATTGAATTTAAAGTAGCGCCATTTCCACTTTGGTTAGTGTTTTTATGGGCTGCTTTATTGCTATGTATTAACACCTCTATGTCGTTTTTAACAACCATCAAACCTTGGCAAGCGTTTATTGTATGCTTAGTGTTTGCACCAGGAAGTTACTGGGCAGGGGCGCGATTCGATGTGTTAGAACTCGGCTTGCCGTTATGGCAATTTTGGCCTTTATACGGTGCTTTATGGGCTGCAACGTTTAGCGTTATTTTATTTATTAACGGTAAAATTGGCGCGTTTATTAAGCAATAAAACAATTGTATTTACTGCTTGGAGCTGATTATGAAAACGCTTTTAAATTTAGTACTAATTTATGCCCTGTTTAACCATGCTGCTTATGCTGATACCCAGTTTAACAAAGTGGGCGAGGCACGTATGGAATACCTTTTTTGGGATGTTTATGATGCAACGCTTTTAACTCCCTCTGGATCTTATAGTCCCAAGCAAACGCCGGTTAAATTTACTTTAACTTACCTGCGCGACTTTGATGCTAAAGACATTGTAAAAGCCACTAAAGAGCAATGGCAACATTTAGGTAAATCACAATTATCAGCTCGCTATGCAGATAAATTATTAGCCATATGGCCAGACATTAAAAAGGGTGAATCGTTAACCTTACTGACCGATCAGCAAGGACACAGTATTTTCTTTCACAATGACAATGAAATAGGCCGCATAGAAGACACCACTTTTGCAGATGACTTCTTAGCTATTTGGTTAAGTGAGAACACCTCAGAACCATCGATTAGAAATCAACTTTTAGGGATTTAATATGATTAATCTAAAACGTATCAAAGTAACTTTGCTACTGGTAGTAAGCTTCTTTATTGCAAGTTGTTCTGCGCCGAGTGTAGAGCATTACAAAGGCTCAGAACCTAATTTCGATTTTAAGACTTTTTTTAGCGGCGATTTAAAAGCCTACGGTGTTGTACAAGACTTTAAAGGCGAATTAACCCGAAAGCTTGTTGTAGACTTGAGCGCTACGTGGGATGGCAACCAAGGCGTTATTGAGGAAGACTTCGTTTATGATGACGGCGAAACCCAAAAACGTATTTGGAAAATAACCTTAAACGACGACAACACGTTAACCGGTACTGCTTCTGATGTTTTAGGCACGGCCACAGGCAAAAGTGAAGGCAGTGTTTTTCATTGGAACTACAATGTAGAAATTCCTTACGATGGCAGCACTTTTGAAGTTAACTTTGATGATTGGATGTATTTAGTCACCAACACGCGCTTGATAAACCGCACATCTATTGTTAAGTTTGGTGTTGAGGTCGGGGAAGTGACCTTAGTAATAGAAAAAATATAGCGACTCATCACAGTGCATAGCTGCACTATATTTGTGCTTAAATTAAGTTTTTGTTAACCCAACTCGCTGTATTTTACAGTGAATTATTATAATTTTACTAATTTTTTAGTATTTTAGATAAAAAACGTAATTTGCTGTTGCTAACTCTTCGAAAATGCATAAAGATAGGATTTGCGAAGGCAAAATAATAACGAATAGGAATCTAATAATGAACAAAGCTCAACTAGTTGAAAAAATCTCTACTGACGCAGAAATCTCTAAAGCAGCCGCTACACGTGCACTTGATGCATTCACAGGCGCTGTAACTTCTTCACTAAAAGAAGGCAACTCTGTTGCATTAGTTGGTTTTGGTACTTTTTCAGTTAAAGAACGTGCTGCTCGCACAGGTCGTAACCCACAAACAGGTGCAGAAATCCAAATTTCAGCAGCGACTATTCCAAGCTTTAAACCAGGTAAAGGTCTTAAAGACCAAGTAAACCTATAAGGTTTAGGTTTATAAAAATAATAAAAGGGCTATTAAGCCCTTTTTTTTTGCCGTAATTTAACGCTTATTTAGCTTTAAGCGCCTTATCTCCTCGCCCAATACCGACCGCGCCAGAGCGTACCACTTCTATAATGTCTGTTTCATGACGTAAGGTATCTAGAAACGATTCTATTTTATCGGTACTGCTTACCAATTGTAGGCTGTAACTTTGACGCCCCATATCTAAAATAGCGCCCTGAAATACGTCTACAACCCGTGTTACAGCAGCTCGCGTAGCTTCATCTTGAGCAAATACTTTTACTAGTAACAGTTCGCGCTCTATGTGGCTCATTTCGGTTAAATCAATCACCTTAAGTACATCGACCAGTTTATTTACCTGTTTGGTGATTTGCTCAACAATTCTATCATCGCCTTTAGTGGTGACAGTAATACGCGAGAGTGATTCATCATCAGTGGTTCCAACAGTTAAACTATCAATGTTGTAAGCTCGTTGAGAAAAAAGCCCCACTATACGTGATAACGCACCGGGTTCATTTTCTAATAATATAGATAATATACGACGCATTATGCCTTTACTCCTTTTCTTAACCACATTTCATCTATGCCACCGTGCTTAATTTGCATCGGGTAAACATGTTCTTTTTCGTCTACTAAAATATCTAAAAACACTAACCTATCGGTTATCGACATGGCTTTATCTATTGCTGGCTGTAATTCATCCAGTGTATTGACTCGTATTCCTACATGGCCGTAGCTTTCTACAAGTTTTACAAAGTCAGGAAGTGATTCCATATAGGAAGAGGAGTGTCTGCCGCCATAAATCATATCTTGCCATTGTCTAACCATACCTAGTGAACGGTTATTTAACGAGATCACTTTTACCGCTAAGTTGTATTGTAAACAGGTAGAAAGCTCTTGAATGTTCATTTGAATAGAGCCATCGCCAGTCACACATAAAGACTCTTTATCAGGAAAGGCGAGCTTAACCCCCATTGCAGCCGGTAAACCAAAGCCCATGGTGCCTAAGCCGCCTGAGTTGATCCACTGACGAGGGTGCTTAAATGGATAATACTGCGCCGCAAACATTTGGTGCTGGCCCACATCTGAACTGACATAAGCATCACCATTAGTCGCTTTATAAATAGCCTCTATAACTGCTTGAGGTTTAATTTTATCGCCATCGGTATTGTAGTTTAAGCATTTTTGTTCGCGCCAACTGATCACTTGTCGCCACCAATCTTCTTGTGCACTGCGGTCTATTTTTACTGGGCTTTTATCTATAGCAGTTTGTAACTGTTCAAGTACCGTGGCTAAACAGCCAACAACCGGAATATGTGCTTTTATGGTTTTGGAAATTGAAGTCGGATCGACATCTACATGCACGATAGTGGCATTAGGGCAAAACTTTTGTACGTTATTGGTAACTCGATCATCGAATCGTGCGCCAAGGGCTAAAATAACATCAGCATTGGCCATGGCTTTATTTGCTTCTAATGTACCGTGCATACCCAACATACCAATAAAGTTAGGGTGAATGCCTGATATACCGCCTAGTCCCATTAGGGTATTGGTAATAGGGGCATTAAGCGATTCGACTAAGTGGGTTAGTTGCTCTGATGTATTTGAAAGCACAATTCCGCCACCAGAATAAATAACCAGCTTTTTCGCTTCTAAAATAGTAGTAACGGCCTTACGAATTTGTTTAGAGTGACCCTTGGTATTAGGGTTGTAGGTTCTGAGTTCTGTTGCCGCTGGAAAGTTGTAAGCAAAGGTTAGCTCAGGGTTAAGCATGTCTTTAGGAAGTTCAACGACAACTGGGCCTGGGCGACCTGAGCTGGCAATATAAAAGGCTTTAGCAAGAATATTGGGAATTTCACTAGCGCTTCTACAATTAAAGCTATGCTTTACAATCGGACGAGAGCAGCCAACAATATCCGTTTCTTGAAACGCGTCATCGCCAATTAAGTTGGTTGGCACTTGACCTGATAACACCACCATCGGAATAGAATCCATATACGCAGTTGCTATGCCTGTTACACAGTTTGTTGCCCCTGGTCCAGAAGTGGCAAGTACAACACCGACTTCACCGGTTGCTCTTGCGTAACCATCGGCCATGTGTGTGGCGGCCTGTTCGTGACGGACTAAAATATGTTCAATATCATCTTGCTGAAATAGCGCATCATATAAGTCTAATACTGAGCCACCGGGGTAACCGAATATATACTTAACGTTTAACTCTTTTAATGACTTAACAACCAATTCAGAGCCATTATATTCTTGTTTACTCATCCTCATTCCTCTGTTGACTGATTTATGCAAAAAAAAACCCCCGCGTAGTGCGAGGGTTTTAAAAAGCATATTTCACCTTTTAATACATCCCCGCTGGGCTTATCACTAAGACCAGTACGAGTAAGACTAAAAGACGAAATTGTGTGTTCATGATGTTTTGCTCTTTAAAATAAAATGCTGTTTAAATTACAATTTTTGTATGTGGTTATTTTTAAGGCTTTTGCGCGCTCATGTCAACCCAAAACTAAAGTTTTTGGATTAAAAATTCACTTTTATATCTTTTTTAATCTTAAATTCTAATTGTTATGAAATATTCTCACTTTAAAAGCAGAAATTATGCATTTTTAATTTTAAGGAGTAGGGAGCTTAAATACACATTAATTACATTAAAGTGATACAAGCGGTTTTGAGCAGGCATAAAAAAAGCCAACAGATGTTGGCTTTATAATTCAATTATACTGTTACAGACGGTCGATTACCGACTGAGTGAAGTCAGTTGTACCATGGCTGCCGCCTAAATCGCGAGTAGTACGGTCGCCTGATTTAATTACATCTGCCACTGCGCTACGAATGCGCTCTGCCGTATCGCCCATATTTAAATGCTCTAGCATTTGAATAGACGCTAAAATAACTGACGTAGGGTTTGCTAGGTTTTTACCTGCAATATCAGGTGCGCTACCGTGAACAGCTTCAAAGATAGCCGCATCTTCACCAATGTTAGCACCAGGCGCCATGCCTAAACCACCAACTAAACCAGCACATAAATCAGATAAAATATCGCCGAATAGGTTAGTCGTTACAATTACGTCAAACTCTTCCGGTGTCATTACTAGTTTCATACAGGTTGCATCAACAATCATTTCAGTTGATTCAATCTCAGGGTAACGTTCAGCCACTTCACGAGCAACTTTTAAGAACAAACCCGATGTTGATTTTAAAATATTTGCTTTATGAACAGCGGTTACTTTTTTGCGGCCTTCGCGTACAGCTAGCTCGTATGCAAAAGTAACGATTTTTTCAGCGCCTTCACGCGTGATCACAGACATTGCCTCAGCTTCGTTGCCATCAGCACTCACTACTTGACCTGCACCTGAATACATACCTTGGGTATTTTCACGAACAGTAATAATATCAATGTCATCGTAACGTGCTTTAGTACCTGCGAACGACTTCACAGGACGAACATTAGCGTATAAACCAAACTGCTTACGAAGTGTTACATTGATTGATGTAAAGCCTTCGCCTACAGGGGTCGTTAATGGACCTTTTAAAGTGATTTTATTTTTAGCAATCGTGTCAATTGTTTCTTGTGGAAGCAATTCGCCCGTTTTTTCAAGCGCAGCGAGGCCAGCGTCAACAAATTCATAATCAAAATCGCATCCTGCGGCTTTTAGTATTTCAAGTGCTGAGTCGATAATGCTTGGGCCGATGCCGTCGCCTTTGATCACTGTTATGGTTTGTTTGGCCATGAACTTTTCCTTTAAAGATTTGGATACACACATAAATAAAAAATACTCACAGAGTTTAGACTACTTATATGACAGGGGTGCTAAATTTAAGCCGGCATTTATACCAATTTATTGAACATTTTGCCAGTTTATACTGCAAATACAGGGTATAACTTTAATTTATAGTGATAATAAGTTAGCTAAATACTATTGTGCAGACCTAATTGCTGCAGGGATTGATAAAAAATGGCCTCACTTTTCCAGCCATGGCGGGTGAGTTGTTGATTTAATATCTGCTGTTGCCATGCTGTTAATGGCTGGTTAGGTTTAAGTACGCGCTGGGCTACAACTTTCAAAGCTGCCCACAACTTAGCGCTATCATCGAGCTGCTTTTTAGGCAATGTTTCAGCTTTTAATAACGCTATTGCCCAAGGGTCGCTACTAAGTAATTCATTAAGCTCATTAGTTAAATGAGGGGTATCAACATTGTTTATGCCAAAAAATGTGCATATTGGCGTATCTAAGGATTTATTCGGTGTTTGGTCTAGGGTGATTTTTCTAGAAACTTCTGGGCTGTAATTAATTAATAGATAATATAAATAGGCATATAGGCTCAAACTAATGCGTTCACTTTGCAAATTTTTATCGTGTTTTACTAACAGCTCTACAATGTTGACTAAACAACCCATGCGGGTACACAAAAATGTATGTAAAGGATGGGCAATACTATTTACTAACTGCTCGAAAACCATGCCTTGAATAATCGCAGGGGCCTTATCGTAACCGACCATAGACAAGCTATGCCTTAAATCTTTTGCCGGTTGCAGCTCTTTATTATACTGTTTTACTGCATGGCACACTGATTTTATAACATTAGGATAAGGGGTAAGTAATGTATTTAATGCTTTGTAACTGTACTCTTGTTGGTTTTTTATTTGTTTAACTAATTCGTACAAAGAGGACTGTGTATTGTCACTCTTATGAACAATATGCAGGTATTCACTGTCCCAAACTTTTAAAAACAAGCGATCGTCATTACACGGCCATGCCTTTGAGCCATCCTCTAATGATGCTTTTATTCGATACCAGGCCATTTTTGTATTGGCATTATTAACGATAATATGACGGCCTGCCGAATCTGTAGCCAAATAAATCATTGTTTGGTCAGCATAAACCACTTGGCTACCTGGTACATATTGTCCAACGTGTGCCACTAAGTCTTTTAATAGTCCCTGTGCAAATGAGTTGGGGGTTCTTATGTACAAATCAGCTACTGCTTTATAAAAACTAATATGCTGCTGTTTTGCGTTGCAGGTTACGTTAAGCGCCAAAATATTTGCCAAAGCAACCAATACACTGGCTCCGTCATAAAGCATGACTTTAGGCGTGTTTAATAATGCGTGTTTGTATTTGGCTAGTTTAGCTAAAATATGGGCAATTTGATGTGCTGGTTGTTGTGATGTCAATATCACTTTGGCAGCGAGTTTATGGCGTAACTGCCACATTTTAGTGTCGGTATTAGTAAATGCTTGCTGCTGGGCTAGTTTATTCAACTGATTAGCAACACAAAGGTGTTCCACCAATGAGGCACTGATATAAAGCTCTGTTAAGTGTTTATCGTAATTTTGGCTAGCACTTAATGCACAAGTTAAAACACATTGATTAACCACTAAATTGGTTGCAAAGCTATAGTGTGTTTTATACAAATTGAGCTGAGCTTGTAACGCCGCTGGGTTTTGTTTATATAACGCTGCGTATTGTTCTGCAAGTTTACAAACAATCGGGTAAAAAGTATGCCACTGGTTTTTATTATTATGTGAACCTAAAAGCAACTGTGTGCTTTCGAGTAGCTTTTTTAGGTTACCCGACAGTGGTGCTTCCATTAAATTGTTCCATCATTTTGCTCAAGGTATTTTTCATAAGCACTTGGGCCCCACATTATTAGTTGGCCGTTTTTAAATAATAACCCGGTACATTCATCCATGGTGGTAATGCCATCCGAGGTTTTATGTTGTGTACGATAAAATATAACTTGCCACACCTGTTCACCATCGCGCTTGGCGTAGGTTAAATCTGGGCTGCCTAAATATTCAAGCACAGCGTTTAGCGTAAAAGCATCTTCTAAGCGCAGTTTTTCAATATAGCGTTTATTGAATGCTTCGCGGTCTTGCCAAATCATTGCTTGTGGATCGTCTTTATAAAACATAATAACCGACGTGGCTATCAGTGCATATAAACCTAATCCCAATATCAAATACCTAAAAAACTTTTTAAACATTGCCTACCCAGACCAATATAACTATTACTAGTATACGTATTGCGATCGTTCAGTGCCATTAACTTGCGACTAATTAAGCCTTAACTGCTTTAAACTAAAGCCTAAGTGGATATCAGTACGCAAACTCACCAGTTGTTTAGAAATAACAAACATATCCATATCATCAGCAAGCTTTTTTTGTAAGCGCGCACTTAATGATTCATCGCTTAATGCCTCTTCGAGAGTGTTGTACTGATTCACCAATTGTTGTGCCGATTTAACACCAATGCCTTTAACACCTGGAATGTCATTGGTTTTGTCTCCTGCCAGGGCCCAAAAGTCTATGAGTTTGTGTTGTGCCACGCCAAAACGTTCTTGGATATGCTGCTGTGTGAGCTGTTGTTTTTTAAAGTAATCATAAACTTCAATTTGCTCATTTAAATGCGGTAAAAACCCTTTATCGGTAGAGACAATAGTGTTATTTATCTGATTGTTGGCGGCTTTATGGGCTAATGTTGCAATAATATCATCGGCTTCATCGTTAGTCGGCTCAAATACCACAATGCCGGTTTCTTCAATGGCCGCTTTAAAATGTGGCAAGGCTTCTTTTAACGTTTGTGGCATCGGGGCGCGCGAATGTTTGTAATCTTTGTAAAAGTGATAGCGCCAACTTTTATCGCCATCAAATACAGCAATTGCATGGGTTGCATTAGTGGTTGTTATGAGTTTTTTGCAGGCATGTGCTACTCGAGCGCAGCATGCTTTTAACATATGTTCGTCGCTGTGATGCGTTTGGTTAGCATCAACAGCATAGATGCGCCTAATTAAATTAAGCGCATCAATAAGAAGTAAATGGGGATTCAATTATAAACTCACGCTTTTATTGTATAACAAGGAATATACTTACTGCCAGGGAGCTTCATTCTACCTTGTTCTACAAACGCTTGTAAAAGTGTGTCCATTGCTTTCATTAAATCAGGCTCGCCACTGAGGACATATGGGCCGTCTTTTTTAATCGCATTTAAACCTTCTTCTTTTACATTTCCCGCCACTATTCCCGAAAACGCACGGCGTAAATTAGCCGCTAACTGTTGTTTGGGTTGATCAAGGTGTAAATCAAGCGAAGCCATGGCCTCATGAGAGGGGTAAAAAGGTTGCTGAAAATCACTGTCTATTTTCAAGGTCCAGTTAAAGTAATATGCATCCCCTTGGCTTTTACGGTATTCGCGTACACCATTCATTGCCGACTTTAACTTTTGGCTTACTAATTGAGGATCATCAATAATCACTTCAAATTTATCTAGGGCTGCATCGCCTAAAGTCATTTGAATGAATTGACACAGCTCCTCAAAGTAAGCTTCACTTTGTTTTGGACCGGTAAGAATAACAGGTAAACATTGCTTTTCGTTTTCAGGGTGCAACAAAATGCCTAATAGATACAATAGTTCTTCAGCTGTGCCTGCACCACCAGGAAAAATAATAATGGCATGAGCGGTGCGAACAAAGGCCTCAAGTCGCTTTTCAATATCGGGTAAAATAACCAGTTCATTCACAATCGGGTTAGGTGGCTCAGCTGCAATAATGCTGGGCTCAGTTAAACCTAAATAACGGTTGTTAGTTATACGTTGTTTGGCATGACCAATAGTGGCGCCTTTCATCGGGCCTTTCATTGCACCAGGCCCACAGCCAGTACAAATATTTAACCCGCGTAAGCCTAATTCGTAACCTACTTGTTTAGTGTATTTATATTCTATTTCGTTAATAGAGTGGCCGCCCCAACATACAATCATGTTAGGTTCACTATTTACTTTAAGAGCGTCGGCATTTCTAAGCATGTCAAAAACCATGTGGGTAATGGCTTTAGTTTCTTGGAGATTTTTTTCATACTTTTGGCAAATAAATAAGATATCGCGAATAACCGAAAATATGTGCTCATGTATGCCGGTGACTATGTGGCCGTCAACGAAGGCCGTTTGCGGCGGGTTCTCTAATTCAATTTTAATACCGCGTTCACGGCTTACTAAACGAATATCAAAGTCTTTATGTTTTTCGTATATATCGTTACTTACATCGGTATGGCTGCCTACATTAAGCACAGCTAAAACACAATTTCTGAATAACCTGTAGCGTTCGCTTGTTGATGACTGTTCTAGTAGGTCTACTTCTAGCTGCGATAATAAATCTAATACCCCTGTTGGGTTTAACTGTATTAGCATCGGCATTCTCCTTGATACTTCTTGGGTAAATTTACTGCGTAATTATGCCTTGTACTCAAAGGTAGAAATGCATAACACTATTTACTAATGCACAGACGATCCCGGCCTGAATTTTTAGCATCGTATAAAGCTTGATCGGCTCTATCAAATGCTTTTAGAGGGGTATCACCCTCTTTAAATTGGGTTGCGCCTAGCGAAACAGTAATTTCAATTTGTTTGTCTTTAAATTTAAACGGTATCTTTTTAATAGACTGTCTTAATTTATTGAGGTGCGCTGTCGCGTTTTCAAGTGAAGTGCGTGGCATTAATAGCACAAACTCTTCGCCGCCATAGCGTGCAATAAAATCTGATTGCCTAATCGACTTTTGCAGCGCTTTGGCAATAACTTGTAAAGTAATATCGCCCGCAGTATGGCCAAATCGATCGTTGATTGATTTAAAATGGTCGACGTCTATAACAACTAGCGTTATGTCTGACGGTTGTTCGTTAAATAAATTAATTTCGTGGTTGTAACGCTCATCAAATGCCGCGCGATTAGGCAGTTTTGTCAGGCTGTCGAGTAAGCTTTTAAATCGTTGCTCATTTAAACGTTTTTTATAGTTACTGACTTTGTTTTCTAAGCTATTAATTCTTTCATTTATTTGCGTAAAGCTGGCAACTAAAATTCTGCGATCTTTTTGTTCGAGTTGCTCTTTTTCTAAAATATCTGCACTGAGTGAGCGTAACTCGTTTTCAACTAGCTGCTTTAACGCTGTGATTGAGGTCGCATTTTTTGTTTGTGTATTTAAACTTTCTAGCTTTTCACCAATGCGTTGATTTATTGAGTCAAATTCAACATTCATTGATTCAGAGTGTTCACTGGTTGATACCAATGACCGATGCAGCTCTTCAAGTGTTTGGTTTAATGAAGCTAAAAAGCTTTGCGCTGATTCACGTTCAACGTGAATACTTTTAACAATTAAAGTAATCACATCTATTGCGGCATCAAGTAGCTGGTCAACGGCTTTATTTTTAGCAATGCGTTTTTTTATTAAATACAGTGATTCGTTGGCTTCTTCTTCTAGTACGAGCTCACTAACTAATTTAAACAGCTTTTCAGTGAGCACACTTAGATTGGGTGGTTCAAAGGTATTATTGCTTTTAGCAATTAAAGCTTGATGATAAAAGGTGATCAATTGGTTTAATATTGGGATAAACCCATGCACCGATTGTATATCGTCAAGTTGGTTATCTAATAAATGACGCAGCGTTCTGCGGGTTTCGTCAGGCAGGCCTTTCGTTTGTTGTAACTGTTTTCCTGCATTTTGTACGCTGGTGAGAAGATCACGTTGATGCGCTAGTTGAATCGCTTCCTGATTTTTTAGCAAGGCCAAAATATCATCTACCAAAGGAGAGAAGTCTTCAAAATCCATTCCTTTGTTTAATGCGCTACGGAACTTTGCTAGGCGGTTATCAAGCTCAATATCAAGTCCTTTACAGCTTAAAGATAACTTAGCCGCAAAGTTAGAAAGGGTGTCAACTTGATGTTTACGAGCGCTTTCTATTACTTTTCTACTGTCAATTGCTTGTTTTAGTTTTTGTTCCACCGTATTGGAGCTCCTAGACACCTACACACCATTATTTTAATACCTTTATTGGTTTAGTTTACAACAAAAACATATTAATAGTAGGTATGAGATCAAAAACTTAATGTTTTTAGCAACAAAATACGAACGATCTTAAATATAAGTGTATTTATCGCTTTTAATTCACTTTTAAAATGGGTCTTGTTAACCTTGGCACAACAATACGTTATATAAAAAAGAGCCTTTATGAAAAAGCTACTTGCCTTATCAATTTTAGCTGCCTGTTCAGCACCGGTATTTGCCGACGTTAATTACGCTTTAAACATTTCTCAGCCAGAGCATCATTTAGGTGATGTGAACGTAGAATTTCCTAAAACGGCGCAGTCTTTCTTAGATGTGAAACTTCCAGCATGGCGCACTGGTCGTTATGAAATTTTAAATCTTGCCAATGGCGTTCGCTACTTTAAAGCCAGTGATGATGAAGGTAATGCATTAAAGTGGGAAAAGATTGACCACAGCACATGGCGCGTTCATTTAAATGAACCCACTGAAGTAAATATAGATTACCAAGTGTATGCCAATGAGCTAGGTAAGCGCGCCCGCCATATTGACGACAGCCATGCCTTTATTGATGCGTCAGGCTTTTTTATGTTTAGCGAATCATTTCGCCAAGAGCCAGTAACGGTTGAATTAAACGTCCCTAAAGCATGGCGCTCTGTGTCAGGCATGGAAAATTATAAAAATAAGCACAGCTTTAAAGCCAGTGACTACGATGTATTAGTTGATTCGCCAATCGAAACCGGTATTAACGAGCTACGCACTTTTGAAGTTGATGGTCGTGAGTACGAACTGGTGGTATGGGGTGAGGGCAATTACGATATTGAACTGATGCTAACCGATTTGAAAAAGCTAGTGGCTACCGGCAATGTGATTTGGGACAGCTACCCTTATGAACGTTATGTATTTATGGTACATGCTACATCAGGCGCAAGCGGGGCAACTGAGCACTTAAACTCAACGATTATTCAGCGCCCACGCGACCGCTTTGCTAAACGTGAAGACTATTTAGGTTTTATAAGTACTGCAGCTCATGAGTTTATTCATACTTGGAATGTAAAAGCGTACCGTCCTAAAGGGCTTGCGCCATATGACTACACTAATATTAATTATTCAAAATTGCTATGGATAGCAGAGGGCTCTACCAGCTATTTTGAAGATCATTTATTAGTGCGTTCGGGTATTCAAACTAACGATGAGTTTTTTAAAGTATTAAGCAAAACCATTAACCGCCACCTCACTACCCCTGGGCGTGAAGTACAAAGTGCCAGCGAAACCAGTTTTGATAAATGGATAAACCAAGGCGGCGATCACGCACGTAACTACAGCACTAATATTTACCTTGAAGGTTCATTATTGTCGATGGCGTTAGATATCGACCTACTTGAAAATAGCCAAGGTAAAATTAGCTACAGAGATGTACATAAAGCGCTTTATAAACAGCATAAATTACCGGCAGGGTTTACTGAGCAAGACGTACTGGCTATTTTAAAACAACTATCAGGGCGTGATTACAGCGCGTGGTGGCAGGCAAATGTTAGCTCACCAGCCAACCTTGATTTTGATGCACTGCTAGCAAAAGTAGGTTTAAGCTTAGAGTTACCAGAAAAAGCCAAGGCCACACCAAGCTTAGATGCATTTACTAAAAATACTGGCGAGTTACTTACGCTTACCCATGTACGCCGCGATGGTGCAGCATGGCAAGGCGGCTTAACCACCGACGATAAACTCGTCGCTATTAATAAAAAGCATGTAGGTAAAGACTTAACAGCCAGCCTAGAAACCTTTAAAGCAGGCGACAAAGTTACTGTTGATTTTATTCGTCGTGATGCATTAATGTCGACTGAGCTTGTGTTGTCTGAAGACTTCGAAAAACCTAAAAAAGTGGTTGCGAATAAAAATGCAACTGATGAGCAAAAAGCATTATTTAAAGCATGGATGGGTGTAGCGCATCCAAATGATGTGAAAAAAGACGACTAACATCGTATATCATATTGTTTAAAAAGGAGCTTAGGGTACAAACCCTGAGCTCCTTTTTTGTTTATTGGGCGCTATATTGTAACAATTTATCTCAGCGCAGTTGACCTTACTCATACTTAATGAGTAATCTGCAGGTTCAATAATAAAAGGGATTCTATAATGCGTTTAAAACCTCTTGTTGCCACTTTGGTAGCAACCTGTTCACTGGCACTTTCTTCTGCGGCCAATGCCGATGAAGGTATGTGGCAACCTCATCAGCTACCAGAGCTGGAATCAATTTTAAAAGCCAAAGGCCTTGAAATCAGTGTTGATTCAATTTCAAAATTAACCGAATTTCCAATGAATGCGGTTATTAGCTTAGGCGGATGTACAGCCTCGTTTGTTTCGCCAAAGGGCTTAGTTGTTACTAACCATCACTGTATTTATGGCTCAGTGCAATATAATTCAACGCCTGAAAACAACATACTTGAAAACGGCTTTTTAGCAAAAACACCGGCTGAAGATTTACCTGCTGCGCCAGGTTCACGTGTGTACGTTACAGAAACAGTGACCAACGTGACTGATAAAGTAATTAGCGGCACTAACGAGCTAAGTGCAAAAGCACGCTACGATGCGTTAGAAAAAAATCAAAAAGCCCTCGTTGCAGAGTGTGAAGCTGATGCTAGCTACCGTTGTAATGTATATTCGTTTCATGGTGGTTTAGAGTTTTACCTTATTAAATCGCTGGAAATTAAAGATGTACGTTTAGCGTATGCACCTGCTATGGGCGTAGGTAAATACGGTGGCGATATCGATAACTGGATGTGGCCGCGTCACACAGGCGATTTTGGTTTTTACCGCGCCTATGTAGGTAAAGACGGCAAACCAGCAGAATACAGCGAAGACAACGTACCGTACGTGCCTGAGTCTTACTTAAGTGTAAGTGCTAAAGGCGTACAAGAGGGTGATTTTGTCATGGTTACTGGCTATCCAGGACGAACCAATCGTTACCGTATTGCGGCAGAAGTCGATTATGTATTTAACGACAGCTACCCTAAAGCGCGCATGCACAATACTAAATACGTGTCATTAATTGAAGAAAACTCAGAAGATGGCAGTAAAGCGCGTATTGCTTACGAAAGTACCATAGCTGGTTATAACAACTACATTAAAAACTATGGCTCGATGATCGAAAGCTTTAAAAAAGGCACCATGTTCGAGCGTAAAAAGCAGTTTGAACAAGAACTTACAAGCTGGATAAACAGCGATAGCGAACGTAAACAGCGCTACGGTAACGTACTTAATGAGTTATCAGCACTTGTTGCACAATCGCAAGAGCACAGTGAGCGCGACCGTATGGTAGGCTATGTTCACCGTTCACAAATGATCAGCACGGCACGTCGTTTATACCGTTTAGCTTATGAAAAACAAAAGCCAAATAGCGAGCGTGAATCGGGTTATCAAGAACGTGATTTACCGCGTATTAAATCGGGTTTAGAGCGTATGTCTCGTCGCTTTGACGCAAACGTAGATAAAGCTATATTACTGCACTTTTTAGAGCAATATGCAGCATTACCTAAAGCAGAGCGTTTTAGTGAAATTGATAAAGCCTTTGCTTTAGAAAATGGGTTTGATAAAGCAAAACAAAGTGCATTACTTGATGAAATGTACGCTAAATCAACGCTTGATAACGAAATTGTACGTAATTCATTATTTGAGCAAACGCTTAGCCAATTAAACCAAAGCCAAGACCCATTCATGCAGTATGCAAAAGCCATATTCACGGTAATGAAAGCTGAGGAAGATAAGTCAAAAGCCCTTGCAGGTAAGTTACAAGCCGCTCGCCCAGAGTTAATGAGTGCGATTATTGCCTTTAATAAAGCGCAAAACAAACCGGTTTACGCCGATGCAAACAGCACATTACGTGTAACTTACGGCACGGTAGGCGGGTATTCTCCGCAAGATGGTTTAGTGGCCACGCCGTTTACCTCACTTGAAGGGTTGCTTGCTAAAAACACCGATGTTGACCCATTTAATGCGCCTAAAAAGCTGCAAGAGCAAATTAAAGCGAAGCTTTATGGTGATTACACAGGTGGCATGAATACCGTACCGGTTAACTTTTTATCAAACGTAGACACAACTGGCGGTAACTCAGGTTCACCAACACTAAATGGTAAAGCTGAGCTGGTGGGTTTACTGTTTGACGGTGTGTACGAAAGCATTATTGGTGATTGGGATTACAACCCAGAGCTAAATCGCTCAATCCATGTGGATTCACGTTACATGCTGTGGGTTATGGATAAAGTAGATAACGCACAAAACTTATTAGACGAAATGAAAATCGTAAAATAAGAAGCAGTTAAAATAACAAAAAGGCGCTTACCTTAACCGGAAACGCCTTTTTTTGTTTAAACATTTTTGATTAATTTAACTTAGGGTACGGGCTACGGGCTACGGGCTACGGGCTAAGAGCTACGGGCTTCGGGCTAAGAGCTACGGGCTAAGAGCTACGAGGTTCGGGTTGCGGGGGGAGCTAATTTGTTTTAGCAGTAAGTATCTTTAGTAGCAGCGATTTTATATCGCGTCAGAGTTAAGCCTAAATAAGTATTTACCACCGAGAACACAGAGTTAACAGAGAAATACTTAAAAGATATGAATCCATCTCTGTGCAGCGCAAAGCGCCTCGGGATTCTCTGTGGTGAAAAAACTCTTTTTAGCAGTAAATGTCTTTCGTAGCAGCGACTTTATATCGCGTCAGAGTTAAGCCTAAATAAGCATTTACCACCGAGGACACAGAGTTCACAGAGAAATGCTTAAAAGATATCAATCCATCTCAGTGCAGCGCAAAGCGCCTCGGGATTCTCTGTGGTGAAAAAACTGTTTTTAGCAGTAAATGTCTTTCGTAGCAGCGACTTTATATCGCGTCAGAGTTAAGCCTAAATAAGCATTTACCACCGAGGACACAGAGTTCACAGAGAAATGCTTAAAAGATATCAATCCACCTCTGTGTAGCGCAAAGCGCCTCGGAATTCTCTGTGGTGCAAAAATTGTTTTTATCAGTAAATGTCTTTTGTAGCAGCGATTTCATATCGCGTATTTATGGACATTAGCATTTTACTCGCGCCTCGTAGCCCTCACTTCTCTTTGTAGAATACGGTCTTTAAGTGATTTATGCACAAAGAGGGCGAAGAGACGCTGCGCTTACAGAGGAAGGTATAAAACAAGGTTGTTTGGTGGTTTAGGTTACTAATTTACTGCTCATTCACTTCTCTTTGTAGAATAAGGTTTTTAAGTGATTGATTTACCATGAGGGTGCAGAGACGCTGCGCTTTTGTAGGAGCAGGGTGTTTTTAAATATAAACTTTTTAATAATGGTAAATACGTGCGTTTAATTTACTAAATGCCAACCAACATGATTTTACCTTGTGCCATGCCCTCAAGCTGACAACTAAAATCAATGCGCTTTTCAGCAGGTGTTTTATACAGCAAAGTGAGTTTACGAAAAGGCGTGGTAATCACTTTGACCGTTTTGATTTGTAAACTAACGCGTGTTCGTTTGTCTAAAAAGGCAAAAGCCGTTTCCGTTAACGCTTTTTTACATGCGCTTAATGCTGTATTCGTTACAACGCCCGATAATATTGAGTTACTAATATCTTCAGCCGACAAGCTGCTATAGCCACTTGCCATTACGCAGGCAGCATAAATATCAAGTATGGCAATGGCACGCACTTTTTGACTTTTTGGATCCTCATAAACAGCCATGACGCAGGGGACTTTAGACTCATCAAATACCTGCGGTTGAATTGTGTTTACGATTAAGGACTGACTTATATGTTTATGAAACAAACGTTCTAATTGCGACAGTTTTGGTAACGCTAAATCACTGTTTAATTCAATTTCATCAGGGATGATTTCGTTATTTTCAACAAGCTGTACTAAAGGCAATAATTTATCGTGTAGTTGCGCGTCGGTGAAAGGTTTTGATAAAACAAAAGATGCACCAAAGCTAATAGCTTCTTCAATTTGAGACTTTTCATCAACAGTGGTCAGCATTGCTACTATTATATTAAGTTGCCTTTGCTTTATTGCACGTAATAACGTAACTCCACACATATCAGGCATATGCCAGTCTGTAAGGACAATATCGGGGTGCCAACTACCAATCAGCGTTAACGCAGATTTAGCATTGCTAGCTTTTTCTATTAATAACTTTCGATAGCCAAATTTTTCCAACCCTCGGCGTACTATTTCGAGTGTTGCATGGCTGTCATCCACGATAAGTATTTTCACGCATGTTACTTTTTTTTAAATGTTGTTGTTATTATGGCAGATTTTTTTGACAGCGCTAAACTCTAGTAAATAAACACTTAATTTAAGATAATTTAATAATGCCATATGCCGTTTTTCCGCCAGAGGTTTATCATTATATTGCTATAAATTTTGGGCTACTTATTTTAGCCGCGTGGTTTTATATTCTTTTATTGATACTCAGAGAGTTTAGGGCTTTTGCGTTGAGTATGGTTAAAAGTAACGGCACAATGGATGATGCGACGTTAGCTATGTGCAGAGAGTCTGTTGACAATGCCATGAGCTATGTTAACGATAATCGAAAAACTATCGCTGAGTTAATCAGTGTACAAATGCTGTTACAACAGCAATTAACAGAGGTTACTTCATCAACCAAAGATCATGTTACCGAAAAAGAACAACAGCTAATTGATGATCTCAATAAAAAATTAAAACGCTCGCATCAGTTAATTCGCAAACTAAAAGGGGATCTCGATAAAAGTGTTGAAAAATTAAAAGTGACCCGTCAAAAGCTCTATGCACAATATGATGCAGTGACTGTGCTTCAAGAAGAAAAAGACCAGCTACAAGCAGATTATGAAGCGCTTAAAACCGCAAGCGAAAATAGTGATAAAACATCAAGCGCAGATACATCCTCAACGCCCGATCAAACAAGACTACTTAACACTTTAAACGAATATAAAAGGCAAATTGCAGAGCAAGACCAACTACTACAGCAATTGCAGTTACAAACAGACGGGCCAGAAAGTAGTGAGGAGTTAGACACACTAAAGCAAGAGCTAGAAAAAACACAGTACGCACTTAAACACCTTACAAAAGAAAAAAAATTCATTGAAGGGCGCTATTTAGAAATGATGAAAAATAGCCAAAAACCAAGTTAGCCAACGATTTTTTTCAGTCTGAGCCAGTACACGTTATGCCTGTGTTTTCTGCTCATTCACTTCTATTTGTAGAATAAGACCTTTTAGTGAACGTAAAAAAGCCATATATTGCCCTGTAGCAGCGATCTCACATTGCGCCAGAGTTAAGCCTAAATAAGTATTTACCACCGAGGACACAGAGTTCACAGAGAAATGTTTAAAAGATATCAATCCACCTCTGTGTAACGCAAAGCGCCTTGGGATTCTCTGTGGTGAAAAAACTGTTTTTTACAGTAAATGTCTTTTGTAGCAGCGATATCATATCGAGCCAGAGTTAAGCCTAAATAAGTATTTACCACCGAGGACACAGAGTTCACAGAGAAATGCTTAAAAGATATCAATCCACCTCTGTGTAGCGCAAAGCGCCTCGAGATTCCCTGTGGTGCAAAAATTATTTTTATCAGTAAATGTCTTTCGTAGCAGCGATTTCATATCGAGCCAGAGTTAAGCCTAAATAAGTATTTACCACCGAGGACACAGAGTTAACAGAGAAATGCTTAAAAGATATCAATCCACCTCTGTGTAGCGCAAAGCGCCTCGGGATTCTCTGTGGTGCAAAAAATTGTTTTTATCAGTAAATGTCTTTAGTAGCAGCGATTTCATATCGCGTATTTATGGGCATTAGCATTTTACTCGCGCCTCGTAGCCCGAAGCCTCCCATCCACTTCTCTTTGTGTAATAAGGTCTTTAAGTGATTTATGCACAAAGAGGGCAGGAGACGCTGCGCTTTTAGAGGAAGAGATAAAACAAAGCTGTTTTTAGCTAGTCACTACCATATAGTGCAACGTTATCTTTGCTGAGTATGTAAGGTGACGATTTATAGTAAACAAAGAACCAGCCTAATATGGCTAATATTACGCCTAAACCATATTTGCTAAAAATTGGAATATACATTATCAATGTAAACACGACTGCCGAATACAATAAAAATATAGCCCAAAATAATTTTGAGCTGATAAGTTTCAATCTCAACTGACAATTGGCACATTTAAAGTAAAACGGGAATGCAGATAAATAAAGGCTGAAAACATCTATTTTATGTTCACAGCGAGGACATAGACTCATAAATTTCCTTTTACTTTTAACATATTTTGTTAAAGCGCTTGTTATGTTTACACTACTTCCATGGAATCCATGATTTTGGCGCATGACCTGTTACCGCAACTTTTAAAAATAATAGGAAACAATAAGGAGCTGATAGCATACCGAATACAGCCCTAAAATCTAGATTATCAAAACTGACATTACCCCGTTCAAAGAATGCAATTAGTAAACTACTAAACGCAATAAGTGCGCAAATGATAAATATTATTGCTAAAGAGCGAATAAATAAATTAACTTTTTCACCGTTCCATGGTGCTTGCATAATACCTCCTTGTAGACATAACGTTGCTATTAAGTGGAAAATAATGGTTGGCGTATAATCGCGAAGCGATGGCCAACTGTTATTTTTCCACTTGAATGCCCTTGTTAGGCATTTTTCTAAGTACATTTAGGGTTCGTTTTACTTTAAGTTGTGCTTCATGAAGCCAACCACCATCTCGGTTTAAGTACACATCAAAATTTTCAAGTAGAGATATTAATTCATCTTTGTTTTTCAAACCTAAAGCAACTTTATCAGAGGCGTTGTTAATGCCCTTTGTTGATAAGTTCCCTTTAGGTGGGATATCAACCTCTAGAAAGTGGTAGCCATTAACAAGCTCGATAGCGGATAGAACAGCAATATCAACTAAATGTTGGGGATCAGATGCCACACCAATTTTACTTCGGAAAATTGAAGCGATTCTTGGTTGTAGGTATTCAATATATGAAACATGGGAACTAGAATCATTTTGGTGTGGAGGAGCACCACTACGATCATCATAGGGAAAAGATCTTGTATATGCAGAAGTGATTAAAGACATTGCCATCAAACATTCTTCGTCCAAAAACAATTGATGCTTGTATAACAGACTTTTAAATTCTCGATACCCTTCAAATGGTACAGGTTCATATAACCCTTCGTCTGGATCATAGTGCTTCAACCAATCAGTATTCACTTGAGCTATTTTCGTTATCAAAGCGGCGAACGCATCTCTTTGGTGATCAAAGAACAATGATGTACGAAGTTGAGAAACTTGATTTTCATGTTTAATACCCTCAACTTTCGAGTTCAACTCTGTTTTATAGCTTTCGAGTTTTTCTGCGTACTCATGCTGAATGGATTGTTTCAACCTTTCAGATATCCACCCTTTAGCTAACCAAACTAATACGGCACCACTCAAACCACCTGATAATATACTGAGTATATATTCCACATTTACTCCTAATATTGGTGCCACTATTGTGGTTAACACTGATGCCTAACAATTTAATAGTGCGCTCATCGCGCATATTCATACCAGCGCTGCGCTCATTTTCTTTTACATATAGTTTTAACAAATTACCTAACATATTACTATTACTAAGTTTTTATTGTGTTTAATAAATACTTAGAGGAGTAATATGCGCGATTGGCTCATTTTCTTGAATATATGGGCGATCGGTAGAATTAGATACAGCATCCAATCAAATTACTTCAACATTCTTTAGTATATTTCATGTGCATTTTGTAACCATTAAATGCTACGTTAGATGTAACTATATTGAAGGAATAAATTATGAAACTTGAGTCTTTAGCGTTGCACCATGGTTATGAATCTGAAGCCACGACTAAATCGGCAGCGGTGCCGATTTATAACACCTCTTCGTACACCTTTGATAATACGCAGCATGGTGCTGATTTATTTGATTTAAAAGTGCCGGGTAATATTTATACTCGCATTATGAACCCGACCAATGCGGTGCTTGAGCAGCGTATTGCGGCGATGGAAGGCGGCATTGGTGCGCTGGCGGTGGCCTCGGGTATGGCGGCCATTACTTATGCAATTCAATGTTTATGTGAGGTGGGCACTAATATTGTGAGCACTAGCCAAGTATACGGCGGCACTTATAATTTATTTGCTCACAGCTTACCGCGCCAAGGTATTGAAGCACGAATGATAAAAGCCGATGATTTTGACGGCTTTGAAAACGCCATTGATGAAAACACCCGTGCGGTTTTTTGCGAATCAATTGGTAACCCAGCTGGGAATATTGTCGATATTGCTCGCCTTGCGAAAATTGCCCACAGCAAAGGGGTGCCTTTAATTGTAGATAACACTGTGGCTACGCCGTATTTATGTCGCCCATTTGAGTGGGGTGCCGACATTGTGGTGCACTCACTAACTAAATACATTAACGGCCATGGAACCGCTATTGGCGGCATGATTGTTGATTCGGGCAAGTTTGACTGGAAAGCCAATGCCACCCGTTTTGCGATGATGAATGAGCCTGATCCGTCATACCATAATGTAGTGTATACCGATGCGTTTGCTGAGGCGGCGTTTATTGGACGTTGTCGCGTTGTACCCCTTAGAAATACCGGTGCGGCGCTTGCGCCTAAAAACGCCTCTGATATTTTAATTGGCCTTGAAACGTTAGGGCTAAGAATGGATCGCCACTGCGAAAACGCGCAAAAAATTGCTGAATACCTAGAGAGCCACCCTAAGGTGCTGTGGGTTAATTATGCGGGATTAAAATCAAGCCCGTATAACGAAATAAGCCAAAAAATTACCAATGGTAAAGCGTCAGGTATTTTAAGTTTTGGTATTGCCGGTGGCCTTGAAGCCGGTACGCGGTTTATTGATGCTCTAAACATGATTTTACGTTTGGTTAATATTGGCGATGCTAAATCGCTGGCGTGTCATCCAGCATCTACCACTCACCGCCAATTAAATGATGAAGAACTGGCCAATGCGGGCGTTAGCCGCGATTTAATTCGTTTATCGGTGGGTATTGAAAACATTGACGACATTATTGCCGATATAAGCCAAGCGCTTGATAAGGCCTAAATTGTACAGTAAATACCTCAAACTTTTTTGAGGTATTTATTTTTGTAATCAAAAAGGAGTGCCGATACATGAAATTTTTAATTTTTCTCGGTTCGGTTAGAAAAAGTAGCCCACCTAAGCCTGCTCGTTTAGGGCAAAGGGTAGCAAAAGCATGTGAGCGTTGTTTGCTTGAGCATTACTCTGAGCATGAAATAGAGCTTATTGATCCGCTCGATTACGATTTAGACCCTGTGTTTAAACCGCACTTTGCCTATACGCAGGCTGAGGTACCTAAACAACTTGATGATTTAGCAGCAAAAATTAAAGCCAGCGATGGCTTTGTTATGGTGAGCCCTGAATATAATCATTCGATGAGTCCGGCACTTGCTAATTTGCTAAACCATTTTGGTAGTTCTTTATTTGGCTATAAACCCAGCGCAATTGTAACCTATTCTGCAGGGCAGTGGGGCGGCGTGCGCGCTGCTGTTGGCATGCGCAGCTTTTTAAGTGAACTGGGCTGTTTGCCGGTATCAGCAATGATCCATGTACCAAAAGCGCAGGATGTGTTTATTGAAAGTGGTGACGCAAATAATGCGGCAGAGCAAACATCATGGGATAGCTATTTTTCGCGCACCTTTAATCAATTAATTTGGTGGGCAGAAGGTGCTAGCAAACAACGTGAAGCGTTAGACCCTAAGCGATTAAGTAAAGACTTTAAACGTGACCCATCACAACGTAATGCGCCTTAATGGTTATAAATTTAAGCTAGTCTTTTTTGGCATCTTCACGAGGGGAGGCCAATATAGCTTGCTTTTGCTCATCGGTTAAAATAATCCAGTCGAATATTTCGTCACTTGTGCGCCCGCACCCAGTACAGTAGCCATTCATTCTATAACATTCACCGATACAGTCTGTTTTTAAATGAGTGGATTGTTTACTGGGTGTTAGGCGCATACATTCTCTCGTAATTATTTAGTGGCGACGGGCTTTCCTACTTCTAACGAGGTAGACCAGGTTTTAATTTTTGATAAGGTTTTGCTGGTATAAACAGAAATAACCGGCGATTTATCATCAAGTACAAAGGTGGTGCGCAGAGAGGTTTCCGACTCTTTTTGTGTTTCTAACCAGTTGCTATTTTTTGTTAGACATTGGCGAGTGAGCTCAACGGCTTGTTGATGCATGGCAACGGCTTGTTGTTGGTCTTTGTAGTTTTCTTGACAGCGATAGGTCACGGTTTGATTGTTAAAGCTGGTTACTTGGCAGTTATTGCCAAATACGTTGTACTTTGCGCTCCACACATCTAAATAAGGTGTTTTTACTTTGGTGTCTTTTAACGCTGCAAAGCGATTGTCATAGGCGGCAATCAGCCCATCCATTTTTTCGCAGGGAGTTAGGTTATCTAGTTTAGCTTTTTGTTCAGTGGTTAAACTGCTACAGCCAGATAAAATTAGGCCAGTTAATACCAGCGATATATAGGTTTTCATAATGCGCTATCCTTTTGTAATAGCTATTCCTTGAACATTAGGGTCTATTGACCTTTCAAGGTTGAATTTGCAGCAGTCTGTTTGGTATTTAGGCAAGGCAGAGCCTATGTAGTGTGGTTATTCCCCATAAATAGGTGATAACGCAGCATCAATGCCAAACAGGCGCTGCCCTTCGGGTTCTGCCTAGGGGCGATTTACTCTTTGTTGCTCGGTTTTGACTTAGCCCACTAGGTTGCAAACCTCGCGCCGCGATTAAACCGCCCCTAGTTTGAACAAATTTTAATCCGCAAAGGTCAACAGACCCTAGTTAAAGAATACCTAAGGGAGGGAGTAAATGCTATTCGCAAGGTGTAATTTAAAGTGAATTTATGGTTTTAACATACTGAGTGCGCCACAAAATGGCGCACACAGTAACAGGCGGTTTTACTTATGACGCCCTTGTAGGCAAGCAACTGCATCGGTGAGCTCTAAGCCTTGACGCTGTAGTAACACAATTAAGTGATACAACAAGTCAGCCGATTCGTTAGTAAGCTCATTGTTGTCGTGTTTCATTGCCGCAAGCGCCACTTCAACGCCTTCTTCACCTACTTTTTGGCAGCTGCGGCTTAAGTCTTCAGCAAATAAAGATGCGGTGTAGCTTTTAGCTGGATCGTCGTTTTTACGTGCAACAATCACATCTTCAAGTTGCGCTAAAAAGCTTAAGCTTGGTTTTGCAGCATCGCCAAAACAGCTTTGCGTGCCTAAATGGCACGTTGGCCCTTCTGGATTTGCCAATACTAAAATTGAATCGTAGTCGCAATCTGTATGCACAGAGACCACGTTTAAGTAGTTTTCTGATGACTCGCCTTTGGTCCATAAACGCGATTTAGAACGCGAATAAAAAGTCACCTTATTACTTTCAAGCGTGACAGCAAGTGCTTCGCTATTCATAAACCCTTGCATTAAAATAACGCCAGAGCGTGCATCTTGAACAATGGCAGGGATCATCTCGCTTTTTGCGAAATCAACTTGAGTTAGGTTTTCTTGCGTTACTAGCATAATCTGGCTGCCACTTGGTTATCTATTAAAAATTGTTTTAGTTCGCCAATGTTAATCACGTTTTTATGAAAAACGCTGGCTGCGAGTGCACCATCTACTTTGCTTTGTTTAAATACATCAACAAAATCTTGCATTGTGCCTGCGCCCCCTGAGGCGATTAAAGGAATGTCGCATAGCTCGCGTATTTTGCTTAGTTGCTCGTTGTCGTAACCATTACGAACGCCATCTTGGTTCATACAGTTTAAAACAATTTCGCCAGCGCCTAAGTCTTGTACCCGCTGAACCCACTCTTGGGTTTTATAACGAGTACGGCTTGAGGCATTAGGATCGCCTGTAAGCTGATACACTAAGTATTCACCGGTTGTTTCATCGTAAAAGCTATCAATACCGACAACCACACACTGCTTGCCAAACTCATCGTGTAACTCTTTTATAAGCTCAGGACGGGCAATGGCAGGGCTATTAATACTGATTTTGTCAGCGCCGCGTTCAAGTACACGCGCTGCATCGGCTACCGATTTAATGCCACCCGCTACACAAAATGGAATATCGATATGGCGGGCAATATTTTCTACCCAATTTACATCGAGTAATCGTTTTTCAACGCTTGCACTGATCTCGTAAAATACCAGTTCGTCGGCACCGGCTTCACTGTAGGCTTTAGCAAGTGTTAAAACATCGCCGACTACCTCATGGCCCTTAAATTTAACGCCTTTAACGACTTGGCCGTCTTTTACGTCTAAACAAGGAATTATGCGTTTTGATAACATGCGCTTACCTCGTTTTTAAAATTCTGGATTGTAATATGGTTATTATTACGTTTGTTATTGGTATAACTCATTAGAAAACACATAGACTGCACTTGATATGTTATATTTTTAATAAAAATGAATAGTTAATTTAATGAATGAATCTAAATGCATTACTATGCAATGAATTCTTGGCTCCACTATATAATAAAACTTGCGCTATGTTAATGGTAAAAGCTAGAACTAAAAGTGATAATTCATTCCGGAAAAACGCGCAATCTTGAAACCGTATACTAAATTCATAAAATACTAAAAATTAGCGTGTTTCTTTAGAAAACCGATAGCAGTTTCGACCGGAATTTTTAGCCTCGTAAAGTGCTTGGTCTGCGTGTGTTTTTACTTCTAAGCTAGTATGAGCTTGTCCGTTTGTGATGGTAATTCCTATACTTATTCCGAGCGTGCGTTTTTGGTCAAATAAAACAAATGGTTTGCTAATATTTGTAATGATTCTTTGTGCTATCTCAGAGATCACGTCTTTATCATTTAACTGTGGCAAAATTGCTGCAAATTCATCTCCACCTATTCGAGCAATAATATCGTGCTTACGTAAACAGCTTTTTATGCGCGTTGCAACTTCTTTAAGTGCTTCATCGCCTGCACCATGGCCTAACTCATCATTTATTGGCTTGAAGTAATCTAAATCTAAATACATGAGGACTAATGGTGACTCATTGAACTGGGCTTTATTTAGTTCTTTATCAAGCTTATCTAAAAATATCCTACGGTTATAAAGTCCTGTTAAGCTATCTACAAACGCATAACTTTCTACTTTGGCCTCGTATTCTCGTCTGGCGATAGTGTGATTAGCAAAGGTGTAAATAACAAATATCATTAATAACATTACACCTAGATAGAGCAAAACAATCAATTTTTTTAAACTACTAAATTCGTTTTCAATCAGTGATAGAGGGACCTTATTTACTAACTTCCATTTGGGCCATTTCCCGTTGCTATTTCTCGGATTATCAAGTGTTGGTACTTGATCTAGTAAGGTCATGTGTTCAAAAATATAAATGTTGTTATCCTTTTCAATGATCCCATTTGTTTTAGTTTCCATCGCTTGCCATATATCTGGATGGATATCTTGAAAACGTTGCTGGGGTTTATTGGCAAACATAAAAGCCCATTGTTTTTGTACATCACCAAATAACCAGTAACTTTCTTCATTAAAGAGCATAATGTCACCTAGTGAGCTTTTAGAAATATTTTCTAATTGACTAAGTAAATGCACACCTCCGAGATTTATTATAAGTAAGCCAATCTTTTCATTGTTTTTGTCAACTAGCACTGAGCCTAAACGGATCATTGGTTTTAATGGCCTTTCAATTTGACCATTTTCAATATTTAAATCTAATGGAGATATAAAAATATCATCAGGGCTGAGCTTTATCCCGCGTTTATAGTAGTATCGATCGCTTTTATCTTGAAGCTTGTCTGGAGGTACGATAACGGTACTGTTATTTTCTCTTTGCACCCTTATTAACTCTTGGCCTTTTAAGCTAAGAATTCTTATTTGGGTGTAATAATTTTTTATGGTGATAAAATTAAAATAGTCCTGTTCTAATAGTGTTTTGTTTTCATTACTAAAAAAACGCTGTTCCTTAAAGTGGTGATTATTTTTAAGAATTAACAGATCACGAGATGCATGATTAAGTTGTTGTAAAAACGAATATTTAGCTTGTTTTAACTCATTTTTCTCTTTTTGAATAACAGAACCTATACGCGTTTGTATTTGGTTTTCGTAAAACATATACAAGGCAATATATAAAATAATTGCAGAGCAAAAATAGGTCAGTAGGCTAGTAAATATGGTTGTGTTTAGCTTTTGCGAATTTTGCTCTTGTAAGGGCAAGAAGGCAGGTTTAATAATGGAAAAGTAAATTATAGGCACACTCAGACTACTGAGTATTAAGCTATCAATTGCTATGACTTGCCATTGCTGTAGAACAAATTCGTCAAAATTAAAGGCAAACATAACTAAAGCCTCAATCGTAAAAACGATCATAGCTATTTTAAATGTTAGGAATTCGGTTCTCGATTGTTGGTTTTTTACAAAGTCACTATCATTAAATAAGTAGTGAATAGTAATAATAGCAATGAATGAGATAAGGCTGGCATCTAATATTACAGAAAACCAGATGCCTGTATATTTCGTAACAAATGATGCCAATAACATCATAATAATGGCTTCACTTAACGCCAGTGATATAAATAGAATAAGTAAGCGTTGTAATGGCATATAAAGTTTCCGAGCCAATTATTATTGAATAACAAAAGCGACTAAATTTAATATAGGGCGGACAGTAGAATTGTTATCGTTAATTTAAAAATACTGCTGTTTGATATTAATATAATAATTAGAAAGTGCGTTTATTGCCATTATGGTTGTGCGTTTATTCTGTAATTTTTGACTAAAGTAGGGTGAATCTTGATCAAAGTGTTCATAACATTTGACCAAGATTCAGTGTGATCAACAATTAACTATGTATATGTTCATCTGTTTTTACGTTCATAAATATCGCGTAGAGTACGGGGATCACAATTAAAGTCAGTAGGGTGGCAAACAGTAACCCAAACACCAGTACCACTGACATCGATTGGAAAAACGCATCAAAGTATAGTGGTATTACCCCTAGTACGGTGGTGAGTGTGCCCATCATTACTGGTCTTACCCGACTATTTGCCGAATCGATAATGGCCTCATAGCGTGGTTTTCCTTGGCGTATTTCCATATCCATCTGATCCACTAATACAATGGCATTTTTAATCAATAAACCAGAGAGCGACAGTAATCCTAATATACCCATAAACTCTAATGGGATTTGTGTAGTAACCAGCCCAAAAACAACACCAATTAAGGCTAATGGCACCACAAGCCAAATAATAATAGGTTGTTTTAATGCGTTAAATAACACAATAACAATGAGTACCATGGCTAAAAAACCCAGTGGAATAGTTGAGGCCAGCATTTCGTTAGACTCTTTCGATTGACCATATTCGCCATCCCATTCTAGGCGGTAGCCTTGTGGTAGTTCAATGGCTTCTATTTTTGGTTTTACTCTATTAAATAACTCAGAAGCAAGCTCCCCTGGCAGTGGATCGGCTTGGGCTTTTATGGTCCATTCACGGTCTTCACGTTTTAATATGCCGTCGCGCCATACGGTTTTAAAGCCATTGGTGACTTGAGCAAGAGGCAGTGTTTCACCGGTGATATTGCTTTGCACTTGAATGTTACCAATGTCGTTTATGTCTACGCGTTCTTTTTGTGGCGCTCTGACGATAATAGGAATGAGCTCTTCGCCTTCACGATACTGCCCAACCACTTGCCCTGAAAAGTTTTGTTGCAGTGCTTCAGCAACAGCTTTGCGCGTTACACCTGCGCGCTGTGCATTAATGGCTGAGTACTGTGGCTCAATAACACTAATGCGTTGTCGCCAGGTGTCTTTAATTGATAACGCACCGCCATCATCAATTAATATGGCTTTTGCTTTTGCTGCCAGCTCTCTTAATACACTCGGATCGGGGCCTTTAAATGTGGCTTCTATTTTAGAGCCACCACCTGGGCCCATTACAAAGCGCCATACTTTGCCTTGCGCATCCACAAAGTTATTATCGATGTAGTTTTGTACCCTAGGTAAGAGTTGATCTAGTTTTTTATAGTCATCGACTTTAGCTAAAATTTGCCCGTAAGAACTGTTGGGTGATTCGCTGCCATAAATAAGCATGTAACGTAATCCGCCACCGCCAATAAGCGTTTGTATGCCTTCAACGCCGTTTTGTTGTTTTACAAACGCTTCCAGTTTGAGCATGTCTTTTTTGGTTTTTTCAATATCGGTGCCTTGTGGTAACCAAAAATCAACCACCATTTGCGGCGTGGTGGAAGCTGGGAAAAACCCTGATTTTACAAATTGAAAACCCCACATAGACACACTAAACATGGCAACCACAACAGTAACCGTTAACCAGCGATGATGAAGTGCCGACACTACAACCGATTGATACAGTGCCATGAGCTTATTAGGTTTTGCTGAACCGGAGGTATCGCCATCTTGTTCTTTAAACAAGCAATAACAAAACAGGGGAGTTAGGGTAATGGCAAATAACCAGCTGTATAACAAAGAGATTAAAATAACCCAAAATAAATGGCCGGTAAATTCAGCGGTATCGCCCGGTGCGAGGCCAATAGGTGCAAAGGCAACAATGCCGACTAATGTACCGCCAAGTAGTGGCCATTTAGTTTGTTTTACAACTTCACTGGCAATGTCTAACTTTTTACGCCCTTGTTGTGTGCCTACCAAAATTCCTTCTGTCACCACAATCGCATTATCAACCATCATACCGAGGGCAATAATAAGCGCACCTAAGGAAATACGGTGCATGGGTATACCGCTAAAGTCCATGGTAGCAAGTGTCGCAAAAATAGTTAGCAGTAATACGGCGCCAATAATAATCCCAGAGCGCAACCCCATAAATAGCAGTAGCGTGACCATGACAATCACCAGCGCGACTAATACATTAACCACAAAGTTATCGACTGAGTCTTGTACCACTTTTCCTTGGTGGTAAAACTCATGCACGCTGATGCCAAGCGGTCTGAGGTTTTCAGTTTGCTTTACTTTATCATCAACGCGGTCAAACACTTTTACCACATTAGCGCCTAATACACTGGCAACCCCCAGGGATATGGCAGGCTTAGAGTTGTAGCGCACTAACTTGGTTGCTGGGCTTTGAAAACCGCGGTATACATTGGCAATATCTTTTAGGTAAATTGTTTTACCTTTAGCGCTGGCACTTACCAGTAGGTTTTTAATGGTATCAACGGAGTTTAATTCGCCGGTGGGATCAATAAAAATACGTTGATCGCCAATTTGGGTATTACCTGCACTCAATACGGCGTTTTGTTCATCCAAAATACCGTAAATGTTATTGATAGATACACCTAAAGAGGCTAACTCTTCTCGAGCAATTTCTACAAATATTCCCTCTTGTTGTACGCCCGTCATGGCAACTTTCGCTACACCGTCTACTTGTAAAATGTCACTTTGTAGCGTTTTAGCATAGGCATGCAGTTCATCGGGGGAGTAACCTTCGGCAGTAATTAAATAACTTAAGCCATATACATCGCCATAATCATCAAACACTTTGGGGGTCCCTGTACCAGGAGGAAGTGTTGGGCGAGTATCGTTAATTTTGTTTCTGAGTTTAGTCCAAATAACTTGTAGCTCAGATTTGGTTGGCGAAAATTCTGATTTAATTTCTACTTTAATTTCAGATAAGCCCGTTGATGAGGTCGACGATATAGTATCGACTTCTTGTAACTCTTGAATGGCACGCTCAAGCGGCTCGGTCACTTCTTTAGCAACCTCAAGCGGGCTCGCGCCTGAATAAGAAACAAATACTTGCGCGGTGCGAATTATAAATTCGGGATCTTCAAACCGAGCCATGTTTTTGTATGACGAAAAACCAAAGCCAAGCGTTAAAATGATGAGTATAGTGCTAATTAATTTATTATTTATTGTCCACTTTGCTAAATCCATGACTGCGCTCCTATGCTTTAGTCCAAGGACGTACTTTCATACCCTCAGTCACATAGTTTGCACCTGCACCTACAATCACATCACCTGCTTTTAAGCCCTCAGTAATAATCAGTTGTTCGCCAATACCTTGCTCAATAGCAACGAGTGTTTTTGATACTTGCATTGTTTGTTGGTCAACAGTCCATACGAAATGCTGGCCGTTTTCTTCAAAAATAGCAAAGGTAGGGACAGCCAGTCGTGTTGCGTTTGAACTTGTTTGACGTTCTATTTTTAGGCTGGCATTCATGCCAGGTAATATATTAAGGTTATTGGGTAAAGCAAACGAAAAGCGTACTTCATAGGTTTGACTGGCTGAGTCGGCTTCTAAATTCGCACGTCTAAATGTGGCAGGGATAGGCGCAGCCGATACATCTTGTAAAATAACAGTCGCTACATTGTTTTGTTTAGAATCTACCGTGGCCACAATAGACGCGGGAATATTTACAACCGCTTCCATTTCACCTTTACCAAATAGGGTAACTACATGTTGCCCAGCACTGATGTTTTCAAGCTGCTTTACTGGAACTTCTGCAACAATGGCATCGTAAGGCGCTATGATTTTACTGTCAGATAATGCCTTTTGCGCTGAGTCATATTGTGATTCGGCCACTTCTTTTTTAGATTTTAGTTGCTCTATATCTCGCTGTGAAATAACACCGTCTTTTGCAAGCTTTAAACCACGTTGATAATCATTGTTGGCCGTTTCAAACTGTATTTTGCTCGACTTAACCTCATTAACAAAGTTTCGTTGCTCTAATGCGGCTATTACGTCTCCTTTTTTTACGTTTTGCGCAGCAATAACGTTGAGCTTTTCAAGTTTACCACTGACCTGAAAGGCCAGTTTTGAGCTGTTTATTGTATCTATAGTGGCAGGATAGGTGAGTGTTTTTGATTGAGAGCCATCATCAATGGTTATTAACTTAACAGGGCGTGGCTTGTTTTGCTTTTGAGTGCTGACTTCGCTATCTGAACAACCGGCTAACAACAGTAGCGCAATACTAATAAAATTAAATTTAGTAAAACATGGTTTATTGATCATCTTGCTTACCTTAAATAAAAAGTGCGGTGTTAATCGTTGGCATTTTTGTGTGGTTCAAAATTATAAAATGCGTAAATGTGTTTATTTTCGAATTTACCTGTACTGCTGTTTATTAAGCTATAACTACTTACTACTTGAAAAAAGCAGTAGATAACGAGTTAGTAATAAATAATATTTTAATTTCAACAGTTTATTATTGCTGTACGGTTTTGTTTTAATTTGTGTGATTTTGTAGAACGTAATAAATCAGTACCCTAATGCTTGCTTTGTATCAACATTAGTATAATTAACAATCGGCTTTTTTAAAGCGCAGCTCATAAAGATTATATTTTTGGAATTTAAAATACTTAAAGTGCGGTTTTTATTAATTAAATTGAAATATTAATTGCTTGGGGTCGGTCTTGTGAGTGTCGTGTCGGTATAACTAAATAAAAGCTATCCGATCTAAAGCATATCTCAGTAATGGTTAGCCATTAATTTAAAGACGTAATTAAAACTATGAAAAATTCCAAACATAATCATCATGAAAATAATCATACGAGGTCTAATCCTACCATGAGTAAAAAAATCACCTTAATTGCAATAATCACTTTATTTGCACTGACGATTTTATATTTTACCGGCGCTTTTAACAGCGATGCGGTTACTGCGCAGCGTTTTGTTAATTTACAACAAGGTGATCAAGCCCATGCGGGTTTTCGTCGAGCCCATGCAAAAGGTATTTGTTTAGCGGGGTCGTTTGAGTCTACCGGTGAGCTTGCTAAATATTCGCAAGCAAAGGTATTTGATTTAGGGGCCACTCCTTTTGTTGGCCGTTTTTCTATTGCGGGCAATAACCCAACCGCGCCTGATTTAAAAGCACCGGTGCGCAGTTTAGCGTTTTCTATAACTACCGATGATAACCAAGAATGGCGCGTAGCAATGAACACGCCTCCAGTTATGGCTGTAGCGACGCCAGATGCGTTCTTTAAACAGTTACAAGCGCTATCCCCTGATCCGGTAACTAAAAAACGCAGTCCTGAAAAAATTAAAGCCTTTTTTGCCGCACACCCTGAAAGTGCCGCATTTAATAACTGGAAAGCAAGTTATAAACCAACCAGCAGTTTTGCCACTGAGCAATACCACAGTATTAATGCCTTTTATTTGGTTGATGAAAATAATAAAAAGCACGCCGTACGTTGGATAGCTAAACCACAATTAAGTGATGAAAACATTCAACCACTTAATAATGATTCAGCCGATGCATTGCAGCTACAACTTAAAGATCAAGTTGCTCAAGCCCCCGTTAAATTCGACATGCTGTTTAGCTTTGCAACCGAAGAGGATGATGAAAATAACCCAACTGTTTTATGGCCTCAATCACGTAAAACCATAAATGCCGGTACGTTAGTTATCTCAAGGCTTCAGGCGCAAGAAGGAGGCGTGTGTGCTGATATGAACTTTGATCCCTTGGTACTTCCTACAGGGATAGAGCCAAGCGCCGATCCTATATTACGTGCCCGTGGCGCGGCTTATGCTGAGTCATTTCGTCGTCGTGCTAAAGAAGTACTTTTAAATAATTAATAACAGGAAATATCGAATGAAAACAATTAATAAATACTCAGCGTCGAGTATGCTTATTCACTGGGCGATGGCGTTAATCATACTTTCTATGTTATTTCTTGGTTTGTCGATGGTACAAAGTTTAGCGGTTTGGCAAGTAGAGGCCATTGCGCTGCATAAGTCATTTGGTATTTTAGCGTTAGTGTTAGTTGCTATTAGATTAATCAATAAAGTCGTCACCACCAGTCCTGCATTACCACCGAGTGTGCCTAAGGCTCAAGCACTAGCCGCGCATTTAACCCAAGTGGGTTTATATGCATCTATGATTTTAATGCCGATTTCTGGTTGGTTAATGCAAAGCGCTGATGGCCGTCATGTGAGCTTTTTTGGTTTATTTACTTTGCCCAGCTTAGTTAGTAAAGATATTGAAACGTATGCTTTTTTCCGTGAAGCACATGGTTTAATTGCTTACGCATTTTTATTGTTTATCTTTATGCATGTTAGTGCCGCGCTTTATCATGGTTTAATAAAGCAAGATGGCGTATTAGGCTCTATGTTACCTGGTAAGCATAAATAAACTAATAGTTTTATACAAAAAAGGCACAGATGCGCTCGCACCTGTGCCTTTTTTAGAGCTATATTTTTAGCTTAATTTAAGCGCGTCTTCTACGCTAAAAGCACCATCTAATAAAGACTTGCCTAAAATTACGCCGCCAACACCAAGTTCATTTAGCTTTTTAATATCATCTAATGAACTTACCCCACCCGACGCTTGTACTTTAATATCTGCATTATGATTAATTAAATCTTCATAAAGCGCAAAAGAGGGGCCGGTCATGGTGCCGTCCTTACTGATGTCCGTGCATAAAAAATCAATAATGCCCAGCTCTACATAAAAATCAATAAGTTCAAATAGCCCAAACTCAGATTCATTTAACCAACCATGGGTTGCTGGCGCCCAGCCGGACTCTGTTTTATTAACATCAAGGGCAATTACAAAGTGCTCAGCGCCAAATTGCTCAATCCAAGCTTTAACCTGTTCACGCTTTTCAACTGCCATTGAACCAATAACCACTTGGTTTGCACCGGCTTTTAACCAATCGCTCACATCTTGCTCTGAACGAATACCCCCACCCACTTGATAGGGCACATTCAGTGCTTTTGTGGCTGCTTGAATATGTTGCCATTGTTTTTTACTGGGATCGCGTGCCCCTTCTAAATCAACAAGGTGCAGTTTACCCGCGCCGCTGTCAGCGTATTCTTTCAGGCGAGCGCCAAGTTCAAAGGGGTAAAACTGTGCGGTATCATATTTACCTTGATACAAACGTACAATTTGATTTTGTAATACGTCTAATGCTGGAATAATCACTGTGTATCTCTTTTATTATTTATTAACAGTCGCTTATAACTGCCAATCTAGAAAGTTTTGTAATAAACGAGTGCCTACTTTAGCACTTCGCTCTGGGTGAAATTGCATACCGGCATAATTATCTTTGGCAACAATGGCTGAAAAAGTTTGCCCGTATTCACTACTGACTAAAGTGGCATCGTTAACGGTATGCGCAAAGCTGTGCACATAATAAACCTGATCGTCTTTATGCAGCCCTTTGGTTAGTGGGTGCGCTTGTTGTATAGATAAGTTATTCCACCCCATATGCGGTGACGTTAAACTACCTACATCCAGTGCTTTTACTTGGCCGGGTATTTTACCTAAGCATTGCACGTTACCTTCTTCGGTGCTTTCGCACAGCAGTTGCATCCCCAGGCAAATTCCCATTAGCGGGCGCTGATATTCGTTAATGGCTTGCTGCCAACCATTATCGACTAGGCGCTTCATAGCCACAGATGCATGGCCAACACCAGGCAAAATAGCGCGCTCATAGCCTGCTAATTGTTCTGGCGAGGTAATAACGGTAGGGGTTTTACCTAAACGCTCAAATGCAAAGCGTACCGAGTTGATATTGGCACAACCGGTATTAATTATCGCTATCATAAACACCCCTTAGAGCTGGCTGTTTGTTGACTAGTATCTTGTGCAATTGCCATACGCAGAGCACGAGAAAATGCTTTAAACAAGCCCTCTACTTGGTGATGACAGTTACCGTCACTTACCGACAAAATAAGGCTAATTGCAGCGTTATCACTTAAGCTTTTGAAAAAATGCTCTACCATTTGTACGTCTAAATCACCGGCTTTTTCGCGGCTAAAGTTTGCGTTTAACACAAATGAAGCACGTCCAGATAAGTCAATTTGCGCTTCGGCTTTACATTCATCCATAGGCAATGCAAAACCATAACGCGCAATTTGAGATTTTGTGCCAAGTGCTTGTTTAAGAGCAACCCCTAAGGCAATACCAATGTCTTCAACAAGGTGATGCTCGTCTATGTGTAAATCGCCTTTGGCTTTAATGTTTAAGCCAATGTTTGCGTGGGTGCGTATTTGATCCAGCATGTGATCAAAAAAGCCAAGGCCGGTGTCTATGCTACCGTTTTTAGTTTGATCAAGATTAACCGCTACATCAATTTGTGTTTCTTTGGTATTGCGTGTAACACGGCCTTCACGGTTTGCCGTTGTAAGCTTAGTAACAATAGCAGGCCAGCTACCATCGTATAAAATACCTTCACAACATAAGTTTTGCGCAAGACCAATATCTGTTTGGCGGTCGCCAATTACAAAAGAGCGCGCTAAATCTACGTTGCCAGAGCGCATAAGCTCGGTCAGTAAGCCTGTTTTTGGCTTACGGCAATCGCAGTTTTGTTCATCAAAGTGTGGGCAAATGAGTACATCTTCAAAGTTAATCCCTTGGCTGTTGAGTATGTCCATCATTTTGTCTTGGGCTATGTCAAAATCCGCAGTAGGGAAACTGTCAGTGCCTAAACCATCTTGATTAGATACCATCACTAAGCGATAGCCTGCTGCTTGCAGTTGCAATAATGCCGGAATAACACCAGGTAAAAAAGCCAACTTTTCAAGGCTATCTACCTGTTTGTCGGTGATTGGCTCTTCAATAATGGTGCCGTCACGGTCTATAAATAAATAGGGATTACTCATGATACTTCCTGTTGTGATAGGGCTGTTGGGGTGGTTAAACCATCGAGCCAAATTTTTACTTGTTCTAATTCTTGTTCGCTACCAATTGAAATGCGTAGCCAGTCGTCTTCACCGTATAAGGTAAATGCTCGCATGACTAAGCCTTGTTCAAGGGCAACTTTAAAGCTGTTTTTATCGGCCAATTTTAAGGTAACAAAGTTGCCTTCACCAGTGAGAATTTTTAATACAGCAGGGGAGGCGTTTAACCACTCTATTAGCTTTAATTTTAAGCTGTTTAAAATGCTCACTTGGCGACGCATAGAGGTAATGGCATCAGGGGCAATGGCTTGCGCTGCAATACTCGCTACCACGCTCGATACCGGATACGGTGCAATGACTTTACGAATGGGCGCAAGTACACTGGCTTGAGCGAGGGTAAACCCGGTTCGCAGGCCTGCCAACGCAAACGCTTTTGACAGTGTACGTAGCACTACAATATTACTAAACTCGTTTATAAGTTGTGTTGCACTTTGCTCTGGGCAAAACTCAATATAGGCTTCATCAACAATCACCAATGCTTTACCTGCAAGCGCAGTGGCAATGGCTTTTACTTTATCTAGCGGCGTTAAACTACCTGTTGGGTTATTTGGATTACAAATAAACACCAGTTTTGAGCTACCGACCGCAGTGACAATATCATCAACATTGGCTGTTAATAATAACTCTTGAGTAAGCGCGTTAATAGCCACATTGTGCGTATCAGCAGTGACTTTATACATACCGTAGGTAGGCAAAAACAGCGCAATACTGTCCTTAGCTGGCTGGCAATACGTGCGTACTAAAAGCTCAATGCCTTCATCTGCACCTCGCGTCATAAGGACATTGTCGCTTTTAAGCTCGGTATAAGCTGCATAGCGATCAATAACCAATTGTGGCTGAGGGTCGGGGTAGCGATTTAAATCTTCAATACTCAACTCAAGGTTTTTAGCATATGGGCTTTCGTTGGCATTGAGCCACGTTGTGCCTGTTAACTTTTCACTTTTAGCCGAGCTGTAAGCAGCAAGCGCTTTAATATTCTCGGGTAATAAGCTGGTTGCTTGGGCGCTCTCATTGCTCATTGTTTATTGCCTCTAAACGAATTGAAACCGCATTAGCGTGGGCATCAAGGCCTTCTGCGTCTGCCAGTGGTAAAATAGCTTTTGAAAGCTCTGTTAAGCCACTTTTACTAATAGTTTGTACTGTGTATGTGCGGAAAAAATCAAGCAAGTTTAAGCTTGAGTATGTCGCGCTATAACCGTAAGTAGGTAATACGTGGTTAGTACCCGATGCATAATCGCCAGCCGATTCTGGTGTGTAGTCGCCAACAAATACTGAACCTGCATTTTTAACCGCATCAAGGTACGGGCTTGCATCTGCCAGCTGTAAAATTAAGTGCTCTGGCCCATATTGCGCTGATACATCAAATGCTTGCGCTATTGAATCCACTAAAATAAGTGACGAATTGGCCAACGCTTGTTCAGCGGTGTCTTTTCGGCTTAAGTTAGCTAATTGACGAGTAAGCGCGTCTTGTGTTTGTTTAATAATAGTTTCGCTGTTACACAATAAAATAACTTGCGAGTCGGCGCCATGCTCTGCTTGTGAGAGTAAATCGGCCGCAATAAACTCTGGATTTGCTCGTTCATCTGCTATCACTAATACTTCAGATGGACCTGCTGGCATATCAATCGCCATTCCTGGAATTGTTTGTGCAACTAACTGCTTTGCCATAGTCACAAAGCTATTACCTGGGCCAAAAATTTTATTCACTTTAGGTACTGATTCAGTGCCGTAGGCCATTGCAGCAATCGCGCCTGCACCACCGCTTTCAATAATAGTGGTGATACCACATAATTTAGCAGCATATAAAATAGCAGGATTTATTGCTTTATCGCCTTGTACTGGGGTAGTGAGTACCACGGTTTTTGCACCGCTTAACTGCGCCAATACACCTTGCATTATAACTGACGATGGCAATGGGGCACTGCCCCCAGGGACATAAATACCGACCGCTTCGATGGCTTGATATTTCAGTTCACATTCAACGCCCGGTTGAGTCGATAACTTAATATCTTTAGGCAGTTGCGCTTGGTGAAAACATTTTACATTTGCATAAGCGGTATCAATTGCATACTTAAGCTCAGGGCTTAGCATTTTCTCAGCGGCATTAATTTCATCAAGTGGAACACGTAAACGCGGCTCAGCTCGGTTATCAAACTCTTTTGCTAACGCCAGTAATGCAGCATCGCCTTGCGCATTTACTTTTGCCAAAATAGTTTGGCAAATACTTTCTACTTTTTCACTCGCTGATACAGCAGGGCGCATCAGCGCCGCTGCTTGAACATGTGATGATTCTTCATTCCAACGAAGCATGGCTGTTACTCCATCATTTTTTCAATTGGCATAACTAAAATAGAATTCGCGCCGAGTGCTTTAAGTTGCTCCATGGTTTCCCAAAATAACGTTTCGCTACTTACCATGTGCAATGCTACATATTCGTCAGATCCTGCTAGTGCAAGTAATGTAGGTTGACCAGAACCAGGCAGGATTTCACAAATTTCATCCAGCTTGTCTTTTGGTGCGTGTAGCATGATGTATTTGCTTTCTTTGGCTTGCTTAACACCACGCAAACGCGGCATCAATTTATTGATAAGCGCGAGTTTGTCAGCATCTTGCAGTTGGGTGTTTTGAATTAAACAAGCGTTTGACTCTAAAATTGTATCACCCTGCATTAAGCCATTAGCTTCAAGGGTTGCACCTGTTGAGACCAAATCACAAATGGCATCAGCAAGACCAGCACGCGGCGCCACTTCAACAGAGCCTGTGAGCATAACAGTGCTGGCGTTGATGCCTTCACGTTTTAAATATTGGCTTAAAATTTCAGGGTAGGTGGTTGCAATACGTTTGCCTTCAAACCAGCTTTTGTCTTGCTTACCTAGTTCTTGTGGCCATGCAAGTGCAAGACGACAGTAACCAAAATCTAATTTTGATAATTTAGTTACTTCGCTTGGAACGCCTTGGCGCTCTCTTTCTGCTTGTACTTCAACTAAAACGTTTTCGCCAACAATACCTAAGTCACATACACCGTCCATAACTAAACCTGGAATATCGTCATCGCGTACACGTAAAACGTCAATTGGCATGTTGGTTGAGTGTGCTATAAGGCGCTGCTCGCGAAGGTTGAGTTTTACACCCAGTTGCTTAAGCAGATCTTGACAATCTTTAGATAGGCGGCCGCCTTTTTGGATGGCGATACGAAGACGATTACTATTATTCATTACTCATTTTCCTTTAATTTTAAAACTAAAAACCCCGAGGGAAACCTCAGGGCGAAAATGAATCTTGGTATGTTGATTCGCCAGAGGTTTCCTTTTAGGAACAACCTCTCAGCGAAAGACCTGACAGGTTATTCCGATGAATGATGGTGGTGATGTACTGCTGTCAGAGTGTTGCGCATTTTTTATCCTGTTTAGCTATTCGTTATTATGTTAACGCTTAGCTGTTGCTTGTTTAATAAATTTCGCATTTATAAAAACACATAAACCAATAGCATGGCAAGAAAAATTTTCTTAAATTAAAGAATACCTTATAACTGTCGATAATAACTAAAGGTTTGCTTTATTTATCAACAGTTTTATAGTGATTAAATTACATTCAATTCAATGGAGGCACGCATGGATATAATGATCCCTTATTTAGGGCCTATTACGCGTTTAACGCTTGAATCTAAAGGGGCTTTTCATATTGCTGGGGTTCAACAAAGTGCCAGTGCCAAAAAAGTCGAGTTAGAAGAGCGTAAAAAAAGAGAAGTAGAAAAGCAACATAAGCTGGCGTTTGACGAAAATAAATCGCGCAATAAAACCGCTGAAGAAGATGACGACAAACCCCATTTAGATACATGGGCTTAGTACAAGTGATTGGCGATACCGTTATTGCCTCAAGTTAAAATCGCCCTCAATAAAAGCAAATTTGTTTAAACATAGCAAATAGTGGTGCATGGCTATGAACTGCGTGTTTTTAAAACTACTCCCTACCCATTTAAAATAGATTACCCCTCTTTTAAAGCTCAACAGGTAAAGTCTTTTCCTTGCAACTACATGCTCATTGAGCAGTCGATTAGTGATTAACAATAAAGCGTGTGATTTTAAAATCTAATGCTTTTTGCTGGCTGTTTTATGTAAATATATGTATACGAAATGTTGTTTCTGGACTTCATTAGTTAAAACAGTAGTTTTTAAATCATTGTAAAATAATAGATTAATTTCCGAGCTAATACTTTAATTGTAAATTAAATGTTTAATTTTCGTTATTTAAGTTTGTAACCTACTCTGATCCTTAATCGGGTACAAGGTGTGCCGATTAATACAAATATATTAAAAACTTAAACTTTAACGGAGCGTAAACGTGAATTTATCTAAAATCACAATAGCAACTTTTGCTGCTTTAACTTTGGTTCAAGCAACAAATGCAGTAGCTGCGAATAAGAAATACCTAAATCAACAACCGACAATTAATAATATGGTGCAATCAAACTCTGCTTCCTTATTATCAGTAAGTCCAAATCAGTTGATTGGGTTGAGTGTAGGGAACGAATTAGTTGTATTAAAAGAATTTACTAGCAATAACGGAGAAGTAACCCGCCGCTATCAACAAACGTATCAGGGCATTCCTGTCATTGGTGATACGGTCAGCTTAACATTTAATAATGGGATGCTTAAAAAAGCCCATGGTGCAGCTGTTTATAATATTGATGAAGATTTATCTGATGTATCGGCTAAATTGACAAAAAAAGATGCGATTTTAAAAGGGTCTAAAACGGGTATAGCTGCAAAATCAGTAGGCTTAAAAAAACATAATGAGCAATCCAGACTTGCTATCTGGGTTGACGATCAAAATAAGGCGCATTTAGTTTATGAAGTGTCTTATGTTACTTATGGCAAGTCACCATCAAGGCCATACCTGATCATTGATGCTAATACCGGTGAGGTCTTGCTTAGTTACGATAACCTGCAACATGCCAATGCAACAGGCCCTGGCGGTAATCTAAAAACAGGCAAGTATTTATATGGAACTGATTTTGACAGCCTAGATGTTAGTCAATCAGGTAATACTTGTAGCATGAATAACGCAAATGTTCGCACTATTAATTTAAATGGCGGAACAAGTGGCTCTTCTGCGTATTCATTTACATGTCCTGAAAATACGTTTAAAGAAATTAACGGTGCTTATTCACCGCTAAACGATGCTCATTTTTTTGGTAACGTTATTTTTAATATGTATAACGATTGGTTAGGGACTGCGCCTTTGAGTTTTCAGTTACAAATGCGGGTTCATTACTCAAGTAACTATGAAAATGCGTTTTGGGATGGCAGTGCAATGACCTTTGGTGATGGCCAAAATACGTTTTATCCATTGGTAAGTTTAGATGTATCTGCACATGAAGTTAGCCATGGCTTTACTGAGCAAAATTCAGGCTTAATTTATAATGGTAAACCAGGCGGGTTAAACGAAGCATTTTCGGATATGGCTGGTGAAGCCGCTGAATTTTATATGAAAGGTAGCAACGATTGGCTAGTCGGAAAGGATATTTTTAAAGGTAATGGTGCACTGCGTTACATGAATAACCCTACCCAAGATGGCCGTTCAATAGATAACCAAAGTAACTATTATTCAGGTATGGACGTGCATTATAGTTCAGGTGTTTATAACAAGGCATTTTATAATTTAGCAACCACGCCTGGTTGGGATACGCAAAAAGCCTTTATCGTAATGGCACGTGCTAACCAACTATATTGGAGTGCGGGTGTAGGCTGGGATTTAGCCGGTAACGGTGTGATGGATGCTGCGTGTGATTTAAATTATGACCCTAATGATGTAAAAGCCGCTTTGGCTGCGGTAGGTGTTAATTCAAATCTTAGTTCAGGTAGTGATTGTGCTACACCACCACCACCGACTGACGATGAAGTGTTAACCAATGGGGTAACCCGTACGGGTATTAGCGGCGCAGAAAAAGAGCAACTATTCTTTACTTTGGAAGTCCCTGACGGCGCAACAAATCTTCAATTTAATACAATGGGTGGCTCAGGTGATGCAGACCTATATGTTAAATTTGCTAGTAGACCAAGCTTAAATAACTATGATTGCAATAGCACAACATCTACCAGTACAGAAAGCTGCAACATAAGTAATGCACAAGCAGGAACTTACTATGTAATGGTTGAAGCATGGAGTGCGATATCTGGTGTATTGCTAACGGGAAGCTACTCTGATGGGAATGGTGGTGTGACGCCAATTAATAGAACTGAGTCTAATATTAATGTGACTACTAATAACTGGAGCCGCTTTACTCAAGATTTATCAGAAGGGTATAGCACTTTAAATATTAGTATTGCCGGTGGTAATGGTGATGCTGATCTTTATGTAAACTTTGGCTCGCCTTCAAGTACGTCTTCATACTTATGTAGACCCTACAAAAATGGTAATAATGAAGAATGTACATTTGATAACCCACAAGCAGGTACTTGGTACATTGATTTAAGAGGTTACAGCTTAGCAAGCGGCGTAACACTCAACGTAACGGCTAATTAGGCATACATATCAAAAGGGGCTTTGCCCCTTTTTTAATGCTTAAAATAAAAGTGACAAGATAAGGAATATTTATGAACTACTTTAAACAGTTAGCAGTTATTACTACTTTAACCTTAAGTTTTAATTGCTTAGCAAATGAAAATCCAGACAATATTTGGGTCACCATTGACTCAACTGCAGCCCAGCATTATCATCATGAACAAGGTACATTTTTGCAAAAAATGCAATTTGCGCATAGAAAATCAAGTATTTTACCTGACGTTGATTTACTCAGTGTACCGCGTGACGCAGTAAACAATTTAAGTGAGTTTATGCACCAGAACTATAACCGTTGTGGTGGGTTTGTTGCGCATAGTTCGTTCGAAGAAGCGAATGATTACGCAAAACAATTAGCTGTTGTTCAAAATAGCCAAGCTACATCAGCCTTTAATTATTCAATTGATAATGCGCAAACAGTTCAAAGTTTAATTAGTGCACAAAGCCCAATTAATTTACAAAGCACTGTAAATTCACTCACTAGTTTTAATAATCGTTATTATACTTCGCAAACCGGCGTTGATGCCTCACAGTGGCTGCAAAGTTATTGGCAACAAATTGCCAGCGTTCGAAGTGATATAACCATTGAGAGTTATCAGCATAGCTGGGCGCAATCATCAGTGATTGTAACCATTGCAGGTGCTGAAAATGCAGATGAAATTGTTATTATTGGGGGGCATTTAGACTCGATTAACCAAGCAAATCCAGCACAAGGGCGCTCTCCTGGCGCGGATGATAATGCATCGGGTATTGCAGTGTTAACGGAAGCGTTAAGAGCAATTGTTGATACAAATTATAAACCGCAAAAAACTATTCAAATAATGGCGTTTGCAGCAGAGGAGGTGGGGTTAAAAGGGTCTAAAGCTATAGCCAGTAGCTATCGTTCGCTGGGTAAGAATGTAGTTGGCATGGTGCAATTTGATATGACTGGTAATAACGGCAGTATCGAAGATATTATTATGATGACGGATTACACCACCAATGCTCAAAACCAGTTTTTAGCCCAGCTGATAGACACCTACTTACCACAAATTAGTTATGGCTTTGATCAATGTGGGTATGGTTGCTCCGATCATGCTTCGTGGTATCAACAAGGGTTTGCGGCCTCTATGCCTTTCGAATCAAAAATGAATGACATTAACCCACTGATACATACACAAAACGACAGTAATTTTGACGCTGATCATGCAATTAAATTTGCTAACTTAGCCGTTAGCTTTGTTGCTGAATTGGCAAAAAATGCCGGTGATGTCACTCCGCCAAATAATAATGAGTTAGTCAATGGTGAACCAATTTCTGGTATCAATGCCACTGCTAAAGAGCAGCTTATCTATACATTGAATGTACCAAAAGGAGCGCAAAACTTAAGCTTTGAAACCTCAGGTGATAATGGCGATGCCGATTTATACGTTAAATATAATCAGGCGCCCACGTTAACTGATTACGACTGTAAAAGTACCTCTGCCACAAGTAATGAGCGTTGCGACATTCCAACCAGCAATGAAGGCACTTACTATGTCATGGTTGAGGCATACAGCGCAATTAGTAATGTTTCTTTGACGGGCAGTTTTGAGCCAGCAGGCGCTTTAGAGCCCATTAATCGCGTAGAAGATAATGTTAGCGTAAATACAGGTGGTTGGCAGCGTTTTGAACAACGTTTAGCCGCGGGTTATGCCTCACTAAACGTTGCTATTTCAGGCGGAAGCGGCGATGCTGATTTGTATTTAAATTTCGGTGCGCCATCTTCAAATACACAATTTGTGTGTAGGCCATATAAAAACGGCAACACAGAAAGTTGCACTATTTCTGCACCCCAGGCAGGCGTATGGCACATAGATGTTAAAGGCTATCGTAATGCAAGTGGTATTACGCTAACTATAAATGCACAATAATTAACAGGGGCATAAGCCCCTTTAAAGGCCAAATTCTCACGCTATTTGGCTTGCCCTTCATCAATAGCTTACGTAGAATCCCGCTATTATTTTTTATAAAGTGATTGGTATTATCAAACAGCTGTTTAGTGCAACCGGGCCTTTGGCTTTATCAATAGATGGATACTCACCACGCCAACCTCAAATTGATATGGCCGTGGCTGTTGAGGATGCATTAAAAACAAGTTCCCAGCTTGTTGTTGAGGCCGGTACTGGCACAGGAAAAACCTTTGCTTATTTAGCGCCAGCCCTTAAATCTAAAGGCAAAACAATAATTTCAACTGGTTCTAAAGCACTGCAAGAACAGCTGTATCATCGTGATTTACCTGTGTTAGTAAAAGCCTTAGGCGCGGCTAAAAAAACGGCATTGTTAAAAGGGCGTGCCAATTATTTATGTACTTATCGGCTTACCCAACATGTTGCACACGTACCCACAGACGACCCTGATGTAATGCATCAGCTCGCTATGGTTGCTAAATTTGCCAGTGAAACGCATACGGGCGATTTAGCCGACTGTATTGGTATTGAAGAAGATGCCAAAGTGTTGCCGTATGTCAGCTCGACTGCAGATAACTGTTTAGGTAAAGAGTGCCCTGACTTTCAAGAGTGCTACATTCGTAAAGCGCGTTTAAAGGCAGGGGATGCCGACGTTGTCGTGATTAACCATCATCTATTTTTTGCCGATATGGCGGTTAAAGAGTCTGGCTTTGCAGAGCTAATGCCCAACGCAGATGCTTATATATTTGATGAAGCCCACCAGTTAAGTGAAATTGCCAGCGACTATTTTGGCGAAACCATGAGTACTAAAAAGCTGGTGGATTTAATTAATGATTTACGCGCTATTTACCGCGCTGAAATTCCTGACATGCTGCAATTAGGCAAAAGTTTGAATAAACTGGAAACCAGTGTCGCCGATTTAAGATTGCAGTTTGGTGTGGATGGTAGCCGCGGTGATTGGCGTGAAAAGCTCAGTAATAAGCTTATTTGCTCTGCATTACACCGCGTTATTAGTGATTTAGAATTTGTGTATCAGGTTTTAAAACACTGCCTAGAGCGAAGTGATAAAATTGAACACCCATTTGAGCGGGTGCTGGCATTTAAAGGCCAGTTAGAGCGCGTATTTGATACCGCCCAAACAGGCTTTAGTTATTGGTACGAAACCACGCGGCGCTATTTAACCATAAATATAACGCCACTGAATGTATCGGCTAAATTTGCTTTGATGATGAAAGAGTCTGGTGCAGGGTTTGTGTTTACCTCAGCCACGTTATCGGTCGACAACGAACTCACTCACTTTAATGCCAGCCTTGGGTTAAAACCAAAGCAAAGTATGATGGTAGATAGCCCGTTTGATTATGAAAATCAGGCGCTATTGTGCTTACCGCGCTATTTACCTGAAACCCACGCAGATAATATGCCGCATGCGATTGTAAAGTTAACTCTCGAACTCATAAAATCAGCAAAAGGGCGTTGTTTTGTGCTATTTACTAGTTACCGAATGATGCATTTGGTGGCTGAGGGCTTAACCACACAAATGGACTATCCGGTTTACATGCAAGGGCAAATGTCTAAACGCATTATATTAGAAAAATTTACCCGTCATGGTAATGCCGTGTTGCTCGGTACAGCGTCCTTTTGGGAAGGGGTTGATGTAAGAGGCAGTACTTTAAGCTGTGTTATTATCGACAAACTGCCGTTTGCAGCGCCCGATGATCCGCTTTTGCAGGCTAGAATGCAAGATTGCCAAATGCAAGGAAAAGACCCGTTTGCGCATATTCAGTTACCACAAGCGGTTATTGCCTTAAAGCAGGGCGTAGGTCGCTTAATTCGTGATAACAAAGATAAAGGTGTGTTAGTAATTTGCGATAATCGTTTAGTTACACGCCAATATGGACAAGTATTTTTAAAGAGTTTACCGCCAATGCGCCGTACACGTAGCTTAGAAGATGCAAATACATTTTTAAAACATATTAATTGAGTACAAAAATGATCAAAAGTAACATTCTCGCCCTAGACGCTTCTACTGAGGCTTTATCGCTTGTTTTGCATTATCAGGGTAAAACATTTCATCATTTTGAAGAGTGTCCGCAGCAGCATAGCCAAAAAATTCTGCCACTTATTGATGAGCTGCTTAATAAAGCCAATTGTAAATTAAAAGATTTAGATGTTATTGGCTTTGGCCAAGGTCCAGGCAGCTTTACGGGTGTGCGTATTAGTGTGGCCATAGCACAAGGGCTTGGGTATTCAACGAATTTACCGCTAGTGGGGGTTTCTACCTTAGCGGTTATGGCGCAACAAGCGTTTGAACAATTTGGCGGTGAAGTGGTTTATTCAAGCATTGATGCGCGTATGGGGGAAATATACTTTGCTCAATACCAAGTTAATAATAATTTGATGACACTTCAAGGTGAAGAACGTGTTTTTAAGCCTGAACTGCTTGATGCTTCATTGATAGACACAAACAAAACAGCAACCGGCGTGGGGACTGGATTTAAAAGCTACCCCGATGCATTAACTACATTTACAAATGTGAGTGTACACCCTGAAATTACGCTACCCGATGCACAATACATGTTAGCGTTAGTGGATGCACAGTACCTTGCAGGTAATGGCGTAAAAGCCAGTGATGCTCAGCCTAAGTATGTGCGTGACACAGTGACATGGAAAAAATTACCAGGCCGCGAGTAACGCTAAGTTGTATTGTTTGCATATTGAGCTATTTTAAATCATAATTTAAGCATGTTGTTGGTTGGAGAAGCGTAATGTCGCTGCCTATAAGCTCTGGTTTTTTTACTGGTGATATCCCTGCTAAGGTGCGTTCTACTGCTGTTGTTACGGCAAAGCCTGAACGACTATCAGAGCAGCCAATACCACAGAAAACCAATACAGATTATGTTAAGAGCAGTCCTGAAGGGCTTGAACTCGCAAAAGAGTTTGTAAAAGCGAACACCAAAGAGGCCCAATATAGCCAAACTATTTACGATCAACCGAGTGCGCAAGTCAGTAAGGCAATTTCTACTTACACTGAGTTTGCTAATTTAGAGCGAAGAGCTGAAGTTCAAAGCTTAATTGGTGTTGATATATACGCTTAATTATAAAATTAATAGCCAAATAAAAAGCCCGAATAAATTATTCGGGCTTTTTATTTTCATAACAGCGATTACTGTTCTATGTAACTAATCAGTTTTTTAGCTATGTCAGTATTGTTTTGCGAACCAATAAAGTCATCGCTATTTTTACCATAGGCAAATACTTGCACATCAGAAGCGGTATGTCCGCCCGTTGTCCAACCAGTGAAACTTAAATCATTGATAATGCTTTTAACCGCTAAATTAAGGGTTTTTTCACCCATGGCTTTAGCTTGCTTAAGTTTAATTTCGTTTTCAGTTGTAAACTCAATACGGGTATTAGCCTGCCATACCGTTTTAAGGTTATCTGATCCCATTAATAATTTGGTTAATGTACCCGCAGTGGCTTTAACACCTTTGATAATGTCGGTTTCCCATTTATATTGGCCATGCGCGCCAATGGTTAAACCGCCTGTAGAGTGATCAGCCGTGATCACTAAAATAGTGTCTGGGTTGTTATCTACATACGCTTTTGCCGTCTCGATTGATTTTGCAAAGTCATCCATTTCAGCCATTGCACAAGCAATGTCATTTGCGTGGCCACACCAGTCAATTTGGCTGCCTTCAATCATTACAAAAAAGCCTTTATCGTTTTGCCCATCAAGCAAATCAAACGCTTTAGAGGTTAACTGTTTTAATCTCGTAGGGTTTTCATCTAGCGCAAAAGGTAATCCCTTAGGTGCGTATAGACCAATGGCAGGGATTTGTGTGATTTGACCTAAGTTTTTAATATCGTCGCCGTATTGATAACCTGCTTTTTTAAATTCGTCGACTAAGTTTCTGTCATCACGAATAAAATATTGAGTTCCACCGCCTAACATTAAATCAACCGGTAATTTACCAGCAATTTTATTGTCAATGTAGTCGTTTGCGATGTCATCATAATTTCTTCTTGATTCATTATGCGCGGCAAAACTTGCAGGTGTTGCATGGTTAATTTGTGAAGTAGCCACTAACGCTGTTGTCATTCCTTGCTCTTTTGCAATTTCTAGCATGGTTTTAACCGGTTTTTTGGCCGTATCGACAGCGATTGCGCCATTATAACTTTTATGGCCGCTGCTAAGTGCAGTTGCACCTGCTGCGCTGTCTGTTACATAAGTATGGTCATCAGGATAAGTGTGCGCCATGCCTTTTAACATAGTGTCGAAAACGGTTGTTTCTATTTCTTTTGTTGTAGGGTCATCTTTGTAATATCGATAAGCGGTAGTGAAAGCGGGACCCATGCCATCACCAATCATATAAATAACATTTTTAGGCGCTGTTTGAGCGAATGCTCCTGTTGTACATAAAAGCGCTAATAAGCCGAACTGTTTTTTCATTGTGTGTACCCTTTAAGTGTACTTATTTTAATAGCGACTATTATTGTATACCGATAGCAAGATAAATAAATGAATATGTTATGAAATCTTGAAATTTAAGTGTGTGTTCTATTAGTTCAGTTCTATTATTTGTGTATTAACTCTTGTATGTTATGGCCATAACCAAATAAAAAGTTGAGGTTTGCGTTGCAACCATTTTCGGTAAAAGCTAATGACCTAGATATACACGGTATTAAATTTGGAGACGGTGAAGACGTCGTTATCGCTCTGCATGGCTGGCTAGATAATAGTGCTAGCTTTGTGCCTATGCTGAGTCGAGCTGCACCTTCGCAAACATGGTATTGCATTGATTTTCCAGGGCATGGACTGTCATCTTGGCGAAGCCCTCAGGCACATTACTACTTTATTGATTATGTGGATGATGTGTATGCATTAGTCACAGCGCTTAAGTTAAAGAAGGTACACTTAGTTGGTCATTCTATGGGGGCTATGGTTGCAGGACTATTTGCTAGTTGTTTTAGTGAGTATGTAAAATCTGTTTCTTTTATTGAAGGTATAGGTTGTGTCACTACCGATAGCGATGAAGTGTGTTCTCAGCTAAGAAATGCCATACTAAACCGAGCAAGGTTTAGTACAAAAAAATCACGGGTATACACTTCAAAACAACAAATTTATCAAGCACGTGCAAAAACAACTGATTTAAATAATGAACAAATTGCATTGTTGATGGACAGAAACATAAAACAAATGCACAGTGGTTTTGAGCTAACTTGCGATCCTAAGCTTAAAAATCACTCAGGTTTTCGATTTGATGAAGCGCAATGTATTGGTGCAATAAAAGAATTAATTGCACCATGCCAATTAATATTAGGTGATAAAGGTTATCCATTTGTAAAACAAAATCTAGACAAGTATAGTAAATATTACAATAACTTGAGTGTAATAGATGTGCCTGGTGGGCATCATTGCCATATGCAAAGTAGTGGACTATGTTTTGAACACATTCACGCATTTATGGTGCAAAGTAGTGCATGTTAATTGTATATTACCGATAAATGTGGGATTATCTCTAGATTAGAGTATTTGCTCAATTGTGAAAGTGCCTTACTTAGATTAAGGTTAATAAAAATATAATTATAAACAGGGGCTAAGAGTGGAAAAAATCTGGCTTAAGCGCTACCCAGAAGGTATGCCTGAAACAATCGATCCTGAGCACTACAACTCGTTACTCGAAGTGTTTGAAAAAAGTTTTAATGATTACAATGATTTACCTGCATTTACTAATATGGGTAAAACATTGTCATATAACGAAATTGACGCGGCAACAAAACGTGTTGCGGCTTATATTCAAAACGATTTAGGATTAAAAAAGGGCGATAAAGTCGCTGTTATGATGCCTAACTTGTTGCAAACCCCAATTGCTATATTAGGTATTTTACGCGCAGGGTGTGTGGTGGTTAACGTTAATCCGCTATATACCGTTCGTGAGCTAGAGCACCAATTAAAAGATTCTGAAACATCAGCAATATTTATTCTTGCTAACTTCGCTGTCACGCTTGAAAAAGCACTGCCTAATACTGACGTTAAACACATTGTGGTTACGCAGGTTGGTGACATGATGGGTGGTCTTAAAAAGCATTTAGTCAATTTTGTTGTTAAGCATTTCAAAAAAATGGTACCAAGCTATACGTTGCCTAACACGATTAACTTTTGTGATTTATTAAAAGCTGATCTAAATGGCTATAAGCGCCCAGAGGTTAACTTAAGCGATTTAGCATTTTTACAATACACCGGTGGTACAACCGGTGTGTCTAAAGGGGCAATGTTGAGCCACGGTAATTTGGTGGGTAACCTTGAGCAAGTATCTGGTTGTTTAGATAACGTGCTTGAGCGTGGTAGAGAAGTGGTTATTACCGCGCTACCGCTCTATCATATATTTGCATTAACAGCGAACTGTTTAGCATTTATGAAATACGGCGGCTTAAACGTTTTAATTACTAATCCACGTGATATGCCTGGATTTGTAAAAGAGCTTAGTCAGCATAAATTTACTGCTATTACAGGGGTGAACACTTTATTTAATGGCTTATTAAATACCCCAGGTTTCTCTGAGCTTGATTTTAGTCACCTTAAAATGTCATTAGGCGGCGGCATGGCAGTACAACGCCCTGTTGCAGAAAAATGGCAAAAGGTCACTAACAGCAAACTAATGGAAGGCTATGGCCTGACAGAATGTTCTCCTTTAGTCACAATTAGCCCGTATGATTTAGAAGCTTATAATGGCTCTATCGGTCTACCTGCGCCAAGTACTGACATTAAATTAATGCTCGATAACGGTGAAGAAGCTGCTAAAGGTGAGCCGGGTGAACTGTGGGTAAAAGGTCCGCAAGTAATGCTTGGTTACTATAATCGCCCTGATGCAACAGCTGAATGTTTGAAAGATGGCTGGTTTGCAACTGGTGATATTGCCACTTACGATGACGAAGGTTTTTTCTACATTGTTGATCGTAAAAAAGACATGATTATTGTTTCAGGCTTTAATGTTTTCCCAAATGAAATAGAAGAAGTGGTTGCCATGCATGAAGGCGTGCTTGAAGTGGCCGCGGTTGGTATCCCTCATGACATTAGTGGTGAACAAGTTAAAGTTTTTGTTGTGAAAAAAGACCCTTCTTTAACTGAAAAAGATATAATAAAACATTGTCGTGATAATTTAACTAATTACAAGGTTCCTAAACTCGTTGAGTTTAAGGATGAGTTGCCCAAAACTAACGTGGGTAAAATTCTCAGAAGAGCCTTAAAAGATTAGCAACTATAAAAAAGCCGACATCAGTCGGCTTTTTTATTGTAGGAGACTCAGTGCACTACCAATTGATCCAAACCCAAAATGAGCTTAATACGTTTGTAGAACAAATTAAAAACAAACCCATTCTTGCTATTGATACCGAGTTTATGCGCCGCCGTACTTTGTATCCAGAAGTTGCACTTATTCAAGTTTATGATGGCGAACATTTAGCGCTTATTGACCCGCTTGCCGAGCTTTCCTTGTTTGATTTTTGGCAAATACTTAGAGATCCTAACGTGCTAAAAGTACTCCATTCACCCTCAGAAGATATTGAAGTTTTTCAAAAGTACGCAGGGTTTGTTCCTTATCCTTTATTCGATACCCAGTTTGCACTTCAGCTATTAGGTGAGGGAAACTGTATGGGCTTTGCCTTAATGGTGAAAACATTATTGAATATTGAGATTGATAAAAGCGAATCGCGCACTAATTGGTTACAACGCCCCCTTACTCAAAAGCAACTTGAATATGCTGCTGCTGATACGTATCACCTGCTGCCTTGTTTTGAGTTAATTATAGATAGCATTAAAGCCGCTGATTTATTTGATATTGTGATCAATGAAAGTGAATTAGTTGCCAATAAACGTGCTTTTCAAATTCCGGATGAGCTACTTTACAAAGAAATTAAAAATGCATGGCAACTTAAGCCGCATGAACTAGCGGTACTTAAAGAGTTAGCAGTATGGCGTCGAAATAAAGCTATTCGTAAAAATCTAGCGCTTAATTTTGTGCTTAAAGAGCACAATATGACCGAAATTGCCAAACGAGGCCCTTCAAGTTTAAATGCTCTGAGACAAATTCCTGGGGTAGAACCCATTGAAGTGAATCGTTCTGGGGTTGAAATTTTAAAGTGTATTGAGCAGGCCAAAGCCATTCCAGCTGAGCAACACCCGCAAGTATTAAAGCGGTTAATTGATTTTCCTACCTATAAAAAAGTAGCGAAGGAGATCAAACAAAAAATTACTAAAGTTGCTAAAGAGCATAACATTCCAGAAGACGTTATGGCCTCTAAAAAGCAAATAAATCAGCTAATTAGTTGGAACTGGAAGTTAACTGCTCAGCAAAAAGAAAAACACATAAAACCAGATTTACTCAGCTCATGGCGATATGATTTTGTTAAAGATGCGCTAAAAGAGTGGGATAATTAGAGCATTAAATAGCTTGATGTAAAAAATAAAAAAGGCGCTTAGCGCCCTTTTTTATTATTTCTTTTCTTCGTCAGGTAATGTGACATTGAGCTCGAGTACCGCTAAATCGTCTTCATTTTGATCAAACTGAACTTGAACCGCATCGGCGCCTACATTAACGTACTTACGAATGACATCAAGAATATCTTGCTTTAATTGTGGCAAGTAATCTGGTGTTCCACGCTGAGAACGCTCGTGCGCGACAATGATCTGCAATCGCTCTTTTGCTAATGACGCACTGTTTTTCTTTTCTGAGCGGAAGTAGTCAAGTAAAGACACATTAACCTCCAAATATCCGTTTGAATAAACCCTTTTTCTCTACATCTAAAAATCTAAATTCAACCGTTTCGCCTAATAAACGACTGATCGCATCAGCATAAGCTTGACCTGCGTCTGATTCGCTATCAAGAATTACCGGTTGTCCAGAGTTTGATGCACTAAGCACTGCTTGAGATTCAGGAATGACACCTAGTAAGTCGATGGCTAGGATGTCCTGGATATCTTCAACAGATAACATTTCACCTTTTGATACACGATCTGGATTATAGCGTGTTATTAGCAAATGCTCTTTAATGTTTTCTAATCCTTCTTCGGCACGTTTCGATTTACTGTGTAAAATGCCTAGAATACGATCCGAATCTCGTACTGACGAGACTTCAGGGTTGGTTGTAACTATCGCTTCATCAGCGAAGTACATCGCCATCATAGCTCCGGCTTCAATACCTGCAGGAGAATCACAAACAATATAGTCAAAGTCTTCTTTTAACTCGTTCAATACGCGTTCAACACCATCACGGGTGAGTGCGTCTTTATCGCGAGTTTGTGAAGCAGGAAGTAAAAATAACTTTTCTACACGTTTGTCTTTTATGAGTGCTTGATTAAGGTTAGCTTCGCCATTGATCACATTAACAAAGTCATACACTACGCGACGTTCACAACCCATGATGAGGTCTAAATTACGTAAGCCGATATCAAAATCGATGATAACAGTTTTGTAGCCTTTTAATGCTAAGCCTGTACCAATTGCTGCGCTTGATGTTGTTTTACCAACACCCCCTTTACCCGAGGTAACGACAATTATTTTTGCCATGAGATTTATCCTTTAACCAAAGCTGAAATTTCTAAAGATTCATTTTTTTGTTGTATTTGAACTGCGTTACCCCAGTGTTCACCTTGTAGTGAGTCACTGATCCAGTAATTACCATTGATTGAAACGAGTTCTGCTTCTAATTTATTACAAAATATGTATGCGTTTTCGAGCCCTTTTGCGCCGGCAATTGCACGCCCTCGTAGGGTTCCGTAAATATGTACATTGCCATCGGCAATCACTTCTGCGCCATGGCTTACCGCGCCTAACACCACCAAGTCGCGGTCTTTGGCGTAAACTTGTTGGCCTGAGCGCACCGCACCATTAATAATTTGCGCTGGTAAATACACGGTTTTTTCTACAACCGAAGTATTTGACTCTACTCTTGCGGGTTCACTCTTAACGTCTTGTGAATAGTTTAAAACAGATAACCCTGCGGCTTTTGCCTGTTTATGCTGTTCATCCGAACCATTACATACACCTACAGCATTAAAGCTCATGCGTTCAATAAGCGATTTTAAGTGAACAAAGTCGATTGCGCTGTTTTTTACTTCAATTAAATTGACGACAATGGGGGCACCCTCAAAGAACTTTGGGGCTTGGGCAATTTTTACATACAGTTGTTCTGCTAAAAGGTTAATATCAGTACTATAAAGATGTAAAACTGATAACGTAAAAAGGTTGCCTTTTAGCTCAAAAATTTGGTCCGACATAGATGCTCAACTGGATTGTCTAGTTAGCATGTAACTTTATATAAACCTAGGCTGAACAAGGCTTTTATTACAGTTTCCACACTAATTTTTATAACTTATTATTATTGCCATGTTATAGTGTGTAGCACTGTTAAGCAAGATTTTATAGGGCCATAATGCTAACTGCGGTATATAAAAGTAAGAAAAAAGCAGATACTTTCTTATTTATTGAAAAAAGAGACGATTTTAGTAAAGTTCCGGAACCTTTAATGGCCATGTTTGGTCAACCTCAGTACGTGATGATCATTAACTTAGCGAAGCGGACTCAATTAGGCGTAGCGGATTTAGACACTTTAAAACAGTCGCTTAGCGACCAAGGCTATTATTTACAAATTCCGCCACCAGAGGAAAACTTGCTAAGTCAATTAAGAAAACAAAATGGAGCAGATAGTGATTAAAAAATTAGCGGTTGTATTGTGTGGTGTGTGTTTAAGCTCATCGGTGATGGCAAAAACACAAGCTGAGTTTCAACAATATCTTACTAATTTAAAGCAAGAGGCAATAGCAAAAGGTTACGATACTCAGTTAATTGAGCAAGCATTTGCCACTGCATCTTATAAAGAAAAAGTCATTTCAGCAGACAAAAACCAGCCAGAAGTAAAAGAAACGCTAGAAACATATTTACCAAAACGAGTACCGCAATGGAAAATAGATCGTGCGCGTAAATTGTATAAAGAAAACCAAGAAGTCTTAGAAAAAGTAGCAAAAGACTTTGGTGTTCAAGCGCGTTTTATTGTGGCTATTTGGGGTTTAGAAAGCAATTTTGGCGCTATTCAAGGCGGTCACAATGTTATTTCATCCTTAGTAACTTTAGCATTTGATGGACGTCGTGAAGCGTTATACAAACGCCAATTGTGGGCAGCACTGGATATATTAAAGTCGGGACATATCACGCTTGATAAATTTAAAGGCTCGTGGGCGGGTGCAATGGGGCAAACCCAGTTTATGCCAACCTCATTTAATGCTTACGCCGTTGATTACAATAACGATGGCCGCAAAGATATTTGGACAACCAAAGAAGACGCGTTTGCTTCAATTGCAAATTACTTAAAGCAAGAGGGTTGGAATGATAATTTAACCTGGGGTCGCCAGGTACAATTGCCCGCTGATTTTGATAAGCAGCATATATTAAAGCGCGGTACTAAAACCCGAAAGCAATGGCTAGAGTACTGGGATAAATCAGAGCGCTCTTTAGCAGATTGGCAAGCATTAGGTGTTCGTCGTGTTGATGGCAGTGATTTACCTACGGTTGCTGTAGATGCAGCATTAGTCATGCCGGATGATATAAATGGACGCATGTATTTAGCATACGATAACTACAAAGTATTTATGCACTGGAATCGTTCATACTACTTTGCAACCAGCGTAGGTTATTTGTCAGATAGAATTGCTTACCCAAAAATTTAAGCTAAGGCGAATAACTAAAAAGCCGCTCATTGCGGCTTTTTTTAATGGTTTACTGCTCTTTTTTGAATATTTTATCTTTAAGGTCAATGACTTTGCCAATGCCTGAACCTAGCTTCATTAGTTTGTTGAGCTGCTCTGGGGTTAAGCGTTGTAACTCTGACGACCATTTAGTCACTGTTTCAAGTAAGTTATGAATTTCGCCCATTTGTTTTTGTGCATAAATTTCATCGTCGTTACTTGCTTCATCTAATAAGTTATCTCTGAGTAAGCTAAGTGTAGGTTCTACTTCACGCTTTTTACGTTCTTCAAACACGCGATTAGCCATATCCCAAATATCGCCTGCAGGTGCATAGTATTCTTTTCTATCTCCTGGGATATGCATTACCTTGATCAGCTGCCAAGATTGTAATTCTTTAATTCCCATACTTACGTTACCGCGTGAAATACTCAGTGCATCTGCGATTTGGTTTGCCGTCATTGGATCTTTGGTAATAATAAGTAATCCGCACATTTGGCCGATTGTACGATTAAATCCCCAGCGGCTGCCCATCTCGCCACAATGCATTACAAAGGCAAAGTTTTTTTCTGATAATGTCATTGTTACAAGTTTCAAAAATAAATGAAATCTATGCTAGCACGCTGGTTAAGTATGGCAAGCGTTTAGCTTGGATAAAAAACCACGTTTTACGACTAATGATTGATATAGATTAATATTTAAGCATTTATAGTGGGTTATGTTGCGGGTATGCAACATGACATTGTTGTTTAACGCCTTTGTTAAATAGCATAATTTTTTATAAACGATGGAATGACTATGAAAGCAGCAATAAATACAGAATATAAAGGCAAGTTAGAAATCACCGATTTACCAATCCCAGAGGTAGGTCCTAACGATGTGCTGGTAAAAATAGCCGCTTGTGGTGTATGTCACACCGATTTACATGCGTGTCATGGTGATTGGCCGGTAAAACCAAAAATGCCATTGGTACCAGGTCATGAAGGCGTGGGTGTGATAGAAAAACTAGGCAGTAATATTAAACATTTAGAAGTGGGCGACCGAGTGGGTGTACCTTGGTTGTATAGCGCCTGTGGCCATTGTGAATTTTGTTTAGATGGACGTGAAACCCTGTGTTTATCGCAACATAATACCGGTTACTCAATTGACGGTGGTTATGCAGAATATTGTTTAGCACATGGTGATTACATCATCAAAATACCGGAAGGATTAGGCTTTGCTGAAGCTGCCCCGTTATTCTGTGCCGGCGTAACAACGTATAAAGCATTAAAAGTATCAGATGCAAAACCGGGTCAATGGGTTGCTATTGTTGGTGTGGGCGGTTTAGGTCACTTAGCGGTGCAATATGCAAAAGCAATGGGCTTTAATGTTATTGCTGTAGATACAGGCAAAGAAAAAATGGCCCTAGCTAAAGAGTTAGGCGCTGATATTACGCTTGATTTTAAAGAAGTGGTGCCAAGTGAGGCTATTTTTGAGCAAGTAGGTGGGGCGCACGCTGTTGTTTGTACCGCAGTATCAAAACCTGGGTTTGAACAAGCGTATAAAAGTGTTCGCCGTGGGGGCAAATGCGTATTAGTTGGCTTACCACCAGAAGATATGCCACTGCCAATTTTTGATACTGTGCTAAATGGTGTTTCTGTGGTTGGCTCTATTGTAGGTACACGTAAAGACCTGCAAGAATGCCTTGAATTTGCCGCACAAGGTAAAGTAAAAGCTATCATTGAAGAGAAAAAACTCGAAGATATTAATGAAATTTTCGATGACATGCTCAAAGGCGAAATTAACGGTCGTATAGTTGTTACAATCTAACTATACCAAAATATAGTGCGCACAAACCAACCTGGCTTGTGCGCATTGTGTTAAAGCGTATAACTAAAGCTTAACTTTGCATTTCTTTCCTCACCTGGCATACCGCCTAAAAACATGGCTTTAGAATAGTATTTTTTATTAAACAGGTTATTAATGTTTAATTGCATTTGCCAGTTGTCTGCTTTATAGCTAACTGCAGCATCATACACGGTATAAGCAGGGACGTAGCCGTTATCAATACCGAACGAACTTGAGTTAGTACTGCGCTTATCAACAAACGTTAAGCCTGCGCTTAAATCTACTGCGTGAGGTAATTCAAATAACGCCGCAGAGTAAGTTACCCATGAGCTAGCAGTTACATAAGGCACGCCTTTTTGGCGAGTATCAAAGCTTGTGCTGTTAGGGTTAGTTTTATCTCTAGCATCTTGATAAACACCGTTGATGTTAACTTTCCATTGATCGTTCAAATACGCATTTAAGTCAATTTCTACACCTTTGGTTTGTTCTTCACCATCAAAGAAACTTTCCACTACGTTTGGTGCAGACACGCCTGCTTCATAAAGTGGGTTGGCATATTCTAAATTAGTACGTGCACTTTCAAATACTACAATTGAAGCCAGTAATTGGTCATCAAACGCTTTAAAACGAAATCCTAAATCGTTACTAACAGATTCTGAGTCTTCTCTATCGGCTTCATTACCAGCAACAGAGCCAAGTACACTGTAGGCAGTACGACCTTTTGAGTGATTTAAAAATAAAGCCATGTCAGCGCTTAATTGATAAGTAGCCCCTAAATTGTACGTTAAACCGCTATCTGAGGTGTTTGCCTCTGGCGTTGGGTTTGCGCGGCTTTGACTATAACGTGGGTCAACACCAAAATGCTCGTAACTTTGTTTTATACGATTATGAGCAATCCCAATACGGGTGGTGATTTTATCGTTAATGTAGGCAACATGCTGAAGGCCTAAACCCCATGCTTGTACTTTTTTATTATAATCGCTGGTTTTAAGCGGATCGTAATTATTAAATTCACCTGTAGGCCAATTTGGCTGACGCATATCAAAAATATACGGCAGTGCGCCTTGGTAAATAACTTCACCGGCTTTGTTTTTAATGACTTTATCAGCATCGTAAATAGAATATTGTTTAAAACGAATATCACGGTCTTCATAGTTGGCATTAACCAGTAATTCGTTTTCTATGTTACCGAGCATAAAGTCATAACGTAAATCTAAAAAGTATTGCCATGATTTTTCATCCGCTTCTACTTGGCGGTACTCTTGGCGTCTGGCTGCAAAAGGGTATAACACGTCATCAACAACTAGCGGTGCGCGTGGGTCTTGGTTGATCACGCCGTTACGTTTCCAGTAAACGTAGTTGTAAGCACCTGTTTGGCGGGCAAAACTTGAGGTGTAATTACGGTACTGTAGTTGTTGATTAACAAATAAATCATCACTAATGTAATAATTATGGGCTAATTTAAAACGCAGCTCTTCACCTTCGTTATCCTTTGCCATCGGTGATATTATGCCATTGGTGCCAAAGTTAAAGGGTGTTAAACCATCATTGCTTGCCAAAGAGTTAGCTAGTTCATTTCGTTGTGCTTCACTCAATTGTAAGCCACTTGCTGTAGGGTCATTCACTAAATCGGCGCCTGATACTTCACCTGCAGTTAAACCGTTTACCGATTCACTGTTAAAAATACGAATAGGATGGCCGATAGAATCCACAGCAATGGCGTCCTTGATATAGGCTCCCGATAACACAAACGCATGTTGATCATTTAGTACATATTTTAAAGACGAATAAATTTCATCACGTTGTTCTTTTAAATCACGAAAGCCATCGCTAGAGGCGGTTTTTGCCATGACTCGATAAGCTAAGTCGTCTGTTATTGCATTGGTGCTATCGAGTGCCAGTGAATAACTATCCCACTGACCAATATCCATTTCTAAGGTATGTTGTTCGTTAAACTGTGGCTTTTTTTCAATCAGGTTAATCACACCACCAGCACTGCCCATGCCATATAAACCAGTTGCTGGGCCTTTTAATACTTCAATTGATTCAACATTGGTTAAAGAACGCGTTGGATTAAAGGTATTGCCTAATCCTGCACCACCGTACATGCCATCATAGGTATAATTAGCACCTAAACCACGAATTACTAAATTATCACCAATGCCATAGTTGTTACCGGCTTGCGTTAAACCACTTACATTTCGGATCACATCTTGTAAACTATCAATACCTTGCGATGCAATTAGCGCTTTATCAACAATGACCACGGGTGCAGGGGTTTCCATTAGTGACATATCAGATTTAGTGGCCAAACCTGAGCTCATTACCACTCGGTTTTGTTGCTCGTAAACACTAATACGTTCAATATCGGAATTAACTTGTGACTCGTTTGCCAATGCCAAGTGCGCGTTTAAGCACGCGAGTGTGAGTAGTGAGTATTGAAACCTTTTCATAGAGTGATAACCATTCGCATTTGTTAATTTTCGTGAATGATAATGGTTATCATTTTAAAATAAAATAAAAAGTTCAAACTTTTTTACTTTAATGGGTGTGTTTGCTTGATAGTTATACAATGTGATTTAAAAACAATCACATTTAAAAATATTAACGGGGTATTGCAGTCGCTAGTTGGCTTTACCAAGAGAGAATTTAAATAAAGTATTGATGATTAAATGGGCAGTTTAGCTACATTAGCTAAAAAATTGTTAAGGTTGAGCTAAGCTCAACCTTATAAAGATGTATTGGGTTTACTGCTTGTAAACGACACCGGCTTTCATTACAAAAGGAATACGCTCTAGTGTAGAAATATTTTTAAGTGGGTTAGCACTCACCGCTATAATATCAGCAGCAAAACCAGTTTTAATTTGCCCCAGTTGTGAATCTGCCTTTAGTAATTTAGCACTATTAATGGTCGCGGCTTGAATAGCTTGTAATTCACTCATACCAAATTCAACCATTCGCGAGAACTGTTTCGCATTATCACCATGTGGATAAATAGCCGCATCTGTACCAAATACCATGTTAACCCCAGCTTCAACGGCGCGTTTAAAGCTGTCTCTTTGCTTTTTAGAAACAAGGCGTTCTTTATTTAGGTTCTCTTCATCTACCCCATTTTGCTCACCAAAGCTCAGTGTATATTCAGTATTGTAAATATCCATAGAGAGCCAAGTACCGTGCTTTATAGCAAGCTCAATCGCTTCATCGTCTAAGAAGCTAGCATGCTCTACGCTGTCTACACCGGCTTTAATGGCTGTTTTAATGCCGTTAGTGCCGTGTGCGTGAGCCGCAACAGGTAATTCTCGCATGTGCGCTTCATCCACAATGGCTTTCATTTCTTCAAATGCGTATTGTTGTATGCCCACCTTTGTGCCTTTAGAAAATACCCCACCAGTTGCACATAATTTAATTGCATTAGCGCCATATTTAATATTTTCACGTACTTTAATGCGAACAGCCCATGGGCCATCAGCAACCCCCGAGGCGGTATATTTCATTTCTGGAGGCAAACGATTATTGTCACAGTGTCCGCCAGTAATCCCCAAAGAAGGGCCTGCAGCCCAGATGCGAGGGCCAATAATATCACCTGCATTAATGCCGTCGCGAACCGCAATAACACTAAAGCCTTCTGCACCTAGGTTACGCACTGTGGTAAAGCCGGCTTCTAATGTTTTTTTAGCAAAGTAACTGGCTTTAATAGCCATACGCGGTACTGATTGGCCTATACGTTCACTGCGCGAAACGGTTGGATCGCTGGTTAAATGCACATGCATATCCATCAACCCCGGCATTACGGTGAGTTCAGGTAGGTTAATCAGTTCATCATTACTGGTAAGCGTTGGCTGTTTATTAAATTGGATTTGGCTTATTACACCCTCGTCAATCGCGATTAACGGATTAGCTTTTAGATCTCCAGTTTTTACATCAAGCAAAGCTTTGGCCGATATATAGGTGGTTGCCAGTGTACTTGCGCTGGTTAAGCTCAGTAATGCGATTGATGTAGTTAGTAAATGTTTTTTTATTTTGATCATTTTTATTATTTAATTATTTAAATTTACCTGAATGTAGCAATCATTAGCTATTGAGTAAATTATTTAGCGACGAATCCCACTCACCGTAATTGCTTTATTTAAGCCATTTAAAACCGCATAATTGGCGGGTAAAAACTAACAAGGATCTTTATGAAAGTTATTAAAATAGCACTGGTTGCCAGTAGCGTTATGTTTGCCTTAAGTGGTTGTATGAGCACCAGCTCACAATTAAACACAAATCAGCCGGTCGCGCCTGTAATAAGCGAATTATCAGCACAGCAACAGTTGGATGTGCTCGTTGCACAGTACTACGATGAGTCATTAACCTTTAATCCCTTAAGCGCCACTTATAACGGTCGCCATGAATTCGATGATCAATTCTTGCCGGTGATATCGCAGGCTAATCGTGATAAAAAAACTGCTTTTTATAAAAAATATCAACAACGTTTAACGCTAATCGATGAATCACAATTAACAGGGCAGGCGCTACTTAACTTTGAAGTATTATCGCGAGATTTAGCCCTGAAGCTTGAGGGCATGCAATATAAAGATTATTTGTTACCGATTAACCAAATGTCGGGAGCACATAATACCTTTGCTGGATTTGGTTCAGGGCAAAGTGCACAGCCCTTTAATACTGTTGCCGACTATGAGCAATTTATTAAACGTGCTGATGGTTTTGTGAAATGGTTAGCCAGTGTTGAACAATCAATGACGCAAGGTGTTAAACAAGGCGTGGTATTGCCTATGCCATTGGCTAAAAAATTATTGCCTCAGTTTAAAGTGCACGTAGTAACTAACGCAGAAGATTCATTATTTTATTCACCAATAAAGGCCATGCCCGACTCATTTTCTAATGCACAAAAACAGCAACTCACTGAGCAGTATAAAACGCTTATTTTAGATAAATTAGTCCCCGCTTATCAGCGTATGAGTGAGTTTTTACTCAACGACTATATTCCTCATGCTCGCGATTCTGTTGGTTATGCTGATTTACCTAATGGTAAAGCGTGGTACGAATATCAAATCAAGAAAAACACCACGTTGAGTTTATCAGCAGATGAAATTCATGACATTGGCTTAAGTGAAGTGTCTCGAATTTTAAGTGAAATGAAAACGGTTAAAAATACCGTGGGATTTAAAGGTGATTTAGCATCGTTTTTTGATCATTTACGTGACTCAGATGAGTTTTATTATAAAACAGCTGATGAGTTAATTGCTGCCTATGAAGATATTAAACTAAAAATAGATGCGCGTTTACCGCGCTTGTTTAATATTGAGCCTAAAGCCCCTTACATTGTTAAAGCAGTAGAAGCGTATCGTGCGCAATCGGCAGCAGGGGCATCTTATGCTGGGCCTGCACCAGATGGTTCTCGTCCGGGTATCTTTTACATTAATGCTTACAACTTAAAAGCGCAGCCTAAATTTTTACTTGAAACGCTGTCTATTCATGAAGCAGCACCTGGTCATCACTTTCAAATTGCACTGCAACAAGAAGTGGAAAGCCTGCCCGATTTTCGTAAATTTGGCGGCTACACGGTGTTTGCTGAGGGCTGGGCATTATACGCAGAGAGTCTTGGCAAAGAGCTTGGCTTATTTACCGACCCGTATATGTGGTATGGGCGTCTTAACGATGAGCAGCTAAGAGCTATGCGTTTAGTGCTTGATACAGGCTTTCATGCCAAAGGGTGGACACGTCAACAAGGCATTGACTACATGTTAGCAAACTCTTCAATGGCAAAAAGCGATGTTATTGCTGAGGTTGAGCGTTATATTGCATGGCCTGGGCAAGCATTATCGTACAAATTGGGTGAGTTTAAAATTAAAGAGCTCAGAGATTACGCCCACCAGCAGTTAGGTGAGCAATTTGATATTAAAGCCTTTCATACGCAAATATTAATAGATGGCGCATTGCCTATGCCTATCTTAGAGCAAAAAATTAAACGTTGGGTTAAATCTCAGCAGTAACATAATCGCGCAAAGTCATTATTTGAACAGGGATTGGCTTTGCGCGCTTTGCTGCAATACGTTAGAATGCGCGCTCTTAAAAGGCGCGAGAACACCATGTTTGATCAACAATTAGCAAAAACCCAATTTTGGCTTAGCAAAAGTCTCAATGAAATGAACCAGCAAGAATGGGAAGCCATTTGTGACGGATGCGGAAAGTGTTGTTTAAACACCTTTATTGACAGCGAAGACGAAGATGACTTTACCGCCACCGATCAGCTAAGAGAAGGTGAGCAACTTATATTTACCAATATTGTTTGCCAATACCTTGATAACACAACCTGTGGTTGTAGTGAATACGAAACCCGCCAAACCTTAGTGCCTTCTTGCGTTAAGCTTACCAAAGAAAACCTCAAAGACATTTTCTTTATGCCGCAAAGCTGCAGCTATCGCCGACTTCACGAAGGACGTGGATTAGCAACGTGGCATCCGTTACTTAATAACGGCGATAAAACTAAAATGCACGAGCTAAACATTTCTGTTAAAGATAAAACCGTAAAAGACTGTGACGTAAAGCTAGAAGATTTTGATTTGTATATAGCCGAGTGGCCAACCAAGGATTGCAATTAATGAGTAAATTACAAGCAAGTATTGGCTTAATTAATCCTAAAAGCCCGACCAACGTGGGGGGCGTATTACGCGCCGCAGGTTGTTATGACGCACAGCAGGTTTTTTTTACTGGCAACCGTTATTTAAACGCACAGAAATTTCATACCGATACTAAAAATGTAGTGCAACGTATTCCATTAACCGCTACCGATAATTTAGCATCAAGTAAACCACAAGGCGCTAAAGTGGTGGTCATAGAGCTAATAGAAGGGGCGACTCCCTTGCCTGAATTTACCCACCCTGAAAACGCATTTTATGTGTTTGGTCCAGAGGATGGTTCAGTGCCAAAAGACGTTTTAAAATGGTGTGATGAAGTTGTTTATATTCCAACCATAGGCTGTATGAATTTAGCAGCAACCTGTAATGTTGTTCTTTATGACCGGCTCGCCAAGCTTGGCGGTATTCAAAGTAGTGATGAAACCATTATCACTTCACGCGATACCAATAATAAAATGAAATGGCAAAAACAACCTTAAACATATTTGCTGTTTAAGGTTTATCCCTTGCTAAATGTAAAATAAAGTAACTAGTTAACTTAAAAAATAAGCAATTCGTCTGTTTTAAACACTATAAATGTAAAACTATGTAATTATATTAAAAATTATAATTATAAGAGCTTATTATTTATGTTGTTCTTGCACCATGTGATTAGGTGTTACTTGGTTGTTACATTGACATATATACTCAGTGCCTGCACCAGCAAACCTGCAAAATTAGATCCCCTCGTTGCTAATACTGGTCAACCATTATCTAGCGTGGCTCAATCAACCGATGTTATTTTCTATGATCTTAAGTTAGCCGTTTTTCCAGAAGAAAAGCAGATAGCCGGCACAGGGAAAACAGTATTTCGGGTCGTTAAAGAAACTCAGCAAATTGAACTAAAACTCGATAGTCGCTTTAGTATAAACACAGTAACAGTGGCTGATAAGAAAGCCGAATTTATCCATTCTCGTGGTGTGATCACGATTAACTTATATGAGAAAAAGTACCCTGGAGAAGTGGTTGAAGTTGCTATTAACTATTCAGGCAAGCCACATATTGCGCTTAATCCTCCATGGAGTGGTGGTTTTGTATTTAGTGAAACAAACGATGGTATACCTTGGATAGCGACAGCGGTGCAAGGTGAGGGCTGTGATTTATTTTGGCCTTGTAAAGATCACTTTAGTGACAAAGCCGATAGTATGCGTATACGGGTAACGGTACCTACTGGATTGTATGTTGCCAGTAACGGGGTACTAAAAAATGTAACTGTATTACAAAACAAGACTACCGAGTTTGATTGGTTTTTATCTGAGCCTGCGAGTGATTACAACATTGCGCTGAATATTGGCCCATTTGAGCGCATTCAACAGCAATATACCAGTATAAATGGTACTAACATTCCTGTGGAATTTTGGGTGTTACCTGAAAATAGGCAAAAAGCCAGTAATTTGCTCACCAACGATGTTTATCAACAAATGGCATTTTTTGAATCTGTGTTAGGTCCATACCCTTGGGGGCAACAAAAACTTGGCTTTGTAGAAACGCCTCATTTAGGCATGGAACATCAAACGATAAATGCTTATGGCAAAGGGTATACTCGTGACCCTAGTGGTTATGATTGGCTTATTCAGCATGAATTAGCGCATGAGTGGTTTGGTAATTTAATGACACATGAGCAATTGAATGATGCGTGGTTACATGAAGGTTTTGGCTTTTACATGCAACCGTCTTACAGTTTATATACCTTTGGTGAGGCCGCTTATAACCATGCAATGTATAAAGCCTATTTAGGGATAAAAAACTGCCAACCTATTGTTAAAGAAGGGGAGTTAAGCTCAAAAGAAGCTTTTAACTCAGATATTTATGGTAAAGGAGGCTGGACATTACACACTTTGCGTTGGTTAATTGGTGATGAGTTATTTTGGCAAGCAACACGCGAGTTAATCTACGGGAGTAGCGACACGAAAAGCCTCAGTTACCCAATTCAATCGCGATATCGCAACACGCAGCAGTTCATTGATATTGTTAATCGCATTACAAAAAAAGACTATAACTGGCTGTTTGATGTGTATTTAAAACAAGCTGCATTGCCAACACTAACCATGGAACGTCAAAATAACGTGGCGAATTTATATTGGAGCAAAAGTGAAAAAGATGCGACGCCTTTTAAAATGCCAGTACCCATTTCAGTCAATGGCCAGCTTCAAGTCTATACACCAATTGAAGGAGTCATTACCATCAAAGCTAAACCTGTTGATCATATTATTGTAGATCCACAGATGAAGGTACTTCGGCAATTACCGATCACAAGCCAGTGCCAACAAGATGAATAATTTAGATAAAGCGTTACTATGGGGATAAAATTTATCCCCATAGTGCTTTTAAACACTTATTTATCTAGCTCTGCTAGTCTAAAAATTAAACGCACTGTGGCAAAGTCATCCTTGAAAGAACTAGTTATTTATTATTATTTTTGTTCTTTAATTTCATTGAAATCATATTTGCTAAGACATTCAGTTAAAAATTTGTTAAAAAGACACTGATAATAATGATTAATACTTAAGGTACTTATGTTTAGCTCGCTTAAATTCACCTCCAAAATCACCATTGCTGCATCATTAGTGTTAGTTTTAGTGTTAGGTGTTTTCACCATAAATAATTATTTTTCAATGCGGCATCAAACTCAAGAGCAGTTATCGCTAGTACTAGAGCAAAACTCTGAGTCTGTCTCTAAAAATATTGCAAGCTGGCTAAATAATAAATTAGCGATTGTGATCTCTATCGCAAAAACATACCAAGATGACGATGCCAAGTCTTTAACGCTTTCGCAATTAAATACCGCTGAGCTTGCGGGGGATTTTAAAAATACCTACATAGGTAAATCATCGGGTACATTTATTTTAAATGATCAAAGTGTTGTACTCCCCAGCGATTTTGATGCGACAAGTCGCCCTTGGTATAAATTAGTAGAAAATAAAACAACAACGGCTTTTACAACGCCTTATATCGATGTAACGACCAACGAACTGACAATTTCTGCGGTTGCCCCTATTAATAGTAATGGTCAATTTAAAGGGGTAGCGGGGGCAGATATTGATATGCAAACCATCGCTGAAATTATTGGAGATATTGATTTTTTAGGACTCGGTTATGGTTTTTTGCTTGATAATAAAGGGCAAATATTAAGTCACCCTGATAGTAAATTAAATTCAAAAACAGTCGCTGACTTAATTGGTAAAAATGCACCGTTAGCAAGAGAATTCACCGAGTATCAAGTAGCAGGTGAAACCTCGCTGGTATCCTTTACTAAAATTCGTGGTATTGAAAACGTTGATTGGTATTTAGGTGTAGTGGTCAATAAAGATAAAGCGTATTCAAGTGTTTCTTCGTTTGGGCAAAAGGCAATTGTATTTTTAATTATTGGTATTTTAGTGATTGTTGCGTCACTGGAATTTTTACTGCGTTATTTGATGCGCCCTATGTATCGTCTCAATGATGCCATTAGAGATATTGCGCAAGGTGAGGGCGATTTAACCTGTCGGTTAAGCGTTGAAAACGATGACGAATTTGGTCAATTGAGCAATTCGTTTAATATTTTTATAGAAAAAATCCAAAATTCAATAATTCAGGTTAAATCTTCAACGCAGTTACTGGAAACGGTAGTTGCTAAATTGGTTACGCAGACAGACTCAACATTAACTATGTATGATGACCAAAGTGAGCGCACCAACAGTGTGGCGTCGGCAATTAATCAGTTTTCAGCTACCTCAACAGAAATTTCAACCAGCGCCAGTAATGCCTCGACGCTTGCCAAAGATGCAGATCAATACTGTGCTAAGAATCAACAGACCCTCACAAACAACGTTTCAAGTATTCATCAACTGTCACAAAATATAGAGCAAGCGCAAGAAACCATAAATAGTTTAGACTCGCATACCGCTAATATAGGAAATGTATTGGCAGTAATAAAAGGGGTGAGTGAGCAAACCAATCTGCTGGCTTTAAATGCGGCGATAGAAGCGGCACGTGCTGGTGAAGCGGGAAGAGGATTTGCGGTTGTTGCCGATGAAGTAAGGCAACTAGCACAGCGTACTCAGCAATCAACTCAAGAAATAGAAAACACCGTCATTGAATTACAAAAAGGTTCAAGCTCTGCCGTTGAACTTATGAAAACCAGTTTAGAAGAAAGTGAAAAAAGTGTTCAGCAAGCGGATGCGGTTGGCGATGTAATGAAACAAATAATCAGCGCGATAAAGCAAATAACCGACGCCAATCATAGTGTCGCTAACGCTACGGATGAGCAAAACCAAGTGGTTAAGTCATTACATAGTGATATTCACGTTATCAGCGACTTATCGACTCAAGGCCAATCAAACCTAAATCTTACTTTGGAAGAGTGTACCAAACTTAAGCATCAATTTAGTGACTTAGAGCGCATGGTTAAAAAATTCAAAGTATGATCAGTAAAACAAAAATAAATAAGCCAAGCTGGCTCAATTTAATCAATATTGACAGCGTTTATAGCTTTGATAAACAACGCCAAGTATTTTCGTTATTTACCATGATAGCGATTGCCTTGGTGTTAATTACCTATTTAGTAATTGCCAATCATCACGTGTATGCACCAATCCTTACTATTGCGTTAATTGTGGTTAACGTAACGATTGTAGGGTGTATTATTTATTTTATGAAAACAAAGCAGATTGATGCAATCGCCCTCATCACTTTAGTGATTGTATTTGTGATGTGCTTAGCTTTGGTATACACCGGCGGTAAAGAAAACACTGCTTTATATTGGCTAATGTTTTATCCCGTTGCTGTATTTGCCATACTGGGTGTGAAGTTTGGCGCCTGGTTAAGCAGTGCCATGTTATTGAGCTGTATTGTTATGTTGTATGGCCCTGATATGGGGCAAGTTATTTATGGCGCGGTAGAAAAGACCCGTTTTATTGCTGCATTTTCGCTGGTGTTAGTGTTTTCGTTTATCGGTGAGTATTTTCGTCACCGAAGCCACCTTGCCATTGCTGATATCACCTTAGAGCAAAAACAGCATGCTCATACCGATCAGCTTACCGGGGCGCCTAATCGTCGTTTTATTACCTCACATTTTTTAAAGCTCGCTGCTTCAAGGCCAGAACATTATTTGCCGCTGTCTATTTTACTCATTGATTTAGATAAGTTTAAACAATTAAACGACACCTACGGACATGATTTTGGTGATACGGTTTTAATTGAATTTACTAAGTTATTAGAGTCTCAGTTTCCTGCAACAGCGCTTAAAGCACGTTATGGCGGCGAAGAGTTTGTGGTTATTTTACCGCAACAAACAACCCTTGAGGCCAGCATTTTGGCCAACCGTTTTAGAGAATGTGTGCAAAACCATGTGATGCTAACCGACAAACATCAGCGAGTGTCATTAACGTGTAGTATGGGTATTGCTCAGGCTAACAGTGTAGATGATTATAATAATGCGTTAAAGCAAGCGGATCAGTATTTATACAGCGCTAAGGCGCAAGGTAGAAATAAGGTGGTATCTGTACATGATCAACACGCCTCAGAGTAAATTAATATATGTACACGACCCTATGTGTAGCTGGTGCTGGGGTTATAAACCTACATGGCAAAAGCTTGAGGCTGCCTTGGTAAACAAACTTCCCATTGAATACAGAGTGGGTGGCTTAGCTGTAGATACTGACTTGCCAATGAGTCAGGATATGCAGTTGCAACTACAAGCCATATGGCAAAAAATTAGTAGCCAGTTAGGCACAGAGTTTAACTTTGATTTTTGGCGAGACTGCCAACCTCGCCGTTCTACCTATCCCTCTTGCAGGGCCGCTTTAATTGCTCGCAGCTTCAACAAAGAACCACAGATGATAGCGGCAATACAGCAGGCATATTATTTACAGGCACAAAACCCATCGGATGAAGCGGTTTTAATTAAACTGAGCGAAATAATTGGTTTAGACGCCCGTTTATTTGCACAGTTACTTCACTCTAATGAGCTTAAGCGTCGCTTTGATGATGAGCTTAATTATGTTCGCAGTTTACCTATTCAAGGTTTTCCGTCGTTAGTATTAATACATAACAATCGCGCTTACCCTATTGCTATTAACTACACAGATTGGCGACAAACCCTGATTGAAATACAATCCTACCTGTAAACTTAATCCCACTATTTTCATCCCTGAATTGTAAAATAGGCCAATAAGGCTAATTTATTACCGTTGTCATAAAAGCGACTTTTTTACGCAACACGCTTGTCATTTTTAATCTATACACTTTCGCTCATTGAAACTATCTCGCTTTAAATTGTTTTTTATAAACGAGCTAAAGCGATTAATAAACACTAGCAAATCCGCTAATTAACGAGCAAAGGTGTATACGATGAAAGGCGTTAAACCATTAATTTTAGCTGGTATTGTAGCCGCAAGTGCAGCAGTCCACGCCAATGATTTAAACACGGTAATTGATAAAAGCAGCGAAATTAATAATTTAGCTGCGCAATCACAAACAAAAATAGACAAGATTGCAGATTCAATGCAAGGGCGTTTACAGCAATTTAAAACCCTAAATAAAGAAATAGATGGCCTAGCCGTTTATAACGCACAGCTTACCAAACAGTTAAATAATCAAATAGAAGAGATGGAGTCGATTAATTTATCGATGGATCAAGTATCGATAATTGAACGCCAAATAACCCCTTTAATGCTTCGTATGATCACCGGGCTTGAACAGTTTGTTGCCTTAGATGTGCCGTTTTTAAAGCAAGAGCGTAAGCAGCGCCTTGAATCATTAAATGCAATGATGGCGCGTGCTGATATTTCATCAAGTGAAAAATTTCGTCGTGTTTTAGAAGCTTACCAAGTTGAGGTTGACTACGGACGCACTATTGAGGCGTATACCGCATTGCTTGATGTGGATAATAAAGAACGCGAAGTCGACTTCCTACGCATTGGTCGTTTAGAGCTAATTTACCTCACCCGCGATGGTAAACAAGCAGGTAGTTGGGATCAGCAGTCACAGTCGTTTGTTGCGCTACCAGATTCAACCATAAGCCAAATTAATAAAGGGCTTCGCATTGCTCGCAAACAACTTGCCCCCGATATGTTAACACTGCCAATTCACGCTGCAGAATAAGAGGTTTACCATGAAATTATTAACGAAAATGACAAAAATGGCCGTGTTTGCAGCCAGCTTAAGCTTTGTGGGCACCAGCATTGCCGCTGAGCCGATGAATTTAGATGCCTTATTAAAAACCTTAGAGCAGGGTAAATCAGCGCAATCAGAGCAAAATAAACAACGTGAACAAGAATTTGCAGCACGCCAAAATGAACAAGTGCAAATGCTTAAAAACACCCAAGCTAAACGTAACCAAATGCTTAGCGAGTCAGAGCGTTTAGAGACGCAATTTGAAGAAAACGAAATTAAATTGGCTAATCTAACTGATACCTTATCAAAGCGTATGGGTTCATTAAAAGAGCTATTTGGTGTGCTACAACAAGTCGCTGGCGATTCAAGTAACAAGTTTGCTACCTCTGTGGTATCGGCACAGTTACCTGGGCGTAGTACTTTTATGGACGAATTGGCGCAAAAAATGGGTTCAACTTCAAAGCTTGCGTCTATTGAAGATATAGAAAAGGTTTGGTTTGAGCTACAACGCGAAATGACCGAACAAGGAAAAGTAAGCCGCTTCAGTACTGATGTAATTGTTGACGGTGGCAATAAAGTACAAAAAGAAGTGGTACGTGTGGGTGCATTTAACCTTATTAGTGACGGTCAGTACTTAGAGTATACACCGGCCACCAATACCATTAGCCAGCTTACTCGTCAACCAAGTAGCCGCTTTACTGCGACTGCGGCTGATTTGCAGCAAGCAAACACGGGTGTTGTACCGTTTGCGCTTGACCCAACAGGCGGCTCAATTTTAGGTTTGTTAGTACAAGCCCCTGATACCAGCGAGCAAGTTCATCAAGGTGGTGCGGTCGGTTACGTTATTTTAGGCGTTGGTTTATTAGCGTTATTAATTGCGCTAGAGCGTTTTGTATCGCTCATGCTGATGGGTGGAAAAATCCGTCGTCAATTAAAAGACGATACAGCCCGTGATGACAACCCGTTAGGGCGCGTCATGAAAGTGAAAGATCAATACCCAAATGTGGCCTACGACACGCTTGAACTTAAGTTAAGCGAAGCCATTTTACGCGAAATGCCAAAAATCACCCGTAATTTAACGCTTATTAAAATTATCTCTGTAGTAGCGCCATTGCTGGGCTTACTCGGTACAGTAACCGGGATGATTAATACCTTCCAAGCAATTACTTTATTTGGTACTGGCGACCCTAAACTAATGGCGGGCGGTATTTCGCAAGCCCTAGTTACTACGGTATTAGGTCTTGTTGTTGCCATTCCAACGGTGTTTTTATACACCTTATTGAATACTCGCTCAAAAGGTTTACTGCTTATTTTACAAGAACAAAGTGCAGGTATTATTGCCGAGCGAAGCGAGAAAGGAGCCTAAACCATGGTGCTATTGATTGATTCAATCAATGCTATCCGTGATTTTCTCGACACGGGTGGCCAAGTGCTCTTGGTCATTGCCGTGTTAATTTTCGCGATGTGGTTATTGATACTCGAGCGATTTATGTACTTTTTTAATGGCTATCGACACTACAAAAAAGACGTTAAAAATACGTGGAAAACGCGCAGTGAACGCAACAGCTGGAACGCAGAGCAAATACGTCAAGCCATGGTGTCACGCGCCAGCATGCGTTTAAACGCAAACTTACCGCTGATTAATGTAATGGTGGCGCTGTGTCCACTATTAGGATTGCTTGGCACAGTTACAGGGATGATAGAAGTCTTTGATGTAATGGCCATTACAGGTACAGGCAGTGCACGCTCTATGGCATCAGGTGTGTCAAAAGCAACCATACCGACAATGGCAGGAATGGTCGGTGCGTTATCTGGGGTGTTTGCCTCAACCTATTTACAACGAAAAGCAAAGCGTGAAGTTGAATTGTTGCAAGACACTATGGTGTTAGACCACTAAATAATTATTGAAAAGCGGTGAACATAATCACCGCTTATTCTAGGAGAAATAAAATGAGAGCCCCATTAGGTAATTTATTCCAAGAAGACGAAGCAGAAGAAATAAACATGACTCCTATGCTGGATGTTGTATTTATTATGCTTATTTTCTTTATCGTGACAGCCTCGTTTGTTAAAGAAGCGGGTATTGATGTAAACCGCCCAGAAGCGGCAACCGCAGTTAAAAAAGAGCGGGCTAACATATTAGTGGCCATTTCAGATCAAGGCGAAATTTGGATCAATAAACGTCAAATTGATGTACGCGCTGTACAAGCCAACATTGAGCGCTTAAAAGCTGAAAATCCGCAAGGTAGTGTAGTTATTCAGGCCGATAAAAAAGCCACCACAGAAACCTTGATAAAAGTCATGGATGCCTCGCGTGCAGCGGGTGTATTTGATGTTTCAATAGCGGCTCAAGAAGGGTAACGAGTGATGCGTTATGTACTTGCGTTAATTATAGCGGGTGTGGTGACCTTTATGCTGTTTTTAGGTATGCAGGCATTGATCACCGGTGGTGAAGGCGCCATGACGGAGCCTGCCAAAGGGAATGTGTTAGATTTTGTCCGTTTGAAAAAAGAAGAAACGGTACAAAAAAAGGAGCGTAAACCACAAAAGCCGCCAACGCCTAAAGAGCCACCACCGCCAATAGAATCGCCACAAATGCAAAGTAGCGATAACAACGCTGCTAGCAACAACTTTGATTTTGCTGCCAATGTTGATGCGGATGTAAATCTAGCGGGTGGATTAGCGTTAGAAACCAGTGATGGTGAGTATTTACCCATAGTAAAAGTGGCACCAGTATACCCAAGGCGTGCGTTATCGCGTGGTATTGAAGGGTATGTCATTGTTGAATTTACAGTGACAAAGCAAGGCACAGTGAAAGACCCGCAAGTTATTATGGCCGAGCCAGAGTCATTGTTTGACAGAGCAGCGATGGATGCGGCCCTTAAGTTTAAATATAAACCGCGCGTGGTTAATGGTGAAGCCGTTGAAGTAGCCGGTGTGCAAAATAAAATTTCTTTTCAAATTAATGGTTAATTCTGTTAAGTAAGCAAAGAATGAAAGTGAGGCAATTATGAAATTAAAACTAACAACCAAGCTATTAAAGCTAAGTATGCTGTGCACTGTTGCAATCAGTGCCAGTATTGTTACACCAAGTGCATTAAGTGTACTTCCGGGTGTAAATTTGGCGACAGTACAGGCCGCTGAACAGCAAAAAACAACACGAGTACCCGCACTGCGTGAAAAAGTATACAGCCAATTGGCTCGCGCCCAAAAACTTGCGGATGATGGCGACAGTAAAGCGGGCTTGGCTGCGCTTGACAGCATACAAGCGCGCTCATCAAGTATGAACTCTTATGAAATTGCGATGATGCATAACTTTTATGGGTTTATTTATTACAATGAAAACGACCTTGTAAAAGCGATTGCTTCATTTGAAAAAGTGATTGCCGAAGACGGTATTCCAGAAACACTACGCCTGAGCACAACATTCAGCCTAGCGCAGCTTGCTATGGCTAACAGTGACTATAAAAAGGTGATTGCATTTTTAGACAAATGGGATGCTATAAACACTAAGCCTAAAACCGACGCCTATTATTTATTAAGGGCGCAAACCTACTATCAATTAAAAGACTATGAGCAAGGTCTGAGTTACATTACGCAAGCCATTAACTTAAGTGATAGCGAAGGCAAAGTACCCAAAGAAAACTGGCTGGTACTGCAACGCGCTATGTATTACTCACTTAACCAAACCGATAAAGTAGTGAGCGTACTTGAGCGTATGGTAAAGCTTTACAATAAACCTGAGTATTGGGTGCAATTAGCCGGTATGTATGGTGAAACTGGGCAAGAAAAACAGCAGCTTAGTGTTTTAGAGGCTGCTTATCAGCAAGGATTTTTAACCTCTAAATCTGACTTAAGGCAGCTTGCGCAGGTATATTTATATAATCAGCTTGCTTATAAAGCAGCCAGTGTAATGAGTAAAGCAATAGAGCAGGGGATTGCTGAATCAACTGCTAAAAATTATGCCTTTGTAGCCGAGGCCATGGTACAAGCTAAAGAAGATGCTAAGTCGATTAGTTACTTTACCAAAGCTGCAGAGCGTTCAGAGCATGGTAAATACGATCAGCGCTTGGCTGAAGTGTATGTAAACACAGAGCAGTATGACGAAGCTGCCGATGCAGCGCGAATGGCACTGGATAAAGGCGGCCTTGATTTTGAATCAAATGCGTTTGTTGCTTTAGGGATGGCGCAATACAATTTACAAAATTTTGATGCGTCTATCCTTGCGTTTGAACAAGCCGAAAAGCACAAAAAGTCGCAACGTTTAGCCCAGCAATGGATCAAATATGTAAAACGCGAAAAAGTGCATGCGCAAACATTAAAAACAGCACTGCTTTAATTTTTATAGTGCGATTATTAGTTCTTAATTGACGCACTAAAAACCATTTCATAATTGCACTACTCAAACCACACTAACATTCGGTTAGTGTGGTTTTTTTGCTTGCATTTTTAAAATAACTAATTGATTCTTAATTAATTAACATTGTCATTTTATGTTTATTAAAGTGTAACTTCATTGTCATATCACTCCCGTATTGTACTTCGTATTCGATAACTCAAGTGACCTTAATGCATGAGTATCGTGCCTTAAAGTGACTTAAGTTATTACTTAATGCGCTAACACAATAATTAAATACTTTTACGGAGTGAACAATGAAATTATCTGGCTTATTCAAAATCAGCTTAGTGGCTACAGCAATGACACTTGCTGGTTGTGGTGGTGATATAGAAATTACACCAACCGTTAATGATAACAGCACCAGTACAGACAACAGTGTTAATAATTCTAATAACAACACCGGTTCAACAACTGATGATGAGGCTGTATGTGCAAGCTATGAATCAGATGCAGGCACGGTAACAGGTGTGGTCAGTGGTATAGATTGCTTATACAACGATTCATTTTCAAGTAAAACTATTTCAATTACTAACAACATTACATTTAAAGAGTTACCTGGCGGTGGTGTACATGTATTTGCTGATGCCCTGCAAATTGGTGAAGATGGCAACACAGTTGATGGCTTTTCTATTCCAACTAATGGCCCAACTATGACTGTAGAGCCTGGCGCAACGCTTGCGTTTCAATCAGGTGAAGCGATTTTACGTATTGCACGTGGTGCAAAAATTCAAGCCGTGGGTACAGCAGAAAAGCCAGTAGTATTTACCTCAGCTAATGCCTTTGACCGTTTTGATACAGCTGGTGAAGGTGCACGTTATGCTGACTGGGGTGGCATTATCATTAATGGTCAAGGTATTACTGACCAATGTACAGATGCAGAGCGTGATGGCGGTACATGTAACGTAGCCTCTGAAGGTATAACAAGCTACTTTGGTGGTAACGATAATAGCGATTCAAGCGGTAATATTAAATGGGCTAAAGTATGGTATGCAGGCTCTGGCCCTCGCGTAGGTGGTGAAGGCGATGATTTAAATTCATTAACACTTAATGCTGTTGGTTCAGGCTCTGAGTTTGATTACATTCATATTCACCAAGGCTTTGATGACGGTATTGAAATCTTTGGTGGTGCAACCACGCTTAAGCATATTGCAGTGACTGATACTCAAGATGATTCGTTTGACTTTGATGCCGGTTGGCAAGGTAAGGCGCAGTACTTATTTGTTCAACACGGTACGGTAACGCTTAACGATGGTTCTGTGGTTAATATGGGTAATAATGGTTTTGAGTCTGACGGCGTTAAAGGTTCATCTTCTGCTCAAGTGTCACCTTCAAACCCGATGGTTGCTAATGTGACTGTGATTACTACTGATGGCAATTCAGTTCGTGATGATGACCCTTCACAAGCCTACAAGTTTGATGATCAATTTAATTCAAGCATTTATAACGCGTTAATTGTTAAGAAAAACGCAGTTAATACACAATGTATCGAATTCTCGGGTGATGGTGAAAAGCAAGCCGATAACATTTCTTTTACTAGCTCAGTAATGGCATGTTCAAATAATTTCGCTAATACAGATACCTTTGCTGGTGGTCCGCTTGCAGGACAAACTAAAACAGCATGGTTTGAAAATGGCGGTGCGAGTGAAATTTTAACAGATGATGTCTCTGTACTTGCTGCTAATGGTTTTGCTACTAATACGGCTTCTACAGATGTGAGCGTTACAGCCACTGATTTAAGTACAACAGATTCGTTCTTTGAATCGGTAAATTACATCGGTGCCGTATCGGACCAGGATACAACGTCAAATTGGTATAAATGGGTTGAAGCAGCAGTAGCCGCGGCTAACGCAGACTAATTTAGCACTATTTATAAACTTCTGAAGGCGCCTTGGAGCTTGCATAATAAGCGTTTGGCGCCTCTTTTGTATAATCTGATCAGGATGTATCTTATGTCTAAAAAGCATAGACTTAATCAAATTACATGGGCGATTGGTTTAGGGCTGTGTGCCCAATCTGTAAGCCTATTTGCTGCGCAAAATGATGTTGATGTAGCCCAAGAAATAGAAGAAGTAGTGGCAGTAGGTACGCGCTTACAAGGCAGTGCTGCTGCTGTGGTTGAAGAGCGAAAAAATCAAGCCTTTGTAGCCGATATTTTAGGCTCAGAGCAATTAGCACGTACTGGCGATAGCGATGCCGCTTCTGCCCTTAGGCGTGTAACCGGTTTGACCCTCGTTGATGGCAAGTTCATTTATGTGCGTGGTTTAGGTGAACGTTATTCGAGCGCACGTTTAAATGGCGCGTACATACCCAGCCCCGATTTAACCCGTAACGTGATCCCGCTTGATATTTTTCCTGCTAGTATTATTTCTAGCATGGCGGTACAAAAAGCTTACTCACCAAATATGCCCGCAGCGTTTGGTGGCGGTAATATTGACATTAGAACCAAAACTGCACCGAGCGAATTTACTGCGGGTGTAGAAGTGGGTGTTGGTTATAACACCGCGGCAAGCGACGGCTTTACTTACAACCGTAAAGAAAGCGGGCTACCTGATACCTTATCTTCTGCAATAACACAGTACCGTGGTGATTTTGGTATTGGTAACATAGTAAAACGCGATGGCTTAGTCGATGGTGACACAACACGTGCAGAGCAAGCGACTGCGATTAATAACGAATTACTCAAGTCGTTACCGCGTGGTTATGAGTTAAAAGAAGATTCTCTCGATCCACAATACAATATAAAAGCGCATTATGGTGATAGTTTTAGCGAATCTTACTTTGGCGGTAAGCTAGGCTTTATGCTTTCTGGCGCTTATAAAAATGAGTGGGATTTTGAAGACCGATTTAGCTCAGTGATAAGCCAAGATTTAAAAAATGAAGACGGTAAAATTGACTGTACGACAGCGCTAAATACTGCAGATGATGTCGCAAATTCATGTTTTAATACTGTAAAAAATTCCCAAGTGACCACAGAAAACGAGCGTTATAATGCGTCATTTAGCATAGGCTATACCTTAGGTACTCACAGTATATCAGCGCAGCAGCTTTACATTATTGATAATGAAGATGAGTCTGAAATTGCGATTTCGCAGAGTCCAGCGGGTAGTTCAACATTTAGTATTGCAGGGGATGGGGTCGCTAATCGTAACCATACTTTTAACTACGAAGAGCGACAACTCAATATTACCCAGTTTATTGGTCAGCACACCTTTTTAGATTACATGGGGATTGGTGCTGATTGGCAGTATACCGAAGCGAAAGCAACCACGGATATTCCGACGAATGCTGATTTTGAATTTCGCGATGAGTACAACACCGACGGGTCGTATGCAGGTTCTCAAATCACGGGTGATGATAATCGTGTGATTATGTCATACACCAACATGGAAGAACGAGTTAAGTCTTACAGTGGTAATTTAAACTTACCGCTTAGCTTTGACAGTATGGATGTTGAGTTTAAAGTAGGGTATGACTTCTCAGATAGAGCGCGTATTTTTAATACCTCAAGTTTTGCTATTAATAACAGTGGCGGTGCTGGTATCACTATAAATGATGGCAGTGATAATGCGCTAAATAATAGCGGGTATCTAAGCGATGAATTTATTAATAATAACGCGATACTGGTTGATTTTAACGAGCCAACAGCTCCTGATGCGGATGATTACCTAGCAGGACAAAAAGTAGATGCGGGTTACGCCTCGTTTGATGTGTTTTATGATCAATGGCTACGCATTAGCGGTGGTGTACGCTATGAACAATTTAAACAAACGTCTATTGGTACATCTAGCCTAATATTTGATCAAGATGACTTAAATACTTTCTACGACCCTGAAAAAATTCAAGCAGGCTCTATTGTTTCCGACGATTGGTACCCTGCGCTTTCTGTCACCTATGTAGGCGCTGATAACTACCAAATACGTGCAGGCTATGGTGAAACGGTAGTTCGTCCGGATTTTCGTGAAGTGGTACCGGTTACTTACTTTGACCCACTTACCGATATTAGAACATTTGGCCGTACAGGGCTTAAAAGTAGCCCAATTAAAAACTATGACCTACGTTATGAATATTACGGTGAAGCCGGTAATTCGTTTAGTGTGGCTGCCTTTTACAAAGATATTACTTCACCCATTGAAACGGTTCTAAATATTGGCGATGAAGACTATTCAGCCTCATTTATCAATGGTGAAACCGCTGAGGTCTACGGTATAGAAGCTGAATGGTTGCAAGATCTTACGTTTTTATCTGAAGGGTTATTTACCAGTGGTAATATAACTTTGAGTGATTCAGAAGCGTCTATCGATCCTGCGCTTGCGGGCACCTTAACTAACCCTAAAAAACGTATGACGGGTCACTCAGAGTACGTAGTTAATTTACAACTTAACTACGATTCACTCGACGGAATGCACAGTAGTTCTTTGGTTTATAACGTATTTGGTGAACGTATTTTAGCAGCAGGTGTTGCGAGTCGAGATGATGCTTATGAGCAGCCATTTCATTCACTTGATTTAGTTTATACCTTTTACCCTGACTTTAACTCTAAGGTGAAGTTTAAAGTTAAAAACCTACTTAATGAAGATCAGGAAGTATCGCAATCAGATATTATTGTTCGCTCTAAAGAAGTCGGTATGAACTTTGATATTAGTTATAGTTACGAGTTTTAAGTAAAAGCCCAAGGATAGGATTTATAACAACGCCTAACTACTGATTAGCCCTGTATTTTATACAGGGCTTTTTTATGTGTATGAAAAATATTTAAGTTACAGTTTATTGACTAGTTTTAGCGTGCTGGTGGTGTTAGCTTAGGGCTGTAAAAATTAAATCTCACGCAATGAATTTTTAATTTTTAATGTATAGGCTCCTTTTATGAATCAAACAGTGGAACAAACAATGAAAAAAGTAGGATTAGTCGGATGGCGCGGCATGGTAGGCTCAGTGTTACTAGAGCGAATGGAACAACAACATGATTTTGCACATATCGACACCACCTTTTTCACCACCTCACAAGCAGGTCAGCTTGGCCCTGAGTTAGCGGGTGCAGCTAAACCGCTTTTAGATGCCAGCGATATTTCTGAGCTTGCAAAAATGGACATTATTGTTACCTGTCAGGGTGGCGATTATACCAATGCGGTGTATCCAAAATTACGTGAATCAGGTTGGGATGGCTATTGGATAGATGCAGCCTCTGCACTGCGTATGAGTGACGACAGTATTATCGTACTTGACCCTGTTAACAAAGATGTCATTGAACAAGGGCTAGAGCAAGGCGTTAAAACCTTTGTAGGTGGTAACTGCACGGTTTCACTTATGCTACTAGCGCTGGGTGGTTTATTTGAGCAAGACCTAATCGAATGGGTAAGCCCAATGACTTACCAAGCAGCATCGGGCGCGGGTGCACGCAATATGAAAGAACTCATAGCTCAAATGGGGGCTATTCATGCAAGTGTTGCACAGCAACTAGATAACCCAAGTTCAGCTATTTTAGAAATTGATAAAATAGTCAGCGAAAAAATGGCATCAAGCGATTTGCCACAAGACCAGTTTGGTGTGCCACTGGCGGGTAGCTTAATCCCATGGATTGATGTGCCTATGCCAAGCGGTCAATCAAAAGAAGAGTGGAAAGCGCAAGTTGAAGCCAACAAAATCTTAGGCTCATCTAAACAACCTGTGCCTATTGATGGTTTATGTGTACGCATTGGTGCAATGCGTTGTCATAGCCAAGCGATGACCATTAAATTACGTGAAGACATTAGCGTAGAAAAAATAGAAGAAATTTTAGCCTCGCACAATGAGTGGGTTAAAGTAATTCCTAATGAGCGTGACATTACCAGTACCGACTTAACCCCAGTTAAAGTAACCGGTACGTTAAGTATACCTGTTGGCCGTATTCGCAAACTCGCCATGGGGCCAAAATATATTAGCGCTTTTACCGTAGGCGATCAGCTTTTATGGGGTGCAGCAGAGCCACTGCGTCGTATGTTACGTATTATTGTTGATAATAAATAATATTTACTTTGAGGGTTAGCATTGGCTAGCCCTTTTTATTTAATAATTAAATCGCTAATATCTTCATGGCCTTTACCAACGTTTATATTATTGCTTCCGGTCATTTTTATTAATTCAAGTGATGAGTTCAGACTTATTGGAGAATATTATGCACAGTAAATTTCATGTTCACGCATTTCTTGATGACGATAGCGAAACCTTTAGTTATGTTGTTTCTGATAGTAACTCTCAGCAAGCAATCTTGATTGATCCCGTTTTAAATTTTGATTATAAATCAGGTCGCAGCTGTGAATCAGGCGCCAAAAAAATCGGCGAGTACCTTCAAAGCCATTCTCTTTCATTAGAGTGGGTTCTCGAAACACATGCTCATGCCGATCATATCTCTGCAGCTCCTTATTTTAAAAAACACTTTGGTGCTAAAATCGCCATAGGTGAACATATCAAAACGGTACAACAAAGCTTTAAGGCGCTATTTAATCTTGAAAAAGAATTTTTACCCAATGGGGCTGATTTTGACCGACTATTAAAAGATGGAGATAGTTTTAATGTTGGCCAGTTATCAATACGAGTGATGCACACACCGGGGCATACACCCGCCGACTTAGTTTACATTATAAATGAAGAGGCCATTTTTGTTGGTGATACGATTTTTATGCCTGACGTAGGCACAGCAAGGTGTGACTTTCCAGGTGGTAGCTCTGAAACATTATACGATTCAATCCAGAAACTACTCTTGATGCCCGATGAGGCAACAATTTATGTATGCCATGATTATCCGACTGAAAAACGAAATCACCGTTTTGCGGTCACAGTAAAAGAACAAAAAGAAACAAATATTCATGTAAAGACTAAAATAAGCAAAGAGCAGTTTGTTGAAATGCGCGATAGCCGTGACGAAGAATTACCTATGCCTCGCTTAATTTTACCTGCTATTCAAATGAATATTAGAGCTGGCAACCCACCTCCCGCTGAAGATAACGGCATAAGCTACCTTAAAATTCCCTTAAACCAATTATAGTTCAATATCATAATGATTATTCGGATAGAGTAATAAGCACAAGTAAATTTATTGTATTTAGATGAGCGCTTAACCATCTCTCATACCTGAATATAGCATGGTTATTTTTATAAAATAGGCGTGATAATTTTACGTTGCAACATCGTATAACTACCTAATAATTATGATAAGTTGCTTAAATCCGTTTTAATGCCTACTATCAATGCTCAACTAAACACTCGTTTGACTCTGTATAATAATTTCATCGCAAAATGCTATTTAAATGTTGCATTTATTCGCCAGTTTTACGCATAAACCTGACTACAGGTTTTTTATGATATTTATATTCTTGGGAAGCATAAATGAATAGCATTGAGCAACTTCAGTCTGAATTAGCTATCGCACATTCTCGAATATCTGAGCTAGAAACAAGCTCAGCCCAAAGCCATATCTTTTTAAATATTTTTAATTCCTCGCCTTTGCCTTTTGCATTAAATGACGTATATGGAAATATTATTAATGTAAACCCCATGTTTACAAGGCTTTATGGTTATAAACTTAGCGATATTCCCACACTAAATGATTGGTGGCCCAAAGCCTACCCAAACCCTAAATACCGTGAATGGGTGATTAGTTCATGGGAAAAAAACACTGAGCGAGCAAAAAAAACAAATACCGACTTTGAACCTATAAAGTTAGATGTACATTGCAAAAATGGTGCACAACGAACCGTGCTTGCCAGCTGTGCGCCCTTAACCGATTTTGAGCAAATGTATTTGGTGATTTTTTACGATATTACTGATTTAACGCAGGCAAATAGTAAAATAAATATATTATCTGACTCATTGACGCAAATGACTCTTTCATTAGAGCAGCAACATAAAGAACTTATTCTCGAAAAAGAAAAAGCGCTAGCCAATGAAGAGCGTTTGAGTTTAGCTATGCAAGGCGCAAATGATGGCTTATGGGATTGGGATATAGCCAACGATAAAATGTATTACTCACCCCGCTGGAAATCAATGTTAGGTTATGCAGAGGACGAGCTGGTTGATCATTTCTCAACCTGGGAAGGCTTATTACACCCTGACGACCTAGAACAAACGCTTGCGCAGATCCAATCTTTTATAGATGCGAAAATAAAAAAATATGAAGTCGAATTTAGAATGCGCCATAAAGACGGCCATTATATCAATATTTTATCTCGTTCTTTCATGGTTGAAAGTGAAGAAGGGGAGATCACCCGTTTAGTCGGTACTCATATTGATATTACAGCACGAAAAAAATCAGAGGAAAAACTCAGTTATCAGTCTACTCATGACTCACTAACGGGGTTGCTAAATCGCAGAGAGTTTAAACGTCGAACAGAGCTACTACTTGCTGTTCCTGCTCATAACCGGCCTGTTCATGCTTTATGTTATATGGATCTCGATCAATTTAAAGTTGTAAACGATACTTGCGGTCACTCAGCGGGTGATGAATTACTTCGCCAACTTAGTTTTATTCTGGAAAAAGCTGTTCGGCAATCAGACATAGTGGCGCGCCTTGGCGGAGATGAATTTGCTATTTTAATGGAGGATTGCTCGTTTAGTGATGCGCACCGCATAACACTCTCTATTCAAAGCGCTATTGAGGACTTTCAATTTATATGGGAAGGGCGAAGTTTTCGTATTGGTGCCAGTATAGGGCTAATGCAAATTACAGAAAAAGCACTCGACTTTATCGAAGTGTTAAAAGTAGCCGATGTAGCCTGCTACATTGCAAAGGATAAAGGGCGAAATCGTATTCACGTACATTATGAAAACGATAAAGAATTGGTACAAAGGCAAAGTGAAATGCTGTGGGTAAACCGCATTCAATACGCGATTGATGAAGACAGCTTTCGCCTGTATGCACAAGCAACTGAGCCACTGACCAGTGATTCAAATAAACATTACGAACTGTTACTAAGAATGATTGATGAGCATGATAATGTTATATCGCCTGGTGCATTTTTACCCGCAGCCGAGCGTTATCATTTAATTGTAAAAGTGGACAGATGGGTTGTTAAAAACGCCTTTAGTTTAATTGTTCGTAACGCTGCTTTTCTTAGAAATATTAATTTTGTTTCTATTAATCTTTCAGGGCAATCGCTGACTGATGAGAGTTTTCTTGATTTTATTATCGAGCAACTACAAACGCTAGGGGTAAACAGTCATAAAATTTGTTTTGAAATTACAGAGACGGCAGCTATTTCAAATTTAGAGCTTGCAGGAAAGTTTATTAATAAGCTGAAAAAGTTTGGATGTCGTTTCGCACTTGATGATTTTGGTAGTGGGTTATCATCGTTTGGTTACCTTAAAAATCTTAAAGTTGATTACCTAAAAATTGATGGCATTTTCGTTAAAGATATCGCAAGTGACCCAATAGATCATGCTATTGTTAAAGCTATTAATGAAATAGGTCAAATTATGGGGATGAAGACAATTGCTGAATTTGTTGAAACCGAGCAAATTAAGTCTATCTTAAAACAAATGGGAGTCGATTACGTTCAAGGTTATGCTATCCATAAACCACAGTCCTTGAGTGAACTATTTGAAAAGTAACCTCCCATCTTTATTAATTAAATGATATTCATGATTTATGAAGACCGTACAAACAGTAAACAGGCGCTTAGCTGACATTGGTTGAAGACTAAATGAGTGATGTTTAAATAATTGCTAATTTCTTGCTCAATACATATTCCAAGACTATATTTTATCTAGCTTCTTGGGATGTAACTACATGAATATATCAAAAAAATTAAAGCTGTCTTTTGCATCAGCTATCGCACTGCCTTTGTTTGTAATTGCTGCTATTGTTATATCGCAAACGAGGGAGCAAGCACTCGATAATTTTTCTCAATTGAGTGAGCGAGAAGCGCGCCAAGTAGACAACGCTATTACGATGTTTTTTGCCGAAATTGCCAAAAATGTTGATTATTTAGCATCCCACACCACCATTAAAAACGCACGCACCAATGTTAAAACCCATATGGATGCTCCCAACTCAGTGATGCTTAACCATCCTAATCAAAGCCCAACAGAACAAGCTGCATATAGCTTGTTTGACCATTTTGGCCAAACACACCCTGGACTTGCTTATATTTACATGGGAAACGAACAAGGGGGGTATATTCAATGGCCCATGGGGAAAGTAAACGCCAATTATGATCCGCGCGAGCGCCCCTGGTATATGGCAGCAAAAGCGGCTAATGGTAAAACAACGCGAACTAATGCCTATTATTGGGCCGCTGATGATTTAGTTATTGTATCTACGGTTAAAGCGGTTATTGATAACGGGCAATTAATTGGCGCCCAAGGAATGGATGTATCATTAGGCGGGCTTACCGATATTATTGCCGATATTAAATTAGGCGAAACCGGTTATTTAATGTTGATTGAAGATAGTGGCAGTGTGCTGGTGGATGTTAAACACCCAGATTACCGATTTAAAAACTTAGCAGATCTTGAGGGGGGAAAATACGCCGACTTAGCTAAAAATACCCAAGGGCTGTTTGATGTAGAGATAGATGGTAAACAATATATGGCTAATATTCATACCTCTGCTACCTTAGGCTGGAAGTTTATTGGGGTAGTAGAGAAAGCCGAAGTGATGAGCACGGCGAATACCATGGCTTATACCATATTGGTTATTAGTGCGATATTAATTGCCGTATTTGTTGCTATAGCGAGTTATATTTCTAAATTAATATCAGCCCCTATTGTTGAAGTGAGTGATGGCTTAACTGAAATATCGCAAGGTGGCGGTGATTTAACCCAACGCTTAACAATAAAAACCAAAGATGAAACCGCTAAACTGGCTAATAGCTTTAATTTATTTTTAAACTTGATCAGCGAGCTGGTAACTCAAATTAATGAGTGCGCGCAAAATGTAAGTAAAACCTCATCACAAACCTCATCGCAAGCGGCACAATTAACAAGCTCCACCAGCCAACAGCAACAAGCTTTAGAGATGGCAGCTACGGCTATTAATGAAATGGCTGCCACCGCGAACGAAGTGTCTAGCAGTTGTGCAAATGCAGCGGATTTGGCTGTTCAAACACAGCAAGCATCAGACTTGGGGCAATCGGTTATTACACAAACTGTGGAAAGTGTGGTTCAGCTATGTGATGTAATAAACAATGCCTCAGCAGATATTACTCAGCTAGATACTGAAAGCGAAAACATTATGTCGATACTCAGTGTTATTCGCGGTATTTCAGAACAAACTAACTTATTGGCCTTAAATGCTGCAATAGAAGCTGCACGTGCCGGTGAGCACGGACGCGGCTTTGCTGTGGTGGCCGACGAAGTGCGCGCGTTATCGCAACGAACCGCTGAGTCAACCGAAGAAGTGGCTTCACAGCTTGATAAACTACGTACTATGTCATCTAAGGTATCTAAAGACATGCAACGCAGTATAGAAACCACTAATAAAACTGTCGAGCTTGCGCATTCGGCGCAGCAACAATTTAGTGAGATCACGGCATCTATCGTTCATATTAGCGATTTAAATACCCAAATAGCCACCGCTGCTGAAGAGCAACAACATGTAGCTGAAGATATAAACCGCAATGTTACTGAAATTAAAAATGCGGCTGATGAGGTGAGTGATATTGCCGTGACCACCAGTGAAAACGGCAACGAAATGAATCGTCTTTCGTCAATTTTAACGGGGTTAGTGGGTAAATTTAAAGTGTAAGGGCAAGCAAATGCATGCCCTTTTTATCCCTGCTACTTATTTTTAAGTAGTTCTTTTAATTCTGCTAGTTGTGCTTTTAATTCGTTTACTTGGCCTTGGGTGGCAGGGAGTGAGTCTATATCGGCTTGCTCTTCGCGTGCATTGCGATGCTCTTCACTCATCACTTCTAAAATAGCGCCAACCATCATATTTAAAAACACAAATGCAGTTAAAAAGATAAAGGTTAAGTAAAAAATCCAACTTAATTTGTACACGGCCATGGTTTCGTACATGACGTCAGTCCAATCTTCAAAGGTGGCTATTCTAAACAGGGTGAGCATAGAAATAGACACATCGCCCCAAAGTACCGGATTTATATCAGCAAACAACATACTGCCAGTGGCGGCATAAATATAAAATATAACGAACATGAGTAGCGCAATGTAGCCCATTTGCGGTATTGCTTTTATTAGCGAATTTACTAATAAGCGCAGTTCTGGGATCATTGAGACTAATCGTAACACGCGGAAAATACGCAGCAGTCGAGCAATAAAAATAGTAGAGCCTGCCGCGGGGTATAAACTTCCGATCACGATAATGAAGTCAAAAATGTTCCAACCTTTGGAGAAAAAGTCCTTGATACCTTTGCTGGCAATATAGCGAATAATCAGTTCAATTAAGAAAAACACCGTTATGCCTATATCCATCCAATGTAGAACGAGTTCGGCGGTTGGGTGCAATGAATAAGTATGTGCGCCCACGGTCAATGCAGAAATGACAATAACTGCAATAACAAATGATTGAAATAGTTTACTTTTATCGATACGCTGGAACAGCTCTTGTAACTGCGACAACATCATAACGTGCCCTTAACTGTTATAAATACAAAACCAGTGCAATATACAGCAAAAATAACGAAGATCAGTAGTTTTCCCGTTAAAATAGTAGGAATTTTGAATGTTAAATAATAAGTTAAAATATCTATTTTCGTTATCCGCATTATTGGTGTTAGCGGGATGTAGCAGCGATAGCCGCTACCATGAAATTCAATCAGCGCGGTTGGGTGAATGCAGCTACATGGCAGATAAGGAATACCATGAGTGTGTTAAACAACAGCAAGACAGTTACAAAGAATTTAAAGAACAACAAGCTCGCGAGCAGCAATAAACGATGACCAAAACCCAAAAGCAGCTAGATAAACGTATTCGTCAGCAATTAACGCTCGCTTGTGAGCAAATAAAAGATACTGTGGAGGACTTTAGCTTTCTTACCCATTCAGCAGACTTAAACAATTTACCTTCTAAGTTTAAAGTAAGTTGTTATTTTATTGATGATATTGCACTAGAGCAGGCTAAACAAAAAAATCAGTTTGATTACATTGAGCAGCTTATTTGTAATGCGTTAGCCAGCTTGAACATACATATTAAAGCCAATGCCATTTCATTTTCTAAGCAGCCATAATGTGTACGATGGGTTTTATTTATTCTTCACATTAGCTTGAATTAGGCATTTATAGGGCCTTTAAAAGCTTTAATATGGAGTGATTTTATTAAGCAGGCTATAATCCCCAAAAATAGCAAAAGAGATTATATATGGCTGTTCCAACACGTTCACAAATAACACCCGGCACTGAGGTTAATATTGTGCTTAAACAAGATCAACGCAGTGGTACTTTAACCAATGGTATTGTGTCGCGTTTATTAACCAAGTCACCTAATCATCCGCACGGTATTAAAGTACAGTTAGAAGATGGTCAAGTAGGTCGGGTAAAAGAGATCATTGCATGAGCGATTTAACCTTAACTGATTTTTGGCGATTGGTAACTGTAAACGACAGAACCGCAGAGCCTGAGTCTGTATGCCAATCCCTTAAGGCTGCATTGAGTGATTTATCCGACGAGCAGCTTATTGAATTTGATAAACAGTTTAGTATTTGTATGCGCCAAAGTTATACTTGGGATTTATTTGGTGCGGCGTTTGTAATGGCTGGTTGTAATGATGAATATGGTTTTTCTGAATTTCGTTGTTGGCTAATTTCTCGGGGTGAAGCGGTATTTAAAGCAGCGTTAGAAAACCCCGATAGCCTTGCACAGTGCACACCACTTTATTTTTTAAACGAGCAACCTTACCCGTATTTAGATGAGTATGACCTAATTGCAGGTTTGTTATATGAAGAACGTAATGACGATGAGTTACCCTTTATACCCTCAGGGCTTGAACAACCTAAAGGTAAGCGCTTTAAAGATAAATCTAAGTTTTTAAAACAAAATTACCCGCAATTATTTGCAAAATATTGGCAGTAAGACGTTAATATTGCATAATTCTTAACAACTTTTTGAAACATAAAACTGCGTGGATATTTAATTTTTCTATGCAGTTTCTTTGTTCTTTTATCATTTATTTTTTGCATCCTTAAAATTCAAATCACGGTTTCAATTAATTATTTAGTTACCTCTTACATTAGTTAACAATTGTACCTGTTTATTTAGTTTTTTGGATGACTCTCCATTATCAAATATGTTACATTTAAACGTTTTTAAATGAATAAACACTGAATAATTATAATATACGACATAGGAATGTTATGTATAAAACACTTTCATCAGGATTGATAGCATTTTGCTTTTTGAACACGCTAAGTTCCCAAGCTGCTGTTTCACAGCGAATAAACAAATCATCCACCCAAGAAGTTAAGCAACTTTTAAATCAAAACCCTTCTATTGCTAATACATCTTCTGCAAGTTCTTATTTTGTAGAATTAAAGCAACCTCAATTGAGCCTTTCACAACAAGTTAATGCATCTTCTAAAAAGATGCAGCAATACTTTTCTGGGGTTCCAGTGTGGGGTCAGCAAATTAGAGTTCAGTCTAACTCTGAACATATTAGTGGTTTTTTTGCTAAAAACATTAACTTCGCATCTTTGAATAAAACAGCGACCGCTACTTTTGATGAGTTAAAAGCGGTTAAATCGTTGCTGACTAAGTCTAAATTAGATGATTCACTAGAGAGTGAAATAATAAATAATAAGCGCTACATTTATATTCATGATGGAAAAGCGTACTATGTTCGCTTAATTGAACTCAAAGTAACTGAGAATGGCATTGAAAAAATGCCAATAGGTTTAATAAGTGAATCGACTTATCAGATTTTTGAACTGTGGGATAATATTCAAAGTGTTGACGGTAAAGGACCTGGTGGTAATCAAAAGATTGGCCAATATGAATACGGTACAGATAAAGACGCATTTAATGTTACCCAAGTTGGCGATACTTGTTTTTTAGAAAATGACAAAGTAAAAACAGTCACTATGGAATCGGGCTCTGAGCCAAGTGAAGCCTTTTCATTCACATGTAATCGTAATACGCATAAGGAAATAAATGGTGCTTTTTCCCCATTAAATGACGCTCATGCATTTGGAACTGCAGTTTTTGATATGTATCAACAATGGTACAACACTGCACCGCTTACATTTCAATTGTTAATGCGAGTTCACAGTGGTGATAACTGGGAAAATGCCACTTGGAATGGCCAAGCAATGACCTTTGGTGATGGCGCTGATAGGTTTTATCCGCTGGTTTCTCTTGATATTGTATCTCATGAGGTTAGCCATGGCTTTACTAGTCAAAACTCCAATCTTATTTACTCTAATCAATCAGGCGGAATTAACGAGTCTTTCTCTGATATGGCAGGTGAAACTGCAGAGTATTTTTTACGTGGTGAAACCGACTGGTTATCAGGGGCGGATATTTCAAAAGTAGAGCCAGCTCTTCGTTACTTTGAAACGCCTTCATTAGATGGTGTTTCTATTGATAAAGCCAGCGATTTTTATCCGGGCATGGATGTTCACTTTAGTAGTGGTGTTTTTAACCGTGCTTTTTTCCTGCTTTCAAATACTGATGGTTGGGATCCTCAAAAAGCGTTTGAAATAATGCTAAAAGCAAATCAAAACTACTGGGTTAGCTCGAGTGGTTTTATCGATGGTGCATGTGGTGCAATCAACTCTGCAATTGACCTACGTTATAATGCATCTGATGTAATTTCAGCATTTAATGAAGTAGAAGTTATTTGCGATAATATTAAGTTTGTCGATACTGATTCAGATTTAATGGATGATAACTGGGAACTGTTATACGGACTAGACCCTTCAGATGCCGATGATGCCAACTTAGATTTGGACCAAGATGGTCTTTCTAACTTGGAAGAATACTTAGCAAATACTCTTCCAAACTCAGTTGATACTGATGCTGATAGTTTATCTGATTACGATGAATTAAACGTCTACATGACGTTGCCTAACAACGTGGATTCAGATTCCGATCGTATGCCAGATGGCTGGGAAGTCACTTTTTCATTTAATCCACTCGATGCAGCTGATGCAGAACTTGATTTTGATTCCGATAGCTGGGCTAACTTAATTGAGTACTATGGCAACAGCGACCCAACTGATCCAAACTCTGAACCTTCTATTTTTCCTGAAACTACTTATAATTTTGATGACGCAGTTGTCCCTGAATTTTTAGTTTCTTCAACCCCTCAAACGCCTTGGTTTATTACTGATTATGACGGCCACGATGGCTTAGTGTTAACTAACAGTGATATTACTGATTCGCAACAAACGAGTGTTGAATTTCAATTTATAAGTGACGAACAACGTTTTGTTAACTTTAACTACTTATTGGAAACTGAAGCAAATTATGACTTCTTTAAAGTTTATATTAACGACACACTAGTTCTTGATGAGTCAGGCCTAACTGATTGGAAGGTGGCTTCTTTTCCATTACCTACTGGGTTTAATACAGTTAAGTTTGTATACACTAAAGACGTTATAGTGTCTGAAGGTTTAGATGCTGTATTTATCGATAATTTATACATTGGGCCTAGTTTCCCTGACTCTGATGGTGATGGTATGTCAGATATGTGGGAATTATCGTATGGTTTGGATATAAATACTGACGACTCAGCGCTTGATTTAGATAACGATGGTTTATCTAACCTTCTTGAGTTTTTAAATAACGGTTTACCTAACAACTCAGATACTGATGGCGATTTAATGCCTGATGGGTGGGAGTATAACAACAGTCTAAATCTTACAGATGCCGCTGATGCGTCACAAGATGCTGACAATGATGGATTTACTAACTTCACAGAGTATCAAGCAAATACAGATCCTCAGTCAGATACTTCTTACCCTGTTGTTTTAAATATCACAACGTCATTCGAAGGCGATACACTTCCAACATGGATGACTGAGTCAGTAGACTCAAGTGCGCCGTTTTTTATCACAAACGACTTTGCCACACAGGGTTCACAAAGTATTCGCTCGGGAGACATCACTGATTCTCAGTTTAGCGGGTTTACCGTCACGGGTTTATTTGAAGAAGGGGTTTTAGCGTTCGATTATAAGATTGATTCTGAAGCGTGTTGTGACTTTTTTATCGTGACTATAGATGGTCAAGAAGTTATTGGTAATGCTGAACGTGGAAATTTGGACGCACCTGAACCAACTTCATTTTTAGTTAATATTAGTGAAGGGGTGCATAAGATTGAGTTCAAATATACCAAAGACGGATCAGTATCAACTGATGCTGATGCAGTGTGGCTTGATAATTTTGCTATGCTTCCAGTCGGTGATCAAACCGATACTGATAACGATCAAATGCCAGACTACTGGGAACTACTAAATGGTTTAAATCGTTTTGATGCAAGTGATGCACTATCTGACAAAGACGCTGACAGCCTTTCAGCCCTTGATGAGTATAACCTAGGAACAAATCCAAATTCATCTGACACAGATTCTGATGAGTTAAGTGATGGCTATGAAGTTATTAATGGCTTGCTACCACTTGACCCTTCAGATGCGAGTTTAGATTCTGATGCTGATGGTTATACTAATATCCAAGAGTTCTATGGGCAAAGCCTTGCTAATGACGCAACATCAACTGTGCAGTCTTTTTCTCAGCTAAATGAAAGCTTTGAAGAAGGGCTTTTGCCAGCTATGTTTACTGAGCTTGCAGAGCACTCTACTCAATGGCAGCTTAATACCAACTGGTCTACGGATGGTACATCAAGCTTAAGCCTAAATGCTTCTCCAGCAGGTAGTATAAGCGGCTTTGCAATTGCAGGGTTATTTGAGGCGGGGTTCATTAATTTAGATTACTTTTCAAACAGTAACTCGTCATTTCAAATTAGTGTTAACGGTACTCAGTACAATATTAAGCATTATCGCTCTCGTTTGTTAATTCCGGTAAATGATGGTTTTAATATTGTGAAGGTAAAATACGAAAGCCCTTACTTAGCAGATATGCCTTTTTCAGTTGATAATATCTCATGGACTGCTGAGCTGGATGTAGTTAGTGACTTTGATGGCGACGGTATTCCAGACTATTGGGAAGCACAGAATGGACTAAATGCACTTGACTCTTATGATGCATCAAATGATCCAGACTACGACGGTTTATCTAACTTAAACGAGTATCAGATGTCGAGTAATCCGCTTTCTACAGATACAGATGGCGACGGTGTGCAAGATAGTGAAGATAGCCACCCAACTGATTCTAGTTTGGGTGAAAATATAGCCCCTGTTTTTGTATCAAGTTTAGAGCCTATTACTCTTGAAGCAACTTCTCAAAATACTAACCTTACAAATATTTTTGTTCCTGAGGCAACTGATAACGGACATTTAGAACCTTATGTTTATGCTGCTTCTGGGTCTTACTTGCCCCTTGGTGAACATCAAATTACATGGGTTGCTCGTGATTATGTTGGTAACGAAACTACGGCTATTCAAACGGTAACCTTGGTTGACACAACGCCACCTGTTATACAAAACTATTATTCAGTTAATGTTTATGGCAGCTCAATTGATGACATAAAAGCGGCATTATTTAACTCTAATGCTATCTACGATAGTGTATCGGATGTGGTCACTATCGATATTGATAGTAACTTTGTGTTCAGAACGGGGGATACTTTAATTCCTGTTTCTGCGGCTGATGGGGCGGGTAATACTTCTACAGGTGAAATAAATGCTCGTGTTTTTCCTAAGGTTAGTATCCAGCCTACTACCTATGTTTACCAAGATGGTAATGCGGTTATTGATGTATTCATAAGTGGTAAAAGCCCTTACGGTTCAGTAAGCTTTGATCTGATTGGAAATAATACTAGTAAATATATATCTACAAATCAGCATGGTCTTGTCAAGGTAGTGCTAGAACGTGAGTTCTTTGAAAATGCGTCGAATATTCGCATTAATACGAGAAGCAGTTCATTTACTGATAGAAATGATACTAGCCAGTTAGTATTTCTAAATGAAACTGCAAAACCTGAATTCATTACTAATTTATATCAGAATGGAAAAGTAATAAGCAAGATAGTTCAACGCGATTCGTCAGACTTTATTGTTGATGTTCATGCAGTTAATTTACCTAGTGCAGCAAGTGATAACTCAATAGAGCTCCAGCTATCTTCACAAGGTGATTACTTTGTAAATAAAATTGGTCCCTCAAAGTGGAATATTACATTTACGCCTCAATTACTTACAGATTCTGACAATCTAGACATTGCATTCACTATAAAACAAAATAGCGAAGCTGTTGCAACGGATCAAATTAGTTTACGTGTGATTGACGCAGTTACTTTCAATGATCCTGAGTTAGATACTGATGGTGATGGTATTTCTGATGCTGAAGAAGGTGTGAGTGATGGCGATAAAGACGGCATTGTTGATTACTTAGATAGCTCTTCTATTACGCACTCAGCTGTTTTAGATTCAGGCGATATGGTTCGTAGCATCGATGAGTTTAATCATTTGTCAGTAGGTGATATTAAACAGGCTACTGTAACGCAAATGATTGCTGATATGTCTATTTCAGAGCAAGACTTAAGTACTTACTTTGATAGCTTAGACATTGCAGAACCTCACTTTCAAGCTAAAAGTGATATTGTAAATATTCACATTACTCTTTCAAACTCATCGGGTACGTCTGAAATTGCGATACCAGAGTACGTTAACTCTATTTTAAGTTCAGAAATGCAAATTCGTTTGTTATCTAATACAGGCTGGCAGTCGGTTTCAATGCTAACTGGTAACGTCTACGAGCAAATTTGTTCAGGTTGCTTTACTTTTGCAGTAACAGACGGCAGTGAATTTGACTTAGACGGTCAAGTTAATGGTGAGATTGAATTAGTTGCTAAGTTAGCTGAAGAAAGCTTAAACCAAGCGCCAGTTTTAGATGTAACAATTCCAGCAACAATTGAAGAGCTTACAACTATTGAGCTTGATGCGTCAGGAACAACAGACCCTGATGGTGACCTACTAAGTTTTGAGTGGAGTATTGATCATCCTCAATTATCACTGACGCCTTCAGAGACAGACAGTAAAGCGACACTGACTGTAGGTGAAATAGAGCAAACGTTCACTACAGATATCACTTTATTAATCTCAGATGGTTACGAGCAATTTACAGAGATATATACAGTGACCTTTATGCACGTTAATCAATTACCAGCAGTTGAGTTGAGCTCATCTTCTTTATCGGTTGATGAGGGTAAAGAAGTTAGCGTTACAGCAACTGCGATAGACAAAGAGTCATCTGAACTTACTTACAGATGGGTTCAAACACAAGGTATAGAAGTCGCAATTGAAAATGTTAATTCAAGTACATTGTCGTTTATGGCGCCAAATGTATCTGTAACAAGTGAACTTGGCTTTAAACTTAGTGTTTCTGATGGTGAAGGGGAGACAGAGCAAAGTGTTATCGTTACTATTAATAATGTACCTGAAGCACTTGCAACACCTAAAGAAGGTGATAAAAGTGGAGGAGGTTCTTTCAGTTTCTTCTTATTACTTTTAGCCGCTTTGTTTGTTTATAGAAGAGTACAGTTGTTACACAAATAACAACAGTCTGCTTTATAACTATTAAATCCCTTGATTGTTATCAAGGGATTTTTTTTGCATAAATTTTAAAATAAGTAAGTAGGCTTAATGTGTTAAGCTAATTATATTGTGACTCGTTAGGTTTTTTTAATGAAGAATTATAAAGTTCTATTGTGTATTGGTTGTTTGTTTTTTGCTAATCAGTCTTTTGCTAAAACGATTTTACCTAGTAACAAAACTAAGTTTGTTAGCTTGTTTAATAGTAAAGTTGGCGATTATGAATTAATTTCAGGCGATGCTCGCTATTGTGATTCAGGTTCATTAATGTGGCTCGATAGAAATAATACCGATTTGGGTTTTAGACTTGGTAGTTTAATTTCTTTTATTGATTTACATAATGGAACACAAACTAATAAAGTCCCTGATTTTTGCCTAGTGACTACTAAGTTTAAATATACGAATATTGGTTTAACAATGGATTTGCGCCAAGACAGGTGTGACAATAATAGCGATACATTAGATGTTAGCCGCACGCTAAATTTTGTTTCTGACACACAGTTAGAATATTCGATTAAAAATGCTAATGTTCAATGTAAGTTTGAATTAAAGCGTCTATAAATCGCATTTTATTTTTGGAATATCACGCCAACGAGTCGTGTATTGCGGCGATAAAAAAGCCCTGTTCATATGCCAATGATCATTTAATTGGCTGCTCGCCACGCTAAGCATTCCTTTACCGTATCTATGATTTATCGCATCTAAGCAGCCCATTAACTGCGGGTTATCGGTTTGCTTATCAAATAAATGATGTTGTTGAAACTGCTGCGGGCTGAGCTCTAATGCGCCCACACCACATTTATAAAATCGAATTCCCGGTTGATATATTTGCTCAAAACTCTTTGATACCGCATTGGCCATAACGCGAGTATCGTTAGTGGGCGGATCAAATTGATACATAACTGACTTTTTATAAAAGGCGTGTTCATGTGATGAGCTGGCAGCAAAAATATAAATACGATGAGTGAGCGACTGTTGTGCTCTTAATTTTTGTGCAACTACACTAGCATGATTTATTAGGGCGGTTTTAACTGCATCGGGGTCGCAAAGTCGCTGACCAAAACTACGAGTTGAAAAAATAGCTTGTTTATCTTGGCGTACATCATCCCAGTTTAAACAGGTAATGCCGTTGAGCTCGTTAATTGTGCGCTCAAGCACCACACTAAATTGGCGACGAATAGTTTTTGGGCTTTGCTCAGCCAGTTGCCACGCGGTATGAATGTCCATGAGAGCCAGCTTTTTAGCTAAACGTTTGCCCACCCCCCAAACATCTTGGCAGTGCATTCGTTGTAAAATAGTGCGGCGACTTACTTCATCGTCAATCACTGCAACACCATTAAAGCCAGTTAGTTTTTTAGCTGCATGGTTAGCGGCTTTGGCTAAGGTCGGTGTTGGCCCAAAGCCAACCCCAACAGGGAGTTTGGTTTCGCGCCATACAGTACGCCTAATTAGCTGCCCATATGCTTGCCAATCGTTAATTAAAGGTTGATAACCATTAAAGTGTAAAAACGATTCATCGATACTGTAAACATGCTGGGTGTCACAAAAGCGGCCAATTACACTCATCATCCGGTCGCTTAAATTAGCGTATAGTTCATAGTTACTAGAGCGTACAACCACATTGTTTTGTTCTAGTAACTGCTTAACTTTAAAGTAAGGGCCAAATTTAGGAATATTAAGCTTACGCGCAATTGGGCAGACCGCACACACACAGCCGTCATTATTGGTAAGCACTACCACAGGCTTTGAGCGAATAGCGGGGTCAAATACTTTTTCAGCACTGGCGTAAAAAGCAACGGCATCAACTAAGGCATACATGAAAGTAACTCAGGGCTTTGGCGATGCAGCCTAATAGAGCGAGTTACCACACCTTCAAGCTGAAACTCATCTGACTCAGTCAATTGCACCGGCTTATAAGCAGAAGAGGCTGATAGCAAGCGTGCATTGGTCTTATCAAGCAGCTTACACACAAATAAACCATTTAAGTTAGCCACAATAACATCGCCATCTTTTGGTATTTCAGCGCGGTCAACCAACAGTAAGTCGCCCTCAAAAATACCAATTTCTTGCATAGAGCACCCAGACGCTATCCCAATAAACGTGGCATCAGGGTGCTTTATTAATAACTCATCAAGTGAAACGCCAAGCTCTGTATATTGTGCTGCAGGTGACTCAAATCCGCATACACCGGCCTCTATATAAATGGGAATAACAAACATAACACAACCTAAAACGCATATACTGTATAAGTGTACAGTATATGCGTTTTATATAAGTTATGCCAAGTAATGGATCTGCGATCAATCCATATTTTTGATCATTTGCTGAGCTGTATCTAAGAAGTCATTGATTTGCTGTGGGTTTAAGTTTTTACACATTTGCGCATTTACATGCTGCTCAGCGTTTAATAATTTGTCGTAAAGCGTGCACCCTTGTGCGGTAAACGACAGAATAAAACAACGCTTGTCATGCTCACTGGCATTTTTATGAATTAAGTTTAGCGCGAGCAGTTCTTTCACTAATCGTGCTATTTGGGCTTTGTCGCGTTGGGTTTGATTCACAATATCGTTAGCAGTGCACTGAGGTGTCGCTGCAATAATATGCAGACAACGCACATGCATCGCGTTTAATCCAAGCTCACCTGCATTAATGGCTTCGCGTATGGTAACGCGATAATTTTGCATTAAAGCAAATAATGTATTGGCCAATGAAGAGTTCATAATAAATCCATAATGGTTGACAAAGTCAATTAAATTGCTATAGTTGATTTTATCAACCAATGGGGCGTTGTGCAATTCATCATTTTAGTGAGGTAAATTTATATGGGTAAAAAAGTACGCAAAGCAACCGTATTAAGCACAAAGCAAATAACCCCACATTTACAACGCATTATTGTCGGCTCAGATGAGTTTAACGACCTGAGTGCCCAATACATTGGTAACTACGTTAAGGTGCTTATTCCACAAAATGGCCGCGTTGACTTTAATATTAAAACTACGTGTATGCGTTCATACACTATAAGACATGTTGATGAGCACACTGGTGCACTTACCCTCGACTTTGTGATAAATATGCACCAAGGCCCAGCCACTAATTGGGCTAAAGAAGCAAAAGTAGGCGATGAAGTGGGTATAGCAGGGCCAGGCCCTAAAAAGTTGGATAACTATGATCATTCATATTATCTATTACTTGGCGATTTAACTTCGGTTAATGCAATTAAAGGCTACGTGCAACAATTGCCTATAAACGCAAAAATTGACGCGATTATTCATGCACCAACAAAAGATGATGTGATTAGCTTAGACTCCTCGCGTGATGTAACGTGGTTAATAACAAATAACCCCGATACAGATATAATAAACGCACTAAAATCGCTACCACTTAGTGAGCAACAACCTATTGTATTTATGGGACTTGAGGCCGGATTAGTCCGTAAAGCAAAAACCGTATTAACTGATGAATTAGCTATACCGCGCAGTCAAATTGTTGCATCGGGCTATTGGAAAAAAGGGCTTGATTCAGAAGCTTATAAACTAAAGCGTCAACACGCTGCGGCTAAAAATAGTTAACTTAATTGTTGTTCAATCACATCGCTATTTAGCTTTTAAAAGGCAAGGCGCCTTGAATTGACTGTCATACACACCCATCTCTTAGCGTAGACTCATTATTTATGGCTAGCGCTATAAATCGCTATTTAATTTGGAGGTGCTACTTTGTTATCAACCATTCCTTTTTCGTTATTAGAACTGGCGCCTATGCCTAAAGGTGCCACTGTGAGTGACACCTTAAATAAAAGTACAGCCTACGCACAAAAAGCCGAGGAACTCGGTTTTAACCGTTTTTGGTTAGCCGAGCATCATAATATGCCTGGGATTGTTTGTGCGGCTACTTCAATTTTGGTGGGGCATATAGCCGGAAACACTAAAAAAATACGCGTAGGGTCGGGTGGAATTATGTTGCCTAATCATGCTCCTTTAGTTGTTGCGGAGCAATTTGGCACCTTAGAAAGTTTATACCCAGGTCGAATTGATTTAGGGTTAGGGCGCGCTCCAGGTAGCGATCCTGTGACAAGTCGTGCATTAAATAACGATATCAGTCGTGCTGAAAACTTTCCTAATGAAGTGAGCGAGTTACAAACATTATTGGGCCCTTATGAGGGAACTAAGCGCGTGCGAGCAATACCTGGTGAAAACACCAATGTTCCCATTTGGCTTTTAGGTTCAAGTTTATTTAGTGCGCAGTTAGCTGCACAAAAAGGATTACCCTATGTATTTGCGGGGCACTTTGCACCGCGTTTTGTGCATGATGCAATAGCCTTGTATAAACGAGAATTTAAACCATCAAATGTATTAGCTAAGCCTTATGTCATGTTGGCATTACCTTTAGTGGCTGCAGATACAGATGAAGAAGCACAGTACTTATCAACTACATCCAAGCAGCGAGTGTTATCGTTAATTAGAGGCGACGAGTTGTGGTTAAAACCCCCAGTAGAAACAATGGAAGGTTTGTGGAGCGAACAAGAGCGCGCTCATGTTGAGAGCTTTTTAGGGTTAAGTGTTACCGGTGGGCCAGCCAGTATTAAACACAAGCTAGAAATGATTGTAAATCAATTAGGGGTTGATGAGATTATATTCACCAACGACTTATTTGATAATGAAAAGCGCCATAAAGCGCTTGAAATTTTAATGCAAATAAAACATGGATAAGCAATTGGTTAAGCAAGCGTACACTCAACGCTTGTTATGCTATTAAACAGATTAAAGTTAATTGAGTCGTGGCCATTTTACATTATTTTAAAAAGTGGCAATGAAAAAGCTTGTTCTGTTTTTTCAATAGAACTGATTTAAACAATCAATTTTAATTATGAATATTGAACGATTATTATAAGGGTATGCAACACAATTCAGCTAAATAAATAGGAAGGTAAAGCGTGAAATCTCAAAATAGTACGACACCCCATTCAGGCAACAACTCAGTGCAGCCAAAAGTAGCGCTGATAGCAGAAGGTGGCGGACAACGAGGGATATTTACCGCGGGTGTACTCGATGCCTGGTTAGAGCAGGAGTATGATCCATTTGACTTATTTATTGGCACATCTGCAGGCTCTCAAAACTTAACAAGCTATTTGGCGCGTCAAAAAGGCTATGCTAAACGCCTGATCAGAGGCCTTTCGCGTCATAAACGTTTTTTTCAATTAGGTCGCGGCCTAATGGGTAAACATATTGTTGACCTAGATTGGTACTTTGATAAAACTACCGAAGTGAACAGAGCGCTTGATTTTAAAACCGCAAAAGCCAGTTTAGGCGACCGTGAGCTATTAATTACTGCAACTAATACCCGTGATCGCAAACCTTATTTTTTATCCCCAACAGGGGAAGGCCAGCAATGGCGAGAGCTATTAAAAGCGTCAAGTGCACTGCCATTTTTATATAAGCAAGGTGTAAAATTGACGCCGTGGTTAAATGCATTAGCCGCAAATGAATTAGGTAAGACCGAGATACAGTCAGAGTCTGATTTTTACTTAGACGGTGGCCTTGCCGCACCGCTTCCTGTACGCGAAGCATATAATCGTGGCGCACGCAAAATTGTGGTTATACGCACCGTTGATGAAGCCTTTCAGGCTCAATCAGCATGGGAAAGTAAATTAAAATCATTTGTTGAAGTATCTGGCTATTGCCCAAAAACAATAGACTACTTATTACAACATGAGCAAGCTTACGAAGATGAGTTAGCATTTATTGCTAACCCACCAAAAGATGTAGAAATAATCCAAATTTTTGCAAATCAAAAGTTGTATAGTAAGTTATTAGGCAGCTCAAATGATGACTTACGATTTGACTATAAACTTGGTTTAGCAGCAGGCCATAACTACTTAAAAAACCATCACCCAGATCAGGATGATAATAAACACAGCTACATAGCGTAGCTGTGTGTTTATTATCAGCAAGGTAATAAATCATCATTTATTGTTCTCATGGCAGTCATTTAGCCGTGAGAAATTTTCGTTTTTTTTACCTCAAAAATAACGCGCGAACGGTTATTAAAGCACGCGACTAATTCCTTCCTAAAACATTCCTTTTACATCAGCAATTACACTGCAATATAAATTAGTTATTGGATGAATTTATATTCACAAATAAAGAAAAATAATTCACATCTAATTAGCTTTATTATAAAGTGGCTAAGTCTCTACTAAACTTAAACACTCACGTCGCTAAATTAATACCGTGGCAAATAATAATAAAAAGGAAGCCTGATGTTCGACACGCTGATCAAAAGTGTAAATAGCCTTTTATGGGGCGAAGGCCAAGTACTCATTTACATTTTACTTTTTGCTGGCATATGGTTTTCTGTGCGTTTAAAAGCTATTCAACTCGTTAAATTTACACATATGTTTAGCTTGCTAAAAGGTAGTAGCAAGTGTGATAAAAATAACATTAGCTCTTTTCAGGCGTTATGTACCGGGCTTTGTGCGCGTGTTGGTACTGGTAATTTAGCCGGTGTGGCTGTTGCTATATCACTTGGTGGAAGTGGCGCCATATTTTGGATGTGGGTGATTGCCATACTGGGTATGGCGACCGGTTTTGCAGAAAGCATCCTTGGGCAAATTTATAAAATTCGAGATAGTAATGGCGATTTTAGAGGCGGGCCTGCTTATTACATTCAACAAGGTTTAGGCAGTCGCGGCTTTGCCATTGTTTTCGCTTTATGCTTATTTTTAGGTTACGGCTTTACCTTTAGCGCCATGCAAACCAACACCATTACCGATGCGCTTAATTATGCCTTTGAAATTCCCACTCACTACTCCGGCATCGTGATCACTTTGTTAGCCGGTTCAATTATTTTAGGTGGCTTTAAAGCCATCGCCCGCTTTGCTGAGCGAGTAGTCCCTGTTATGGGCATCGTGTTTGTGCTGGTTGCTGTGATAATCACACTGATTAACTTTACCCAAGTACCCAGCATGCTAAAAGATATATTTTTATCAGCGTTTGGCTTACAAGAAGCCGGCGCAGGCGCCATGGGGGCGGCGATTAAAAATGGTATTCAACGGGGGTTATATTCAAACGAAGCGGGCGCAGGTAGTGTGCCGCATGCATCGGCAAGTGCTAGCCCCATCCCAAATCATCCGGTTACTCAAGGTTACATACAAATGCTAGGCGTGTTCTTCGACACCATTGTACTTTGTAGCTGTACCGCGGTTATTATTTTATTGGCCGATGTGAACATAAGCGGCGAAATGGAAGGCATTCGTTTAACCCAAACTGCTATGACCTCACATTTAGCACAAGGTGGCGTGTATTTTGTAGCCGCTGCCATTACTTTATTTGCTTTTACCTCGGTGGTTGCTAACTACGCCTACGCTGAAAGTAACCTGCACCTATTTAAGCTTGATAACAAAGTAGGGCGCGGTATTTATACTTTGCTTTATTTATCAATGATGTTGTGGGGCGCATCAGCCACATTAAAACAAGTATGGGATTTAGCCGATATTGCCCTAGGGTTAATGACAGTGGTGAACGTAATCGCTATTATACTGTTAACGCCAACTATTTTGTCTGTTACTAACGACTACCACGCACAAAGAGACAAAGGCATAGAGCCTGAATTTAAGGTAAAAAACGTAAAAGTGCAGGGAAAATGTGAAGACGGAATTTGGGATTAAGATTAAAGTTTAAAAGTTTAAAAGTTTTTTATTGCATAAGTATTCACTTTTAAGTTTGGCTTTAACAACATTAAACTGCGACTCTACAGGTAGTATTTTTAGATGATCGACATTTTTGCAGGTAAAACTGCAGCAAAAATAATAAACGAACAAGGGTTTAAACCTGAGCTTTTTACCTCGTTTTTAGGGGCAAGTGGTGGCCCTAAATGGTTTACCTTATTTGGCTTAGACAAATATATATTTGGCGAATTTTTTAAACATCGCACCCAACCGCTTAATTTAATTGGCTCATCGGCAGGGGCTTTTCGTTCTGCGTGTTTTGCACAAAACGATCCAGTTAAAGCCATTGAACGTTTAGCAAAATCGTATTCGCAAACCCGATATTCTAGTAATAAACCCACCCCAACTGAAATTACCACTAAAGCCCGCGCATTACTTGAAGATGTGTTTGGTGATAACGGTGTCACTGAAATTATAAATAATCCCGTTTTTAAAGCGCATTTTATAGTGGCAAAATCTAACGGGTTTATTGCCAGCGAACATAAATTAATACAGCTTTTGGGTTTATCAAAAAGTTATATGCTTAACCGTGTTAATCGAAAATTATTAAGCGGGCAATATGAGCGTTTTATTTTTGGCGCGCCCAATAGTAATTTAAGTATTACCGACAGTTACAATTTTAAAACGCAAAACATAGTCCTTAGCCAAACTAATTTAAAAGATGCCTTATTGGCATCGGGCTCTATACCACTAATAATGCAAGGCATAAAAAATATTGCCGGTTCCCCACCAGGAATTTACCGCGATGGCGGCATTATTGATTACCACTTTGATTTAAAAATTAATAACCCAGGCTTAATTTTATATCCGCATTTTAATTCAGATCCAAAAGCAGGGTGGTTCGATAAAAATTTAAAACGAAAAGTCGCACCACAAAATTATGATAACGTTGTGATGATCACCCCATCAAAAGAATTTGTCGCGGGTTTACCTTACGGGAAAATCCCAGATAGAAACGACTTTACTGATCTTGATGCAGACACGCGGATTAAATATTGGAACACCGTGTTTAGTGAAACTGAGAAACTGGCCGAAACATTTGATAATAATTTAGAAAATGAAAGCTTTGATTTAAAAATTTTTTAATTATTACTTACTATACATAAATTACGGTATGCAGTATAAATAAAAGGGCGTAAGCCTTTTTTTATTAGATATTTATAGATTCTGCCTGAGTGACAGTTTGTCGTCTGATAAAAAATTCATAATATTTTTAAAATGATAGTGAAGCATGGCTAAAAAAATCTTATTATCTTTAGTAGAAAAATAATTTAAAAGATTTGCTGTTATTTGAAACATACACAGAGTAAGACCTTCTATTGGGACTTTAGCACCTAAAGAACTTCTTCCTACACAAAGTTGATCATAAGAAGAACCATTCGTTGCAAGGTTCAAAATTAAACTTTGAGAGCTAGCATGAATATTTTGACTAGCAATTTTAGAGTAAGGTGCATAATGATCTAAAGACAAAGTCTTTTCTATATCTGCAAAGGTTATTTTACCATTCTTATTACTTGGCTCTACAAAGCCATCCAACCAGCCATAATCAAATCTGTATTTTTTACCATATGTAGTTAATAAATAATTATAAAGTTCTTCTGTTTGTTTGGCTTGGTCGTCATCGACGACTAAGTCTTTATACTTTTCTGGATAATTATCTTTGGCTTGCTTAGATTTATTTAGATTATTAAACTTATCAACAATATGATGATGATAAAACTTTTCAGCGCATTCAGGGCCATATGTAAAAATGCTTATAAAAATAACCAATATATCATACAGGCTTCTCCATCTTGATAAAGCAGCATCAGGATAGCCATTTTTTATTAAGCATAGTATTTCATTTGATGCTAAAGATGCTCTAGCATGAAGTTTAATTAGAACATCAAACATTACATCATTTGTTTCAGATGCACTCAACCTGAACTCTTCATTAATTTCTGAACCCACAAAAACAGAAAATGAAATGAAGCGCTCAAGCTTTTCAATTAAAGTACCCCATTGTTTATTATGGGATTTAAAAAAAATGTCGTCCGATTCTGTGTTAAATTTCAGGATAGAATCATCTATAAAATAAAATGATAGTTTAGGTAGAATGCTATCAACGGACTCTTGAACATAAGTCCGAAAATCAGCTTCAGTATATTCTTGGTAAGTATTTTTCCCATTTTTTGATTCGTATTCATACAAATCATAAAGAGCCTGAGTAAGAATATCTTTTATGTCTTTCATGAATTTCCCTGTAATTATTTGATTACTGTTTTTTGCTAGAACACCTACAATATCTAGTAATTGACTTTGCAAATCAAATAAATATTGGTCTTAAGTCTTAATTTGCTCCATAAGTTTTTTGTACATGGTTTCATATTTTTTGCTGACCAGTTTATATCACTTAACTAATGTACCGCAGATGATTTACTTTTCCTCAATGTTTAGACATAGTGTTGTCTTAATAGGGAGTTCTATACCTGGGCATGGGCAAGTTAGGGAAAGGAGACGTAATTAATAATGAAAATATACGTTAATAACATTAAATAATAGAGAGTTTATTAAGTAATAAAAAGAAAATAATAATAAGTATTTTACCTTTGAAATTATAAGCGTTAAATTATTTTAGCTGATAGCTGATAGCTGATAGCTGATAGCTGATAGCTGATAGCTGATAGCTGATAGCTGATAGCTGATAGCTGATAGCTGATAGCTGATAGCTGATAGCTGATAGCTGATAGCTGATAGCTGATAGCTGATAGCTGATAGCTGATAGCTGATAGCTGATAGCTGATAGCTGAAAACCCATAAATTACGTTATGTTAAATTGAGTGATTTAAATTAAAGTGGGCGTAATCCATAAAACTAGCCCACTTATGATAGGGTTTTGAGGTCTTAATTTAGCTCAGAATCGACCCAAAATTTAGTACCTTTTAAAACAGCTTGCAGTGCAAGGCCACTTTCGGTTAAAGAGTAAACAGTAACTTGGTCAGCAATAGCTTCGGCAACTAAAGCACCACCTTTATCTTGGTATTTTGCAGCAGCATCGGCATTACCACCGAACGCCCAACCATGTTTAATAAATCTATTTAACGCTGCTTGATCGTGAAAAACCATCACAATATTGAAATCTTTAACACCTAAACCTAAGCCTAAACCAGCTTCACCCATATTCATATAGGTAGATTTTCCGGTTAGGTTATTTTTTACTACACCGTACCCACCACCAAAACTGGCTAAAATAACGTTTACATTGGCATTATCAAATACAGCATAACCGGCAGAGTTTGCGATTTGGGTTTTAACATCTGGTTTTTTTTCGTATAGAGCAGTTAATGTATTCGATTTCATACTTTGTACTAAAGCACGTTTTTCTCCAGGGGAAGCACTGCCTGTAGTAGCGCAACCTGTTAATAAAACGCTAATAACTAACATGCTCAACAGAAGTAATTTTTTCATGATTTTTCCTTTAATAAGGTATATGGTTAATAAATCTGCGTTTAGCATAAATATCAAAAATTCATTATGTCCAATACTAGACAGTATCGGACTTTAAGGTTAACCTATAAGTCTATTATTTTCTTATATATTTTACTATTATGCTTGTTGCTCTGGTCGATACATTAAAACAATTACGTTATCAAATAGCTCATCTTGAAGATAATACACTCTCATCAGAATATCCAGAACTAGCCTCTTTTATACAGCAAGTCAGCTTGACTGTAACTGAATCAAAGGCTGATCTTAATTTTTTATACCAGTTTTTATATGTTTATGGACGAAAATCTGAGGCAACCTATAGTCGTTTTCGTAATGAGTTGGAACGTTTTTATTTATGGTCATGGCTTATAGCTGAAAAATCTGTATTTGAACTTAAGCGTGAAGATATTGAAGCCTATGTTGATTTTATGGTTGAACCGGATAAAAAATGGGCATCTAAATCTGTTCAATGGCGTTATAAAGATGAGCAAGGAATTCGTCGGTTAAATCAAAATTGGCGCCCTTTCATGTTAAAAGAATCTATTGCGAGTCAGCAAACATTATCGGCCATGTTTACTGCCCTCAATGTATTTTATAAATTCGCTATTTTAGAAGAAAAAACCTTTGCTAACTTTGTACCTGTTGTTAAAAAAAATAGTCCCTACTTGGTTGTGCAATCGCAAATACAAATCCCCGATACATTAAGTGATATTCAATGGGAATATGTATTTGGCGTTACCAGAGATATATGCGAAAAAAAACCAGAGTATGAAAGAAACTTATTTACCCTCGCCTGTTTAAAAGGACTCTATCTTCGTATTTCAGAATTATCAGAGCGACCACAATGGTCACCTGTTATGTCTCATTTTTGGCAAGATAATGATGGCTTTTGGTTTTTACGAATAATGGGCAAAGGAAATAAATTACGCGATGTAACATTAAGTGATGATTTTCTTGAGTATTTAAAACGTTATCGCTTGTATCGAGGCTTGCCTGCTCTGCCCCGCGTTGATGAGTCAGACCCTCTAGTTCATAAAATTCGTGGTCAGGGTGGAATGACCGTAAGACAAATTCGCAGATTGGTACAACAAAGTTTCGATATTGCGCAACAATCTTTACTTGATGATGGATTTAAAGATGACGCGGAACAATTAGAAGCGGCCACTGCGCATTGGCTACGCCATACGGGGGCAACGCATGACGCGCAAACTCGCCCTTTAAAACATTTATCTGAAGATTTAGGCCATGCAAAAATTGCTACAACCGATCAAATTTATATTCAAACAAATATAAAAGAGCGGGCTAAATCTGGAATTAAAAGGAAAATTTAATGGAATACTTAGTGATCTCATTTATTGGCGTTTTATTTTTAGTTTATTCCTTAACATTTCGCCAACTAGAAAAAACCGAAGTAACGGGGCCAATGTTTTTTGTAATTGGTGGGATATTGCTTGCCACACTTTTACCTAACGAAAGTAGCAGAATAAAAACCGGCATAGATTTTTTACTGCCCTTTATAGAATTGACACTCAGTATTTTTTTATTTTCTGATGCGGCTAAGTCAAAATTAAGTGTTTTAAGACATAGCTTTCAGTATCCAAGTTTACTGTTATTTATCGCCCTCCCCTTAACGTTATTACTTGGGATTGCCGTTGGGTTATTTTTGTTTGCCGATTTATCTGTTATTCAAGCGGCGTTACTTGCAATAATATTAACGCCTACCGATGCGGCGTTGAGTAAAGGGTTATTGGCAAGTACGCAGGTACCTGAAAAAATTCGTGAAGGAATTAATACCGAAAGTGGTTTGAATGATGGTTTATGTGTTCCTATTTTTTTAATATTTATATTACTGGCAAAAAATCCTGAATCTGCAATCACAGCAACGCAAACGTTAAGTGTGTTTGGCAGAGAACTTGGTTTAGCCTTATTAATTGCCTTTACAAGTACCGCTATTTTTATTCCGTGTTTAAATTTTGCAATGAAGCGCCATTACTTTGCGCAAAACACGAGTCCTTTTTTATTATTAGGTTTTGCTATGGCGGTGTTTTCGATTACGCAATATTTTCATGGCAGTGGATTTATTGCGGTGTTTGTTGCGGGTTTATTATTTGATAAATACGCCACTACTAAAATAAGCAAAGAGTTGATAGAAGACTCAGAGCATATTGCTGACTTTACTTCTTTAATGATCTGGTGTTTGTTTGGATTTGTATGTGCTTATTTAGTTTTACCTAAATTAAATTTAGCGATAATAACGTATGCATTATTAAGTACGACTTTAATTAGAATAATACCGGTTATGCTGTCATTGCAATTTACAGCACTAACAATTAAAGAGCGTTTTACATTTGCTTGGTTTGGGCCAAGAGGATTGGCCTCAATTGTTTTTACCTTAATGGTAATAGACACACAAATAGAAAACAAATTTCAAATTGCGACCATTGCCATGACAACAATTTTATTTAGTGTGTTTATTCACGGTATTAGTACAAAACCTATAGCAGATAGTTTTGCTAAAAAAACTAAATAAATATAAGCAAAATAAAAAGGCGTACTTAATAATAAGTTACGCCTTTTTATTTTCAGCTTAATTAATTAAATTATTAACTAAGTACATTTGCCAGTAACTCTATCGGATGCTTGGGTTTAAACTTTTCATAACGTTTAACTTGGCTGCGACATGAGAATCCCGTTGATAAAAGTTGCTCAGGTTTATTTTTATCAATAATAGGTTTCCAACTCATTTCGTAAAGCGATAAAGAGTTATCTTGGTTTTGTGCTTCGTGGCCATACGTACCCGCCATTCCACAACAACCAGTACTTGTTGTTTTTAATGTTAAACCAAGCTCATCAAAAATAGTTTTCCAAACGTTTGCTGCTTTTGGTAATGCGGTTGTTTCAGTACAGTGACTTAATAATGTAAATTCAGTATTTAAATTTTGTTTAGCCGTTAACTGTTTAAATGATTGTGTTTCTAGCCATTCATGAGCAAGTTGCACATGAAAATCACCACGGTTATTTTCTAAAATTGTATTATATTCATCGCGATAACACATAACTAAAGACGCATCTAAACCAACTAATGGCGCATTTATTTCGTTAAGTTGATTTAAAAATTCTGCGGCATTTTTAGCTGTCACTTTAAACTCATGTAAAAAACCTTTTACATGCTGAGGTTTACCATTGGGTTTAAATGGTAACAACATGGGTTTTTTTCCAAGCTGTGTGATCAGTGTAATAAAGCTCTCAACCAATTCTGCTTCGTAAAAGCTGGTAAATGGGTCTTGAACAATGAGTACATAATCATTTTGCTCATCGGCGCTTAACTTTTTAAGTAAATCTAAATCGAATTTTTGCGCTTTGTTTACACGTTTACCGAGTGCCGGAATACTTAGCTGCGGGGTATCAACATAACCGACCGTTTTTTTAATGATGCTACTAACCAATGATGTTTTTACAATTGGGTTAATAATCCGAGCAAATTTTGACATTAACGGTGCGCTATTTTCGATATTACCCACTAAATAATCTTTCAGTGGGCGCGCATAATAACTATGGTAATAATTTAAAAAACGAGCTCGAAAAGTTGGTACATCTACCTTTATTGGGCAAGCGGTAGTACACGCTTTACATGCTAAACATTCGTCCATTGATGCTTTTACTTCGTGAGAAAAATCGTAAATGCCTTTATTTTTTTCACGGCTATGAACAAAACGCTCCCACCAGGTGATCACTTCACCTTTGTTTAGCTCTTTTTCTACTTCAAGCAAATTAACATCTTTTGACTCTTGAAGTCGTAACCATTCACGCATTAAACCCGCGCGACCTTTAGGTGAGTTACGACGATCGCCGGTCACTTTATAAGATGGGCACATTGGCGAGTTTTCATCATAATTAAAACACAAGCCGTTACCATTACAGGTCATTGCATTGTTAAAACTGGTTTTAACATCAATAGAAATTTGCTTATCGAAGTAAGAACGTTTCTGCCCATCAACACTAACTAGTGAGTCTTTACTTTCAATTGGCGTACATATTTTACCGGGGTTTATTTTATTATTAGGATCAAAAGCTGACTTTATTTTTCGTAATTGAGTAAATAAATGCTCACCAAAAAATTCAGGGCCGTATTCACTTCGGTATCCTTTGCCATGCTCGCCCCACATTAATCCACCGTATTTAGCGGTGAGTTTTACTACCTCATCTGAAATTGTACGTAGTAATTTTTCTTGTTCTGGGTCGCACATATCCAGTGCAGGTCTAACATGTAATACACCGGCATCAACATGGCCAAACATACCATATTGTAAATTATAGCTGTCGAGTAATGCTCTAAATTCGACAATGTAATCGGCTAAATTTTCAGGCGGTACGGCGGTATCTTCGGCAAACGCGAGGGGCTTTTGGCTTCCTTTTACATTACCTAATAAACCCACTGATTTTTTACGCATTGCATAAATTTTTAGTATATCGCTTTTATCGCTGGTTAACTGATAGCCAATAACACCATTAGTTTGGTTTTCAACGCATTCATCTAATAATTTACATAAAGTGTCTACTTTGTCTTTTATGTCTTGTGGTGATACAGCATTAAACTCAACCATGTTGAGTCCTTGCATATCTTTATTTGGTACATCGGTTATTAAGTCCGATACTGAATGCCAAATAATGTCTTCGCGCGCAAGATTCAAAACTTTGCTGTCAACGGTTTCAACCGAGGTAGCACGGGCATCAACCAAAAATGGTGAATGGCGAAGTGCAGAATCAAAACTGTCATATTTTATATTGATGAGTGTTTTAAATTCAGCAATGGGTGTTAGGTTTAATTTCGCCTCAGTAACTATACCTAATGAGCCTTCAGAACCTGTAATTAGTCGACTCATATCAAAAGTTTGTAAGTCTTCACTTAGTACATGCTCTAGGTCATACCCAGTTAAGAAGCGATTTAATCGTGGGAATTTGGCTAATATAGCGTCGCGTTCACTAATTGAAATATCTAAAACTGTTTTGTATATTTGACCAATTAATGTGTCTTGATCGGCAATTATTTTTGCTTTTTCAATGTCTATTGGGCTGGTAGACATTGCTGTGCCGTCGACTAAATACGTGGTTAGCCCTAAAACATGGTCGCTGGTTTTGCCATAAACTAATGACCCTTGGCCAGATGCATCTGTACTGATCATGCCGCCAATAGTGGCGCGGTTACTAGTAGATAAATCGGGTGAAAAGAAAAATCCATACGGTTTTAAAAAGTCGTTAAGTTGATCTTTTATCACGCCCGTTTGAACTCGTACCCAACCTTCTTCTACATTTATTTCGAGGATTTCACGCATGTAACGTGATAAATCAACCACAATACCAGGGGTTAAAGATTGTCCGTTAGTGCCTGTGCCGCCACCGCGAGGACCAAAAGTTAACGACAAAAACGGGTCATGAGATGCAGTTTGTAAGGCAATTTGAATGTCTTTTTCGTTTTTTGGAAAAATAACACCTTGTGGAAGCTGCTGGTAAATACTGTTATCGGTTGATGCAGTCAGCCTCGTTGCATAACTGGCGTCTGTATCTCCAGTAAATCCTTGATTTTGTATGGTATTTAAGTAATTTGCAACCAATTCGGTCGCGGCATCTTGTTGTGTAATCGTTGCTATCATGGCGGCGCTTTTTAATGCATTTGTGTAATTATATCATGGTGATGGCTAATAGAAATTGAAGATTTTACAGTTTGTAACACTCTTTTAATCGTAATATGAGCTGCTGCAATTATAATCAAATTAAACGCCTACTATGAGGTTTATATGAAAAAACTACTTATACAGATCAGCGGCACACTGTTTATTTTATTAGGACTACTATTTGCCGTAGTACCTGGACCCTCGTTAATATTTTTTATTGCAGGTTTACTGTGCTTTTCTATGTATTACCCAAAAGCGAGAGGTTATTTAGCGTGGTGTCAAAAAGCGCTTACTCGCTCATGTGCCTATTTAGATAAAAAATTAGCAAAACACACATTTTAAGCCATAAAAAATGCCAGCAGATGCTGGCATTTTTTTAACAAGGTAATTTATTTAGCGAGTTTATCAGCTAAATATAACCATGTTTCTAGTACTGTATCTGGGTTAAGCGAGACAGAATCAATGCCCTGCTCTACTAACCATGCAGCAAAATCTTCATGATCTGAAGGACCTTGACCACAAATACCTACGTACTTACCTTTTTCTTTTGCTGTTTTAATAGCCATAGAAAGAAGCTTTTTGATTGCAGGGTCGCGCTCATCAAATAAGTGCGCAATTAAACCTGAATCACGGTCAAGACCAAGCGTTAACTGCGTTAAATCGTTAGAGCCGATAGAGAAACCATCGAAGTATTCTAAAAATTCTTCAGCCATTAATGCATTTGACGGAAGTTCACACATCATAATTACTTTAAGACCATTTTCGCCACGTTTAAGGCCATGCTCTTCAAGTAATTCAATAACGCGTTTACCTTCTTCAAGGGTACGTACGAATGGGATCATGATTTCGATGTTAGTCATATCCATAGTATTTCTAACGCGTTTTATTGCTTCACACTCAAGGGCAAAACAATCACGGAAATCTTCAGAAATATAACGCGCAGCACCACGGAAACCAATCATTGGGTTTTCTTCTTCTGGCTCGTATTGCTGGCCGCCCACTAAGTTTGCGTATTCGTTTGATTTAAAATCAGACATACGAACAATTACACGCTCTGGAGCAAACGCACAACCTAGGGTAGAAATACCTTCAACTAGTTTACCAATATAGAATTCAACAGGTGATTCGTAACCGGCAATCATGTCTGTGATTTCTGCTTTTAATGCATCTGTTTGTGCATCAAAATTTAATAACGCTTTAGGGTGAACACCAATCATACGGTTGATGATAAACTCAACGCGCGCAAGGCCAACGCCTGAATGTGGTAAACGAGCAAAATCGAATGCGCGATCTGGGTTACCTACGTTCATCATTACTTTCATTGGCAGTTCAGGCATTTCGTCTACGCGTGAAGTTAACACTTCAAAGTCTAAAATACCTTCATAGATGAAACCTGTATCGCCTTCGGCACATGATACGGTAACTTCTTGACCAGCTTTAATTAAATCTGTTGCATTACCACAACCAACAACGGCTGGAATACCTAACTCACGTGCAATAATTGCAGCATGACATGTACGACCACCACGATTTGTAACAATCGCAGCCGCGCGTTTCATGATAGGTTCCCAATCTGGGTCGGTCATGTCGGTAACTAAAATGTCACCTACTTGTACTTGGTCCATCTCTTTGATTGAATCAAGTACACGCACAACACCACTACCAATTTTATGACCAATTGCACGGCCTTCAACAACAACATTGCTGCTGCCATTAAGTTGGAAGCGTTCCATTACGTTAGTGTCTTCGTTTGAACGAACTGTTTCTGGACGCGCCTGAACTATATATAGTTTGCCATCGTTACCATCTTTTGCCCATTCGATGTCCATTGGACGACCGTAATGTTTTTCAATGATTACAGCTTGTTTGGCAAGGTTTTGCACTTCTTCATCTGTAATCGAGAATTTGTTTGAAAGCGCTGGATCTACGTCAACAATTTCTACTTGTTTGCCGTGAGCTTTGTCTTGTGAGTAAATCATTTGAATGGCTTTAGAGCCAATATTACGACGAACTACTGATGGCTTGTTTTTAAGCAGCGTTGGTTTATGAACATAAAATTCATCAGGGTTTACAGCACCCTGTACAACCATTTCACCCAAACCATAGCTTGATGTAATAAATACAACATCTTCAAAACCAGATTCAGTATCAATACTAAACATAACGCCTGATGCTGATTTATCTGAGCGAACCATGCGTTGAATACCTGCTGATAAGGCAACACCACGGTGATCGTAGCCTTGGTGAACACGATAAGAAATTGCACGGTCGTTAAATAACGAAGCGAAAACGTGTTTGATGGCTGTCATTACAGAATCAATACCAACAACGTTTAAAAACGTTTCTTGTTGGCCTGCAAAAGAGGCATCTGGCATATCTTCAGCGGTTGCTGATGAACGAACAGCGAATGAAACATCTGCAGTTGTGTCGCCATGTAGCTGGCTGTATGCGTCGCGGATTGCTTTGTCTAGACTAGGTTGGAATGGGGTATCGATAATCCACTGGCGGATATCGGCGCCGACTTTGGCGAGTGTGTTTACATCATCAACATCGAGTGTATCTAAAATGTCATGAATTTTTGCGTTGAGTCCTGATTGTTCTAGAAACTCGTTAAAAGCGTCTGAGGTAGTAGCAAAACCACCTGGGACTTGCACACCTGCGTTAGCTAAGTTTGAAATCATTTCACCAAGTGAGGCATTTTTACCGCCAACTCGAGGAACATCTTGCATACCAAGCTCTTGATACCAGAGAACGTATTCTTGCACGGATCTTTCTCCAAAAAACAAATTGTAGTAGTAACTGTGAGAGTTAAGAAAGAAAACCTTTTATAAAGGTCGCCACCATTCTACACTGGCAAACGTCCCCACGTAAACCGTGATACACTGATTTTAAATTAAATGTAATAAAAAAGAGGCTTTATGAGAACTGCGTTTTATATTTCAGATGGCACAGCAATCACATCTGAAGTGTTTGGTCATGCGACTTTATCTTTATTCCCTGTCGAATTTAATCATAAAACAATCCCTTTTGTAGAAACTGAAGAAAAAGCGCATGAAATAAAAGCGCTTATTAACGCAACGTCATCTAAGCAAGGTGAAAAGCCTTTGGTGTTTTTTACTTTTGTGAATCATAAGCTGTCTGAGATTATTCGCTCAGCGGATGCAGTTTCATACGATTTTTTAAGTACCTATAGTGAAAAAATTGAAAAAGAATTAAATGTGGCGCCAGTACCAAAAGTACACAGAACACACTCTATTCATGAAAAAAGTTATGATTTTAGAATTGATGCCGTTAATTACGCGTTAATGAATGATGATGGTGGCAACATTAAAAACTTTGCGGAGGCTGACATTATTTTAGTTGGCGTTAGTCGAAGTGGTAAAACACCCACTAGTCTTTATTTAGCGTTGCAGTATGGCATTAAAGCAGCCAATTACCCGATCACTGAAGACGACTTAGAAAGCGAAGGTTTACCAAAATGCTTAGTGCCTTATAAGCACAAACTGTTTGGCTTAACTATTGATCCAGAGCGTCTGGCTGCAATAAGGGACAGACGCATGGCAAATTCAAAATACGCATCAATTAGGCAGTGTCGTATTGAAGTACGCGAAGTTGAAATGCTGTATAAAAAACATAAAATTGCCCATTTAAATTCAACTCACCATTCAGTTGAAGAAATTTCAGCAAAAATCATTTCTGATACAGGCCTTGAGCGTCGTAAGTACTAACAAACTAATGTGTGATTTAAGCGCGTAATCACAGTTAAACACAAAAAAGCCGCTAAATAAAAGCGGCTTTTGGTATTTATGAGCGGGTATTATTTACGCGCGTCTTTTAGTAAATCAGCTACTAAAAATCCAAGCTCTAATACTTGATCAGCATTTAAGCGTGGGTCACATTGTGTTTTGTAGCGCTGGGCTAAGTCATCATCAGATAAACCGTATGCACCGCCAGTACACTCTGTTACATGTTGGCCGGTCATTTCTAAATGAACACCGCCTGCGTAAGAACCCTCTGCTTTATGAACAGCAAAGAATTGGCTAATTTCGCGCATGATATTATCAAAGCTACGCGTTTTGTAACCTGAGCTGGCTTTTTCAGTATTACCATGCATTGGATCTGAGCTCCAAATTACTTTGCGACCTTCTTGCTGTACTTTACGCACCAGCGCAGGTAACTTCTCTGGTAATACATCCGCACCCATTCGCGTGATAAGTGTTAATCGGCCTGGGATATTATCCGGGTTAAGCGCATCGATTAAACGGATAAGCTCGTCTGGATCCATACCTGGTCCAACTTTAACGCCAATTGGGTTTTTAATACCTTTAAAAAATTCAATATGGGCATGGTCTAGCTGGCGAGTACGTTCACCAATCCAAACAAAGTGTGCTGAACAATCGTACCAGTCACCTGATAAATGGTCTCTACGTGTTAATGCTTCTTCGTAGCCTAGTAATAACGCTTCGTGTGACGTGTATAAATCTGTTTCTTTTAAGCTTGGCGCTATAGTTGAATTAATACCACACACTTCCATAAATTCTAACGCGTCTTGAATTTTGTCTGCAAGTTGTTGGTATTTTGCTTTTTGTGGATTAGCAGCAACAAAGCCCATGTTCCAACGGTTAACTTGATGTAAGTCGGCAAGTCCACCTTGTGCAAAAGCGCGTAGCAAATTTAGCGTTGCCGCACTGTGATGATATGCCGTCATTAAACGTTGAGGGTCTGGTATACGTGCTTCTTCAGTAAACTCAAAGTTATTTACTATATCACCACGGTAAGATGGCAACGAAACGCCGTCTATTGTTTCTAAGTCGGCTGAACGTGGCTTAGCGTATTGACCTGCCATACGTGCAATTTTAACAACCGGGCACTTTCCACCATAGGTTAATACTACAGCCATTTGTAAGATGGTTTTAAATGTATCGCGAATATTAGCGGCATTAAAGTCGCTAAACGATTCTGCACAATCTCCACCTTGAAGTAAAAAGGCACGGCCTTCGCATACGTCTTCAAGTTGTTTAAATAAACTTCTTGTTTCTTCGGCAAATACTAAAGGCGGTGCACTTTTCAACTGGCTTTCTACCGACTTTAATACGTCTTGATCTGGGTACTGTGGTTGCTGCAGTATTGGCAGTTCTCTCCAGCTATTTGGGTTCCACGATTGCATGTTCATTCCTCATTCCTATTACCTGATGTAATGAAATTAACGTATGCAGTGTGCTTTGTTCAAGGACTAAATACACTATTTACCAATTATTTAGTTATTAGTTAAATTTTAATAAGATTTAAGAGCCTATTTTGAGTTACTTATGATGAGCAAGTTTATAAAGCAAAAATAAATAAACATTTAAAAACAATAATCTAAGTAGGTAGAGTATGCATTATAATGGCTTGAGTAGAAGCTTAACAGCTAAGCGATGGTGATACAGATAGTAATAGGAACACATCATACTTAATTTGCACTTATGTAATCTTAACTTTACGGGTGGTTTTAAAAAAAATGCTACTCAATTATGCGCTTTTAAATATTTATGCTAACGCTGCATACAAAGCTCAGTGCCTTAACTCAGCCCTTCTATTATTTCCTTTAAAGTATGTGAAGCAAAAGTACTTTAAAAAACAATAAAGAACACATCATACTTAAATTAAATTATTGTAAATCTTAGCTATATCATATTATTTAAAGAAGTAACTATCAAAAGAAAGGGTTGTTTGCGAGAATAGTAGATAAGTAAGATGTGTTCTAGGTAGGTAGCTAATGGTTACAAAGGTACAAATAAGAAGTCAGTTTGATTTACTCAATGAATTAACACTTAGCTTAATTGATGAGCTTAAAGAGGTTGGCTTTGCTAAAGCAGAGTATTTTCAATTACCTGAGATTAGTAGTACTGAAGAAAATATAGTCCCTGAGTCTATAAGCGTTTCAAAAATAACAGGGGAATTGGCACATAAGGCAATTTTAAATGCTTTCTCAGATATTTATAAAAAGCCAGGGCTAAGCAGCCGAGTATTAAAGCGACACCCTGGTTTGCTAGTAATAAAAGAGGCGAATAAACAAGCCATTATTGATCGCATAGCACAGGTAAATAGTGCAAAAGCAGCTTTTAAAAATTGTATTTTAGCAATAGATAATAACGACGCGCGATTTGAAGCGGTGCATAATGCAATGCCAAATTTAATAACGCTTGCGGCGTATCGTAAAATTCATAGTGAAATTGAATCCCCTTTTTCTGTTCGCTTTACTTGGATGCATAAACACGCAACCAAAACACTTACAAAAAAAATGGCGCTTGAAATGTTAGAAAAATCGGCAAGCTATAAAAACCCGCGAATGATTGATCAGCAAAAATGGCAGTCACTGGTTGCACAAGAACAGGTTCGAGTAGCCAGTTTGGGTGAAAAAGAAAAATTGCGAATTAGGCGCCCTACTCGAGTTAGTCCTCAAGTTAATGTGAGGTACACTGCACAAAATCGCTATCATGTTAGTGCTGCTTTACCTTTTATACTAATTAACCCACAGCCCGACGTAAAATTTGGCGAACTACCGAGTTACCAAAAACCCTTATCGCATCCCCGAAAACGCGAATATGATTTTCTAGTGGACCGATTATATTTAGAACAAGTAACTAAATAAATTATGTTAAAAAGGCCACATTATGTGGCCTTTAATATATTTGTTGGTAAAAATAAATAGAATTACTTTTCTACAATTTCTTCCAGCTTATCTTCATCAATCAATACCGCATTTTCAACAATGCGTTTGCCGCCTTGTATTTCAATACGCTTATTGTGTTTATTTAATGCCAATATCTCATCACAAAATTGATCAGACGGATGCATTTCATAAGTGTAATCGACTATGTTGCCGGTTTTATCATCTTTAACATTGGTAATGCTGTATTCAGATATTGCTCCTTTTTCAATTAAATCTTTCATCGTGGTTGTCATATCACGACGCAGTGCTTTTAATTTATTTTCGGTAATATCATCCGTTGAGTAAATAGAGCCATATTTTTCCATAATAGAAAGTAATCTAAAATGGTAGGTTTTTCCTGGTGCTGCATAACGCCATAAATGATATAAACGCAGCATCATCCAACGCGATAATCCGCGTTTTAATTCTTGTGCACTGTTAAAGTAATAACCTTTGTATTCAAGGTTATCAATCATGTTGTGTACAAATGCATTTAAACACGCAACACATTTTACGTTTCCGCCTTGGCCTTTCTTACCACTAAAGTGCAAAGACGATAAAAAGTTCATATTCGACTCGTAAAACGAATCATCAATATCAGAATTTTTAGTATCCGTTGCAGAATATTTAAAAGAAAGTTTAGAACCTTGCAATGCTTCAAGCGACTCTTTAATTTGCGGATATGGCATAGATTGGCCAACCGCTTTAAGCTCTTGTGCTAATTCGTTCATAGAAAACACAACGGCATATTGAATACCGGACTTAAAATTAATTTTTACAATTTTACCTTTTGAAGCTAGGCGAATTAATGCGCGCTCTACTTTTTCTTCTCTATCTGATGGCCACACTAAATATTCTACATCTTCGCCATCTTTACGAGTACTGACCACAGCCGGTGTTATTTTTATTTCGCCATCATATAAAATACCATCTACTTTTTCAGATATCTTACGCGTAATGATGGTTTTTTTAGGGGCTTCTTCAAGTGGCAGTTTTTTGTGGCCTGAGCGAACAAAACGTCCCCACAGATCATAATGGTTAAATGTGTTAGAGTAAGCGCGTAACCCATGGGCTGCATTTTCTATCGAAATTCGCACATCTTTATTATCTGTAAATAGTGCTAGGCTTTCGTTATCGATCGCACTTTCCACCCCGTGAATTTGGCCCCTAAGTGTATCGGGCAAGTTATCTACCGAGATGTTGACCTTTCGGCTCATGGTTTTTATTTCCGTTTTTATTGTGACAGCTAATAACAACACATAAAGCCACAAAAGTTAAATGTTTAAGTTAGTATAAAAGTGATCTGACTTCAAATAAAATGCTCAGATCAGTATTTTACTAAGGAAAACTTAAGACAAGCGTTTTCAGATCACATTTTTACTAACTGAGTGTTGATAAGCCAAATTTTTACTAACTAAATAATAATTTTGTCCATTACAAAGTGTTTTTTTTTATATTTTACACGACAAATTATATAAAAATCTTAACCCCCTGTGGATAAGCTTAGTTCGAGTTAGCATAGATCTGATCTGTACTTACTACAGATCAGATCTATACTAATTAAACCATGCATTATCACTATTGCTTAGTGCATAACTTTATAATTTACTTAGTAAAAATATGATCTACAGGTAGGTATTTGTGAGTAACTCAGTGCTTAACCTGTGCGTAACTTAGATTGTAAATATTCGCTTAGTAAAAAGCTGATCTGCAAGTAGATAAGGATCTGATCTTAACCACGTACAATGCTGATCCACTATTTTTAATATTATTTATATAAATCATTACGTTATATATGTATTTTACACCCTTAGCCTTTAATACCTTATATATTTAACCATACTTAAACTTCTTTATTTATACTAAGCAATCTTAAAAGGGTAAAAATTATTTTATATGTCATGTATTTAAAACACATGTCGCCTTAAATAGTTGTTTACAGCTAATTGAATGGACATTATACTAAACACCTAACTTTGAGGAATAAAGTATGTCTATCAATAAAAACGCGCTAGATACTTATCGACTTTTGAAAGCAACCGCAGAAGTTGCTGAAAAATCACTAGAAGGACGTATCCAACATTATCGCGCCCATCTTAAATCTGAAGAAAAAGAATTAAGAACTTACACCCAAAAAGCAGCAGCTGATTTACTTGGCTGTAATAATCGTACCTTAAAAAGACGCCATGACAATGGTGACTTTGACGATTTAAATATAAAACGCGGTGCAAACGGCCACTATGCCTACACCTTAGTTAATATTTTTGCTATGGCTGATATTATGGACATACAGCCTGATCACCGCGCATCAACAGACAAACTCCAAGTTATTGTTATTAATTCATTAAAAGGTGGTTGTGGTAAAACAACAAGCATGGTTAACATTGCTGCTGCACTCGCTACCACTAACATTAAACGTTACCGTATCGGTATAATTGATTTAGATCCTCAAGGGTCATCATCAAGCTTTTTCCCATCTTCAGAGCCCGATCCAATTACCGTTGGTGATTTGATGCGTGATTGCATTGACCTTGATGAAGGTGAAACATGGCCTGAATTTGTGTCTAACTCTTTTTTACCAACACATATTCCTAATATTCGTGTTTTACCATCAGGTATGGATGACTTTTATTTTGAGCACGAAACAGCAACATTACTCAAAGACACCTCCAATTATGAGCAAACACGCCATTACCACAAACTACTAGAACGAGTAATAAATCCGGTAAAAGATGAGTTTGACATTCTTTTAATTGATACAGCGCCAACGCTTAACTTTATGTTTTACAATGCATTAATGGCTTCAACGGCGATGCTAATTCCGGTTCACCCTGAAGCGGTAGACTTTGATGCAAATAATAAATATTTAAAACGCTTAGGTGAGATTTATCATACCGTTGCCGCTCTTGGCCATGATGGTTGGGATTTCATGCAATTTTTAGTTACTAATTATGTGAAAGGCAATCACTCACAACGCGACATAGTTAAAGATGTGCGTAGTGCTTTTGGTCGCCAAGTAATGAGCTATCCTATTAATCATAGTTCAGCAATTACCGCCAGTTCATCGTCGTTCAATACTATCTTTGACCAAAAAGCATCTGACAGCTTAGCAAGTAGAGAGTCATTAATGCGCGCACAAGAAAATATCAAAGATGTAGTGGATGAACTCGAAATGCTAATTCGTTCTAATTGGCAATCCACTCAATCTAAATTAAATACGCCTAAGTAAGGATGTTGACTAAAAATGGCTAAAAAACGTAAAAATGACACCCGCTTAGATCCCTTTGCAACCGCTGTTGGCAGTAGCAGCTTAGATGCCCTTTTAGAGCAAGCCAATGCAGGCGACGTTATTCGTATGCCTGCTCCTAGTGATCCTAATCGGGAAATTACGCTTGTTTGTAAAGTGATAGCACATAACGAGATTGAAAACTCAACTCAGGTTTATGGTAAAAATCGTCGCGTACAAGCGCTTTTAAACGAAAAGTCAGTCGCAGATATTCTTCCTGCTATTAAAGAAGATGGCCGTAATCAGCACCCTGCCCTATTGTGGGAGCAAGGTGATATGAGCCTTGTATTAGCTGGCTCTAGACGTCGTAAAGCCTGTATTTTAGGTGGCGCAGACTACCTCGTATTGAGTTCTAGTGACTTTAGCGAGCAAGATGCCAAAGTACTTGCGGTTTCATCAGATCAATACATTGCCCCTAGTCTTTGGGAGTTGGGTCAAGCGTATCAGCAAACTAGAAACGATCTTATTCAACAAGGCAAAAAAGGCTCGTACCGTGAGATTGCTGTTATTGAAGGGGTATCGCATACAGCGATTGCTGATGCGATAAAAGCGTATGAGCAAATATCTGCAGATGTTATAGCCCTTTACCCAACAGCTAATCATGTTGGTAGAGAAGTTGCTAAAAAGCTGATTAACGCAAAGGAGCGCGATGAGGAAGCATTTAACGAGTTAGTTGTTGCACTTGCCAGCAATGATGAAATTAACGCCTTAGAAGCCGACGACAAGCGCGCTATGCTAATTACTAAATATCTAACTGCAGAGCCTAAAACAGCATCAAAACGTGAAGCGGTTTTAGAAAATGACTTTATTAGTGTGCAACGCAACCTTAAAAGTGGTGACGTTTCAATTAAAATAAATAATAAAGTGATGACAGACAAGCGCTTAGAGCAACTTACTAAGTTATTAAGTGCCTTTAATTAGTTAGTAATATCGTGATCTGTAAAAGGGGTTGGGTTAGTTAAATCATGATCTAGACCTCTTTTTTAGTTGGTAAAAATCTGATCTTTAGTGGTATAAAAAGGCTAAAAACATGGCTTAAACCATCAAGGATCATATTTTTACTAACTAAACACCTCCTTTTAATGCCATTTTTCACCTTGTTAGTAAAAACCTGATCTAAGCCTAACTAAACCTCCTTTTAAAGTTAAGTAATTGTTTTTATTTTGTAATTTAAACGTGCTTTTTTAGTGAGCAAAATTAAACAATGATCGCCAATTCGCTATAAACCAATTTTTTACTAACCAATCAGATCCAACCAGTTTATTTTAAAAATAATATTGCTTTAGCTCAGCGCTGATAAGGCATATACTGGAAAAATTGTTTTTAAATTTTAATACTTTGAGTGACATGTCTGCTAACTTATCAAAAAATGATTTAATGGCTATTTTTGAAGAAATTAAAAATGAGCAGGCTACCCAGTTTCCTCTTTCTGAGCGATTCATAAAAAAATTATTTAAACCCGCGGTGTTGGCCAAAGGAAAATCGTACTATAAAAACGGCCAAATCAGTTGGTTAGAACATAATGCAGATTTTTCTGTGGTTGACTCTACGGTGCAAGGTGATAAAGGAATCGCGTTCAACCAACGTATTGAGATCAGTAAATTACCAACTGGTTATTCGGTCGATACCCACTGTACCTGTAATGTTAAAACTAAATGCCGCCATTTGGCCGCTATTTTGTTAAAGCTTAAAATTGAGCATTCTGGTGAGTACGGTGAAGATTATTTTATTAATGATTGGTTTAGTGAACTAAGCGCACTTAAAAACACCGACCAAGCTCAACCCTCGCAAGTATTACTGTTTGTATTAGACATAGAAAACAACAAAGTATTTTTAACCCCTAAAATTGCCAACTACGATAAAAATAATAATTATGCACTTGGGCGAAATTTAACTGAGCAACAGCTTAATAGTTTTGTAACCCCTAGCGATTTGCTCGAAAGTGATTTTAGATTATATAGCTGGATCCGATCGCAAAATGCGGTCGGTAATATTGAGCTTAAAGGTCAATGGGGTTTTAATGCGCTGCAGCAATTACTAGCCACAGACAGATTATTTTTACAACGCTCTCGAGTACCTATTAAAGCGCAACCTGGTTTACCTCTTAACTTTGTTTGGGAAAAACAAAAAGAGGTAACCCAGTTAAAAATTCACTTGGATCAAATTCCTAATTGGGCTTTAATTAAAACAACGCCGCCCATCTACTTAGATTTAGATAAATATAAATTAGGCCGTATTCGCACGCCCCTCAGTGCTGATGAAATTGCGCACTTACAAACTATACCGGCGCTGCACGATACAAACTTTGACCGAATTTATAAGCAGCTTGCTGATAACTTTGGAGTAGGTGTTATTCCCCACCCTACTAATACACCAAGCACGCCTGTTAAGTCGTTGAGTAATGCCATACTTAAAGTCAGCATGTCGGGCTCAGTAATGGCTATTTCGTTATCGTTTAAGTATAAAAATAAAAACTATTTAGCGGGTACCGCGCCTGCAAAGTTAATTAATAGCGCCTTTGAAAACACCGTTACCAATGAGTTAGTCAACTTAGGCTTCGATTTTTGTAAAGGGGGTTTACACAGCGAGTTTATTTTTAGTCAGGAATCGGCTATTCACTTACATTGGCTAGTGCACGAGGTACTGCCCAGCTTTAAACAACGCGGTTGGCAAGTATCAATGAGCAAAGTTAATGTTGCTGATACTAAAAGCCAAATCTCATTGCATGTAAACAGAGCTGCAAATCATCAAATGCATAGTAAAGTAATGCTAAACGATACCAAAGTAGCCACCCTATTAAATGTAAATAATAAACTGTATGAATCGTTAAACCGTCAAAGTGAATTATTTTATTACTACCCTGTTGGCCGTCAATTTGGGGTTATTGATAAAGCAGCGTTTAATTTATTAATTGAGTTTAAACTGCGGTTTGAATTTATTAAAACCCGTGACGAATTTAACATTCCGCTTTCATACTTACCTGAATTAGTTCAGCACACAGCTATTAATGTAGAGCTACATGACCCGTCACTAGAGCGTTACCTTGATGAACTAAATAACGATGCACTGCTATCACCTAACACTGCCATTCATGGCTTACACGATTCTGTAGTATTAAGAGAGTATCAGCAAGAAGGCGTGGCTTGGCTTAACTTTTTAAAGCGTAATCAGTTAGGTGGGATTTTAGCGGATGATATGGGCTTGGGTAAAACGTTACAAGTGATTGCCTACTTAGCAAGCTCATACAATACACCGCAAGCAGGGCCTACGCTTATTGTGTGCCCTACAAGTTTAGTGAGTAATTGGCAAAACGAAATTACCAAGTTCGCAAAAAGCTTAAAAGTGACCACTATTTTTGGTGCACACCGAAATGATTCGTTGCAGCATTTGGCACAAGCGCAATGTATTTTAACCACGTATCCGCTATTAAAACGTGACATTGCTTATTACTCACCGCTGTATTTTGAAAACATTATTCTTGATGAAGCCCAGTATATTAAAAACGATACCGCACAAGTTTCGCGGTTGGTAAAACGTTTAAATGCCGACTTTAAGCTTTGTTTAAGTGGCACCCCAATTGAAAACAATTTATTTGAATTAAAGTCATTGCTCGACTTTGCAATGCCCTCGCTTTTAGGTTCACAGGCGCACTTTAAGCAGCATTTTCAAGGCCCTATTGAACGCGAAAGCAACATTGAACGTGCAGAGCAACTAAAAGCGTTAATTATGCCGTTTATTTTGCGCCGTACTAAAGCCCAAGTGGCTCAAGAGCTACCGCAAAAAACCGAACTTATAAAAGAGTTTGAGTTTGAACCTAAACAAAAAGATATGTACCAAGGTATAACTCGTGCGCTTGAAGAAAAACTGATTGATTTATTTGCCGAGCAAGGCGTACAAAAAAGTAAACTCGCTTTTTTAGAAGCTCTATTAAAGTTACGCCAAATTTGTTGTCATCCTAAACTCATTGAACCTGAAACTGAGGCAGCCAGTGCTAAATTAGAATGGTTGTCGAGTCACTTACCTTTAATGCTTAGCCTTGGCCGTAAAGTGATTATATTTAGCCAGTTTACCTCTGCCCTTGATTTAATTGCCGAGCGTTTAAATGAGCTAAATATTAATTTTAGTATGCTAACTGGGCAAACGCGTCATCGCGATAAAGTAATAGACGAATTTACCAGTGGTAACACTTCTGTGTTTTTAATTAGCTTAAAAGCCGGTGGTACAGGGCTTAATTTAACCCAAGCCGACACCGTTATTCATTTTGATCCATGGTGGAACCCAGCCGTTGAAAAACAAGCCACCGATCGTGCTTATCGAATTGGACAAACAAACCCAGTGTTTGTTTATAAACTAATTATGGCTAACTCTATTGAACAAAAAGTATTTCAAATGCAGCAAGATAAGCAAGCGCTTGTAGATGCATTATTTACCGAAAAATCAATGAGTTTTACCCAGTTTGACGAACAACAAATGCTGTCTTTAATTAAAAGCTAAAATAATTTTAAAAAATCATGACGAGTTTTTGAACTTATTTAAATTGTAGGCGTCTATTAATATGCTTGGTTAAATTGCAGTTTCTCCAAGCTTTCATGTTGATATCCCATATAGTAGTTACTAGACATAGTAATGATTAAGCCAGCCAGTAATGCGCTGGCTTTTTTTTTGCTTTTAAAAATATTTATTTTTTTATTTAATTTATTTTGAACTAATCACAAATGGCTGGGTCTATTATTATGCTTGTAGTTGATGTGTTGTTATACAAGTTTCATGTTGATTTCCCTGTTTGATTACTAATTTAGTAATATTGAGCCAGCTTTATTAGCTGGCTTTTTTTATGCCTCAAATTCAACTTTTTTAAAATTATTTTGAACTAATTTAATCAGAGCGCGTCTACAATTATGCTTGTAGTTGATATGTTGTTTTACAAGTTTCATGTTGATTTCCCTGTTTGATTACTAATTTAGTAATATTGAGCCAGCTTTACTAGCTGGCTTTTTTTATGCGCTTAATTTAGTGTTTTACCCTACTGCTAAAGAGCGTAATTCGTTATGATGGCATGTCACTAAATTTTAAAAGTTTATTCTATGTTTACTTCGTTTTTATCCCATTTAGATTGGTTAAGTGTTGGTACTGGCGCTATAGCCGGTATGGCTATTTTCAGCGTTGTATCAGTCCAGTTAAGCAAAAAAATAAAGCGCCAAGTGAGTGAGCAGCAACAACAGTTATTGTTATTACAAAGCCAGTATGAGCATACGCAAAATCAATATGCCTCTTTAGTGGAAGAGCACGACTTGTTAGGGCTTACTCATCAAGAGCAACGTGATCAGGCGCAACATTTTAAAACGCGATTAACTGAGCAAGAAAAACAAAGTCAACTTTATAATCAATATTGGCGTAAAACCGAAGCTGAGCTAACCGCCCTGCGCGAGCAATACAATCTGCGCGATGTCGAGCTTAATAATATACGCACTACCCTTGAGCAAAAGCAGCAACATTTCAGCGAGCAACTCGCCCATATAGAGCAAAGTAAAGAAACGCTTAAAAAAGAATTCGAAAATTTAGCCAATCAAATCTTAGAAGAAAAATCGCAAAAATTTAAAACCCTCAATCAAGAAAGCATAGAGCAGTTACTCAAGCCGGTTCAAGGTGAGCTAAAAGGCTTTAGAGATAAAATGGAATCTATTCACGTTGAAGATTTAAAACAACGTGCAGCACTTAAAACCGAGCTATTGCATTTACAAGCCAAAAGCCAAGCCATTACCGAGCAGGCCGATAAGCTCAGTAATGCGCTGCAAGGACAAAAGAAAACCCAAGGTAATTGGGGCGAGTTAATGCTCGAAAACGTGCTTGATAGCGCAGGACTTCGAGCTGGCACAGACTATAAACGCGAAGTGTCGTTTAATACCGAAGACGGCCGTTTGCGCCCTGATGTAGTGGTGTATTTACCTCAAGGTCGACACTTAGTGATTGATGCAAAAACATCGTTAAATGCCTATACCCGTTATGTAAATGCCGAAACAGAGCTTGAGTCTCAACAAGCGATTAAAGAGCATGTAAATGCCGTAACTGCCCGTATAAATGAGCTGGCCAGTAAATCGTATGACCGTTTACCAGGGATAAACTCGCCTGAGGTTGTTATTATGTTTGTACCGATTGAATCCGCCTTTGTAGAAGCACTTAAATACCAAAGCGACATTTACCAGCAAGCAATCGAAAAAAACATTTTGGTTGCTACTCCTACTACCCTGCTAACCAGTTTAAATATTGTTAAGCAGTTATGGCGCTTTGAAGAGCAAACTAAATATTCAAAAGAGCTGGCTAATCGTGCTGAGCGTTTTTACAGTAAACTCAACGGCTTTTTAACCAGTATGGAAGGCGTGGGTAAACAGCTTGATAAAGCCAAAGAAACTTACGATAAAGCATTTTCTCAGTTATACCGTGGTAAAGGTAACTTAATTAAACAAGCCTCAGAATTTAAAGAGTTGGGTGTATCGGTGCAAAAAGAGTTACCTCAAGAAAGCGTTGAACGCGCTCACTTAGAGCTTGATGAATAAACACCACATATAATATTTGCGCACTAAGGTTGTGCGTTTATGTGGCTAGTTATTTACTAACTGCGCAGGCACTATAATAATATCTGTCCTTTAGGATTAACCACATGCAACGCCCAACTGTTTTTTTCATTTCTCATGGTGGCGGCCCAATGCCATTACTAGGTGATGCCAACCATGCAGAAATGCGAGCCTGCTTAGAACAAGTTGCCGCTACAATCCCAAAGCCTAGCGCTATTTTAATGGTCAGCGCGCATTGGGAAGCTCAACCAATTAGTATAACGGCGCACTCTTCACCGCCGCTTATTTATGATTACTATGGTTTTCCTGAGCAGGCGTACCAATTAACTTACCCTTGTACTGGCCAGCCGCAACTTGCTAATTTAGTGCAGCAAGCGCTCGCAACACATAATATTGACTCAAAACTCGATCCACAGCGTGGTTTTGATCACGGTATGTTTGTACCGTTAAAAATTATGTACCCAGAGGCCGATATTCCTTGTGTGCAAATATCCTTGCATCCAAGCCTTGATCCGCTGTTGCATGTTGAAATTGGTAAAGCGTTGCAAAGTATTGATTACGATAACTTATTAATTATAGGCTCAGGCTTTACCTTCCATAATATGCGCGCTTTTGGTGTTACTCAATCAAACGATGTTAACCAGCAAAATCAGGCATTTGAAAATTGGCTGGTAAGCACAATCGCAGATCAAACATTAACCGAGCAGCAGCGTGAACAGCAATTATTAGCATGGCAGCAAGCTCCAGCTGCACGCTTTAATCACCCCAGAGAAGAGCACTTGTTACCGCTACATGTATGCTATGGCGCTGCTATGTGTGCAAGCACTGAGGTATTTGAATTAAATATTGCCAATAAGCGAGCCAGTATGTATTTGTGGCAATAATAAAAAACACGCCAGACTTTGCTAGGCGTGTTTTTTGGTTCTACTGTATTTATTACAGTGGTTAAGCGTAAGCAATTACCATTTCATTTCGCCTTTATGCACTTTAGCGCCAATGCTAAGAGCCATAGGTAATACAGCCTCTGGGTATGAGTTGGTCATTTTATCTATCAGCAGCTTACTGTTATCACTATTTTGCTTAGCGTGTGCAAAATCCTTTAAATACTGGATTGAAAAATCAATATTTACAGCATCTAATTGGGTGCCTGCTTTCATATGCCCTGGGATCACCACGTCAGGTTTAAGTGCTTTCATTTCATTAAGTTGCTTTGCCCATGCATTTTGCTCTGCTTGAGTTTGTGCATCGGCCATCCATAAATGAACATTAGCGTATACAGCCACATTCCCTAAAATGGCCTTGTTATCAGGTATCCATAAATATGGGCGATGATTATGCTCACCCTCTGTGCCACGAATTTCAATGGTATGGCCTTCTATTTTTAAGCTATTACCATTAAATACCTTAGGTACGACGGGGTTTTTTGGTGCGTTTTTACCCATTTTTGGGGTCCAGAAAGCAAGTTTACCTTTAAGCTTTGCTGCTATTTTTTGGTGCACTGCCGGTGTGGTAATAACCTCTGCATTTGGGAAAAACTGCTGTAACACTTCAGCGCCAAAGTAGTAATCAGGATCGGCTTGGCTAATAAAAATAGTTTTTAGTTGTTTACCAGAGTCAATTACTTTAGCGGCAATGCGCAGTGCATCGGCTTTGGTAAATCCGGTATCAATTAAAATTGCATCGGTACGGCCATAAACCAGCGTGGCATTAACATGAAAGCTATTGCTGTCAGCGTTATACACATCAAGGGTTAATGGGGTTTCGTCTGCAATAGCGATATTGCTGGTTAATAGTGTGCTTAATAAAAGCGTACGTAGGTTCATGGTATTCTCATCATTGGTTGCTAATGCGAGCATAATAAAGGTTTGATATGTTCAGAAAAACAACCAATAATTAGCATCATTGTTTCATAAATAGTGCAAATACTATGGATAAACTCACCGCAGCGCAGGTTTTTGTTGATGTTGCCTACTCAGGCAGTTTTACTGCCACTGCCGATCGGCTTGAAATGTCACGCCCTATGGTTACTCGTCATATTGAGTCGGCAGAGGCCTGGTTAAATACGCGCTTATTGCATCGCACTACCCGTAAAGTAACGCTTACCACCGCCGGCGAGGCCTGTTTACCCGAAATAGAGCAATGGTTAGCACAGGCTAACCGTTTAGTTGAACAAACTAAAAGCCAGCAACAGTTGTCAGGTAAAATACGAGTAGCGACCAGTATGTCGTTAGGTTTTGCACAATTAGCCCCTATATTTACACGTTTTATGAAACGTCACCCTAACGTGCAAATAGACATAGATCTTGAAGACTCAACCACAGATCTAATAGAGCAACGTGTTGATTTGGCAATACGTATTGCAGCCAATCCTGATCCTTCGTTAATAGGTAAACCTATTGCCGAGTGTGAATCTATATTAGTGGCCTCAGCCAGCTACCTTGCTGATTATCCGCCAATAACGACACCACAACAGTTAAGCACTCATCAATGTTTAGGCTATAAAAACTTTGACCGATATATTTGGCATTTACACAACGGGGATGAATTTCAATCGGTTGATGTTAAATGTAATTTAAGTGCAAACGAGGCCACCACATTACTTCATGCAGCCATAGCCGGTGCTGGTATTTCAGTGCAGCCTACGTATTTGGCAAATCAATATATACTTGATGGTCGCTTGCAGCGTGTATTAGCGCCATGGACATTAAACCCAATGAAAATATATGTGCTTTACCCTTCTCGTCAGCATTTATCAGCAACAGTAAGAGCACTAATCGACACGCTCAGTGAAGAATTTAAAAATCCAGCATGGTAATTAATTATAAAATTTTGGGTTTAAACCATAGCTTTGTGCGTTAAGCATGCTGATATTGTGTACGTTATTTTGTTACAGTAAATGTAATAAGCGCCTTAATCCATAAAGGTCAACAGACCCAAGGAACAAAAACAATGAATCTGATCAAAACATCGGGCTTGGCACTGGCCATTGTTGCGGGCTTAGGCTTGCAAGCATGTTCAAGTACCAGCATAACAACCAACAATAATGCAGCGATGAGTACCGTGAATAATCCATTAAGCCTAGCGCAAATTTATAAAGATAAAGAATTTAAAACCCAGCGAAGCACTTACTTTAAATGGCTAGATGATGGCACTGGCTACACAGTGCTTGAAGAGCGCGAAAGCGAAAAAGAAAAAGCTGACGATAACAACGTTGATGATGAAAAAGAGCACGGCGTAAAAGGCAACGACATTGTATTTTACAATGCTGACGGCACAGGCCGTAAAGTACTGGTTGAGTTTGAAAAGCTGTTGCCAGAAGGTGCAGACGAGCCATTTGCAATCGAAAGCTACCAATGGTCAAAAGACGGTAAATGGCTGATGGTATTTACCAACAGCGAGCAAGTTTGGCGTTCGCGCAGCAGAGGCGACTTTTGGTTACTCAACCTTGAGACTAACCAGTTACAGCAATTAGGTGGCTTGGATGTTGAGCCTACTAAGTTAATGTTTGCTAAGTTCTCGCCAGATAGTTCAAAAGTAGCCTACGTGCGCGACAACAACATTTATATGCAAGCGGTTGGCAGTAACGATGTAACCGCGCTTACAACCGATGGCAGCGCCACCATAGTTAACGGTAATTTTGATTGGGTATACGAAGAAGAATTTACTATTGCCGATGGTTTTCGTTGGAGCCCCGACAACAAATCAATCGCCTATTGGCAGCTTGATACCAGTGACGTTAAATTTTTCACTATGATTAACAACACCGACGAACTGTACCCTACCCTTAAAGAATTCCCTTATCCTAAGGCCGGTGAAACCAACTCTGCCGTGCGTGTTGGTGTGGTAAGCCTTGCTGATAAACAAACCCGTTGGGCTGAGCTTGAAGGCGATAACCGCGACCGTTATATTCCGCGTATTAGCTGGGCTGGCACCGGTAATGAATTAATGATTCAAGACTTAAACCGCCCGCAAAGCCATAACAAAGTGTGGTTGTTTGATTGGCAAAAGCAGCAACTGACCAAGATTTTAGAAGACAAAGACGATGCGTTTATCGAATGGTTTTATAAAGCAAACTGGTCAAAAGACGGCGAGTTTTTTATTTGGCATAGCGAACGCGACGGTTGGCGTCATCTTTATCGTGTATCGCGCGATGGCAAAACTATTATCGACCTAACCCCTGGCGATTACGACATTATTGATATGCTTACCATCAATGAAGATAAAAACGTGATGTATTTTATTGCCTCGCCAAACGATCCTGGTCAGCGTTATTTATACAGCACACCGCTTGATGGCAGCAGCAAACCGGTACGGGTAACACCTGCTGAGTTTGAGGGATCAAACAGCTACTACATGTCAAAAGATGCCTCATGGGCAATGCATACTTACTCAAAATTTGGTACGCCACCGACTAAAGAGATCATTAAAGTGAGCGATCATAGTAATGTAAAAACCTTAGTTGAAAATACAAAGCTCAAACAAAAGCTTGCTGAACAAAGCTTACCTAAGCATGAATTTTTTAAAGTAAACGCGCAAGATGGTACCGAGCTTGACGGCTACATTATGTTCCCTGAGAACATTGATAAAAGTAAAAAATACCCAATAGTGTTTTACGTATACGGCGAACCATGGGGTTCAACTGTGCAAGACCGCTGGGAAGGTAACAGTTACTTATACAAATCGTTGTTAACGCAAAAAGGCTTTATTGTGGCATCGGTTGATAACCGCGGTACACGTGCACCAAAAGGCCGCGATTGGCGCAAATCGATTTATAAAAAAATTGGCTCAATTACCGTGCAAGACCAAGTAGACGCCCTAGATGCCATGGCAAAACGTTGGGATGTAATAGACACCGAGCGCGTTGGCGTGTGGGGTCATTCAGGCGGCGGTAGCTCAACCCTTAATTTATTGTTCCGCCATGGCGATAAATTTAAAGTAGGCATTGCCTCAGCACCCGTGCCAGATATACGTTTATACGACACCATTTACCAAGAGCGTTATGCAGGCAACCCAAACACCGATCCTGAGAGTTACGATAACACCTCGCCGATTACCTTTGCTAAAAATCTAACTGGTAAGCTATTGCTTATTCACGGTACAGGCGATGATAACGTGCATTATCAAGGTTCAGAGCGATTAATTGACGAGCTTGTAAAGCACAATAAGCAGTTTGAATTTTTCTCATACCCAAACCGCTCACATAGCTTAAGTGAAGGCAAAGGCACCACCTTGCACTATCACACCATGATGGCCGACTTTTTTGAAAAGCACTTATTAAACAAGTAATCGCTTTAAAAAAATAAAATACTAAAGCCGCACACTAATTATTAGTGTGCGGCTTTTTTAATCAAAGTGTAACGGGGGTTTACAGCTGGGTTTAAAGGTTAAAGGAAAAAGGGCAAAGGTTTTTAGTTATGGTGAGTTGGGTAGAGTCGAACAAAACCCAACAAGGAAATACTGCTCAATGGCAATAATTGAATCATTTATTGCTAAACATAACTTGGAATTAGAGAGGCATTAAAAAAGTAGCATCCTTGCTACTACAAGTGCGATATTAAGAGCTTGGTTGCGAAGGTTGATACTTATTAACGAGAATGTGCTGCAAACTTTTAAGTGCCCGCTTTATCGCTTGCAGCATACTTCTTCCCTTTGTATTTACATTAATACTGGGTAGCCCAGGTAAAAGAATATTAATTTTGCATTGCTGCAAAGTGCCGTGGCGCTCACTCGAAAGATCATTTATTTGAATCTCAACTTTACGAATATTTAAAGCATGTTTTGCCAATTGGCTTTTTATCAACTTCAAAAGCGACATCTTTTCACTTGCGTTAATTATCTTGTTTTTAACTGTAAGTTTTAGCTTCATGCAATTACACCTTTTAATAGTAACTATGTTGCAGGCATGACTGTAATCTACTAACTTAGTGGCAAAGGAAAAAGCTGATTATTTCTTACTTTAAAACAGGTATTTTCGAATGATTACCAACATCAACTACAATCACTTATATTATTTTTGGCAAGTAAGTAAGCACGGCAGTATTGCAGCGGCGAGTAAAATACTTAATTTAACGCCGCAAACGGTCAGCTCGCAAATTACTAACTTAGAGCAACGACTAGGAAAACCGCTATTTATTCGTCAAGGGCGAGGCCTACAGTTAACGGAGTTTGGCCATGTAACTCAGCAATACACTAATGATATTTTTGCTATTGCTCACGAATGGCTAGAAACCACGCAAGGTGATACCACGCACTATTCACGAACACTAAAGGTCGGTATTTCAGATGTGTTACCCAAATCACTGGTGTCGAAGTGGCTAGCGCCTTTAATTAATAACGACCGTATTACCAACTTACACTGTATTGACGGCCAACAAGATGAGCTGCTTGCACAAATGGCGATTCATAAGCTCGACTTAGTGTTAGCCGATAAACCACTCGATACCACCTTGCCATTTAAGGCGTTTTGCCATGAAATAGGTAAAAGCCAAATTGCTCTTTTTAGTAACGAAACATGGCATTCGCAGTTACATAAGCAGTTTCCGCAGTCTTTAAATAACAAGCCTCTAGTGCTCCCTGCAAAAGAAAGCCCCGTCGCGCGGGCTATTTATTATTGGCTGCAAGAGCAAGACATTGAAATGACAATAGCAGGCCATGTTGACGACAGCGCATTAATGAAGTCGTTAGGTGAGCAAGGGTTTGGGATATTCCCTGCGCCTATTTTGGTAAGAGCCGAAGTGGAGCGCCATTACGGCGTTAATTACATTGGTACAATTGATAATGTTTATCAGCATTATTATGCCTTTACACCCGACAGGCTCATTAAAGACAGTATTTATGACGAGTTTATAAAGCACGCGCAAATGACGTAGATTTTAGTTAATCGTCTTATGATGTTAAAGGTTAAAGGTTAAAGGTTAAAGGTTAAAGGTTAAAGGTTAAAGGTTAAAGGTTAAAGGTTAAAGGGTTCCGACTCTAACGCTCAACACCTACGCGGGGTGAACCCGCTGCTACTAGTAGCTAATACGGTAGCAGCGGCTTTATGCCGCGTCTTTTTAAGGCTCATATAAATGCCCTTATCGAGTAAACATATTGATTGCCATTACAATTAATAAGCCGGCAAATATTTTCTTTATGGTTGAAACTGGTAAATAATGGGTGGCTTTAGCGCCGAGTGGCGCAGTAAACCATGAGGTGCATACAATACCCAATAAAGCGGGCAAATATACAAAGCCTGCAAATCCTTGTTTTAGGCTAAATAACTGGCTGCCTGAGCTGATATAACCCAGTGAACCAAACAGCGCTATCACAATGCCTGAGGCAGAGGCGCAGCCTATGGCTTTTTTCATATCAACAGAAAAAAACGTCAGTAACGGCACCAATACTGCCCCGCCGCCAATACCTATCATGGCAGACAAGCCACCGGTTATGGTCGTATAAACACTGAGTAACCCTTTGTTTGGTAACGGGCGCGCTATTGCTGAATCACTCTTACCAGAAAAAATCATTTTTAGTGCAATTAGCACCACACTTACTGCAAATACCAAACGCACTACATGCTCAGGTAATAGCGCAGCCATAAAGCCACTAATGAGCGCGCCAAAGGCAACGCCCGCCATCACCCAAGGTGCAATATTCCAGGGTACATTGCCATTTTTATGATGCGCAATAGCCGACGAGGTCGAGGTAAATAAAATAGAGGCCAGCGAGGTCGCAATGGCAACTACCACTACTTGTTCAGGTGGCAAAGCATTAAAGTGCAGTAATATCATGCTGAGTATAGGCACAATTACCAGCCCGCCCCCTATTCCTAATAAGCCTGCTAAAAAACCAACACCGCTACCTAATATGGCGCAGTATATAATTAACACTATTAAATCACTCATTCCTTTTGTCTCTTCTTATGTTAAGGGTTGTTATGCTCTGTGGCGGTGAGTTGCGTGTAAAAAACGTTTAATAAAACATCTAAGCTCACCAAGGTTTATTCGAGTATATCAACAACCGTTTATGCAAATGGCACTTTAAGTACTTATAAGTATTGAATAATACTCACGTTTTGTATGAATAAATCACAATACCCGTAAAAACATCTAGAAATCTAGACTTCTAAAGTGGTTTTTGTGAGAGGGTCATAGGTAATTAGCTGAATTTACCCATTTAACTTTGCTACAGAATGAATCTGGCTCATGTTTTACCTGAAATAATACCGTTTTTCTTCATGCTACATACCGCGTATAAATTTATTAACTCTGCAGAGCACCATTACAGCTAACCCGTTATGTCGGTTTTAACAGCGAGTAATGCGCCATCAATAAAAGCAGCAACAACTCAAATTGAAAGGATACGGCTATGAGCACTGATCTTACATTTACGATTAAAAGCACTAACTTGGATGAAAACTACCATCCATCAAATAACACACGTATTACGACCAACTTCGCTAATTTAGCAAGGGGGGAAAGCCGCCAACAAAACCTACGTAATACCCTAAAAATGATCAATAATCGTTTTAATGCACTGGCCAGTTGGGATAACCCGCAAGGGGATCGTTACGCGGTTGAGCTCAAGATCATTTCGGTTGATTTAGACATTGCAGGCAGTGGCCAAGCATTTCCGTCAATTGAGGTATTAAAAACCAATATTATTGATCGCCAAACGAACGAGCGAATTGAAGGCATAGTGGGTAATAACTTTTCATCGTATGTGCGCGACTACGATTTTAGTGTGTTATTGCTTGAGCATAACAAAAGCAAACCGCAATTTAGCATTCCCGATAACTTTGGTGACTTACACGGCAAGTTGTTTAAATGCTTTGTAAACTCAAATACCTATAAACAGCATTTTAAAAAGCCACCGGTTATTTGTTTAAGCGTGTCTGATAACAAAACCTATCAGCAAACCGAAAACTTACACCCTATCTTAGGCGTAGAGTATCAGCCTAATGAGTCGTCGTTAACAGAGCAATACTTTAAAAAAATGGGCCTACAAGTGCGCTACTTTATGCCACCAAACAGCGTTGCACCGTTAGCGTTTTACTTTTTTGGTGACCTACTAAACGACTACAGCAACCTTGAACTAATTAGCACCATTAGCACCATGGAAACGTTTCAAAAAATTTATCGTCCAGAAATTTATAACGCCAACGCCGCCGCTGGTAGCCGTTATAAACCGAATTTAAAAAATGACGACCATTCGTTAACGCAAATTGTGTATGACCGCGCAGAGCGAGGTCAATTAGCGGTAGAGCAAGGTAAATTTACTGAGCAGCATTTTATTAAGCCTTATCAGTCAGTGCTGCAGCAGTTCTCGGCAAGTATCGCTTAACCACACAACAAAATTAAAGGCAGCATTTATTATGAAAAAACTATTACCCACATCATCAGCAGGCAGTTTGCCAAAACCGTCATGGCTTGCCGAACCCGAAACCTTATGGTCACCGTGGAAATTACAAGGTAGCGAGCTGGTAGATGGCAAACACGACGCTCTGCGTATTTCCCTGCACGAGCAACAAACCGCAGGCGTCGATATAGTCAGCGATGGCGAACAAACTCGTCAGCACTTTGTAACCACCTTTATTGAACATTTAAATGGCGTTGATTTTGAAAACCGTAAAACAGTTAAAATTCGCGACCGTTACGACGCCAGCGTACCCACAGTGGTTGGCCCTGTGTCTCGCACTAAATCGGTATTTGTTGAAGACGCTAAGTTTTTACGCCAGCAAACCAGCCAACCAATTAAATGGGCACTGCCTGGGCCAATGACCATGATCGACACCCTGTATGACGATCACTATAAAAGCCGTGAAAAACTAGCATGGGAATTTGCTAAAATACTCAACCAAGAAGCCAAAGAGCTAGAAGCCGCAGGGGTCGATATAATTCAATTTGATGAACCCGCTTTTAACGTGTTTTTTGACGAGGTAAACGACTGGGGCATAGCCTGCCTTGAGCGAGCCATAGAGGGGTTAAAATGCGAAACTGCCGTGCATATTTGCTACGGCTACGGCATTAAAGCCAACACCGATTGGAAGAAAACCCTCGGCACAGAGTGGCGACAATACGAAGAAGTATTCCCTAAGCTGCAAAAATCTAATATTGATATTATTTCGCTAGAATGCCAAAACTCACATGTACCTATAGAGCTACTCGAACTCGTACGCGGTAAAAAAATAATGGTGGGCGCAATCGATGTAGCCACCAATACCATAGAAACCCCCGAAGAGGTGGCCAAAACTCTACGCGAAGCACTTAAATATGTAGATGCCGACAAACTCTACCCATGCACCAACTGCGGCATGGCCCCCCTGCCCCGCAATATTGCAAACGGTAAGCTCAACGCCCTAAGCAAAGGCGCAGAGTTAGTACGTAACGAACTATTAGCAGCGAATGTTGCTTAATTTTTAGTTACAGCTGCTGTAAAAAAGCCACACCTAAACATAAGTTAAAGTGTGGATTTTTTAATCAAAATGTCATGGGGGTTTACAGTTAAAGTGCAAGGTCAAAGGGAAAAGGTTTTAAGTTAGTTGAATATTGGTTGAGTGCAACAAATTAGCTTAAGTAATCAAACCTAACCGAACCGCAAGGTATTAATGGCTGAGTGGAGAGTGTCAATTGCAGAAGCTGGCACTATAGCTATTTGCTATAAACTAAACTTTGGAGGTAACCCACTTATTACAGTCTATAATATTGCTCTTACTAAACTGCTTTACATTAATGGGTGCAAATTCAGTAGAGATATTTTTAATAACATCATCTAAATTATCATTACTACAAATAGCTAACTTACCTGTGTCCATAGCTTTTGCAAACAACGAAATGGAGCACCAGTAAGCATAATGCGAATTAGAAATAATTATAATATTGGGAGTAAAACCATAAACAGCGACACCTTGATTCACCGTCTTCTTAAATTTATTTATGTCCGCGTCTGATAATTTATATTCACTATCTAATACAATCTTATAAAGATATGGACTTGCTGAGTGCTTAATCTGATGCATATATTCCTTATCTCATAACGCCGCCTTCAGCGTCGAACTGCTGGGCTCTGTTATGGTTCACGGCTAAATCACATTGGTGCGATAGCTAGAAAAGCTATGCGTATTTCATCAATATCTTTAAATCTAATAGACTTATTACTACTAAGACCTATATCAATGAAAGCACGTACATTCTCTGGTGACTTTTCAGTCTTGCTCTTTCCGGTTAAGACGTAATATAAAATACGAGTCAACGAATATGTTTCATGCAAGATGCTATAGGTATCAAAGCCTTCTGTTATTAGGCTAGGATCGTTGTAATACCCCTTAAAGTCTGTATTCGCCGAAGTTAGTTCACTATCAATAATTTTCACTAGTCCAAAATCTGCTATTTTCACAACTGCTACATCATCATATTCCCTAAGTAGAATATTTTTAGGGCTAATATCTCTGTGTAAAATATTTTTGGAGTGTATGTAAGAGAAAGCTCTGAGGATTTGTAATCCCAACTTAACTCGATCTTGAAACGACAATTTGGAATTGTTTTTTAACATGTATTTATCCAAAGAGCTGTCCATAAACTCCATAACATACTCATTATCTTTTTCGTTATACCCATAAACTTCAAGAATATATGGCGAGCTTAGCATACTCATTTGTTCGTGCTCACGCTTGAACCTTTCAATTTCCTTGGCATTTAGATCTTTCTTTGCTCGTTTTAAAGCAAAATTTTTAAGATAGAAACTGTCATAATATCTATAGACGTTTGCATAAGAACCACTACCAAGCGCTTTTAAGTCAGCTGTGTTGTTTTTATTCTCAATTTTTATTGAGCTTTGTGGAAAAAATATTGGGATAGTATAATAAATCTCTAATTTTTCAGTATGAGCGGGAATTGCACTCCCACCACTCTTGCTTAGAAAGCTCTTACAAAAAGTAAGTCTCTCTTGATGATAATCCTCGATAGAGAATGCATGTTCAGAGTTCTTTAAAGATTTCTCTAGAGCTTCAATTATCTCTATAGAGCTAATTAATTCTCTGCTTGGTTCTGCCCAAAAGTGAGCGGGGTTTTCATATGTTGGAAGTCTATTATTCATCGAATCAAAAAGACTAGTAACACTAGAGTGAAGAGTAGAGAATAAAACTCTTAATTTGTCATTCTTTATTGATTTGTAAAGATCTTCGAACTCATTACTTATAATATCAGAGAGCTTTCTGTAGTGGCTCTCTATGGCGTTTTCAGCATTCATAAATTATTGTATAGCCTGAATTTGATTGAACCATAATGCTTCACATTAATGGCGCGAGGTATGATCGCAGGAGAGAATGTAATGTTATACGCCATTCGGCACCTTCTCTAAATACTTTTCAAGTAGGCTTGCAGAGTGCGTTAAGTTGGCGAGTTGATCACGTAGGCCGTAAGCCCACTTAATACCATGGAAAAAGTTGTTTCTAAATCGATAAACTATAGTTAAACAGGCTATCAGCTGAGAAGAGGTACGAGTATCCTCTCCGGCTAGCGCGGCACGCACCAACCTTGGGTTGTCATTGTCTCGCAAGTTAAGGTGTTCAAAGTGGTAGTTCGTCTTTCCATTCTCAATATACCTATTTGAAAAATAGGCTAAGTGCTCTTCAAACCATCCGCCATCAATGATGTGCGGTTCAATACTTGCAACTTTTTCGGAGATATTCCTAACATAAGCGTTAGTATCTAGCACTTGAGCCTCAAACAAAGTCCATAGTAGCGTAAACCTTTGCAGGGCGTGGAGCTCGTCAAGTGAAAGATGCTCAATACCGGGAGCTATTCTTGCAATATTCGCTAATTGAACCACAGGCTCTCCTTTGACATATCATAATTTAATAGTGCGCTCATCGCGCATATTTCTGCAGACTTAACGCTCATTTACCTAGTTTATATAGTTTTAGCAAATAACCTAAGGTATTACTATCATTAAGTTTTCTAAAAATTTAAAGTAAAGTTAAATAAAACAATATGCGCTATTTGCTAATTTTTATAAATATGTGAGCAAAGAGCTGTTTGATGAATTGATTAGCTATTATATTTATTTAATCTCAATGTTCAGTTTTTGCTCAGATTTGACTGCTCACAAGCCTACCCCGAAAAGATAGGCTAATAAACACTACTTTTAGCTATTACGTACTTTGATTGCTGCTCAGAACTTATAAACTCAACAACCCTTCTACCCATTCTAAAACGAGGCGAGTATTTCGGGTTTGAAAGCGCTGCTTATTAGGTATGTAGTAGCAAAAGTCAGATTCAACTACGTGGGTATTAAAGTTTTTAAGTAACTCGGTGTCTAATAATCGTTGTACTAGCGTGGTTGAGCAAAAAACCAGTCCTGAGCCTGCCATAGCTTCTTGAATACCAAATAGCTCTTGGTCAAATGTTTTAATACTAAATAAAGCAGGAGCTAAGTTGTTTTGAGTAAGCCATTGTTTAATTGGTGGCTCACTCAGCGCGTTGTTTTTCCATTTAGTGGTATAGAGCGTAACTGGGCCATTTTGCCATGGGATATCCGCGGCTTTGTATGATCCAAACAGGTTAAATTGCTCGGTTTTAATAATATCATATGCGTTTATATTCTGCTGTTGACCAAAGCGAATCGGTAAGGTGTGTAATTGCTTATCAACGGCTTCACTGGTTGATATATCCACTTCAAGATTGGGCTGACTTTTTGATAGCTCCTGTAATGCGGGTATTAAACGCAGTGCGGCCAGTGATGACGTAGTGGTTATTTTAACGGCGGTGCCTTTAGCTTGTACGGTAGTTAGCGCTTGGTTAATAAGGTTAAAGCCATTGCATGTTGCTTCACTTAAATATTCACCGGTGGGTGTAAGAGTGATTTTTCTAACTTGGCGGTAAAATAAATCCACATTTAAACGGTTCTCAAGGTTATTTATATGATGCGAAATCGCGGTTGGGGTGAGCGATAGTTCATCCGCGGCGGCTTTAAAACTGCCTAAACGCGCCGCAGCTTCAAAGGCTTTGAGTGCTTGTAGTGATACTTGCATGGGGGATTATTCACACCAAATAGAATTAACTTATAGATGAGTATAACTTATTTATAGTTAAGATTTACTCGTTTGTGAAATATGCCTGTTAGTAAGATGATTAACCTACATTTACTAACAGGATAAACAGTATGACTACCCTACTTCACGTTGATGCAAGCGTAAGAGCTATTAAAAACGACAACCCAGATCACGATTCAATTTCTAAAAATATTGCTAAGCAATTTATTGATAGCTTTGCAAAGCGCCAAGCTATAGATGAGTATTTTTACCGTGATGTTGGTGTGAATCCTCCGCCTTTTATTACTCAAGACTGGATAGGTGCGGTATTTACCCCTGATGATAAAAAAACCGCAGAGCAACAGCAGTTACTGGCCTTGTCAGACACATTAATCGCTGAAATTGCCGCTGCCGATATTATTGTGATTTCCTCGCCTATGTATAACTACGGTATGCCCGCACAGTTAAAGGCATGGTTTGATCAAGTAATACGTATTAACCAAACTTTTGATTTTGATCTTTCCCGTGGTGACTTTCCGCTACAACCTCTACTTGGAGGTAAAACATTAGTTGTGATCACCTCAACCGGTGAGTTTGGTTTTGAGCAAGGTGGTATACGTGAGCATATGAGCCATTTAGTGCCGCACTTACGTACATTGAGTAAATATTTAGGCGTGAGCACCATTCATGAAATTGCCTCAGAATATCAAGAGTTTGCCGATGTACGCCATCAACTATCGCTCGATAATGCTTATAGCCAAGCAGCAGCGCTAGGGCTACAGTTAAGTAATAAATAATATTTAAATATAAAAATACCGCATTTACCTTGCGGTATTTTTACCCAAACCGTAACGGGGGTTTACAGCAACTGCTTAAAACGCGGGTGCTGTTACTGCACTTTATTAACTGATAAGGTAATTAATACTTAGCAATAAAATTGCGTTTTAGTAACGATTTAAACAGGAGTCATTAATGGCAACTACACTGGCGTTTGATGTATACGGTACGCTTATAAACACCCATGGCGTTGTGTCGTTACTTGAAAATATGGTTGGTGATAACGCGCACGCATTTTCGACCACTTGGCGTGAAAAACAACTCGAATATTCGTTTAGACGTGGCTTAATGCAAAACTACGTGCCGTTTTCGGTGTGTACTGAGCAGGCACTTAATTATGCGTGTTTACTGCACAAGGTAACTTTAAGCGATGAGCAAAAAGCACAGTTATTAGCACGCTATAAAACCCTACCCGCATTTGATGATGTAAAAGCAGGGCTTGAGAGCTTAAAAGCACAAAACTATCGGTTATTTGCGTTTTCTAATGGTGCGGCCAGTGCGGTAAATACCTTGCTCGAAGCCGCAGGCATAAGTGAGCTTTTTGAAGGCGTAGTGAGCGCCGATGACATTAAAACCTTTAAACCCAACCCCGGTGTTTATAGTCATTTTTTACGCGAGGCAAATTCAACCGGCGCTAATACCTGGCTTATATCGAGTAACCCGTTTGATGTTATTGGGGCGTTATCGCACGGTATGCGTGCTGCGTGGATACAGCGCTCAAGTGAGGCTATTTTTGACCCCTGGGAACTTGAGCCTACAATAACGGCGTGCGATATACATGATTTAAAAACCAAGCTAGCCAGTAATAACCAATGATTTAGTGGGCAGGGGTTAAATTACACCAATGAAAGGCTAGGTTTGCGCTTACAAACCTAGCCGTTTTAGGGTCTGTTGATCTTTCAAGGTTAAATTTGCAGCAGTCTGTTTGGTATTTAGGCAAGGCAGAGCCTATGTGGTGTGGTTATTCCCCATAAATAGGCGATAACGCAGCATCAATGCCAAACAGGCGGTGCCCTTCGGGTTCTGCCTAGGGGCGATTTACTCTTTGTTGCTCGGTTTTTACTTAGCCCACTAGGTTACAAACCTCGCGCCGCGATTAAACCGCCCCTAGTTTGAACAAATTTTAATCCGCAAAGGTCAACAGACCCTAGTCTTCAATTGCAATGGCAATTTCTATCTCGTTACTGCTTTTATAGTACTCAAAGTCGCTAGTGTAGGTGCGGGCATAACGGCAATCGTCTGAGCTGAAGTATTGCCAAATTTCGCCCCATAAATCGATTACTGCATCGGGCATTTCACCTTCACCTTTAAATACCAAATAACGCCCCGCTTGGGTGGTTACTTTTTTAGCTTCAGGGAGTTTAATTGATAAATTATCGCAGCAGGCAATTACGTCAAAGTCCCCAGTGAGATCGCTTTCGTAATTAGTATACACACCATACACTTTGGTGTTTTCTGTAAGGCTGTTGGCAAACTTTTCACCAAATTTTTGCCAAAGTTCAGCTATATTTGCAGTGCCAGCATTCATTTCATTGGCGTTGCAGGTTCTTACTTTTAAGCCGATTAAGGTCTGACTTGCTAATTGTTTTACTTCCATCATGACGTCCTTTAGCGTTAATACAAACACCAACGTAACAGAAAAACCGCCAATACTTTAAATTTTGTATTAAATATTTCATAAACAGTGATTATTAACCTCAATTGCGTGTTTATTGCTCATGTTTAAATAGGTGCCAATCGCTAAACGTAGCTTTGCTACCGCTAAAATAATTGCTCAACTTCCCTCTTTTTTAACTTTATTTTTGCATGTAATGCTTGTCGTTTAATAATATGGCTTATCGATTTTGTTAAAAATATACGACAAGCTTATTAGCTCTAATTAAAAAAAAGTTGCTATCTAATCTTTTTTCATTATTGCAAATAGAAATCATTATCATTAAGATCCTTGCACCTAAAAAGTGTACTAAAGGAATGTTGATGTGTCTCAATCTCACGTGTTAAATATTAATACCATTGAAAAACAGGCTGTATTTGAACAAAGCGGCCTGCCCCCACAATTCAATTTAGAGCAGTTCATTAATTATCAAATAGCGTCATTGCAAGGGCTGTCGGCAGTACAGCAAGCGATGGCTAAAGCCCAAAAGCCATTTTCAGGTGTGTCGGTAAATACGTTAGCAAAAGTAGTAAACGATGTTGATTTATCAAAGCCTTTGGCTGACTTTCCAGCGGTGCTTGAAGAGCTAAAAGGCGTGTATTTAGATCATGCCGTGTATTTTCATCATCCTCGCTACATGGCTCATTTAAACTGCCCTGTAACCTACCCTGCTGTGGTGGCCGAACACATTATTGCTGCTATTAATACCTCAGTAGATACGTGGGATCAAAGTGCAGGTGCGACCTTAATTGAGCAAAAGCTGATTGATTGGACATGCCAAAAAGCAGCATTGCCAAGCACTGCCGATGGGGTATTTACTAGTGGCGGCACGCAATCAAACTTAATGGCTATGTTGGTTGCTCGTGAAGTGGCTGTTAGCCGCTATGCGCCAGAACATCAGGTAAAACTTCAGGGCTTACCAGCTGTTGCCTCGCGCTTTAAAATTTACTGCTCTGAGGTGGCGCACTTTAGTATTCAAAAAGCAGCGGCGTTATTGGGCTTAGGTTACGACGCCGTGGTGCCGGTGGCTACAAACAGCGAAATGCAAATGGATATGGAGGCACTTAAAACCGCCATAGCAACAAGCAAAGCGCAAGGTGATTTACCCATTGCAGTGGTTATTACCGCAGGCACAACCGATTTTGGCTCAATCGATCCAATCCATAATATTGCCATGCTAGCTAAAGAAGAGCAGCTATGGTGCCACGTAGATGGCGCTTATGGTGGCGGTTTGTTGGTGAGCGAGCACCACCGCAATACGCTTAATGGCATTGAGTTGGTTGATTCAATAACGATTGATTATCACAAATCATTTATGCAACCGGTTAGTTGTAGTGCCTTTTTATTAAGCGATAAACGCCATTTTAGCCACATTACTTTATATGCTGATTATTTAAACCCATTAGCAGAGGCCGGTAATGGCACGCCTAATTTGGTAGATAAAAGCCTACAAACCACTCGCCGTTTTGATGCCTTAAAGTTATGGCTAACACTGCGCACCACTGGAGAAGCACCGCTTGGTCGCGCGTTCGATAAAGTTATTGGCCTTGCGCGCCAAACGCATATTGTACTTAACGATCACCCCGACTTTGAAGTAGTTAACTACCCTGAGCTTAGTGCCTTGGTATTTAGATTTGCCCCTGATGATTTAAAACATGACCTTGATTTACTCGACTCTTTAAACTTGCATGTACGACAAACGTTTTTACAAACCGGTGAAGCCATGGTTGCCCGTACAAAAATAAGTGGCCGCCATTACCTTAAATTTACATTGCTTAATGCGCAGTGCCAATTAACAGATGTACGCGCTGTTATTGAGAAAATTAGCCACATTGCATGGCAAACTTATAGGGAAATTGCATAATGGATAATCAACCTTACGATTTTATAGCTATTGGCCTTGGCCCATTTAACTTATCTTTAGCGTGTTTAAGTGAACCGCTCGAAGATGTAAAAAGCTTATTTTTAGAACAACGCAGTGAATTTGATTGGCACCCAGGAATGATGCTTGAGGGCGTTACATTACAAACTCCGTTTATGTCGGATTTAGTAACCATGGCAGATCCAACCAGCCAGTATAGCTTTTTAAATTATGCCAAATTAAATAATCGTTTATACCCGTTTTATATTCGCGAAAGCTTTTTTTTATTGCGCCGTGAATACAACTTATATTGCCAATGGGTTTGCTCGCAGCTTTCAAATGTTAACTTTGAACAAACAGTGACTCAAGTTGAGTTTTGCCCGCAAAGTGAGTGTTATACCGTTAGCTGTAACACCCCTAATGGCATACAACATTATGTGACTCGCCATATTGTTTTGGGCACAGGGCCTGCACCGTATATTCCTGATTGCGCTGTGCAAAGTAACTCAAATAACGTAATGCACAGTAGCGATTTTTGTCATCGGCTTGATGAATTAAAAGCGGCTAAACGGGTTACCGTGGTAGGGGCTGGACAAAGTGCAGCAGAAATTTACCACACCTTATTGCAGCAAGCAGTACCGCAAGGCTTGCAGTTAGATTGGATAGCACGCTCACCGCGCTATTTTCCGCTTGAGTATACTAAACTCACCCTTGAAATGACCTCTCCTGAGTATGTAGATTACTTTTATAATTTAAAAACTGAGCAGCGAGATTGGCTCAATCAAAACCAAAAAAATCTATTTAAGGGCATTAACGGCGATTTAATTAACGACATTTTCGACACCCTCTACGCACAAAGCCTTGATGGGCCAATTTCCACTACATTTAAAACTAACAGCAAGCTAACAAGCACTCAAAAAGTAGGTAAGCGTTTACTGACTGAGTTTTATCATCAGGAGCTTGAGCAGCCCTTTTCAATAGAAACCGACTTTTTAATTTGTGCTACAGGCTTTAAATATCAGCGCCCTGCTTTTTTAAATAATATTGCCCATCAACTACCCCAAGATGAGCAAGGTCGTTATTTAGTGAGTCGTGAATATGCGGTAGATAGCGAACAAAAACGTATTTTTGTACAAAATGCCGAGCAGCATACTCATGGTTTTGTAACTCCAGATTTAGGTATGGCTTGCTACCGTAATAGTATTATTTTACGTGAAATTTTAGGTTATTCGCCTTATCAGGTTGAGCAAAAAATTGCTTTTCAAAACTTTGATTTAAGCGATGTCACCCTATCAACACAACAGCAGAGTAGCGCCGCATGAGTCTTCGTTTAGCGCTAATTTTGCTGACGGTTATTTCGGTGGTATGCGATACCTTGTTGCTACCGTTTTATCCGCAATTTTTTGCTAGTGAATTTGCTATTAGTAACGCCACTCTAATCGGCCTCTTTGTGGCTAACTGTTGTATTACTGTAATGCTGGCTTTACCGCTATGGGCTAAGGTCGCTAAAAAATACAATGAGTTGGCTTTGTGGTTAGTAACCCAAGTGGTAGCCGCTGGTTTTGGCCTGCTTTGCTACTTTGCTACCAATGTGTGGGAATTTTGGATTTACTACCAACTAATGTTGGTGCTAAAGGCAAGCTACCTACTTATATACCCATTTGCACTGCGATTAGAGCAACAAACTAAGCATTTATCTATTATTGGTTTGTTTTCTGTATTGATGCATTTTGGTGCGATTGGTGGTGCTTTAATTGGTGGTTATTTCTTTAGTTTAGCTGAGCCACGCTATGCGTTATTACTCAGTAGTGCCGGTGATATGGTGCAGGTTTTATTGTGTGCCTACTTAATGTATTCATTAAAAACCGGTATTTATCAACAAGCAATAGCGACTGAAAAACCGCGAGAACGTATTCCCTATTTTATTTGGCAATTTTGCTTTTTAAGTGTGGTGGTTTATTTTAGCGCGTTTTTAATTCGCCCTTTCTTTACTACTCATTGGCAAGCATTAAACGCACAAAGCAGCACCTTGCAAAGCGCTGTTGTATACGCCATTCCTGCTTTTGCAGCGCTTGTTATGCTGGTTTTTAACCATTTCAGGCAGCATCTACCACTGCCAACATTAAGCCGCACTAGCACTTTGTTATGTGCACTTATTTTAGGGGCGCTTGGGCTTTATTTACAAGCGCAGGCGTCGGTGGGGTTAGTGATTTTATCACGTGTTTTATATGGCTTTGCGCTATTTCAAGTGATGGTACTACTAGAGGTAATGCTATTTGCTAAAAGTGAGCCTGCACATTACGGCAGCGACTTTGCCAAAGTGCACATTGCTCAAAATGTCGGGGTTATTTTAGCGTCGTTACTAGTGGGTATGAGCGTAGAGCATCTTTCAACTACGGTTGTGTTTTACTTTGCTGCCATTGGCTTTGCAAGCCTTGCCTTTATTTTGCTTTGGCGGGTTAAGGCTGTTGCTCGAGCTGCGCGTTCAGCGTCTTAGTTTTTAAGATTTATTGGAGTTTTTATGTATTTTTCATCTTTTGTAACCACCCTACAGCATACCGGCAAAGTGACGATGCGGTTATTACAACAAACAGATATGCCAACAATATGCGATTGGCTTAAGCAACCGTATGCGCACTTTTGGGGGATGCAGCAGCAAACCGAGCAACAAATAACTAAAGTGTATCAAGCTATTATTGATACGCCTCATCATCAGGCATACGTGATCGAGCAAAATAATAACCTATTGGCTTTAGTTGAGCTTTATAGCCCTGAGCACGAAAGCTTAATGAAAGCGGCGTACGAGGTGGAACCGAATGATGTGGGTATGCATATTTTATTAGCGCCTAACACGGCACCTAAGCGCCATTTTAGTTTTGAAATGATGCAGTGCGTGCTGCAAAGTATTTTTGCTCAAAACAGTGCCGCCCGTGTTGTGGTTGAGCCCGACATTGCTAATAGTAAAATTCATACGTTAAATAAACGTTTGGGGTTTGTGCATACCCAGCAAATTCAACTGGGCGAAAAAGCCGCTTATTTAGGCTTTTGTAATAAAGCAGCCTTTGATAGGCACAGCCAACTATTTACTGATTCGTTAGCGCCTTTGCAAACTGATTACGTGATACAGCCACATTGGCAATGGGCAAATCGGCATTTACAAGCTAAAGCACTCACCGAGCTATTGCACGAGCGTTTATTGGCCGCAGAGACAACAAAGCGAGGCTTTAAAGTGAATGTTGAAGGCGGTTACTTTATTTTTAATGGCCGTGCTATGGCACTAAACCACATTGATATAGACGAGCCAAGCTTATGCTTTTACAATCTTAACGAAGAGCTGCAACCACTAGATGTGTTGAACTTTTTTAGTATGCAAGGGCCTGCGCTAGGTTTAACGGGTAAGCGCCTTGCCACCTACCTTGAAGAGCTAAATGCTACTTTAGCCAGTGCGTGCTTTAAACGTGAAAATAACACGTTAACAGCGGCGCAGTTAGCTAATTTAGGGCTGCAAAAAATAGAAGCCGCAATGAGTGAAGGGCATCCTGCCTTTGTTGCTAATAATGGCCGCATTGGTTTTAGTAAAGCTGACTTTTTACGTTATGCGCCAGAAGTAGGCAAACCGTTTAAAGTACTGTGGTTAGCAGCGCATAAAGCGGTATGCGACTTTGCCCATAGTGAATACTTTGCCGATTACCCAAGCCATATAAGTGATGAGCTAGATTTAACCACCCGAGATGCGTTTAACAAAGCGCTAAAAGCTCAAAACCTAAACCCCGGTGATTACTTACTCATTCCTGCTCACCCTTGGCAGTACCAACATAAATTGAGTGTGGTATTTGCAAATGAGTTGGCAAATCAGCGATTAGTGTATTTAGGTGAAGGTGACGATTTATATCAAGCGCAACAATCAATTCGGACCTTATATAATTGCTCGCACCCGCATAAGCCGTATTTAAAAGTGGCGTTGTCGATTTTAAATATGGGATTTATGCGTGGCCTATCGCGTGCTTACATGGCGGTGACTCCTGCCATTAACGATTGGGTATTTGAAAAGGTTAGCCAAGATCAACAACTCGCAGGCGCTAATTTTACAGCGCTTAGAGAATACGCCACCTTAGGTTATGCCCATCATACGTTTGAGCAACACGCCCTTGGGGATACACCCTATCGTAAAATGTTTGCCTGCTTATGGCGAGAAAACCCAAACCATAATTTAAATAGTGATGAACAACTGACCACTATGGCAGCGTTATTACACTTAGATAATAATGGCCAAAGTTTAGTGGGCGAATGGATAGCGCAAAGTGGTTTGAGCACGCAGCAGTGGTTACATGAGTACTTTAATGCCTATTTAATTCCGCTAGTACATTGCTTTTACGCGCATAAATTAGTGTTTATGCCCCACGGTGAAAACCTCATTTTAAAGCTTAAAAATTCGGTGCCAGTGGGCGCATATATGAAAGACATAGGTGAAGAGGTTGCCTTACTTAATAGCACTGAAGTATTGCCTGCAGGGGTTGAACGTATTCATGTTTCTATGCCTAAAGAGCTTGAGCTGTTAAGTATATTTACCGATGTATTTGACTGCTTCTTTAGATACTTAGTGGCAATTTTAGTGCGAGAAGAGCGTATTACAGAGCATGACTTTTGGCAGTGTGTTACGCAAAGTGTTAAAGCATATCAACATGCTAACCCTGCTTTAAATGAGCGATTTAAAGAGTATGACTTTTTTAGTGATGAGTTTGCTCACTCTTGTTTAAACCGCTTACAGCTGGGTAATAATGAGCAAATGGTTGATTTAACGGATCCGGCAGGTAGTTTGCAGTTTGCTGGTAACTTAAACAACCCCGTATCGGCAAAGCTGTATGGCTAAACCGATTACCCTTGCGCAGTTTTTATATTGCCATCAACCCGTACAACGAACTTTTAAACCGAGCTTATTATTAGTGCGCGCTTTAACAGTTCATTGTAAGGCGCAGTACCCGACTGCGCCTAAGCAATTTATTAGTCGGCATTTGTATTTGCAGCTTTGTTGGCAAGCTATTTACGCTTATTGCTATTGGTTTGCTTGCAAGCAAAGTACGGCTGACCCCATTAACATGCCGTTAGCGGTAAATGGCGCTTATTGTCGTGGGTTTAACCTGAATAATGACGTGTTAGTAAGTAAAGCTGAGCAAACCAAAGCGTTTACTCATTTTATAAGCCAAGTTGGTGAATGGGTAAATACCGACTACGCGCTGGGTAAAAAAGAACAAGCACGGTTATTACTCGATTCGTTAAGTAGTGCTATTGAGCGAGCTCATAGCTTAGCCCTTGCAACCACTTTACATATCAATAATTGCCATCGTCAGCTGCATACCCTTATTTGTGAGCACTTTAGCCTTGATGCGCCATTTACTGAAAACCCCCAGCGTTTAACCTGTTGCCGCTATTATTTAGCCGGTTATAGCAAATGCCAAACCTGCCCTAAAAAGGATATTAAAACCAATGAACCAACGTCTTAAAACGATTGATCTTGCGCGTGGTGCGAGCGTTTTCATTATGATTATTGTGCATACCTTATGGATGTATGCCACCACAGCGCTTCAAAGTGAAAGCGCATTTGGTACGGTTGTACATATACTTGGCAAAGGCACCGCCTCGTTTTTGGTGGCAATGGGGCTATCTATGGCGCTTTCGCGCAGGCAAACACCCTTGCTATTAATTAAGCGTGGTTTACAGCTTTTACTGCTTGCCTATTTAATGAATGCGGCCAAGTTTTGGCTACCTATTGAAGTATTTAATACCATGCCCGAGGCGTTTATAAATGCTTATGGCTGGCAAAGTCCGCTCAGTGCTGGGCAGTTACAATTTATGGTGTTAACAGGTGATATTTTACAACTGGCTGGAGTTAGCTTATTGCTGTTTGGTGTGCTTAATATTGCCCGTTGGAAAACAATATGGATTGCGGTTTTAGCCATTGCAATTGCAGTTATGAGCCAGTTTGTGAGGGGGCAACAATTTACGCTTTCACCTTATATTAGCGATTTGTTTTTTGCTAATAACTATCAAGTGTATTTTCCGGTATTTCCTTGGATAAGTGCGATATTAACGGGGTATGTACTTGGTCGTTTATACCTTAGTAATCAACAAAATGCCGATTACTTATATAAAGTATGTGCACAACTTGGTGCTGCTTTACTTGTTATTGGCGGCATATGGTTAGCCATTGATTTTAAAGGACAGTTTGGCAACTTTTTCCATTTAAATGGCGGCGGTATTAGCTATTTAGTTGGCTTAAATTTATGTGCCCTAGCGGCTATACAGTATATTTTTGCTGATAAATATAATGGTCCTATTACACGTGCTCTTTTATATGCCAGTAAACATGTAACCGCGCTATATGTTATTCAATGGGTACTTATTTGCTGGTTTATGGGGGCGCTTGGTTATCATACCCTTAGCCTTTGGCCGACACTTTGTATGATGGTACTAATGACTTTACTGACTTTTGCTGTGCATAAGGTTTATTTAAAAAGCAAACAGAGCTTCACAGACATTACGCAAAAAACTAAACGTACAGCTTAAGCTGTAAAGGGGCTTTACGGGCGCTGATTTGGGTGCCCTAGCCTGCTTTTATTGCGTTAATAACGCTATGCATACGCTTTGCTAATGGTCTATTTCGGTGGTGACACACATAAATATTTTCGCTAATTGGTTTGGTTAAATGATGCGTTTTAATAAGCGCAGGTTTATTAAAAGCACTTACTGCGTGTGCTGGTAAAACCGTAAAACCCAGCCCTAAACTTACCGGCTCCAGTATTAAACTTATTTGGTTAGAAAACCCCGTTTGCTTAATTTGATCAACATGTTCAAATTCTGGGAAATTTTCACTTAATAAAAGCTGTGCATGATGTTTTGCATCGGGGTGGCTAATAAAACCTAGTTGATTTAATGCGCTCCATGTTGGGTTTTCTATATGTGCGGGCGTTACTAATAATAGGCATTCTTTACCAATTTTGTGGCTGGTAACTTCACTAAGGGTAGGCGCTTGAGTTAAAAAGCCAATATCGGCACTATGATTGGCCACTGCTTGTTCAACACTGGTATTTGGAGCAAAGCGGTAATCTATAATTAGCTCCTTGTACTCTACTTGCAATGCTAATAGTTGATTGTAAAACTTTAGCCCGCAACTGCCTGGCGACTGTATTTTAACTAAACCGCTGTAAGGTGAATCATCTTTTAATTGCTGCTCTAAAAACTGCCATTCTTTGAGTAACTGACTACCCTGCTGATATAAATTTTGACCCTGAATAGTAAGAGTAAATTGTTTACCGTGACGCTCAAGCAAGGCGCAATCTAGTTGCTGCTCTAACTTTTTTATATGTTGGCTTACGCCTGACTGGGTCATATAAAGGCGCTCGGCGGTTTGGGTAAAATGATTTACATCAACTAAAGTACAAAACGTGTTTAACCATGTCGGATTTATCATTACAAAATATACTCAAAATGATGATTAATGATAATTTTACTTAATGTTGGTCAATTCGTAAACTAACTCCATCAACTAAACATAGTTAAGTAGGAGTATTTATTATGAGTCATACATATCCACGTAGTTTTTCGCACATTGGTATTTCAGTACCGGATGTTGAAAAAGCCGTAGAGTTTTACACTAAGGTGATGGGCTGGTACACCATAATGGAGCCTACCGTGATCACTGAAGATAACAGCCCAATTGGCGAAATGTGTACCGATGTATTTGGTCCAAATTGGGAAAAATTTAAAATAGCGCACCTTTCAACAGGCGATCGTATTGGTGTAGAAATTTTTGAATTTAAAGACCAAGAAAACCCTAAAGACAACTTTGAATACTGGAAAACCGGTATCTTCCATTTCTGTGTACAAGACCCAGATGTAGAAGGCTTAGCGGATCGTATTGTTGCTGCAGGTGGTAAAAAACGTATGCCAGAGCCACGTTACTATTACCCTGGCGAAAAGCCGTACCGCATGATCTACATGGAAGACCCGTTTGGTAACATCCTTGAGATTTACAGCCACAGCTATGAGCTTATATACAGCGCAGGCGCTTATTAAACTTAGCTAGTCTAAAAAAGTTTAGCTAAAAACAAAGGCCGCAGTATTTATTACTGCGGCCTTTTTGTGCCTAAAAAGAATACATTGCCTAGATGTATTAGTGCTGATAACGTGATAAAACAAAACTACTTATAACTCCATGTTTGAAATTAAGGACAATAATGAACATTTTATTGGAAGATATCACCTCTGCTAATTACGAAGAGGTATGCGATTTAGACGTTACCGAAGCGCAACAAGAATATGTAGCGTGTAATATGTGGTCGCTTGTTGAGTCTCATTATAATGTTGGGCATACCTGTAAAGCTATTTACCAAAATAATGAGCCTGTAGGCTTTTTTATGTGGGTGCAAGAAACCCCTACAAAAGTTTCTATTTGGCGTTTTATGGTAGATGAACATCATCAAAATAAAGGTATTGGCCGCCAAGCACTTACCATGGCAATTGCAGAGATTAAAACGACTTCTAAGCTTGAACAAATCGAGATTTGTTATAACCCGAAAAACCCTGTTGCTAAGGATTTTTATTCTAGTTTTGGGTTTGAAGAAGTTGGCCTAGATGAAGATGAAGAAGATATGTTGGCCATTATTAATATAAAAAGTTAACCCAATTTTGTTTAGCGCGTTGCTTATTGCCATAAAAATTAGTGCTGAGTAAGATGTGGAGGATGTTGCAGTGCTAAATTTTTTAGCTGTGTAATGCATGAAAGCGCTAAGTCATGATATTCATCGTCACTATACAATATCTCGTTTAACAGATTAATAGATTGTATGAGTGCATTGTGCGCAGCACTTTGTTCGCCTAAAAAGTGAAGTGTGGAATAAAGGCGCTCTGTAAGAGAGGTAATTTGTATGATTTGCTGTTTATTCGCACAGTTATACATTTGAGCTAATAAGGACGCACTTTCAAGTGCACACCCCAAGTATGGCAATGCTTGTGCAAATTGGTATCGTTTAAACAGCGCTTCGCCACTTAGCTGTGCGTTTTGAATATCTATAATTGCTTGTTCTGGTTGACATAAAACATGTTGTTTGTGTCGAGCACATAAAAAAGGTAAGGCCATGGGGCGTTCCATATCTGTATATTTTTTAAGACTGTAAAACAGAAACCCCTAAAAACCAAATGATAATTGTTTTTATTTGTATTTGTGGGTTTGAAGCAGTTTGTTGTGTATACTAATGTCATTGTTTTGATTCTTATTTTTATAAAAACCGATATGAAAAACCCATTTTTAGCACTTCTTTTACTCAGTGGATTATCAGGCTGCAGTATAAACACAGTATCAGTATCTCAAAATTCATCCTTGTATAATTATGGGCTTTATAATGCAAAGGGTCAGCGAGTTAATTCAATATTGTCAGAGTCCACGCTTTTGAATGCCGATGTTGTTTTAGTCGGTGAATGGCATACACACCCCGGTGTGCACTTATTTCAGGCTCAGCTATTTCAGCAATTAAGCACACAAAATAAGCCTATTGCCTTATCGCTTGAGCAATTTAGTCGCGCTGATCAGCAAACACTAAACCTTTATCTTGAGAGTAAAATAGGTGAACAATACCTAATTGATAATACTAAGGCTTGGCCTAATTATAAGAGCGATTATCGTGCGTTAGTGGAATTGGCGAAGATACAAAATAGCGATGTAATAGCTGCAAATGCGCCTAAGCATATTGTTACCTGTATTGGTCGCCAAGGTATTAATTATATTAATAAACTCGACCCACAACAGCGTAGTTTTATTGCAAAAGAGATAGATACTTCTCCAAGCCTTTATAAAGAACGCTTTATGCAATCCATGCATCATGGAACGGCGAGTAAAAACGAAAAACTTTACGCCGCGCAAGTTACTTGGGACGAAACCATGGCTGAGTCTATCGTTAACTATATTAGTCAAAATAAGGGCACGCAGGTTATACATTTAGCCGGTGACTTTCATGTGAGAAATGGTGAAGGCATAGCGCGGGTAATTAAGCGAATTGCCCCAGAGCTTAATGTTGTATGGGTTTCGCCAGTATCAAAAGTACAATCTGAGCAAAGTGGTTATCAATTAGAAGTTAACGCTTTGCCTGCTCGCTATGTGCAAAAAGCACATCAACAAGCTGCATTTAAAGCTTTAGCCAAACGAGGGGAGAAAACACAGTGCCAATAATAGGTTGGCACTGTGTTTGTGTAATACACTTTTTAATATTTACTTAAGCGTAAATGTGCCTTTCATCATGGCGTAATGGCCAGGAAAAGAGCAAAAGAAAGTGTAATCGGTTCCGGCGGTTAAGCCGCTGGTTTTAAAAGTAACTTCGGTTGTTTTACCGCCGCCAATAATGTCTGTAGCACCAATCACGCGACTATCATTAGGCTTTATGTAGTGGTTGCTAAGCCCTGCAGCGTTGCCATCTGTGATAATACCTTGCATGTTTTAATCGTAGATAGTACCCAGTTATGACCCATTACATTGGCAGGTAATTTACCGGTGTGGCAAGGGCGTGTTGATCTTTGATGGTTGAATTTGCAGCAGTGTGTTTGGTTTTTAGGCAAGACAGAGCCTATGAAGTGTGGTTATTCCACATAAATAGGCGATAACGCAGCATAAATACCAAACATGCGCTGTCCTTCGGGTTCTGCCTAGGGGCGATAAACTCATTGTTGCTCGATTTTTACTTAGCCCACCAGGTTACAAATCTCGCGCCGCGACTTAATCGCCCCTAGATTGAACAAATTCCAATCCGCAAAGTTCAACACGCCCTATGCTTTACGGTCACTTGCTTACAGCTTTTAGGGGCGCTTAGTGTTTTAGTTGAAAACTGCATCATATCGTTTGCATCTATATTTAGTGTGCATTCGTCTGCATATGCAGCATTGGTACTCAGTAGCAGTGTAGTGCTTAGTAAGGCTATTAATTTTTTCATACTGTCTGTGCTAGTTGGTTTGAGCTGTTTCGAGCTTTATTTGTTAAGGCTACAAGTGCTTTTCGCACGGCTAATGGGCTATCGCACTCGTTCGCAAAATTAATAAAGTAATTACGCTTGTGGCTTTGTATATAAAAGCCTGTGGGTAGTAGGCCGCTCATTATTGGGGTGTTATCGGCTACGTTATAGTGCTGCATTAATATCAGCGACATAGCATCTTGATGATCTTCATTCATATGAGTGATCATGCTTTGCTGCTGGCTTTCATCCCACTTTTTAGGCTGAGCTTGCCACTCGTTTTGCTCAAGCCAAAATATTTTTCCAAAACCGCCAATATAACGCACCCGTACTGCATCTAATTGCCAAAGCTGAAAATCATGCGCATTGCGATAGCTTGCAGCCTCAGGGTACAAAGCTATATATTTATCAAGTAGCACTTCGCTTTGCTCTTTTGCCACAATAGAGCCATCACCTACGAGTGTTACTCGCCCATGTTCGTTTTGATCGCCATAATCGGCGGCATCAAAAATAGTCAGACTCATGCGTGAGTCCTGTTTTAAATTTTTGGTATGCTGAGCTATGTCACTAATAAAAAAGTAGATGCGACCTTGTTCGTCACACATATAAGGTGTAACAGAGCCAAACGGATAGCCGCGTAAATTATTTGAAATGGTCGACATTACGCCGGCATGGGTTTTAAAAACGAGCGTACGTGCGTCGTTTAATGCTTGCTCTCTCATGAAAACTCCTGACGTTGAGAAAAAACCATGGGCGCATCGTTATAAGGATGAGGGTTAACGTGCAATTTCATGGCGTACATTTGTTGTAAGTTTTGTGCTGTTAAAACGGTATTTATAGACCCGCTTTGCAGCACTTTTTGGTTGTGTAATAAAATAGCGTTGGTTGCATAAAGGCTTGCTAAATTAAGATCGTGTATAGCAATAATGGCGCTGTTTCCTTGCTCTACAAAGGTTCTAACACAGCTAAGTAAAGTATGTTGATGACGCATATCTAGCGCTGATGTTGGCTCATCGAGCAACATTAATTTAGGCCCCGTTTGCGCAGTAAAAGCATCTAACTGTGCTAATGTGCGCGCCATATGAACACGCTGTTGTTCGCCGCCCGAAAGCGCACTCATTCGACGTGTTAGGTAATGGGTTAAATCCATAAGTGAGGCATATTTTTGAACTTTATTGGCTTGTGTTTTAAGAGACTCTGTATAGGGATAGCGACCCATAGCAATGAGTTCAACTACACTAAAATCAAAGCCAACATGGTTACTTTGCATCATTACAGCGCGCTTGCTAGCTAATTGCTCTTTAGAAAATGAATGCAAAGGTTTGGTATTAAATAGTATATCTCCCTCAAAGGGATGCATGCCTGCCAAAGTATGCAGTAAGGTCGATTTACCTGCGCCATTTTCGCCTATCAGTGCGACAAGTTGTCCTGCTTGGATATTGCCGCTAATACCCTCTAAAACACGATGGGTGTTAAAGCCTATATTGAGGTTGTTAAACGTGATCATGACCAATCTCGCTTATTTTTAATGATCAAATATATAAATAGTGGAGCCCCAAGTAACGCCGTTATAATGCCTATCGGCAGCTCCGCAGGCATAACAACCAAGCGTGCTAACCAATCTGAAAGTAGCAACACTATGACACCTAAAAGCATACAAAGTGGCAGCATATTTCGTAAATGAGGCCCAACCATTAGGCGTGCAATATGAGGGACAACTAAACCAACAAAGCCAATTAAACCTGTTAGCGCAACCACCGCACCTACGCCCAATGCCACTAATATAATGACGTATAATTTAAGCTTGCTGGTATCGACTCCTAAGTATTGAGCTTGTGATTCACCGATAAGAAGTAGATTCATTGGCTCTTTTAATCGCCATAGCCCGATAAGGCTCAGTAAAAGCAAAGGACTCGCCTGTTTTATATTATCCCAGCTCGCACCGCCTAATGAGCCCATGGTCCAATAGTTAATTAACCGCAGTGCGCTGTCATCGGCATAAAAACTTAATAATCCAATAACAGCGAATGCCAATGCATTAATGGCGACACCGACTAATATAAGCGTATTTATATTAATTTGTTTTTGTTGTTTTGAGACTAAATATACCAGCGACGTTACTGAGAGTGCGCCCAAAAATGAGGCATAAGGTAAGTAGTGTTGGGCGTTAAAATTAAATTGTGCACTAAGGGCGATAAAAGCAACCGCGACCATTGCAGCGCCTGCGCTTATACCAATAATAGAGGGATCAGCAAGCGGGTTACGACATAGCGCTTGGGTTGCAGCCCCTGTTTGTGCAAGTACTAAACCTACCATCACTGCAAGGACAAAACGAGGCAGGCGTATTTGTGTAACCACATTGATTTGTAGCGCATCAAATTGACTAAAATGTTCAGGAGCTAGCCACGCAATAGCTAAACGCCAATCCCATCCTGCGGCTCCATAGCCTATGCTAAGTAATGCTAAAGCAAAAATGCAGCCATAACTTAATAGCATCCACTTATGCGGGTTACTCAGTGTTATGGCGTTAAAACGATTCAAAGTTAACGTGCTCATAAGCGTGTTTTATACTCATGCAATGCTTGAATCGCAGTTGCAATACGCGGCGACATGCCCAGTGAAAGTAAGCTGTCCATGACCAGTAACTGACACTCTTGCGCTGCTTTTAATAAACGAAGTGTAGGTTGTTTACAAAAGGCTTGTTTCCCACCAAGGCTTTGCACAACATGCGCTGGCGCCACTAAAAAATCGGGCTGACTTACAGCCAGTACTTCACTGTTAATTGCTTTAAAGCCTGTATGCGTAGCAGCTATATTGGTAATGCCCGCATAATTAAACAGCAAGTTGGGCACCGTTTCTTGTCCTGCTGCGACGAGCCCACGCTCATTAGCTGAAAGTAAAAACAAAGCGTTGTGAGTCTGTGTTTTTGCTTTAGTAGGTAACGATTTTTTTATTTTAGTAATTAGGTTTTGAGCTTTTAGGTTTGCATCTAAATCACTACCAAGGCGCTTAATTAGCTCAAGTAGTTCATTTACAGAAGTCGGTTTTTTATAGTGAATAACCTTCACTCCGGTCGCTTCTATTTGCTTGAGCGCCTGCTCTCTTCCTGCACCTTCAAGTGCAAGTAACGTAGTTGGGCGCATTGAAAGCACTCCCTCAGCGGCTAGGTCTCGATAGTAACCTACCTGTGGCAACTGTGTTGCTTGTTGCGGATACATACTTGATTGGTCAACCGCGACTAAACTATTTTGTTTTTCTAGTGCGTAGATTATTTCAGTTAATGTGCCGCCAGCACTGATCACACGCTCTTTCGCGAGTGCTGATTGAGTGGCTAAAGCCAGAAAAAAAATTAGGTACTTCATAACAAACTCCGATTTTATTTTTTAGTATTATAACCACTTTAATCTAAATGAAAATGATTATCATAATCAATTGATCTTATTTCGGGTTAGTTGTACCATTTGAAAGTAAATAATAACTATTATCATTTGGAGTGGAGATGAATCCCTTTTCTTTTAAATTTACAGCATTAGCCTCTTTGTTAATTAGCTCTGGTAGCGCACTGGCCGAAAATGTTATTGACGATCATATTGTGGTTAGTGGCTCTCGTTTTGAACAAAAGCTTGAAGATGTGACTGGCTCAGTAACGGTTATTACCGAACAAGATATTGAGCGTCAGCTCGCTGTAGATTTACAAACTATGTTTAAATACGATCCAAGTATCTCAAGTACTGGCAGTGGCGCAGGCGCGCAAACATTAACTGTACGGGGTGTTGGTGGCAACAGAGTTGTTTTTATTAAAGATGGAAGACGCACAAACGATGGCTACGCTGGCGGCGGCGGTTATTTAGTGGGTCGAAACTACTTTGATGTTGCAGGTGTTAAACAAGTTGAAGTTGCAAAAGGGGCGGCATCATCGCTATATGGTTCTGATGCACTAGGGGGAATTGTAGTAATAACAACTAAAGACCCGAGTGATTATTTAGTGGATCAACAAAGCTTAGTAAAAGTAGCGTTAGGTTATCAAGGCCAAAGCAATCAGGTTGCTGCTGATATTACAGCAGCAAAAGATTTAGGTGACGTTGCTATTAGCGCTGTTTATAGCCATCGCGATAGTGAAGAAGTACAAAACTACGTTGAAGATTTACCAGGTTACGATGCCCGCTCTGATGCTTTACTGCTTAAAGTTGAGCAAAAACTTGATGAAAAGCGGACCCTTAAATATACCTTAGATTACTTTAATCAAACAACAGAGCAAGTAATCACTCCATCCATTCAAGAAACCGAAGACGAAGACACAAATATCTCATTTGCACTCGATTATGATTCAGATATGGCAACAGCTATATTTGATAAATGGTATGGGCAACTATCTTATAGTCGATACGAGCAACAAAGTGACCAAATAAGCGCAGCTAGAAATTACATCGATTATAATGACTACGGGTTTGAGCAAGATATTTTAGGCTTAAAAGCGGTATTTAGTAAGGAAGTTAAAGGAGAAAATACCGAGCATGAATTTGTCTATGGAGTAGATATTGATTTATATGATACTACTCGACCACGCTTAAAAACCCGTGTATTAAATGATGGTACTGTTGATTTTACGAATGAAAAACAAAAAGCATTTCCTGGCGCCGATACTTCTTTAGTTGGTGTATATATGCAAGACAGTATTAAATTTAATGAGACTGATTGGTCGTTAGTTGCGGGTATTCGTTACGATTATTATGCACTTGAAGCAAAAAAAGATGCGCTATACGCTGACATCGAGCTTGATGATATTACCGAGTCTGCGTTTTCACCAAAGCTGGGTGTGATTTATCAGGTAGACGATAATTTATCTTGGTATGGGCAATATGTTCGAGGCTTTAAAATACCGCCACATGACCAAGCTTATCAAAGCCATGGTGTTGAGCCATTTTATCAAATATTACCAAACGCAGATTTAGACCCTGAAAGCAGTGACTCATTCGAGATCGGATTAAGATACGCAAGTAGCGATATTAGTGTAAATCTAAGTACTTTTTATGCTGCCTATGATGACTTTATCGAAACAACCATCGCGGGTGTTGAACCAACTTATATTCCTAATGTAAATAAAACATTTTACCAATATCAAAATATTAGCGAAACCCAGATCAGCGGTGTAGAAGCTGGTATTGCTATGTATGTTACCGACGATATTTTATTAGAAGCCAATGTTGCTTACGTAGATGGTGAAAACAAAGACTCTGACCAGCCACTCACTAGTATTAGCCCGTTAAATGGTTCTATATTAGTAAGCACTGAGTTTGGCAATGTTAATTGGACCGCTGCTTGGCGTTTAGCTAAGGCGCAGTCTGATGTAGTACTTGATACTAATGGTAATAAAACAACACAAGGTAACGGTTATGGTGTTGTTGATTTATATGCAAATTATCAGTGGCAAGCATGGCAAATGAATGTAGGTTTACTTAACCTACTCGATAAAGAGTACGTACCGTTTGAACTTATTGCTGGTCAATCCAAAGGTACTGATTTTAGCCAATATAGCCAACCAGGACGTAATGTTTCGGCTCGGATAAGCTATCAGTTTTAATTAATATTAAAAGTTGTATATATACCAATCGGCATAAATATCTGAATAATTTAACGGATTGAATTTTTTTATGTTTAAGCTGATTGGTATATAAAGCACTAGAAAACACTGCGTATTGCACCATAGTGTAAAGGGGGTTTACGTCTCTATAATTTTGTACTGCTCATATATTTCAATAGCACTATGCATACATTTTCAAAAGAGTGCGTTTAAATCAATATTGGTTTACTAAAGGCACTTATGGCATGCGTATTCAACACGAGAAACCTAAGCTGATTATAAAAAGGAGGTATCAGCTCGAACAGGTTACATCACTCATATCAAAAGTATGCGTTAAACCATCAGAATTTTTATCAATTACTATTAGGTTATTCTTTTCAATGTAAAAAGTGTATTCGCGCATCCAATTGAGTTTAGCAATTTGTTTTAGCTCATAACGACCAAATGCTAGCGGGCAATTTAAATACGCATAATGATAGGCTTTCCCCATTGCCCCAGGGTCTGCGGTATAAATATAAATAGTACGATCAGTAAACGTGCTTTGTTTGTGAATATAATCAGGCGTTGATAATGAAGAACCATTGACTAAAATCCCTAAACACAAAAAAGGAATTTGTATTACACCGACTAATGTAAGAATGATATAGAACAACCACTGGGCTATTTTATTTTTAATTATGCTTTTAATTTTTTTAGGTTTGGTGAAAAGCAGTATTAAACCCGTAATTACCAACACTAATTTTATATAAAGTAGATTATGGCTTAATGTATCCATAAGCCGTGGTGAGTGCCAATTTAACCCCCATAGCGCTCCCCCGTGCATGCTTTCTAGGAATGGTAACAATAAACATGCAGAAATAAGAAAAATAATTAACGAGCTATTATTGCTGCTTGTATCCATTTATTTTTGTCCTTTAAATCTAACCGGAGTCGCTGTATTTTAGTGTGATATTTATAACATGTTTTATAATACAGCGTACCTAAAATGTCATAATGCAGACAGCTATTTTATGATATGAAAGTGACTGTAAAGGGGGTTAACAGCGGCTATGTATTATACAAAAAAATAAAAAAGCGCCTTAACCACTACATTAAGACGCTTTGGATGAAAAACTATAAATAACTAGACGTTAAAATAGCTAATCGGGACTATGAAATTGTTAGAATTGATAGGCCAATGACATCTTAAATTGAGTAGGCGCACCGGGGTAAACCCATAATGCGTTGTAGCTACTTTGAGCATATTCTTCATCAAAAATATTGTTAACACTGATATTTAACTTGGTGCGCTCGGTTAAGTTTACCTGCCCAAAAATACCAACTAGTTGATAACTCGGTAAGTTAAATGTTAAATCGGCGGCATCGCCTAATCGTTCACTGGTGTACTGATAACTAGCCCCTAGCTCAAGCTCTTTACCAAGCAAGGCTGTTTGATGGCTAAGCGTTAGGTTTAAGTTATTTTTAGGCACATTGACTAATGGGCTGCCTTTTTTTATTGGCACGCCCCAATCAGCATTTATTATGTCGTTTGCCGTACTGGCATCTATATAAGCGTAAGATAAATTAAACTTTGTATCATCAGTAATGTAAGTACTTAAATCGAGTTCAACACCTTTACTGTTTGCTTTACCAATAGGCGCTGAAAAACCAACGTTTACAGGGTCGGCTACTAACATATTACTTTTAGTGGCATCAAATAATGCTAGGGTTCCCGTTATGCCTTGGTAGCTAAATTTAGCGCCTACTTCAAATGAGTCACTGTATTCAAAGCCAAATGGGTCGCCACTTGCATCTGTGCCACTTAATGGTAAAAAGCCTTCAGAGTAACTGCTGTATAAGGTTACAGCGTTGTTTAGCTCGTATAATAAGCCTATTCGCGGGCTTACCTGGCTCTGTGAGCTACTTGAAAGCACAGCACTTTTGGTTTCTAAAATGTCTTGATCTACGCTATCGAACCTAAGGCCAACTAATAGCTTAAATTTATCAGTCAGATCTATTTGATCTTGAACGTATATACCATAAGCATCTTGTTGTTCGTTGTTTTCGTAGAGTAAACCTACTTCAGGACGCGCAACGTTATAATTAGGTTGATAAATATCAATTGTGTAGGTGCCGTTACCGCCGCGATAACGATAAAGTCCAGTGCGTAAGTCGTATTTGTATGCATCGGCTCCCATTAATAAATGATGGGTAATTCCTGCGGTATCAAAATGCCCGCTTAGCTCAAATTTAAGGCTGGTATCATCAACTTCATAATCGCGGTAGCGCTGTTGGCGGGTAAGTGTGCGGCCATCATCGAATAATGATTGGCGCGAGGGTGCAAGTTCAGCATCAGACGAAAACCCAGTTAGTGTAGAGCTGCGGTAGTTTGCGCCTACAACGAGTGACCATTCATTGTTTATATCATGATTTAAAGTCACTTGGTGACCACGAGAATATACTTGCGTGTCACCATCGTTTGGATTGCCTAAATAGCGCGAGTTAGGGACAGTATTAAAATTATCATTAAGTACAACAACCCCACGGTCAAATAGCTGGGCTAAATCAACGTATTCAAATTCATAAGTGATGCTGGTTGAAGCGTTTATTTGATGATAAATCGATGGTGTAACCACCTTTTTATGGGTGTACACCTCATCGCGGTAGCTGTCGCTATCTTGCCATGCGCCATTTATTCTAAATGCAGTGTTATCGTTAATGCCGTTTGTATAGTCACCTTCAACGCGATTAAAATTATCACTACCTAAGCTGAGCTTTAGCTCACCCTGTTGCTCAAACTGAGGTTTTTTGGTCACGATATTAACTGTACCGCCGGGCTCTGAGCGGCCATAAAGTGCGGAGCCTGGGCCTTTTAATACTTCAATGTACTCAATGTTTGATACATCACGAGGGCCGCTGAATCCGCGCCCACCGCTAAAACCATTAATTAAGTAACCCGATGGCATGTTTTCGTTACCCGATAATCCACGAATCGAAAAGCTATCCCATAATGCGCCACTGTTATTTTTACGTGAAATACTGGCAGAAAAGTCCAGCGCATCTTGTAATTGAGTTATTCCTTTTTGATCAAGTATCGCGTTATCGAGGGTTTCGATTGATTGTGGCATTTGCTTTTGAGGAATATCGCCTCGGTAAGCTTGTTTATATGTAACCGCAATTTTCTCTATTGGTTGATTTTGGGCAATGCTTTGTGCGCTTGCACTTAAGCAGGCTAAGTAAATTAATGAGTACTTCATAAAATGTTTTTGGTAACGTTATATTATAACTAAAACTATAGCATGTGTTACTTTATAACAAAATGTTTTTTTGCGCTCTATGTGTGCGTCTAATTTTTACACTAGCGGCTATACAGCTATCACGTTAAGATGGATAAAAATAACACAATAAGAACAATATAATGTTAACAAAAACAAATGCATTAATTTACTTTTTAGCCTTTAGCAGTGGCTTTAGTATTATGGGAATAGAGCTGTTAGGTGGGCGCATTTTAGCGCCTTACTTTGGCAGTAGCGTACATATCTGGGGCAGTATTATTACGGTATTTATGCTTAGCTTATCATTCGGGTATTTACTGGGAGGGAAGCTGTCTATTCGTCATCCTTCGTTGACCAAATATGGGTTAATCTTTTTAGTTGCCAGTATTATGGTGGTGCCCATTGCTTTGTTTGCTGAGCCAATTATGGCATTTATTTTTTCGCATATTGAAGACAGCCGCTACGGCTCGTTACTCGCCTCAACCGCGTTATTTTTTATACCCACCATTATTTTAGGCATGATCTCGCCCTACTCTGTACGTTTGCTGGTTACCAATAGTGAGCGCAGCGGCCAAGTGGCTGGCGGCCTTTATTTTGTAAGTACCTTAGGCAGTGCGCTGGGCACCATTATTACCTCTTTTTATATGGTACTGGCGTTTGATGTTAACACCATTATTTTAGGTTTTGCTGGTGTGTTAGGCACGCTTGGGCTAATTGCTATTAGCTTTGATAAACTTAAAGTGCGAGAGATCGTTTATGCACAAGCTTAAATTATTGTTTGTTTGTATTACGGCGCTACTGCTTTCATCATACAGTGCAGCTAATGTTGTGCATAAAGAGCGCTCCTTGTATCGAAATCTACTCGTTGAAGAAACTGGCGATTTACGCTGTTTAAAGTTTGATGAAAAAACCCGACAAAGCAGCCAAAGTTGCATGTTCATTAGCGACCCTAAAAAACTCGTGTTTAACTACACTAAGCTGGCTATTTCTAGTTTGTTACTGATTGATAACCCTAAAAATGTGCTCATTATTGGTTTAGGTGGCGGTACGCTTTCTAATATGATTCATGAGCTATACCCAAAGGCACACATTGAAAATGTTGAAATAGATTCTTCGGTAATTAAAGTGGCGCGCGATTATTTTAACTTTATAGAAACCGATAACGTAACTACTAAAGTACAAGATGGGCGTATTTTTATTAAACGTGCGGCGCTTAAAAGTCAGCAATTTGATTGGATTATTTTAGATGCGTTTAATGGCGATTACATTCCTGAGCACTTACTCACAAAAGAGTTTTTTGAAGAGATAAAAAGCGTATTAGCCGAAGGCGGAATTGTTGCTGCTAACACGTTTTCATCAAGTAAACTCTATGAACATGAGTCGGCAACCTATCATGCGGTATTTGGCGATTTTATTAATGTAACAGCCAATAATAACAGTAATCGTATTATTTTGGCCGGTTATAGCAATATCCCTACAGAGCAACAAATAGCACAGCGGGTCACGCAGCTAGCTCCGTTACTTGCCCCTTATGATGTTGATATAGAGGCAATAAGTCAGCGCATGTTTTTCACTAAAGATGGCCAAGATTGGCCGAGTGATACTAAGGTGCTGACAGATCAATATTCACCTGCCAACTTACTTAATTTTTGATTGCTATTACATGGTCACTTATATCGGGTGGCCATTACTTTAGGGTATTATTAAAAAGATAATATTTTAAGGAAGCGATAATGCACATTCACTTTATTATTCACGAACATTTTGAAGCGCCAGGCGCTTATGAAACCTGGGCTAAAATGAATGGTCATACGCTGTCTTATACCCGTATTTATTTAGCTGAAAACTTACCGCAACATGCTGATGATATAGACTTTTTAATCGTAATGGGTGGGCCACAATCGCCCGCTACATTGCTTGCAGAATGCGCTTATTTTGATAGCAAAAAAGAACAAGCCTTTATTGCCAGCATGATCACGGCAAACAAAGTAGTGTTGGGCGTTTGTTTGGGGTCGCAATTAATTGGTGAAGCGTTAGGCGCGGCTTATCAACCTAGTCCAGAAAAGGAAATTGGTAAGTTTGCTATTACCCTCACTGATGCAGGTTTGAATCATCCGTTATTTAGCCATTTTGGCAGTGAGCTTAATGTGGGGCATTGGCATAACGATATGCCAGGGCTGACTGCTACGGCCAGTATTATTGCCTATAGCGAAGGTTGTCCAAGGCAAATAGTCGCTTATAGCGATTTAGTATTTGGTTTTCAATGCCACATGGAATTGACCACCGAGGTGGTTACCCTCCTCATTGCCAACGATGATTTAACCAATGCCCATAATTACCGCTTTGTTGAACAGCCCGAAAAGCTCTTAAGTCACGACTATAGTGAAATGAACAATAAGCTTTATACCTTCTTAAACAAGCTTGCTGCGCACTATTTATCTAAATAATACTTATTTACGTGAAGTTAAAATACCAAATATTTACTTAGCCTGCTAACTAATGCTAAAATTTGCTGGATATTCACAAGTAAGAGTTCCTATGAGCAGCACTATTCCTTTTCATGAAACACTCGATTTAACCTTATGCGGCAATATGGGTCGAGTGCACCGCTTATGTCGAGAAGCGGTGACACTGGCGGTTGAGCCGCTAGGTTTAACTCAGTCGCGCTGGACGGCAATGATTCACTTACATCATTTACCTTTAGGGGCAACACAGCAAGCGTTGGCGACCAGTTTAGGTATTGAAATGCCCTCATTAACGCGCACCATTAAGCAATTAGAGCAGCAAAATCTGGTTATTCGACAAGTTGATGAACACGATAAACGTAGTAAAAAATTGTACTTTACCGATGAGGGTATAAAGTTATTAGAACACTTAAAAGAGCTAACAAGCGATATTAAACAGCGTTTATATGCCGGTTTAAGTACTGAGCAACTTGATGGTATGGCGCACAGTTTAGTGCAAATGGAAGAAAACGCGCGGCGTTGTATTGCAAGCTTATCTGGAGATAAATAAGTATGACACCTGATCAAAAATTTGCCCGCTACGTTAAAGTTTCGCTTGTTGGTTTTATTGTTGTCTTTTTTTATTATATTGTTGCCGATGTGTGGTTGCCGGTTACGCCACAAGCACGGGTTTATCATCCGGTTGTGCAAATATCACCGCAAATAAATGGCCGTGTTACCGATGTATTGATCAGTAATAACCAAGCGGTTAAAGCGGGTGATGTATTATTTGAGATAGATAAAAATACTTACCAACTAGCACTTGAGCAAGCACAGCTCGCGCTTGATGATGCCAAACTGCAAAATAAACGCCTTGATACCAATGTAAAAGCGCTTGAGGCACAAATAAGTGCAGCTAACGCTAAATTGCATGAACAGCAGCTATTAAAAAAGCGTGGCGAAACGCTTTATAAACAAAACTCTATTTCGGAACAAGAGCTTGAAAGCATTCGTGCAAATTTTGCAGCAAGCCAATCTAATTTAGCCGCCTTTGAAGCACAGCTTTCTGAAGCTGTTTTGGCGCGAGGCGACTCGGGGCAAAATAATTTAGCGCTGCGCCATGCGGCCAATCAGTTAGCGCAAGCCGAGCTTAACTTATCCTATACGCAAGTGCGTGCTTTAAGTGATGGTGTAGTGGCTAATTTACAGTTACTTGAGGGTTCCTATGCTGTTGCGGGTAAGCCATTACTTGCTATTGTGGCAAGAAAAGCAGATTTAGTGGCTGATTTTCGTGAAAAGTCACTATTAAATATGCAGCCAGGCAGTTTAGCAAAAGTAGTGTTTGACAGCCGACCAGGTGAAGTATTCGACGCAAAAATTGAAACCTTCGAAGCAGGTGTTAGTGACGGGCAACTTAGTGCGAATGGATTACTTAGCACCACCGAAACCAGCAACCGCTGGGTTCGTGACGCTCAGCGTCAACGTATTCATTTAGTGCTGCCAAATAACACTCAGCTTATAAATAATATGCCCAGTGGTGCGCGTGCCACTGTGCAGTTACTTCCACAATCGGCTATAGGTCAATGGTTGGGATCAGTACAGATCCGCTTTATTAGTTGGTTACATTACATTTATTAGTGGGGCGAGTAATGACACAACATGTTAGCCAAGCGCCACAACTCGATTCAAATGGCTTACGCCAAGCGCTGCGGATTGCCGGTGGTTGCACTATTGGTTTTACTTTGTGCAAGTTAATGAATTGGCCCAAATGGAATATTTTTTACAGTTTACCCTATGTTATTACTCGGTTTAGTGCCAAGTATTAACAAAGGCGTGATCCGTCAATTTGTTGCCAGTGCTGCCTACAGTGCGTTTATAGTGCTTATTTTACAGGGCTTATTTTCACACTTGCCGGTGTTAATGACGCTCATTATTTTTGCCAGCTTTTGTATATTGTTTTACTTAATGAGCTCTGGTGGAGCATTTTTATTTGGTGCGTTAGGTGCGGTGAGTTTATCGATTCAGTTGCACTTTGCCAGCCATGTTGATCAAGCTAGTAGCATTTACCCACTTATTTTAAGTAATGGTGTGGCTATTTTTATTACTATTATTATTGCGCTCTTGATGCATGGCTTGTTTCCTGATGTGACAGCGCGGCCCATGCGGGCTGTACCGCACAAGGATAAAGAAAGTATTCGTCACGAGGTGTTGTTATGTGCCACGGTTGCGACTTTATCATTCGTTGTTTTTCAGGTACTTGACTTACAAGATTCAATTTCGGCGCAAGCGGCGTCTATTTTAATTTTGCTTTCGTTGTGTTTTAAGGCTGCGGGCACCGCAAGTTGGCAACGTATTATTGGTACACTGATAGGCTGTAATGCTGCTTTAGTTGCGCAATTGTTTTTGTATAACCATACTGACGTTTTGCTTTTTCCGGTGGCTATATTATGGATTTTGTCTTTTATATTCAGTCGTTTTCATATTTTAGGCGGTGGTCCACCGGGTGTTGGGTTTGGGGTATTGACCACGTTTGGCATTTTATTTGGTCAGTCGTTAGGCCCAGGGCAAGATTTAATATACAGCGCCATGTATCGATTTAGCTCGGTGGCTGTTGCAGTAACAGTAAGCTTAAGTGCAGTGTATGTAGTGCATCGAATCCTCAACCGATTTAGCGTCACCCGCCATCATACTTATGATTAAATTAAAGGCTGCATCCGCAGCCTTTTTTATACTAGCCTATTGCAAGTAAATTCAACGCAGTTAGCGCTGAAAATAGCTGCTTGAGATAGATTTATTATCCAGAGTTCAGATTACTTAAGTTATAGCTTAATATTACCGCGTAGGGCTTTGGTTTGGCCGTGTTTGGTTTTTTTGTCCATGCGTTTACGCTGTGAGTTACGGCTAGGTTTGGTAGCACGACGTGCTTTATTAACTTTAGTCGCGCTTAAAATTAAATCTTTTAGCCGTTTTAATGCATCTTCCCTGTTGAGCTCTTGAGTGCGGTGGCTTTGCGCTTTAATTATCAATACCCCTTCTTTGGTGATCCTTGAATCTTTTAAAGCAAGTAATCGTTCTTTATAAAAGTCAGGTAATTTAGAGCGATTAATATCAAAGCGTAAATGTATAGCACTGGCTACTTTATTAACATTTTGCCCGCCTGCACCTTGTGAGCGAATAGCGCTGAGCTCTACTTCCCATTCATCTATGGTTACGGTATTTGAAATAGTTAACATAGTGCCCCGCTCTTTTTGCAAAAAATGTATTATATCATCAGTACATTGACTTGTGGTGAATCAAGCGGTCATTGCTATTTACAGTCTAATATTTGTTAAATAAACACATAAAAACTAATTTATTCTACACTTACTATATTGCTTTTTAATTCGCTTTAATTATATGAAAAAAATATCTATTTTAATGTTTTTGGTGTGTATGCTCGCTATTTCATATGCTGTTTATGCTAAATCATCACAAACATTTAGTGCTGGTGTAATTGCACAAGAACAAGTTTATCCAATCAAAGTATTAGCTTTGGGTGATTTTCAGCGTTGCTTTGTTGTTGCTGCGCAAAAAGAAGATGCTCTGTATTCTGCGTGTTATATCAAAAAGAGCGCGCAATCGATTTGGGTTGCTGAATCTGCGGGAGCGCGTTGTGAAATAAAATGTGAGTCGCATTTAAACAGTGATGGCAAAACACAGGTGCAGTACTTTACTACTGATTTATAGTAAAAATGCTGTGCCAAGGTTTCTTTATCGCGGTGGTGAGCCCTTTTATTTGTTTAATCACTTGCGTATCACAAGCTGTTTGCTTTGCATTATTAGGTCCTGACAGCATCAAATAGTGGGCTTTACCTTTTATTGCTCGTTCTGCTATGAACAGTGATGGGTTTTCCCTTAGTAGTTTTTTGTTAACGGATTTTTTAGAGGTATATGCACCATACTGGCAAAAATAAGTCTCAGTATTTTTGGTTTGCATATCGCTCCACTCCCCTATTTTTCGCCACTGTGGTGAGGCATATCGCCTTGCATCAACCATAAAGCTACCATGAAGCGCTGGTATTGAATAAACATCATTAATGGTTTGTTGTGCTTTAGCTGCATTGTTATATGGGCCTGCAACGAGGTAATAGCTATCACGACGTTCATGCTTATATAACTGCAAAGCATAGGCTGCTTTATCAATTTTATTCGCAACAGTAAGTGCCGATTGAAACTTTTTGAATACGCCTAATTGCACAAAATAAGGTGTTTGTTGGTTTGATTCAGCCGCTATTGTAGCTTGTTCAGTTAAGGTATCAGCGTTATTTGTGTATACAATAATATCTTGCAATATTATGGTATCGCCGCTTTTTTCAGTGATGACCTGCTCAGGAAGATTTTTTATAGTTATGTTTTCTGAGAGTTGCTCATTTTTTTCTATTTCAAGTATATAATTTCCTTGAGAAACATTGGGGAAATAATAATAACCATCATATTCAGTGACCGTTGAATAATGCTTTTCGCCGTCTTTTTCTTTAAGTACAACCGTCAGTCCTGCGATAGGTTTACTCTTTTCATTGCTCGATAGATAAATAGTCCCCTCAACCTCGTTGTAGACCACTAAAGGAATATTTACTTTGGTTTGTCCGCCTCTATGAGCCAATGTTTTAATTTTTCCTAAAGAGGGCTGCAAGTAAGGATTAGACAACGAGCGTAAATTAACATCTAAAACCTGGCCACCGTAACTGCTTGGTAGCAAGACCTTTCCGTCATTATTGGTGTATTTATCTCGCCATAGGTAGTTGCCAGTAAAATTAACGTCTTGAATTGGCTCATCGCCTTGGTCAAAGATTTCATTTTCATTCCAATCTATGAACGAACTAACTTCTATTTGCCCGGAATTTAATGAGCGAGGAGTGTCAAAGTTAAAGTCTGCTTCTAAATGATCAAAACTAAATGTGCCATTTAAACCTAAAGATAAGCGCCAATCTCCTTGATTATCAACTTGCCCTGATACTTGTATATTAAATATCTCATGGCGGTAAGTATATTGATGATTTAAAAGCGTACTTGCCGCAGAGTTAGACTGATACGTCAGCTGGGTTTGATTAAAGGTACTTTGTGTTTGTGGCCAGCGTAAACTACTTCTCAAACGAGTGAGTTCTGCGCCATTATTAGCCTGCCAATCTAAGGTGTTGGTCCATTTCCAAGAGGCAATATCTATTGAAGAATAAAGCCGGTTTATTAGGTTATTGGTATCGTCATCATAAAATAGTTGGCTTGACCATGTTCCTGCGACATAACTTTTATTGATGCCTAATGAGAACCGATTTTTAGTGTTAGTATTTTTACGTACTTCATTGTTCCACCTCATATTCCAGTTAAGGGAGTTAAAAAAATCAGTGCGGCCATTGAGGCTCAGTGACAGCCTATTTTTGAGTGAGTTCTCTTTTGCTACAAATAAAGCGCTAGAAAAGTTATTAAGGGCACTGTATTCAACATTAACATTGATATCGTTATAAAGTTTATTAGAAAGTAGGCCTCTAAAACCGGCAAAATAAGCATAGCCAGCATCGAGTTGTTTTGTGGCTAAAAAACGGTAACTGCCGTGATCTGTAAGTGTGTTTAGCCCAGATGATAGGTAGCTGCTGTTATTTTGTTCAGTTTGCAAATGAGTAATTTGAGCGTCATAAGTAATAAACTCACTAATGCCATAAGAGAGATTACTTTTAAAGGCATTACTCATCGCCGTTGAGGAGTTACTGGATTGATTAAAAACGCTTTTATCTGTTTCTAAAAACTCCACCTGATAGCTTATTTTTCCGGGCGATAGTGCGTCTTGCCCTATTGTATATTTTTGAGTGCGTGTAATTTGCTCACCCTGTGAGCCAAAAAGTTTAATTTCAAAGATATTGTTGCCGTAAAAAGTTTCAACATCGGTAAATCGAACCAAATTTTCGTCGTTAGCTTGAGTCGTGGCAATAAATTGGCCATTTCGATGCAGCTCTGCTTGCCAGCCCGGTAGTGCCGGTTCTTCAATGGTGATAGTTGAAAAATTTTGTGCCGAATGCGGGTTAGCATTTGAAATATAAAATCCCCGGCCTTGGTTTGAGCTAGTAATAAGCTGATCTGACTGAGATTGAATATCTCCCAATTGGTAGTGAATGCGTGCCAGTGAGTGATCTTGTTCACTTAAGTTAAAGTCTTTAGTTATTTTTAAAAAGGTATTAGCGGTGTTTTCGTTTTTGTTGAATCGTAGTTCAGCTCGATGATGAAATAAGTCAAAGTAGCTATTAAGCCTGAGTAGTCCCTTATAACGATTATTAGACGATTTATAGCTTGCTGATAGCGAATATTCAGACACGGGGTAGGTTAGCGCTTGGTATTGGTCGTCTATAAAGTGGTCGTATTGCAGTGCTTTGGACTTAATTTTTTTTGTAATACCACTCGTTACTTGGTTGTTATTATAAGTAAGCAAGTTACTAGAAAATGAAACCTGCATCAGTGAGTAATCAAAGCGCGAGTCGGTATTTAAAAGTGTATTTATAACAGATAAATCAACATAGTGGTCGTAGTCATCGACAGCCCACAATGAAACATTTTCTGAGGGGGCTAAAGTTGAGGAAAGCTCAGCATTCAGCACCTGCTCACTTGAGTCAACGTTAGCAGACAGTGTATTTTGTGACACGTTTAAGCTAATTCCCATGGTCGATTTCAGGCCGCTTATGGGAAGTAGCAACTTATTTGATTTTGAGTAGTAAGCTTCTAAGTCGGAGACAACTGAGCGCCCATTTACCCTGACATTTATAATCACAAAAGACTCCTCATCAATAGGCCATTGATAAAGAGTCGGTAACTGCTTTGCGATGATTGCTTTGGGTACAATTAACAGTAATGTACAAAGTAACAAGCGAGCCGTTATACCATAGTATAAGGCATTAATGTGTAGCATTTGTTATTTGATATTAATAGGGATCGCTAACTCGATTTTACCGCCGTAAAGCTCGTTTTCTTTGTAATTGAGTGTCACAGGCCCTGTCACAGGGGCTTGTAAAGTGATGTATACCTTGCGACGTGATAAAGGGGTATAAACGGCCACATTGGCTATTTCACCAATCATTACATTATTCTCATCGACTAATTCAAAGTTTCCATACACAGAGCGATTCCCTGTGAGTGTTTGCCAAAATGTTAGAGTCGGACGCCCATTTTGAGTAATTAATTGCGGGTTTATTAATTCTGAGTCAGCCTCTAATTGGCCATGACGAACAATAACAGGCACGCTGTAAGCAACTTTAGGTCTAATGCTTATTCCATCAATGTCGGGGTTTTGTGACTCAGAGGCTATGATTTTAAGCACCGCCCTATATTCGCCTACAGCAAGCTCAGCTTTTTTGCGAACGGTCATTCTGATAGCTTGCATCCCTTTTGGGGCAATAGTGCCGCGACGTGGAGAAAACCGTAGCATGTTTTTGGCAGAGCGTCCTTCAACTTGTTGCGGAGTAACATCTATAAGTGCTCCTTCTTCGGTCATATCTTTATGGGTAACAACAAGTTTAAAATCGAGATTTTTATTAGAGGTATTTCTGATAAGTAGTGAATTATTTTTAGTACGTCCATCAAAGTATAAACGGTATTCAGACAGCGCAAGGTTGGCACTACAAATTTCAGGTAGTAAAAGAGTTAGGCAAAGGGCGGCCCAACAAAAAAGTTTAAGAATCATGGGACAACTCAACAACATGATAATAAAAAGTGGAGCGCGTTGCTCCACACATTTTATTTTTAATGCGCAATTGCGCAAAAAAATAAACTGAGGCTAACTAAGTAAGTTAGCCTCAGCTTTCATAGTCTTATTGGAAAGACACATCTACAGTGTAATCTACAGTGTAAGCAGCGCCCGCTGTCAGTGTAGAATCAACTGTCATATCACCATATACACTAACAGTAATATCGGTTGCACTTGCATCAGTAGTGAAAGCAGACGCAACATTGTCAGCAGTTGTTACACTGGTTGTGCCATCTGTAGCCGTTGTTACTGGAACAAAAGTTAAGTTAGTGCCTGTGCTTCCAGATACAGTAATATTCATTGCTGAATTTGGCGCTAAACCAGATACAGTAATTCCACCTAATTGAATGTTTGCATCTGACGCATCACAGTCACCCGATACAGCGCCTGCATTATCCATCGTACAGGTTGAGCTTGTAGATAAGCGAATTTTACCAAAGTGCAGTGGGCTATCTTCTGCAAAAGTAGGCTCAGTCCAACCATTTACACTTGCTTGAAATGTTTGGTTAGATGCAAGTAAAGAAGTTGATGAAATTGCTAGCAAAGCGGAAGCAGCAAAGATTTTTTTATTCATAGTTTTTCCATTTTTAAAAATTATTATTTTTTTACTTCCGTGCAAATTAGTTTTGAGGGTTATCTCAGTCCATTGTTTCGGATTTAAACACAATTGTTATCAAAATGAAATCTTTTGTTAACATTAAGGCTTTTTAAAAGAGATAATTAGTATGAAGTTATTAATTTTGACCAGCAAAATGCAACAAGAAAAATAGCACCGATGTTAATTATTTTTTAACACTAGAGGGAGTTATTTTAAGGCATAGTCAAAGCGACTTAATTGATGTTGAGCCTATATGAATGTTTATAAACTATTTTTAATCTTTCATAACCACTTTGTAGTTTTTTATGGCAGTCGCTCTGTGCTTAAGCGGTGAAATAAAGTGACTGCAACATCTATGCGAAATGTTTATTTTTTGAGCATAATTTACGCGTTGTATCTCTATTGTTACCTTCCCAGTTAAAATCATTACGGATTAAACTGCATTTATCAAAGATCAGATTTTTACTAACATGTCGGTTTAAAAGTATAAAATTTAATTTTCCAAGCCTGTTTTTTCATCGTTTTGATTGTTTTTTAGCTTTCTTTGGTAATAAGTTAGTAAAAAATCGGTTTATGCCAGCGGTATTTTATGCCTTGTTGGTAAAATACTGATCCAGTGTTATTTGAGAGAAATTTATAGCTTAAAAGGTCTCTAATTATTAGCTTCTTATATCAAAATTACCTGTTAAGGCTATGGAAAAACTTATTAAATACAGTGCTTTATTTAACTTTTAATTTCATACACGGACGTGTGTTTACTGTGTCTTTATGTATTTAGCCGGTAACAGCAACGCATCCAGAGCAAGCATTCACTTAGATAGGTTATTTTATAGCTGACTTTTAATCTTTATATAGATCACTATTTAACTAACTCAATTAAATGCCTATTGCTGCATTCAAATACAAATAAGAATTACTATCTTTTGTATTTGTTGGCGTTATAATATCGCCATCTTTTTTTAGCTATGTTTAAAAGGAATTTGCAGTTTATGCAGGCCTCCAACCGTCTTTTAGACTTTCCCAAACCCGTTTTTTCTATGTTATGGCAATTTATGCAGCGCTTTAGCTATGAATTAGCGGTTTTATCGCGTTTTTTTATTGCTATTGTTGGCGGGTATTTTTTTACAGCCGTTAGTGTGTCGCTATTAAGTTCAGTAGTGCCTGTGCCTAAAGTTGACGCGGTTTTGCTTAGTGTGTCTGCGAGTATTTTAATTTATGCCCTAGTGTTTATTTATAGCTTTTATATTCATTCATTAAAAACTGTTTGGATCAGTATTTTACTAAGTATTGCAGCGCAACTTGTCTTGTTATCGCTATTGAAGGGATGGTTATGAAAGGGAGTTTTTTTCGTTCAATGACGTGGTTACATACATGGGTGGGTTTGCTCGTGTGTTGGTTACTGTATTTAATATTTTTTGCAGGCACTATTAGCTTTTTTAGAGATGAAGTGAGCTTATGGAATCAGCCAAGTGTCCATAATATTGAGCAGCAGGCAGATCGTATTGGCGCGCAAAAACAACAAATCGTGTCGGGTGTTGAGTATTTATATGCGCAAGCACCTAATGCGCCTAATTGGCGTATAACGCTTCCTGAGGAGCGTATACCTTATTTAACGTATGGTTATGCAAAACCAAAAGAGCCTGGACAACGCAGAGCGCAGTTTGAAAATGCCCGTTTAAATCCAAATACCATGCAGCCTTTAGCACCCTTTGTAGATACTCGAGGGGGTAATTTCTTTTATCGCCTGCATTTTGATTTGCATTATATTGATGTAAAAACGGCGCGTTGGATTGTCTGCTTTGCTAGTTTATTTATGCTCATTGCGTTGATATCTGGCGTCGTTATTCACAAACGTATTTTTAAAGATATGTTTGTTTTTAGAGCTAATAAAGGCAGCCGTAGCTGGTTAGATGTGCATAATTTAAGTTCGGTATTTGCCTTACCGTTTCATTTAATGATTACTTATACGGGCATTATTACCCTGATATTTATGATTTTCCCCTACCCCGCGCAAACCGTTTATGAGGATGGAATACGAGGCTTTTTTAATGATGTTTCGCCAAGTAGTTCTGCAACAGAGTCGTTGCAAGGCACTGCACCGTTAGTGCCTATCAATACTGTTTTGGATCAGGTTTATACTAAGTGGCCAGAGGCTGATATAACTCGGGTGATTATAAATAAGCCGAATAAGGCCGCTGCGACTATTATGGTTTTGGTCAGTCCTGGAAAAACATTAAGGGATCAAGCACCGCGTTTGATATTTAGTGGAGCGAGTGGTGAGCTTGTTGCTCAAACTGATGATGAACTCACCGGCAGTAAAGCGCTGTATGAGTCACTAAATTCAATGCACACTGGGCGTTTAGCAGAGCCATTATTACGTGTTTTATACTTTTTAGGCGGCATTGCTGGCTGCATAATGATAGCCACGGGCTGTATTATGTGGGCGAAGCGTATTCGGGAGCGAATGAAAAAAAATGCCCAGCCATCATGGGGTTTAAAACTCGTCGAAGCGCTTAATTTAGGAACTTTAATGGGATTGCCCTTGGCAACGTCTGCGTTCTTTTTAGCAAACCGATTAATCAGCACACGCGCAATGGAGCGCGCGGATAAAGAGATACTTGCCTTCTTTTTAACTTGGCTGTGTGTACTTATTATCGCTTTTGTAAAGCGTGACAAGTTGCAGTGGTGTGTTATGGCTGCCATAAACAGCATTGCTTGTTTTAGTGTGCCAGTGGTTAATGCGCTAACAACACAAGGGAATATAATCAGTTATTTACGTAATGAACAGTGGGCTTTATTTATGTTTGATAGTCTCTTTTTACTGTTTGGTTTGCTGTTTTTGTTACAAACCGAAAAATTACGTACTGCACTGCAAGCTAAAAAACCTAACCCGATAAACACTCAGGAGCAAAAAGTATGATGGCATTGCTCCCTTTTAGTTTATGTTTGGTGGCTTTTAACTGCTTTGCACTGGCTAAGTTTAATCATTTTAAGGATGTTTTTAACAAGCGCCCGACTGATCAGCAGCGTTTAATTTTATTGAGTGTTGCTTGGATCAGTATTTTACTAAGTTTGCTGCTTTGTGTTAGCGAATTACAAGGCTATGGCGCTCTACAGTTTTGCGGGTTTATGTCGTTAAGTGCTTTAATTATAATGATTTTTTATAGTTTTTTAGTCAATTTAACTAAGCTTTTTAACTTGCTTGTATTATTGATATTAGCCACGAGTACGTTATTTTTTGGTTTAAATGGGCTTTAGTTAGTAAAAACCTGATCCCAAAGAATAGGCTAAATTGAGGTAAAAAATGGCAAGCCATCAGGCTTGCCAATTAAAAAGGGGGATTGTCATTATGTCTTGTACTTGCCTTTCCTTTTGCAAGTGGGGCTAATATAGCCCCTCTTTATTTAGTTTACCTTACAGTAAGGTGAACGTTTTATTACAACCTAGGGGCATGTAAACCCCCTTTACAGCGATTTTTGATTTACCCAAATAATCTCATCTGTTGCAAAACCAAGCGCTTTTACTTGGCTTAAAAACTGCTGCTTGAGCTCTTTACTCACTGTAGGTGTTCTCGATAAAAACCATAAGTAATCTTTGCTATAACTGGTAATAAAGGCATATTGATAATCAGGTTGGTCGAGCTCAAAAATAATATAGGCACCATAAAACGGGCCAAAAAATGACACTTTAAAATGTCCTGTATCGGCGTTTTCTACAAATTTAGCTAAGCCTTCAGCTTCGTCCCATTTTTGTTCTTTACTAATAAACCCTTTGTTTAATACCTTTACCGTTCCATCATCGTTAATTGAATAAGTGGCTGTTACTTGCTCCATTCCTTGTTCAAAAGAGTGGTCTAATCGTGCTATTTCATACCACTTGCCTTGGTATTTCTCTAAATCAAAGTTTTTAACAGGGGTTATTCCTTCGGGTGCGCTGGTACAGGCACTGAGTAAAAACACGGTGGTAATAAATAATGCGGTTTTAAAAGCGAGTTTCATGTTGTTTCCTTTTCTTTAGAAATTGCTATAGGATCGCCTTAATACTAAAGCAATTTAAAGAACTTAGCATGAAAATTTGGGTTGATGCTGACGCTTGTCCGGTGGTAATAAAAGAAATTTTATTTAGAGCCGCAGAGCGTACGCAAACAGAAACAATACTGGTTGCAAATCATGCCATGCGCATCCCACCGTCAAAATTTATTAGCCGACTACAAGTGTCATCGGGCTTTGATGTGGCTGATGATGAAATAGTAAAACGGATTGAAAAAGGCGATTTAGTGATCACAGGAGATATTCCACTGGCAAGTGAAGTGATTGATAATGGCGGCCAAGCACTTAATCCGCGCGGTGAGCTTTACACCACTGAAAACATTCGTTCATTACTAAATGTACGCGATTTTATGGATACTATGCGCTCAAGTGGCGTAGAAATGAGTGGTGGGCCGCCTCCATTAAGCCAAAGTGACAGACAAAACTTTGCTAACAATCTTGATCGTATTTTAGCGCAAAATAAGAGCAGTTAAAGTGAGCAGCCAGTTAATAGGGTTAGGTGATGACTCATTCAGTGTTGCTGTGTATATAGCAAAAGCGCCCCCTATGCCTTACTTTGAAACACTTGCGCAGCTAGAGCCTGTAGTTAGTGGGCAAATAAATAGCATAAACCAGCACTGTGGCAATGGCTGGCGAAAAGTTTTTAATGTGTACGCCAAAGTGTTATTTGCGCTGCCAAGCGAGTATTACTCATTTGCTAAACAAGCAGTGAGTTGGCAAGCATATCGAGATGAGCTGTTGTTACAGCAGCATAGCGGGACTGCATTACTCTTTAGTGCGCCGGTGCTCACTGAGCATAAAAATCAATTGCACATTATAGCAGGGCGAACTCACGCTAAAAACTTGATACAACAAGGTAAATTAAACGCCCAATTTAATTGGCTTGATGATGAGTTTGCTATAGATAAAAGGCAGAATATTATTGTATGCCCCTATTTTGATTATAGGCAGCTGAGTAATATTAAAATTGCCCGTTTGAGTGAATTAGTGGCTCAGTTGCGAATAATCTAAGCCACTTTCGTTTTTTAGGTAAGTGTTACGCTCAGTGTGTTAGCGCTATCAACTAGCATGAGCGAACCCAAAATAAATAGGATGCAGGCCGATGCACGGCCAAATTTTAGTGAGAGCGCCGGATTATTGCTGAGGATTTTTCTGGCACTTACCCCTATTAACCAATATACCAGCGCACAGCCAACTAAATGAATAATGCTGAGTACCAGCAATTGTTCAGTAATAGAAAATGACAGTGTTGGTAAAACAAACTGCGGCAATAAGGCTAAAAATAACAGCATCACTTTGGGATTCAAGCCACTAATTATAAAGCCCTTTCTCATCCACTTTAGAGGCGTGTCTGAGGTGTGTTCTTGGCCATCGTTATAGACTGCAGGCATTGGAGGAAATCGGTACAGTGATACGGCAATCCAAATGATATACAAAGCACCAAATAAGGTTAACAGCTTTATAAAAATGGCATGCGATGCTAATAACGCGCCTAACCCTACCACCACTATTAAACTGGCCATTAAATGCCCAAGTATTAACCCCGCTACTGCAGGAATGATTTTATCACCCGCTATACCTGCACTGATTGTATAAGCCCAATCGGCACCGGGGGTAAGTACAAACAAGATTGATACCAGCCAAAAAGAAAAAATAATATTAATATCCATACGTATCCATGCGCTAAAACCCAAAATAAGTGAGCTGCTATTTTATTTCTTTCTGATGAGTAAAAGTTACTGTATTTTACTGACATAAGCGTTCATTTTAGGAAATAATCAACTATGGATACCATAGATAGGAAAATTCTTGCTGAGTTGCAAGTTGATGGCAGGCTCACCCTTTCTGAATTGGCTGATCGTGTTGGGCTAAGCGTGTCACCTTGTCATCGTCGTGTAAAAGAGCTTGAGAAAAGCAAAGCAATTGTTGGCTACAGAACTGAAATATCACCTGAAAAAGTGGGTTTAAACTTTTCTGCGTTAGTATTTATTACTATTAAAGAAGGTGATAAAGCGTCATTAAGCAAATTAGAGCAAGCGGTGGATGCTATTCCTCAGATCACCAATGCACAACGCTTATTTGGCACCCCTGATTACTTATTACACGTCGTTACTAAAGATTTAGCCGCGTTTCAGCAACTCTACGATGACAAGCTATCAGCCTTACCGGGTGTACAACGTTTAACCTCAACTATTGTGATGAAAGATATTGTAAGAGCGCGTAACTTGCACTTTTAACAGGTTATGTTTTACACGAAGTTTAAAAAGTTAAACCGATGACGCTGCAAAGCCCATGGCAGCGGGCTTTGCCTAAATAGGTAAAAATAAAGTGTAAATAAAGCTTGTTATAAAGTGTATTGCTGTTATTCTGCTTGCCATCGGGTTGATAGAAAGCCCTGTTTATTTGTAAGTACCTCGTTGTTATTAGTAATAATCCTTCGCGATATCCTCAAGTTAAATGTTTGTTTTCTTCCTGTTAAACGCCTATTTTAAGGCAAATTTTTTATTATTTTTTTAGGATATTATTATGTCTAATACAACTACTGGTACAGTAAAATTTTTCAATGAAGCAAAAGGTTTTGGTTTTATTGAGCAAGAATCTGGCGCAGACGTTTTCGCACATTTCAGTGCTATCTCTGGCGACGGTTTCAAAACATTAGCCGAAGGCCAAAAAGTACAGTTTACTGTAACGCAAGGTCAAAAAGGGCCGCAAGCTGAAAACATCGTTTGCATCTAAATAGTTTTAATTGATGGGTTAGTGTTAACCCATCAATATTTATAAGTTTGAAAGAAGTTTTGTTTTATTTGTTAGTACCGAGTTGTTTTAGTAATAATCCTACGCGATATCCTCAAGTTAACTATTTTTTCGGCTCAATCGCCTCTTTTCAGGCACACTTTAATTAATTTTTAGGATACATATTATGTCTAATACAACTACTGGTTCAGTAAAATGGTTTAACGAAGCAAAAGGTTTTGGTTTTATCGAGCAAGAATCTGGCGCAGACGTTTTCGCACATTTCAGTGCTATCTCTGGCGACGGTTTTAAAACATTAGCTGAAGGCCAACGTGTACAGTTTACTGTTACTCAAGGTCAAAAAGGCCCGCAAGCTGAAAACATCGTTTGCATCTAATTATAGAGGGAGTGGGCTTTAAAGCGCACTCACTCCGCTTAAACTAGTGTTAAGCAATAAAGCTAATATCATTATGATATTAGCTTTTTTTTTGACAAAAATTTATACAACGTAACCGCTAAAGCCAAGTGCTTTAAAATAAAGCTTTGGAATACCAAATCCACATTCATTCAGTAGTTCACTAAAGCGCATACGATCTAGGGGGTAAAACTCTCTTTCGAGGTTATGCCCCATTTGAGTTTTGCCAGCTTCAGTTAAGCCTAATTGAGCACAGGTGTTTAATTGTGACTCACGCTCAAATGTTGTTTCTGGGCGCATTAAATCAGCAATGTAAAGATTCGCTCCTTTTTTAAGGTTAGTTTTAATGCTTTTAAGAATTTGTTTTTTGTCGCCGTTATCTTCTACAAAATGCATCACCAGTAAACATAATACGGCGTCTGCTTTCGCTTTTACTTTATCAACTGGGCTACATTCAATAGTGACACGGCTATCAATACCTTGCTCTGCAAAGCGCTGTTTTGCAATATCGAGCATATCACTGGAGGTGTCTTGGGCAGTAAACTGCCATTTAGGATTTATTTGTGCTAATGCTAATACTTCCTTACCTGTGCCGGCACCAATCACTAAAATGTGTGCATCGTCGCTTAACGTGGTTTGCAGTTGTGCATTGGTTAGTTGATGAAGTAGCTCATAGCCTGGGACTAAACGGGTAATGCGGTTATCATATTCTTGTGCTTCTTCGCCTTTGAAAGTGGGCATGCTGTCTCCTTAAATTACGTTTATGGTGGAGTATCCACCCGGTTTTTTAGCGACATGAATTTGCGTAGCAACGCGTTCGCTCATTTCACTTACATGTGAAATTACACCGACCTTTCTACCTTGCGCTTGCAATGAATCTAGCGCGTCCATGGCAATACTGAGTGTTTCACTATCTAGTGTTCCAAAGCCCTCGTCAACAAATAACGAGTTAATTTGCACTTTGTTCGAAGATAGTGAGGCAAGTCCCAGTGCTAATGCCAACGACACTAAAAACGATTCACCGCCAGATAGCGTATTGACCGAGCGTTGTTCATCGGCCATATCGCGGTCGATAATGGCTATATCAAGTGACTCAGCAATTGCAGTGAGCTCATAACGCTTGTTAAGGGTTTTTAAATGGCTATTAGCATAATGCAGCAATATTTTGAGTGTTTGTGTTTGCGCTAAATTACGCATTGTTTTACCTGTGGCATCACCTAGTACTTTATTAAGTAAATGCCATTGGTCAACCTGTTGCTTGAGCTGGCTCAGTTCAGCTTGTTTGCCCTCAAGCGCTTTTGCATTTTGGTTGTGCTGCTCAATCGCGGTGTTGATGGTGAGTAAGCTATTTTGCAATTGTGTTTGCTGGGTATTTAAGTGGTTTTGTTGCTCAATTAGCTGTGCTTCGCTTTGCGTTGGCTGATTATTTTGTTGATGCTTTTCATTAGCTTGTTGCTGTTGCTTTAACGCGGCACTGGCATCAACGACTGCTTGCGATAGTTGCTCGCCTTGTTTTAACTGAGTTTTAATATCGTCGTTGCTGATAGTTAGTAAAAATGTGACTTGCTCATGACTGATATCGCCATGAAGGATGTTAAATTCTTTAAACCAGTCGTTGTAACGCGTTTCAAGCATCACTAACTCTTGGTGGTTATCTGCCAGACGATGCTCAAGGTTTTTAAGCGTGATGGCGTGTTCATCGCGCTGTTTTACGGCACTGTCGTGTGCTTGTTGGCTGGCACTTAATTGGTTTTGGCAGTGCTCTAGCTGTGCTGACAGTTTAGCTTGGTAGTCATCGGCGCTAATAGTTTGGTTATCAAACAAGGCTAAGCGCTGTTGCTGCGTATTATTGTGCTGTTGCTGTGTTTGAGTTAATTCTTCATTGAGCGTGTTAACTCGCTGCTCTGCTTTGGTTATAAGCGGTGTTAGTTGTTGTAACTGTACATTGGCGCTGTCGAATTGTTTTTGACTTTGTTCAAGCTGTGCTTGGATTTGCTGATATTGTTCTACCTGCTGAGCTAAATCGCTAAGCGGTAACGAGTCTGCTTGCAATGCGTGCCAAAAATCACTGTGTTCAAAATGTAAATTGAGCTCTTTTATAAGCGCTTCGCTTTGAGTTGCTAGTTCATCGCATTTGTTATTAAGCTGAGATTGCTGATTGCTCAGCTCAACATGCTGTGTATTTAATTGTTGCTGTGTCGCTTGTTCTTTTTTAACTGTGCTTTGCAGCTGGTTAACAGTTTCTTGCAAATTACTGAGCTGTTTTTGCGCCGAAAAATACTGTGTTTTTTGTTCACTTAATTGCTTATAAGTTTCATCAAGCTGCTCAACTGTTAACTCATTAAGCTCGGTTTTAGCCGCTTGCATGGTATTTTTAATTTCCAGCATTTTGGCTTGTGCATCACTAATGGCTTGGCTGTACTGAGCATGCTCTGCCACCAAAACCGCGTGTTGTGTTTGGTGCTGATGAAGCTGTGTTTGAGCATCTTGGTGTTGCTGCTTTTCGTTATTATATGCATTTTCAAAGTCGGTTATTAAGTTTGTAAAAGGTTGGCTTTGATTGCTCGCGAACGGGTGCTCTGTAGCCCCACAAACGGCACACGACTCATTTGGAACCAGTTGTGCGCGTAAATGCTCAACATGCTCACTGGCACGAAGCCTCGCTTGATTAAGCGCTTGCTCTGCGTGTTTAAGTGCCTGCTCTTTGCTGGTTAAATGCGTAAGCAGCGTAGTTTTAGTGTGTTCACTGTGGCTGAGCTTTTCTGCCACATCACGTTGCTGTTGCACCGTGTGTTTTAATTCTTGGTTAAACTGCTTATAGCGTGTGCGCTGATCTTTTAAATAATCAATGTTTTTAAGCTTACTGTCGCATTGTTCAATGTTAAATTGAGCGTGCTGCTGGTTTAGCTTATTTAGGCTTTGCTGCTGCGTTGTAAGCGTTTGCTCTGCTTGTTCGAGTTGTTTATTTTGCTCGCTAAGTTTTGCTGTGAGTATTGTTTGTTGCTCTGCGTGAGCCTGAGCTTGCTGCTGGGTTGTTTTTAGTTGTGTCTGAGTATTAAAAAACTGCTTAAAACTATGATGAAAATAGTTCCAATCAGTTGCCAATGGCTTTAATTGACTCTGCTCGTTCAACCAGTGCTGATGCCCTGTGATTTGAGTTGTGGCTTGCTCTGCACTTATTTTGTTTTGTTGTAGCTGCTGTTGTAAATCACTTAATTGTTGCTGCTCTTTGGTGCTTTGTTGAGTCAGACTTTTTATCGTTTGGTTATATATTGCTAATTGGCTGTCGAGCTCTCGTGCTTTTGCAATCAGAGGCTCTGCCGTTAGCTTTTGTTGTTTTGCTGTATCTAATTCGTTTTGCTGTTTTTTAACGTTACCTGCTTGCTCGGTGATCTGCGCGTTGTGATCAAGCTCGTTTAATTGTTTTATTTGTGTATTTAACTGGCTATTTTGCGCTGTTAAGCTTTCACAGCGCTGGCGGTTATCTTTAATTTCAAGCGCACTTTGCGCTTGTTTCGCTTGCTCCGTTTGCGCTTTAACAGCATTGAGTACGGCATGTGCTTGTTGCTCGTTTTGCTGAGCATTTTTTAATGTCAGCTCCAAGCTATGTGCTTGCTTATACCAATTAACGCCTTGCTCTGTCGTTGCTAAAGTTGTATTAGTGTGTTCAATTTGTTGTTTTAAATCAGCCAGCGTTTGTTGTTTTTCACTCAGCTCATCGTCAGACAATAACGTATAACTGGCTAAACTTGCCGTTAGTAATTCAAATTTATCTTTAATAGCTTTGTTGCGCTCAAATATACGCTGCCCTATTCGACTAAATTTATCGGTGCCAGTCAGGCACTCTAAAAGCTGCGCGCGCTCATCTCCAGTGGCTTTTAAAAAGGCGGCAAACTCATGTTGTGCTAGTAGCACCGCACGCGAGAATTGCTCAAAGGTTAAACCTATTTTATTTTCTATGGCTTTTAAGGTGCCACTTTTGTCAGCAATTAAGGTTTCATCGGGTAGGCTATGTAAAGTATGTTCGGCCACTTTTAGTTTGCCGGTTACTTTTTTATGCGTGCGTTGAATGCTGTAGCGTGCTCTATAAAGTTGTTGATCTTGGCCGCTAAAGTCTACTTCCGCATAGCCTTCCCATTTTCCACGGCGCAATAAATTACGGGCATCGTTAAGCTTTATGTTATCGCCGTTAAAATCAATTAGGTTGCCTTTATCGCCTTTTAAACGGGCAGTTTTCGTATAAAGCGCTAAACAAATGGCATCAAGTACGGTGCTTTTTCCTGCGCCAGTGTCACCTGTAATAGCAAATAAACCTGCGTCTTTGAGTGGTGATGCTAAAAAGTCGATTTCGGCATCAGCAATGGAGGCTAAGTTATGAATACGTACGGCGGTTATTTTCATAGTAGCTGCTCCTGTTCAAGTTCATCAATAACGTCGGTTAATAGCGCTTTTAATTCACTGGGTACGGTTTCTCCGGCCATATCTTTGTCGTTATTAAAGGCTTGTTCTAGCAAATTAATTGGGTTGAGTATTTCTACAAAGCTTAAATCCTCAAATACCGTTTCTGAGGAATTATTCACTTGCTGATCGCGTACTCGCTCTATACCACAAAAGTTAACCTGCTTGCCTTTAAGTGCTTGCTCAATTTGTTCTCGAAAGGTGGTATCGATATCACTTGATTTAAGTTTTACTCGTAAGTAGGGAGCAATGTCGTATTGCTCTGTATCGAGTGCTTTTATTTGCTCACACAGCTGCGCTAAAGGCACACATTCTCCTTCAGGAAGTACAATCACTTCTGCTAAGCGCGGAATGTAAAGGGGGTTTACAGTGGTGTTTAACGGTTGGTTTTTTTGCGCGCTAAATTCAACCACATTTACTTGATGGGTATACTTTCTCTCTGAAAACGACATTGGAATAGGTGTGCCGCTATAACGTATTTGCTCATTTTTAGCCACTAGTTGCGCTTTATGTAAGTGCCCTAGTGCGACGTAATTCGCATGCTTACCAAATACCAACGCTGAAATAGCTTCTTCACCGCCAATGACCAAATTACGTTCAGAGTCACCGGAAATATTACCGCCTTTTGCATGCAAATGACCCATAACAATTAAAGGCGTATTTTCAGCGTTAAGTGTTAGCGCATGTTCAAGAGCAAGTTCATAGGCTTTTGCAACGCCCTGTGCGTAACTAGGGCCATCTTCGGTTTGGCTAAGCGTGCTTATGTCACTGGTGCGTAAAAAAGGCATAGCGAGTACCACAGCGCGTTTATCATCGTTATTAATCGTTATTACAACCTCACTGGGTTTAGCAGGATCAAACCGCCCTACCACATGAGTATCAAACTGGGCTAATAAGGGCTGTGCAGCCAAAATACGATTAGCGGAGTCATGATTACCCGCAATAATAACAACGTGTAATTGTGGGCACTGGGCTTTGGCGTTTTTTATAAATTGATAGAGTTGGTTTTCGGCGTTAGCACTTGGTGTGGCAGTATGATAAATGTCACCTGCAACAAGCAATAAATCGATTTGTTGGTTAACGAGGGTGGTTAACAGCCAAGAGAAAAAAGCATGGTGTTCATGACGGCGATCATGTTCATAAAATTGCTGACCTAGGTGCCAGTCTGAAGTGTGAAGAACTTTCATTTTGCGCTCTTAAAAAACCATAAGAGCGCCAATATACCCAAGGCAATTAAAGATGCAAGTATCGCTTTAGGTTAAAGTATACCAAGCTATAAAAATAACGGGCAAAGCAGCGAGCGCGATTGTTAAAGGCCACTTTAATGCTTTGGCTTTTTTAGCTTGTAATACTTGCAGTGCATTAGTTTCATTACAAGCAGCGACTTTATCAATATACAGGTAGCCTGAGTTTATATACTGCTTACAATTTTGCACGTCTGCTGGTATTGCAATTAGTTTTTGCTGCTTTTTTAGGACATAAAAATCCATAAACTCACCACACTTGTTACGACTAGTTAGAACAAAAAATATTTGAGAGAAACGCTAAAAAAATGCTCTCAAATTAAAAAAGTGGGCGATTCTAATTACAAACCATAGTAAAGATCAACCTAAAACTGCGTTATTTAGCTTTTTTAATGAAAATAGCTGTGTTTTTTGCTTTTATCTCTACTTTTAGTGATAGCCAGTCTATTTTGTAAACCCCCTTTACAGTTTTGTTTGGCGTATTAATTGCCTTTGTTTTTTTATTCAATTTCTGACGAAATGTCCGTTCTTTTTTGTTGTATAAAACGCTATTTATTGTATTTACAAAAAGGTGGGGAATATCACCCTATAAAAGCAGGGTTTTATCGCTATTTTATTGAAGCTAAGCTGTAAATTTGTCACAGTAGCGTTACTAAAATCGATCAGGATTAACAATGAAGAAAAATTTATTTACACTGAGCGCGTTTGTATTGCCTTTGGCAATGGCAAGCTCTGTGCTTGCCTCATCTGTTGAGCAAACTAAAGGCAGCTATGTTGATAAGTTTCGTCAACTAGATGAAGCTTTACCTACGCCTAACGTTTACCGCAGTGCAGCTGGTGCCCCTGCTGAAAATTATTGGCAGCAACGCGTTGATTACGATATTGATGTAAAGCTTGATGAGCAAAAGCGTCGCTTAACGGGGAGTCAAACAATTGAATATAAAAATAACTCCCCGCATACATTAAAGTATTTATGGCTTCAGCTTGATCAAAATATTTTTAAAAATGACTCAATTGCAGAAACCACGCAAACATTTAAAAGTACCCTACAAAACGAACCAGATGCAAAACCAGCTAAGTTAAGCTTAGGTGATTTACGTCGTCAGCAATTTATGGACGATAATGAACTGGGTTACACCATCAGCAATGTTAAAGATGAAGATGGTAAAGCGCTGCGCGTGACTGTGGTTGATACCTTAATGCGCATTGATTTAAATACGCCACTTAAACCCGGTAAAGATGTTGAGTTTAGTATGGACTTTGCGTTTAACCTCGTTGAAGAAGACGCGGTAGGCGCACGTGCAGGTTACGAGCATTTTGAAGAAGACGGTAACGATATTTTCTTAGTTGCACAGTGGTTTCCTCGCTTAGCGGCTTACACCGATTACGAAGCATGGACAAACAAACCGTTTTTAGGCAGTGGTGAGTTCACTTTAGAGTTTGGTGACTACGATGTTGAAATTACGGTTCCTGCGGATCATATTGTATCGGCAACTGGTAAGCTTGATAACCCAAGCTCGGTATTGACCAGCACTCAGCGCAAGCGTTTAAAAGAAGCTGAAACAGCAAAACGCCCTGTGTTTGTTGTTACCGAAGAAGAAGCGCTCGAAAACGAAAAAGCCGGTACAGACAAAACAAAAACATGGCATTTTAAAGCAGAAAATGTTCGTGACTTTGCTTGGGCATCATCACGTAAATTTATGTGGGATGCTAAAGGTTACCAGCAAGGTGGTGATGAACAACCACTCGTTATGGCGATGTCGTTCTTCCCTAAAGAAGGTGGCGACTTATGGAAGAAATACTCAACTGAAGCGGTTGTACACACGATGGAAGTGTATTCACAGTATTCATTTGATTACCCATACCCAACTGCGCAGTCAGTTAATGGCCCTGTAGGGGGTATGGAATACCCAATGATCACTTTTAATGGCCCACGTACAGATTTACAAGACGATGGTACACGCACTTACTCTCAAGCAGAAAAACGCTTTTTAATTGGTGTTGTTATTCATGAGGTAGGTCATATCTACTTCCCAATGATTGTAAATTCAGATGAGCGCCAATGGACTTGGATGGATGAAGGCTTAAATAGCTTTTTAGACGGTGTTGCTGGGCGTGAATGGGATCCAACCATTCCATGGGGCGTTGAACCACGTGACATTGTTGCTTACATGAAGTCAGAGACTCAAGTGCCTATCATGACGCAATCAGACAGCGTGCTACGTTTAGGCCCTAATGCCTATACTAAACCTGCTGCGGCATTAAATATTTTACGTGAAGTGATTTTAGGGCGTGAATTATTTGATTTTGCCTTTAAAGAGTACGCTCAGCGCTGGAAGTATAAACGCCCTACTCCCGCTGATTTTTTCCGTACTATGGAAGAAGCCTCAGGTGTTGATTTAGATTGGTTTTGGCGTGGTTGGTTCTACACCACAGACCATGTTGATATCTCGCTTGATAAAGTATATCAATTACGTTTAGACACCAAAAATCCAGATATTGACTTTAAACGTTTACGTGATATTGAAGCTGATAAGCCAAGTTCATTATTTGTTGAGCGTAATCGCGCTGAAGGTAAAAAAACGTGGGTTGAACAAAATCCAGATGTGACAGACTTTTATGACGAAAACGATCGCTTTACCGTTACAAACAAAGAGCGTAATACGTACAATAAGTTTTTAAAAGGCTTAAAGCCGTGGGAGCGTAAAACACTTGATCGCGCGCTTGAAGAAGACAAAAACTACTACGTGATGGAGTTTTCAAACCTCGGTGGCTTAGTGATGCCAATCCTTTTAGAGCTAACGTATGAAGATGGCACTAAAGAGGAACGTTATATTCCTGCAGAAATTTGGCGTCGTAATCACAAAAACGTACAAAAGCTGATTATTACCGACAAAAACAAACCGCTTACCTCAGTAACGGTTGATCCAGGCTGGGAAACAGCGGATGTTGATGTAGAAAATAACCACTACCCACGTCGTATTATTCCTTCGCGTATTGAAGTGTATAAACGTGAAAAGAGTAAGGCAAAAGTAAGCCGCGATATTATGCAAGATATCAAAACAGAGCTGAAAAAAGACGAGCCAAAAGACGAAAAAAATAACGACGAGGATCAATAATAATGCGTTTTTTGCTTATTATTGTTTGTTTTTTAATTGCTGCGCCAAGTATGGCGCATCAATTAAAATCATCCGTTACAACGGTGTTATTTAATCAGCGTACGCACAATATTGAATTGATGCATCGTTTTTATTTACATGACACAGAGCATGCTGTTGGTAACTTGTTTAAAGGCAAAGTGGATATTATGAGTAACAAGCGTGACCAAAAACGCTTTGCCAAGTATGTTGAATCTCATGTTGCCTTACAAACCTTGAGCGGTGAGCCCCTCACTCTTAATTATGTAGGTGCACAAGTGGATGGTAAGTTTTTTTGGGTGTACCAAGAAGCTGCTATTCCCGATGAGATTGAGGGCATTAGAATGAGTCATGGTGCACTGCGTGATTTGTGGCCTGCACAAGTGAATATGGTGAATGTTGAAGGGCGAGGACAGATAAAAACCTTAAACTTTAGCCAAGACGATACCTGGCTTGAAGCGAAATTTGAGCCGAAATAACCACTATTATTGCGCACCTTTAGAGGGTGCGCACTTTCCTTTATAGCTGATCGAGTTAATTAATTGCATCGTAAAGTCTTTACTATACCAGTTATACAAACCCAAACTATTACGTTATCAAATGAGCTATAATTAAATTTCAATGGACTGAGCTGTTTTTTATATGTTTATTGATATACTTTTTATTAAAGGTTTAGATAACCTAAGCCAAACCTAGCATACTGAGCTAATTATTTAGCGCAAGGAATGAAATGAAAACGCAAATTGAGGCAATCAAAGGTGTTATTTTTGATTTAGACGGAACTTTAGTATCTTCAGAATTAAACTTTTCATTGATAAAAGCCCAAGTAGGTTGCCCTGCAGAGCAAGACTTACTCGATTACATAGAACAACTGCCTTCCCCCTATATGCGTGAAGAAGCAATGAATATAGTGCATCAGCATGAGTTGTTAGATGCACAATCGGCTAAGCTTCTACCTGGCGTTGTAGAGGCTGTTAAAGCGCTACAAGCTAAAAACATACCTATGGCCATTGTTACACGTAATTTTGATAAGGCGGCGACATTAAAGTTACAGAATAACCCGCTACCAATAGAAACAGTACTCACCCGAACAGACGCACCAGCAAAACCCGATCCGAGCGCTTTATTAACGGTTGCAACTCAATGGGAAATGCCGGTTGATAATGTGATTTATGTTGGTGATTATTTATACGACATACAAGCGGCGCACAATGCTAATATGCGTGCCTGTTTGTATGCACCTGATGTGACCCCCGGGTATGCCGAACAAGCCGATTTTGTTATTCATGCATTTGATGAGTTGGTGTCGTTAGTTGAAAGTTACGCTGAAAAAGTTGAGTTATGTTAAATTGAGCTTTGTTTTATTTATTTAATGACATAATGGGTATTATTTAAATAATACCCAGCTGCTTTTGCACAGCATAGCATATTGAACCACTAGCCCAATACGGTTTGAATTGGTAAAATATCGCAAACCAAATGTATTCAATAGAGGCACAAGATGGGCAGAGCATTTGAAGTCCGCAAAAGTTCGATGGCTAAAACAGCCAACGCAAAAACTAAAGTAAATTCGAAGTACGGTAAAGAAATTTACGTTGCAGCCAAAAGTGGTGAACCCGATCCCGATGTAAATCAAACATTGCGCCGCTTAATTGAAAAAGCAAAAAAAGACCAAGTTCCTGCGCACGTAATCGAAAAAGCAATTGAAAAAGCAGCCGGCGGGGCAGGGGAAGATTACTCTTCAGCCCGTTACGAGGGTTACGGCCCTGGTAATTGTATGGTGATTGTTGACTGTTTAACCGACAACCCAAACCGCACAATTAAAGATGTACGTTTACCGTTTACTAAAACAGATTCAAAAATAGGTACGCCTGGGTGTGTTGCACATATGTTTGATCACCTTGCTGTTTTAGGATTTGCGGGCGATGACGACGAAGTTGTGTTAGAAGCCCTCATGATGGCTGACGTTGATGTAACCGATGTAGAAGCCGAAGATGGCAAGGTATCGGTGTTTGCACCGCATACTGAGTATTTTAAAGCTAAAACGGCACTGGAAGAGGCATTTGAAGGCATTAACTTTGAGGTTGATGAAATTACCTTTGTGCCACAAGTACATGTTGAAATCACTGATGAAGAAGTTATTGCCAACTTTGATAAATTTATCAATATGCTTGAAGATTGCGATGACGTACAAAATGTCTATCATAACGCGACTATTAAAAATTAATTCGTAGTGATTTGAATAGTGATTATTCACTAGCGTTATAAAAAAAATCAGCTTATTAAAGCTGATTTTTGTTTTTTAGGTTAAGTTTTAAGTTAGTGCTGTGCTTTATATTTCAAGCGGTAGCTGTGTAGTAGCGGCTCTGTGTAACCGCTCGGTTGGCTAACCCCTTCAAATACCAGTGCTAAAGCCGCTTGATACGCAATACTTTTAGCTAATGTCTGCTCATTAGTTGCCATTGGCGTGTAAAGGCTGTCATGCTCGTTTTGGCCATCAACAACCTTAGCCATTTTTGCCATCACTTTTTGTACTTGCTCTTTGCTACATACACCATGATGTAGCCAGTTGGCGATATGTTGGCTTGAAATACGTAAGGTGGCTCTGTCTTCCATTAAACCAATATGATTAATGTCAGGCACTTTAGAGCAGCCTATTCCTTGGTCAATCCAACGTACTACGTAGCCTAAAATACCTTGCGCGTTGTTTTCAAGCTCGCTTTGAATATCTTCTTTTGATAGCTTTTCAGGGTTTGGCATGAGCGGCGGTGTAAGTAAGCTCTCTAGGCTTGCTATTTGACGCGTGGCAATGCTTTGCTGCAGGCTAAATACATCAACATCATGATAATGCATTGCGTGTAATGTGGCGGCAGTAGGGGAGGGCACCCAAGCGGTATTTGCGCCAGATTGAGGGTGCGCTATTTTTTGCTCCATCATCATCGCCATTTTATCTGGCATTGCCCACATACCTTTACCAATTTGCGCTTTATGGCTTAAGCCACAGGCTAGGCCAATATCAACGTTGCGATCTTCGTAAGCGCTGATCCAAGGCTGTGCTTTAATAGCCGCTTTCGGCAGCACAACACCCGCTTGCATTGAGGTATGAATTTCATCGCCAGTGCGGTCTAAAAAGCCAGTGTTAATAAACACAACACGCTCTTTTGCTGCATAAATACATGCTTTTAAGTTGGCTGATGTTCGACGTTCTTCATCCATAATACCCATTTTAAGGGTGTTCTTAGGCAAGCTCAGTGCCTCTTCAACCATACCAAATAAAGTATTAGCAAAGGCGACTTCATCAGGGCCGTGCATTTTCGGTTTTACAATATTAATACTTTGCGCGGTTGAATTTTTAATCGTGTTTTTAGTGTTTAAATCGTGCAAAGCAGCTGTTGCGGTGAACATGGCATCCATAATGCCTTCAAACACATCATTGCCGCTTACATCGGTAATGGCTGGATTTGTCATTAAATGTCCCACGTTACGCACAAACATCATACTGCGCCCTTTGAGGGTCAGTTTTTGGCCATCAAGACCTGTATATTGTCGGTCAGCTTGTAACGTGCGGTCGACCATTTTGTCGCCTTTTCTAAACGTTTCAACCAAGTTGCCTTGCATTAAACCAAGCCAGTTTTTGTAAACTTGTACTTTATCTTCTGCATCCACTGCGGCAACCGAGTCTTCACAGTCCATAATGGTTGTTAGTGCGGCTTCTAGCACCACATCTTTTAACCCTGCTTTATCAGCTTGACCAATAGGGTGGTGATGGTCTATTTGCAGCTCAATATGCAATCCATTGTTTTTAAGTAAAATAACACTCGGGTTTTGTGCTTCACCTTGATAGCCAATCAGTTGCTCAGGGTTTTTAAGTGTGGTGTGCGAACTGTCGCGCAGGGTAATAGCAAGGGCGCCGTCAACAATAGAATAATTTGTACTTTCAATGTGCGAGCCATTTTCAAGCGGTAATGCTTTGTCTAAAAACTGCCTTGCGTAAGCCATTACTTTAAAGCCACGAACAGGGTTGTATTGGCTGCCTTTTTCGGCGCCGTCGTCTTCGCTTAATACATCGGTTCCATATAAAGCATCGTACAACGACCCCCAACGAGCATTAGCTGCATTAAGCGCAAAGCGTGCATTACTAACCGGCACCACTAGTTGTGGCCCTGCAGTCAGCGCTATTTCTGGCTCTACATTTTGAGTTTCAATACTAAAGTTTTCAGGCTCATCAACTAGGTAGCCAATATCTTTTAAAAACGCTTGATACTGAGCTTGGTCAGCATTTTTATTTGCAAGGTGGTAGTCATCAATTTGCTTTTGTAGCTGTTCACGCTTAGCCAGTAGTGACTTGTTCAATGGTGTAAGTGTTTGCACTATGTTGGCAAAGCTTTTCCAAAACTGGTGTTCATCAAGATGGGTACCAGGTAATAATTGTTTTTTAACAAATTCAGCAAGTTGCTTATCAACGCTGAGTCCTGAATGGGTGAGAGTGTGGCTCATAATTAATATCCTTAAACGGTCCGACAGTGTGCAATTTTTTATATGCGTACACCTACCATATCGCAAAAAAGTGGCTTTGAATGCTTTTTAGTCATTCACTATATGTATAGCCACAATAAAAACTATAAATTTACTAAATCTAAAAAATAAGCCTAATGTTTAATTAAGCGCTACAGAGCTAACGTGATGTAGTCACTCTCTCAACAATAAATATTAATACCCGTTCGAAGGACTTTATTATGACAACATATCAAGGCGAAACAGATACACTAGCAACATTATGCCAATCACAGGGCAGTGCATGGAAAACAATTAATCCTGAATACGCAACACGTATGCGTTTACAAAATCGTTTTCGCTCTGGTGTTGATATTGCACAATTTACAGCAGACATCATGCGTGAAGACATGGCTGCATACGATAAAGATACAAGCCAGTACACACAGTCTTTAGGTTGTTGGCATGGTTTTACTGCGCAACAAATGATGATGGCAATTAAGCGCCATCAAAAAACAACTAAGCGCAGTTACGTATATCTAAGCGGTTGGATGGTTGCAGCGCTTCGCTCTGAGTTTGGTCCTCTTCCAGATCAAAGTATGCATGAGAAAACATCAGTACCGGCACTTATCGAAGAAATCTATACCTTCTTAAAGCAAGCGGATGCACGTGAACTTGACCACTTATTTAACGAATTAGACGACGCAAAAGCAAACGGCGGCGACGTTCAAGCAGTACTTAACAAAATTGATAACTTTGAAACGCACGTTGTACCAATTATTGCTGACATTGATGCCGGTTTTGGTAACGAAGAAGCAACTTACCTGCTAGCTAAAAAGATGATTGAAGCGGGTGCATGTGCTATCCAGATCGAAAACCAAGTATCAGATGCTAAGCAATGTGGTCACCAAGCAGGTAAAGTGACGGTTCCACATGAAGACTTTTTAGCAAAAATTAACGCAGTGCGTTACGCGTTCCTAGAGCTAGGTATTGATAACGGTATTATCGTTGCGCGTACCGATTCACTAGGTGCAAGCCTTACGCAAAAAGTACCGGTTTCAAAAAAACCAGGTGACTTAGCAAGCCAATACAATGCATTTTTAGAAACAACCCCAGTAAACAGTGTTGATGACTTAAATGAAGGCGAAACAGCAATGAAGCTTAATGGTCAGCTTTGTAAGCCAACACGCCTAGACAATGGTTTATACCAGTTCCGCGAAGGCACTGAAAAAGACCGTGTAGTACTAGATTGTGTAACGAGCCTACAGTCAGGTGCTGATTTACTGTGGATTGAAACAGAAAAACCACATGTAAAACAAATTGCTGAACTCGTTAATCGCGTAAAAGAGCAAGTACCAGATGCTAAATTAGTATACAACAACTCACCATCGTTCAACTGGACGCTGAAGTTCCGTGAGCAAGTATACCAAGAATGGCAGGAACAAGGTCGTGACCTGAGCGCTTACCCAAGTCTTGATGATAACAAAGCGCTTATGGCTCCAGAAATGGATGCAACAGAGCTTGCAGCAGCCGCTGACTTATTAGTACAAAACTTCCAACGCGATGGTGCACGTGAAGCGGGTATTTTCCACCACCTAATCACGTTACCAACGTATCACACAGCAGCATTAAGCACAGATATTCTATCTGAAGGTTACTTTGGTGACTTAGGTATGCTGGCTTATGTACGTGATGTACAGCGTCAAGAAATCCGTCGTGAGCAAGCGTCTGTTAAACACCAAGACCTTGCAGGCTCAAACATTGGTGATACACACAAAGAGTACTTCTCAGGTGAGAATGCACTTAAAGCCGGTGGTGAAGCTAACACCATGAACCAATTTTAATTCAACTAGATAGTGTTACTTAAGGGCCGCAAGGCCCTTTTTTTATGCTTGCATAAAGGCAAAATTTAATAGATCAGTATTTTACTAGCCATTTGGTTAGTGAGATTTTTCAATGCAATGCAGGTTAAAAGTGTAAATAAAATTTAAAGGATGTTTATGCTCGGCTGTAGGGCTTGATAGTCTGGTTACGCTTTAACACGTATAAGCACGATAAATTAACTGTTTTTGCCGTATATAGATCAGAGTTTAACTAACTGAGTTAAAGCAGATCACGATTTAACTAGCTGCTCTTAATACAGATCAGATTTTAACTAACCATGCTAATAACGGCCATTTTTTATTATTAAAGAGGGGAATTTGTCTTTCTAACCCACAATTTGACCACTTAAACGATTAATTTAAAGGTTTTAAGCAGGTATCGAGAGAGTAATAAACCGATTTTTTACTAACTGCTGCAGCTTATAAAACATTTTTTTACTAACTGAGGGCTTATAAACAGTGACTCAAACCGATTTTTTACTAACTCACAGCACTATTTCTTCTATAAACCGATTTTTTACCAACTCAGTCTGAAGCTAAGTCCGATATTTAGTTTGAGTATGTAAGGGGTTACTTACATTATTGCTGTAAAGGGGGTTTACACTTGTGAGCTTCGAGCAACGAGCTTATATAGCTCGTCACTCATAACTCTGCGTTTTATTTCGAATGCTTATCAAACCACCATTGAATATAAGCCACTTTTGTCATTAAGTTAGATGGACGGGCAGTAATACCATGCGAAGCGTTTGGAATACGCACCATCGCGGTATCAACCCCCTGCAATTTTAAGGCTTGATAAAACTGCTCTGTTTCTGAAATAGGCGTACGGTAGTCTGCCTCACCCGTAAGTAACATGGTCGGGGTTTTAACATTACCTACATAACTGATGGGTGAGCGTTTCATGTAATGCTCAATATGATCCCATGGTTTACCTGGGAACCAATAGTCAGCAAAGAATGGATAAAAATCGGCAGTGAGTACAAAGCTGATCCAATTTATCACCGGTTTGGCAACCACGGCTGCAGCAAAGCGATCTGTATGACCTACAATCCAAGCAGTTAATACACCGCCGCCAGAGCCACCGGTTACAAATAACTTAGATTCATCAATAAACCCTTTTGCAACGAGTGCATCAACCCCAGTCATTAAATCATCGTAATCATTGTTTGGGTAATTATGATGGATGGTTTGCGCAAACTCTTTACCGTATGAATCACTACCACGTGGGTTCATGTATAAAACCACGTTCCCTCTAGCGGCAAATAGTTGTACTTCGGCACTAAAGTGCGGGCCATAATTAGCGACAGGGCCGCCATGAATTTCAAGCACTAGTGGGTATTTTTTTGATTTATCAAAACCCGGTGGGTAAGCAACCCAGCCTTGTATTGGCTGCTCATCGTGGCTTGATTTAAGCCATAATTCTTCAACCTCAGCGAGTTGCTTGGTTGCGAGTGCATCAGAATTTAAATCGGTTAAGCGCTGCGCTTTACCACGCTTTATTGTGGCTACATCAGCAGGGCGCTGGGTATCGGCCAATGTAAATGCAACATGACCATTTTCACTAATATCGAAATCGCCACCGGAATAAGGGCGACCAAACGCCACACTGCCTATTTTTTCGGTAATCACTTTGCGTTTGCCACTTCGAGGTTGATAAGCCAGCGCAGTTTGCCCTTCATCGGCATAGCTAAAATAAAGCCCTTTTGAGTTCGCGCTCCACTTAATTTGGCCAACACTTCTATCAAAATCGGTGGTTAGGCTTTGAGTATTCCCTGTTTTTAAATCGCGAATATAGAGTTGGGTGTTTTCGTAATTAGTACGCTTGTCATCATACCCTGTATAGGCAAGGTATTTGCCATCAGGTGACACTTTAGGTTGTTGATCAGGCCCATTACGCTCAGTTAGAGGGAGAATGGCTAGCGAGTCTAAATTGAGTTGATATACCTCAGTGTTAGTGGGCTTCAATTCATTATTTTCATTGCGATTAGCAGAAAAATACAATGTTTTACCGTCTTTACTAAAGCTGACTTCACCACCATTATTAAAATTATCGTTGGTGAGTTGTTGAGCATTACCGCCATTGGCATCAAGTGTAAATAATTGACTAAACCCTTTTTCAGTATAACCCCCTCCATCGGCACGATAATAAACATCGTCAATATATTTAGCAGGCTCTGCCCACGTGGCACCTTTTGGTTTTCCAGGTAAGCTGACAGGCGCAGACGCCGCCATTGGAACAAACATACTAAACACCAGCTGGTTTGAATCAGGAGTCCAAGTTAGTGAGCTTGGGTTGCTAGTTAAATTACTAACCTTAGCGATAGCCCCTGTTCTTAACCATTTAATATATATTTGGTTGCTACCATCTCGGTTTGATATGAAAGCAAGTCGCTGTCCGTCAGGAGAGACTACTGGCGAGTAATCCATATATACGCCAGAAGTTAATGGTTGTAGTTGCCCTGTGCTGTAATCAACAGACCAAATATTGCCTACTTTACGGTCGGTTTTAATATCCATGCGGTTGCGGACAAAATACACGGTTTTACCGTCTTCTGTTATGTCTATTTGGTTGGCATATTCAAGATTGAAGATATCTTGAAGTTGTAATGTATCGGTATTGGCAACAGCTAATTGACTGCTGCCCAGTATAAGACTCATAGCTAAAAGCGTTTTCATTATTTATCCCTGTTTTAAATCACTGCTCTATTTATAGGTTAGGAGAGGGATAATTAACAGTCAGATGCGACGAAGCCAGTATTTAAAACTACCAATGAATGAAGGTGATAAAAGAAAGTAAAAGCTGTAAAGGGGGTTTACAGCTTAGAGGAAGTTATACGCTTGCGCTGCAAAGTGCCTTAATGTCTTCAATAAGCGCAACACCTTGGGCGTTATCACCGTGCACACAAATACTATCGGCGTTAAGTTTTAACGATTTTCCTGACTGGGTAGTCACACTGTTACTGGCCAAAAGCTGTTTAACTTGTGCCAATAATGCTGCTTTATCATGCACACTGCCTGCTATATTTCGTGCTACGAGGTGCCCTTGATCTGTATATAGCCTGTCTGCGAACGCTTCTAAAACAAGCGTTAGTCCAAGATGACGTGCCATTTTATGGTGGTGTTTAGCATCGGCCGTGGCCAGTATCATTAATTTTAGATCAGCAGGGTAACTGGCAACCGCGCCCATCACAGCACTAAGTAGTGGCTGGTGTTTCATCATGTCGTTGTAAAGTGCCCCGTGGGGTTTAACATAGCTAAGGGTTAATCCTTGTGCCTTTGCCATGCCATCAAGAGCAGCTATTTGGTAGTGTAAACACTGAGTGAGCTCGGCCACACTCAGGTTCATTGAGCGTCTGCCAAATCCTTGTTTATCGGGGTAGCTTGGGTGAGCGCCAATCATAACATTATGCTGTTTAGCGAGCTTAAGCGTATTGGCCATAACACTAGGATCGCCCGCATGAAAACCACAGGCAATGTTTGCCATATCAATATGCGGCATTACTTGATCATCAAGCCCCATTTTCCACGCGCCAAAGCTTTCACCTAAATCACAATTGAGTTTCATATTAGTGGCTCTTTGATTGTTTAATAGTTACCGGTAAGCTGCCTTTAGCAGGGGCTTGACCGAGTAATACTTTAGCAAGTGCTGTAAACGCAGGCCCAGATACATGCTCGTTTTTGTCTACGTCAATATTATAAGCATATGAAGCTAATACTGCATCGGCAGAGTCGCCAAACTGCGCAATATCATAAGGGGCTCGCAAACTAATAAACACGGTGGGTATTTGGTGCTTGTTAGCCATTTTAAGTAATGATTCAAGTGCTTTAGGTTGCTCTGCGTTATTGAGGGCAAAGTCTGGGTTATCGGCTAAATCATCCATCCCGCCAATTTCCACCGCGCTTTGATTAGGCGTGGCATTTCCGGCAATAATAATATCAGCTTGGTTTATATTACGCTGAGCATCAACAGGGTCAAAACCTTGTAAACTGCTACAGCTAAAAACTAATGCGTGTGAGCTGAGCGCCGTTATGGCTTGTTGTATGGCCATACATTTACGCGTATCGGGCATAATAATATGAATGTGTTGGCCAGCATTAAGCTTAAGTGGCAAGGTGTTGTTGTTATTTTTTATTTGGGTGATCGCCGCTAATGCCAGTGACGCTTCTAATTCGCGATGTGCTTTATTACCAATAATGTGCTTAGCATTGGCTAATGCTTTGATGGGATCAGGCGAAGCGTTTAATTTAAATTTACTTTTAAGTGAGATAATACGCTGTGCTGAATGCGCAATTTCCTGTGCGTTTAGTTGCTCTGATTTAACCGCACTGACTAATGACTCAATGAGGGCATCGAGCTTTTTAATGTCATCTGGCGTTCTAATCTCTATTGGCATAAGCGCAATATCAACCCCAGCGGCAAAGGTGTTTATAATTGCTTGAGTTGGACTAAAAAAGTGACTAATACCTGCCATATCAAGTGCATCGGTTACCACCACACCTTGATAGTTAAGTTCTTTACGTAGAATATCGGTCATGATTTTACGCGACATTGTCGCGGGCTTAATCATTTGTTTGCCATCAACATTAGTCAACGTGCTGCTATCGAGCTCTGGATACTGAATATGCGCGGTCATTATCATGCCCGGACTATGCTGCTCAATAATGTGTTTAAAGGGCGCTAAATCTTGTGCGTAAATCACCTCTTTTGAATGCATCACTTTAGGCAAGCCGGTATGACTATCTACATTGGTGTCGCCATGCCCAGGAAAATGCTTTAGTGCGCTAATAATGCCATTTTTTTCAAATTCACTCACTTGTGCGGCACCTAATACTGCTACATCATTTGGGTTTTCACTAAAAGAGCGGACATTAATTACCGGATTGTCTGGGTTCATGTTTACATCAACGGTTGGCGCGTAATTTACATTAATCCCCAATGCTGAAAGCTCCGAGGCAAGAACATTCGCGGTTTGGGTGGCGAAATAAGTGCCATGCTCTGGATAGGTGGCGCCAATTGACATGTTACCGGTAAACGAAGTGGCCACATCGCGTGGCAGTCGTGCTACGCGTCCACCTTCTTGGTCAATTGAAATAAAAAGCGGTAAGCCTGATTTAGAGTGAGACGCAGCTTGTTGCAGTTGCTGATTAAGGCTAATTATTTGTTCAATACTTTGGGTGTTTTCAGAAAATAAAATAACCCCGCCAATATCATAACGGCTAATCGCTTTGGCTAGTGTATCTGGTAACTCGGTTAATGCTGTTCTGCAGCGCTTACTGCTGCCTTGGTGACAAAAGTAGCGTAAATCTAGCATAAGTTTTTGCCCAAGTTGCTGTTCAAGCGACAGCGCAGAATCGGCAAAAGAAGATTTTATTGGCATGAAACATCCGATTAAAAAAAGAGAAGACGACAACAGGTACTTATTTAGCAACACACACCTCAAGGCTAAATAAAAATAAAGTGCATGCAGCTTAACTATTATTGAGCTTAACTGCAAAACCCGACATATATAATAAATGTCATTTTATTATTCCAAAAATAACAAAAATTAGGCTACTTAGTTTAATTTCTGTATTATATTTAGGATATATGTAGTACATAGCAGTCGTTTTTATTTGCTTAGGATGATAATAAGTTGCGTTTTCGATCACCATTTACTTTTAAACTTAGGCAATTAATTCTGTTGTTAGCTATCACTGCTACAGCCGCTATTTTGTTCAGTGGTTTATACATTAGTTACCAAGTACAAAAAGAACGGGTAATAGAAGATACTCTCAAAAGTAACCATGTATTTGCTAGTAAGCTTGCCTCGGCGACCGATCACTTTTTAGCAGCTGCGATGCAGCAACTTGAGTTTTCAGCCAAAATTATTGCTAAAGACATTACCAATACTGAGTTACTCCAAGCTGAAACCAACCGCCTTTTAAACCAAACACATAGCTTTAATTCGGTAGCAATTAACATGCAAGGTGTCGTTAAAGCGGCCTCACCTGTTTCATTAAATATTATTAATAAAACCGTTAATTCACCTCATTCTAAACAAGCCTTTAAACTACAGCGTCCATTGGTTAGTCGTCCTTATGTATCGCTTGCGAATAACTTAATTGTTGTACTTTCTTATCCTTTATTTGACGAGATTGGTAACTACTATGGCTATATTGGCGGTAGCTTTTATTTAGAACAACAGAGCATTTTAAACGCCTTATTAAAACAGCATAGTTACGATGGCGGGGCATACTTTTATGTGGTGGCTGATAATAAAACCTTACTTTATCATCCTGAGACTGAGCGGATTGGCGAACAAGTCATTAATAACCCAGTAATAGAGCGTGTTTTGCAAAGCGAAGATGGATACACCCGGGTTTTAAATAGCCAAGGCGTGTCTATGCTTGCTGGATATTCGCCCGTTAAACTTGCTAATTGGGGCGTAGTTGCCCAGCGTAGTGAGGTGGCAACACTTGCCACGTTAGATACTTTTCAAGGGCTGGTGCTTAAGCGAATGCTACCAATTGTATTAATTACTTTTGTATTGATTGGTGTGTTAGCGCATTTTATTGCTAAGCCCCTAAGGTTACTAGCTGACAGTGCAAATTTATCGACTGATCAACAAAACGTGGCGAATCTTAAAAGTATTAAATCTTGGTATTTTGAAAGTCAGCAACTTAAAGCAGCCATGTTAGAAGGAGTTAATATACTGCAGTCGAAAATGGGGCAATTACGCCAAGATGCACTCACCGATCCGCTAACTGGTGCGCATAATCGGCGAGGTTTGTATTTATTGTTAGATAAATTAATTCAAGAACAGATCCCTTTTGCGGTTCTAGAAATAGATATCGACTTTTTTAAACGGGTTAATGACACCTTTGGCCATGATGTGGGCGATGAGGTACTAAAAATTTTAACGTGTGTGATCAAGCAGGTATCTCGCAAAGATGATATTGTCGCGCGAACTGGTGGGGAGGAATTCTTACTTATATTACCGAACGAAAATAGCGATAGTGCGTTTGTTATTGCTGAGCGGTTACGTAATGAAGTGGCGAATACACCGATGGCCAAAGTTGGTTGTATAAATGTCTCCATCGGCATTGCTACATGGCCGCAGCACAGTGATGATATTGATCAAGTATACAAATGTGCTGACAAAGCGCTCTATCATGCAAAAGAAACGGGCCGTAATAAAACCGTTATTGCCAGTCTAAATTAAATTTTTTAAAAAATTAATTTACCTTAAGTTTTATTTAAGTTTCGCCTATTAAATTCTACCTATAGATTTAATACAGGCGATGCTTTTATGCAATTAGCTCAACAACAACAGTCATCATCAATACTTTTTCAGTCGTTCACACAGTTTGTGAGCGCCAGAGAATGTGATGAACACCGTCAGCGCCTTGAAGATACAGTAAAACAAGGCTTTTTAGCTGCGTACAATGCCAGCCTAACTTCATTTATGCCATTACTCTGTCAGTATAAAACTCAGCAAGGGCATTGCACTTTAGGGCTTAGAAACGCCACTTCTCCTTTATTTATTGAACAATATTTAGCAGCGCCCATTGAGCAGTTTTTACCAATGGGCACACAGCGTAGTAAAGTGTTTGAGTTAGGTAATCTCTATTCAACACACAGAAAAGCCACATTATCGCATTTTATTATTGTTAATGAAGCTTTAAGAGCTATTGGTGCTACTAATTTGGTTTTTTGTGCCACCAAACATGTACGTGCTTTATTGCGTTTATTAGGGGTAACGTGTAATGAAATTGCATTGGCTAACAGCAGTGTTGTTGAGCAACCAAAAAGCTGGGGAAGTTACTACGCGAACCAGCCTACAGTATGCATTGTTAATTTAGAGCAAGCACATCTACAAGTACTTAATACGCCAATGCTACTTGATATTAAACAACAAAATACACATGGCATTACGGCATTAATCAATGCGCTGGAGGCGGTATGAGTATGTTAAATAGCTTAAATGATTTAGCTATTCAGCCGGCGGTAGTTGCGCATTTTGCGAATCAAACACAACAGTTCACAGGTGCTGAGCTGCTTCAAGAAATAAATAAAGTAGCGGAAATTTTTGCAAATTCAGATGCTGATGCAATTGCATTTCAACTTGATAACACACCTGCATGGTTGGTACTTGATGCTGCGACCAGCGTTGCTAATAAAGTGGCTATACCGATCGCCCATTTTTTTAGTCAACAACAAACGCAATATGTGTTGGCACAGTGTGGTGCACAGCTGTTTATAAGTGATATGCCAAGGCTTTCTTTGGGTGCGCATACATTGTCTATTACTTTGTTTGATCATTACACCTTATATATTTATCAGCTCAACGTTAAAGAACCGATTAGTTACTTTGAGGGCACGCAAAAAATCACCTTCACGTCAGGCTCTACAGGCGAGCCAAAAGGGGTGTGTTTATCAACTCATAGCCAAATGCAAGTTGCACAATCGTTATGTGAGCAAATAGGTATAAGTAAACCAACTCACTTATGTTTACTACCATTACCTGTATTACTGGAAAATATTGCAGGTATTTATGCACCATTATTAAGTGGCGGTTGTGTACATTTAATGCCGTTAAACGAATTGGGTTTTGTTGGCTCAGGGTTAAAAAATCCTGAAAAACTAATTAGTGCAATTGACAGTGTAAAACCTAACACCCTTATTTTAGTGCCTGAGTTATTAACGTGTTTAATTGCGTTTGCAAAACAAGGTTGGCAGCCGCCAAAGTCATTACAGTTTATTGCAGTTGGCGGAGCGCTCGTGAGTGATGCTTTAATTGCCACCGCCAGAGAGCTTAATTTACCTGTTTATCAGGGGTATGGATTATCAGAGGCGGCATCTGTCGTAAGTTTAAATACGCCCAAAAATGATGATTTAAAGAGTGCTGGCACTGTACTAGCGCACATACAAACCAAAATCGAAAAAGGCCAGTTGTACATAAAGGGTGAGCTATTTTTAGGGTATTTAAATCAAGCGCCGCATAACCCAAATAACTGGTATGCAACAGGCGATTTAGTGACCCAGCATGGCAATAAGCTCTTCATAAAAGGGCGACTTAAAAACCTGATTATTACCAGCATGGGCCGTAATGTGAGTGCTGAATGGCCTGAGTCATTAATATTGAGCCAAAGCGCGATTGTACAAGCCGTTGTTTTTGGTGAGGGCAAACCTTTTTTAACCGCGATTATTTATGCAATCCCTGAGTTGAGTGATCAACAACTCAGTGAGCATATGAAATTTATAAATCAACAGTTACCCGATTATGCACAAGTTAAAAAGTGGCATCGGTTAGCTCAGCCTTTAAGTGTTCAGCAAGGGTTTCTAACGACCAATAATCGTCCTAAGCGCCAGGCTATTAGCCAGCAATTTAACCTTATTTTTGAACAATTTTACCGACTTGGAGAAGTGATCCATGACTGATTTTTTTAATACATTAAAAGCACAAACTCAAAACGAGCGTGAGTACTTATTAGCTGCGCCAATTATACAGCGCGTTTTTAAAGGCCAAGCATCACTTGAAGAGTATGCGTCATTTTTAGCGCAAGCCTACCATCATGTAAAACACACTGTGCCATTAATGATGTCGTTAGGTGCCCGTTTGACCGACGAACAAGAATGGTTACGTGAAGCCGTAGCCGAATACATTGAAGAGGAAATTGGCCATCAAGAATGGGTGCTTAACGATATTGCCGCGTGTGGTTTTGATAAAGAAAGTGTGCGCCATAGTAAGCCACAATTTGCTACCGAAATGATGGTCTCGTATGCGTATGACAGTATCGCTCGTAAAAATCCATTAAGCTTTTTTGGCATGGTTCATGTACTCGAAGGGACTTCAATTGCCCTGGCTGATGGCGCAGCTTCAAATATTGCTGATGCAGTTGGTTTACCTAAAAAAGCATTTAGCTATTTAACCTCTCATGGTGCGCTTGATATAGAGCACGTAAAGTTTTTTGAAAACTTGATGAACAAAATTACTAATGAGGCCGATCAGCAAGCTATTTTACATGGCGCAAAATGTTTTTATCGTTTGTACGGTGATATTTTTCGCGCTTTAGATGACGAGCCGTTCTTTAAAGCATCAGCACAAGAGCAACACGCATGAATACCGGCTTATGTGTGTTAACAGGAGCCACAGGGGGAATTGGCCAAGCGATTGCCAAAACACTGCACGCACAAGGTTGGCAATTACTATTAGTAGGGCGTAATGGCGATGCGCTAAATGCGCTAAGTAGCCAGTGCCCAGGTAGTATGACTTTTGTGGGAGATTTAACCGTTGCAGAAAACATGCTGGCATTGGCAATTAAAGCCAAAAAATTGGGCGGTGCTAAATTACTTATAAACAATGCAGGCATTAATGTTATGCAAAGCTTAAGTCGTTGTAGTAGTGAACAAATTGATAATCTACTGAGCACTAATTTAGCCGTCCCGATGAAACTATGCCAACTGTTTTTAGAGCAGCTGCAAGCGAATAGAGGCACCATAGTTAATGTTGGGTCATCTTTTGGCAGCATAGGTTACCCATATCAAACACTTTATTGTGCCAGTAAATTTGGTTTGCGTGGTTTTAGCGAAGCATTATCACGAGAGCTTTCAGACACTGGCGTTAGAGTTACTTATTTGGCACCTAGAGCAACTGATACCGACATTAATGATGCTCAAACGCGGGCAATGAACAAAGCGCTTGGTAATCAAATGGACTCTCCGCAGTTGGTGGCTGATGAGTTAGTTGCGTTATTAAACTCAAATAAAACCAGACGATTTATTGGTTTTCCTGAGAAACTTTTTGCACGTATCAATGGCGTTTTTCCACGTATTGTGGATAACGCAATTGCTAAACAACTCCCTAAAATAAAAAGCTTTTTAGGCTAGTTGTTCACTAGGGTCTGTTGACCTTTGCGGATTGAAATTTGTTCAAACTAGGGGCGATTTAATCGCGGCGCGAGGTTTGTAACCTAGTGGGCTAAGTAAAAACCGAGCAACAAAGAGTAAATCGCCCCTAGGCAGAACCCTTCGGGCAGCGCCTGTTTGGCATTGATGCTGCTTTATCGCCAATTTATGGGGAATAACCACACCACATAGGCGCTGCCTTGCCTAAATACCAAACAGGCTGCTGCAAATTCAACCTTGAAAGGTCAGCAGACCCTAAATAATAGAGGATTTATTATGAAAAAATTTACTTTAGCAGCTTATTTAAGCATTGTTAGTGTGTTTTCATCGCCGGTATTTGCAGACGAACAAAGCGACTTACTCGCTATTCAACAGCAATGGGCGGTCGCTAATTATGAGCTTAAAGATGACGCACAAATCAAAGCCTTTACTCAACTGAGTGAGCAAAGTGCTCAATTTATTGAAAACTATCCTAATTCAGCAAATAGCTATACATGGAACGGCATTGTGCTGGCAAGTTTTGCGGGTGCAAAAGGCGGCTTAGGGGCGTTGGGTTATGCCAAAGATGCAAAGGCATCATTAGAGCAAGCCCTTAAAATAGACGACAGTGCTTTAGGTGGCTCAGCGTATGCCAGCCTGGCAACCTTATACAGTAAAGTACCAGGGTGGCCAATCGGCTTTGGTGATGATGACACCGCCGATAAGTTTTTTAAGCAAGCACTCGCTTTTAATCAAAAAGGCATTGATACTAATTACTTGTATGGTGAGTTTTTATACGACGAACGTGAATATAAGCAAGCCAAAGCCCATTTGTTAGTTGCACAAGCGGCCGGTATTCGTGATACTCGCGCTAAAGCGGACAAATATCGTCAGCAAGCAATTAGCCAATTATTAGCTAAAGTTGATAAAAAACTAAAGAGATAACAAAACAAACAATGCATTTATTATTAGTTGAAGATGATCATCTTGTGGCGCAAGGGCTTTGCCGCTCATTGCGCCAAGAAGGCTACAGTGTAGAACACAGCGCAACGGTTAAGCATGCGTTGCAATGTTTAGGCAGTGGCGAAATAGAGTTGGTTATACTTGACCTAGGCTTACCTGATGGTGATGGTTCGCAAATTTTAAAGCACATAAAAGCACAAAAAAAAGTCATTCCGGTGGTGATACTAACCGCTCGCAGTAGCATAGATGATAAAGTGCAAGGGCTTGATATGGGGGCTGATGATTATTTAGCTAAGCCATTTGAACCAGCCGAATTATTTGCTCGTTTGCGCGTAGCGAGCCGACGTGTAAATCAAGCTCAGTCGAGCTTATTACAATGTGGTGATGTTACTATGGATACGTCAGCGCACAGTGTCACACTTAACGATGAGCTACTTTCTCTGCCGCGAAAAGAGTACATGCTGCTAAAAGCGTTACTGGAAAACCAAGGTCGCGTGCAATCTAAGCAGCAATTAGAAAATAAACTCTATCAATGGGGTGAAGAGGTTGGCTCTAACACCATTGAGGTGCATATTCATCACCTACGAAAAAAATTCCCCAGCGATTTTATTAAAACTCTCCGTGGTATTGGCTATGTTGTGGGAAAGAGATAGCTCACGTGATTAAAACACCCCTAGATTGCACAAACTTGAATTTACAAAGGTAACCATGCTCTATGTCAATTCGTAAGCGTTTAACACTTATCTTACTGTCAATGATGGTGTTAACCTGCTTTTTAGCTTTAGTAAAAGGCTATCAAAAAAGTATGAGCCATGGTGAGCAATTACTCGATAGTGAGCTAAAAGTGGTGGCTGGAGTCTTGATGCAACAGCCTCTATCTATAAACGCTATGGCGCCAAAAATGCAAGAAAGCGCCCAGTTACTGTATCAAATTTGGCAAAGTGGTGAGCTACTTAGCGGTTCTGACGAATTAAATCTTGATTTGAGCCAATATCAAGCAGGTTTTCAAACGCTTAATATTGCAGGGCAGCGAATGCGGGTATTCGTTTTTGCTACTTCTTTACGCACCGTTATTGTTGCCGAGCCGATTGCTAAGCGGTTTGAGCTTGCCGAGGCGGTGATTTTATCAGCCATGTTACCCATGTTATGGGCGGTTCCTTTGCTTGCGCTATTTATTAGCTTTTTTGTTAAATATGCACTGGCACCGTTAACCCGTTTATCAAAACAGTTAGCCCTGCGCCAAGCAAATGATTTCACAGCGATCAATTGGCAGGTGACGGATGAAGAAATAAAACCAGTGATCAGCCGCTTAAACGACTTATTTAAACGCGTAGAAACGGCCTATTTACGAGAGCGTTTTTTTGCCTCAGATGCCGCCCATGAATTACGTACACCCCTGAGCAGTTTAAAAATTAATGTGCATAATTTGGCCGCCCAACAAGGCGATAACCAAGAATTACAAGCCATGACTCAAGGTATTAATCGACTCACCAATATAGTGGAGCAAATGCTAATACTAGGGCGTACTCAGCCAGAGCAGTGGCAAAAGCAGTTTAAAGAACAGTCATTATTAGCGATCACGCAAGAAGTAGTTAGCCAACTATATGAAAAAATAGAGGCTAAAAATCACACTATTAGCCTTGAGGGAGATGACTTTACTATTAACGGTGATGAGTTTACCTTAGTGACGTTGATTTCAAACCTACTGAGTAATGCTATAAAGTACGCGCCTGCAAACGGACAAATAAAAATTACCCTAAAGCAGATGCACAGGCAGCGTATTTGGCAAATAGAAGACAGCGGTCCAGGTATGACGGACGATCAAAAACAACGGATATTTAACCGTTTTTATCGCGTTGGCGGTGACCAACATCCTTCGGGTGAACAAGGTGCGGGCTTAGGCATGGCAATAGTCCAGCACATTATTGCTATTTATAGCGCTGAAATTAATTTAACAGACAGCGATTTGGGCGGCTTAAAAGTACAGGTAGTTTTTGCAGGAGCTAAATGTGATTAAACGACTTATTCACCCCTATTTATATTGTTGCGTATTTTTATCATTTAACGCCGCCAGTAAAGACTATCTTATTGTACTTAAAGATCATTTGTTTTATCCCGCAGAAATCGTGGTGCCGGCCAATAAAAAGGTACGCTTGTTAATCGAAAATCAAGATAGTACGCCTGAAGAATTCGACAGTTTCGATCTCAACCGAGAGAAAGTACTTTACCCTAATCGCAAAAGCGTTATTTATATTGGGCCGTTAACTCCTGGGCGTTATGAATTTTTTGGCGAGTTTTCACCCAATACGGCGCGTGGTGCTGTAATAGCGACCGAAAAGGAGGGTTCTGATGCTAATAACTAGCCTTGTGATGAGCCTCAATC